>JAEWER010000004.1 GCA_023389255.1 Bacillota bacterium
ATTCATGCTTAGCACCAGCATATAGCTTGAGCTCTACTTCTAAACCAGCCTTAGTCAAGTTCTCCTTTGTTTGCACAACTCCTCTGCCATAATTACCAACTGGATCTGCATCACCTGCTATCAGATAGATTGGTAAATTAGGGTGTCTTTGTTTTACTTGCTTAGCCCAATTCAGTGTGGTGATTGACTTTATCCACTTAAACAATGCCCAAAAAGCAGAGTTAGTAAACATAAAGCCACACAGAGGATCTTTGACATAGTTTTCTACTACTTGTTCTTGGCGAGATAACCATTGAAAACACCATTCTTCTGCATTTGCTGCTAAGTCGTTTTTTTGCTCTTTAGCTTTTGTCTTTTTCTCACGCATATTAGCTTGGGTTAAACGGTTAATAAATAGAGCACGATGCCTGCTACCAAATAGCCACACGCTCAGACGAGCTAAGACAATCCCTATACCTGTAGCTGGATTCTTGCCCACAGTGCCACACAAAATAACTGAATTAAGTTGCGAAGTAAAATTTGCTAAATAGTAACGCACCAAGATTGATCCCATACTATGACCAAAAAGATGCATAGGTAAATCTACACTCTCTTTAATTTTTTGTACTAATTGATCAATGTCTTGTGGTACAAACCTATCCCCGTCTTTATCTGCAAAAAAACCTAGATTATCTCTACCAGTTTCGCCATGCCCAGGTAAATCAAGCGTGTAAACCAGATAACCTTTTTGCGCTAAAAACTCAGCAAAATGAAAATATCTTTTTTGGTGTTCACACATACCATGCACCACTAAAACAACAGCTTTAGCATCAGTTTGAGCTAAAACATGACTATAGTGCACTAAAGTACCTTGCCCTGTGCAAGATACTAAATCACCTAACGGATTTTTTTGTACTAACACCTCAGACATACTTACCTCTATCTACAGCATACAGGTTCTGCCAAGTTGTTACTGGATGTATTTATGTTTTAAATAATCGAGATGAACTAAAAGCTCAGCTGTTAGTACAGCTCCCCCGGCTGCACCTCTTAAGGTATTGTGCGATAAGCCTACAAATTTGTAATCAAAAATCTTATCTTCACGTAATCTGCCCACAGAAATACCCATACCTTTTTCAATTTGTGCATCAGTTTTAGCCTGTGGGCGATCATCTTCGGCAAAGTAGGTAATAAATTGCTTAGGGGCAGATGGTAAATTTGCTTTTTGCGGAATACCCTGATAATTTTGCCAGGCTTCAATCATTTGTTCTTTAGTAGGTTTATGTTTAAATTTGACAGAAACTGCTGCAGTGTGTCCGTCCTGCACAGCTACACGATAACACTGCGCTGAAATTATTGGTTTTTGCGCTAACTCTAAGTACAACTCTGTCTCTTTATTTTCTGAACACGTATCTTTAGTGATTAGATCCGCCCAAATCTTGAGAGGCTCTTCTTCTGATTTAGTTTCCTCTCCACCAATAAAAGGAATAACATTTCCTTGCATCTCTGGCCATGTATTAAAAGTTTTACCTGCACCAGAAATTGCTTGATACGTACAAACACTAACCAATTCTGGTTCATACTGTCTGAGTGGATGAAGCAATGGCACATAGCTTTGAATCGAGCAATTAGGTTTAGCAACAATGAACCCATACTTAGTACCTAAACGCTGGCGTTGTTTTTCTATTAAGCGCAAATGATCAGCATTGATTTCGGGAATAACCATTGGTACATCAGCAGTTTGGCGATTAGCTGAATTGTTCGAAACAACGGGTATCTCCAAGCGGGCTATCTTTTCTTCTAGGGCTAGCACTTCTGCTTTCGGCATATTTACAGCACAAAATACGAAATCTAACTCATCTTTGAATTCGTCAATCTTTGCTAAATCTTGCACTAGATAATTTGCAGCTTTTGCGGGCATTGGTGTGGCTAAATGCCAGCGCTCCTTTACTGCCTCTTGATAGTTTTTACCAGCAGATCTAGCAGAAGCAAATAATTGTTTGATTTCAAACCAAGGATGATCAGCTAATAAAGTAACAAAAGTTTGTCCTACATAACCTGTAGCACCAACAATACCAACTCTGAATTTTTCTTCTCTCATTTGCTTGCTCCTTTATTGTTCTACTTCAATTCATCTTTACGCAATTGATTGAGCGGATTACTCTCAACTGCTTTATGTAGCATATCGTCATTAACATGAGTATAAATCTCAGTGGTTGCAATGCTACTGTGCCCTAAAATTTGTTGCAAGCTACGCAAATCTACCGCTCCATATTGATACATCAATGTAGCTGCTGTATGGCGCAACTTATGCGTCGAATAGCGCTTAGGATCTAAGCCAGCACTCGTAATATACTTTTTGACTAAGTTTTGCACTGCACGTACAGATATACGCTGTCTATTGCGTGAAACGAATAAGGCTTCACTATCTGGTACTTTAGCTGGCACTCTCACCGACAACAGGTCGTTAAGTGCCTGACAACAGACATCATTTAGATAAATAGTACGTTCTTTATTACCTTTACCCGTAACTACTAAAGTATCTTCACGAATATCAGTAACATCTATGCCTACTAATTCAGATAAGCGCAAACCACAGTTTAGAAACAAAGTGAGTATACAAAAATCACGCTCATTCCATTTGGTATTACTCTGAGCTACAGTAGCTAACAATTTGGTGCTTTCATCCACCGTCAAATAACGTGGTAATTGTTTAGTTTTTTTTGGTAACTCCAGCTCTTGCGCAGGATTATTATCTAGCAATTTGCATTTGGTCGTTAGATAGGTAAAAAAACTTCTAATGGCTGATATTCTTCTAGCCCTCGCTGAGGCACCACATTTACGCACTGTAGCTAACCAGGAAACAAATTGATACATCTCTGTAAGCTCAATCGTACGGATAAAGGCTAAATCAATATCAGAAATATCTAGATTATCTAAATCTTCTGCTTTTTTAGGCATTCCCTTTTGTTTCAGATATTTAATGAAGCGAAAGAAGAGTATCAAATCATAGCGATACTCCCGAATTGTTCTGGGCGTACGCTCTTTTATACCTGCGAAGTAGCTAAAAAACTGTTCTAAATAATTAAATGTAGGTAATTCAGAATTCATCTACTCCCCTTTCTTCTCCAAGTATTCAGCTTTAACTTTTTCTAAGAAGTCTAACCATTGAGTGATTTTTTGTTCATATCCTAGCTCTGTAGGTACATAGTACTTCTTATCTTTTAATTCTTGAGGCAAAAAATCCATGGGATAGAAATGATATTTATAGTTATGCGCATAATGATAACCCGTAGAATATCCCAAATCTTTCATCTCCTTTACAGGGGCATTGCGCAAAGCTAAGGGAATTTCCCCCACATTCATCTTTTCTAAATCAGCTAACGCTTCGTCTATAGCTAGATAAGCAGAATTTGATTTAGGTGAGCTTGCCAAAGCAACCACAACTTCTGCTAATACTATTCTCGCCTCCGGCATACCAATTCTCTCAACCGCCTGATAGCCTGCTAACGCTAAGGGCAATAGCTGAGGATTGGCTAAACCTATATCTTCAGCGGCTACGATAACCAACCTACGAGCAATAAATTCTGCCTCGCCACCCTTAAGTGCTCTTGCTAAGTAGTGAATAGCGGCATTAGGATCACTTCCTCTAATGGATTTGATCAGAGCACTGATAGTGTCGTAGTGAGACTCTCCATTCTTATCAAAATAGATACTGCTCTTTTGCAAACATTCTTGTGCTACAGCATAGGAAATGTGTATTTCGCCTAAATCGTTTGGTGCGGTAGTTAATACCGCCAACTCCAGCGCATTAAGCATTACTCTAGCATCACCTTGCGCTAACTGTAACCAAAATTTTTGTGCATCTTCATCTAACTTTACAGGCAACCTACCATAACCCACTTCAACATCAGATAAAGCACGCTGTAAAATCTGCTCTAATGCTTCTTCAGACAACGGCTTTAGTTGAAATACTGTCGATCTCGAGAGCAGAGCCTTATTCACTTCAAAATAAGGATTTTCGGTGGTCGCACCAATCAAAATCAAAGAACCATTCTCAACATATGGAAGCAATGCATCTTGTTGTGCTTTGTTAAAGCGATGAATCTCATCAATAAAGAGTACCGTTCTCCTCTGTGGTGATAAAATGGCGCTCTCATTTTCTGAAATGACATTTTTAATATCTTTAATTCCAGCGGTAACAGCATTTAACTGACAAAAACGACTGGTAGTTGTATTAGCTATAACACGTGCAAGTGATGTTTTGCCAGTGCCAGGAGGACCAAACAAAATAATAGAGCTCAACTTATCAGCTTCAATCAGACGACGCAATAACTTACCAGGCGCTAAAATATGTTCTTGCCCGATATAATCAGCAATTGTCTGTGGTGCTAAACGATATGCCAGGGGTTGTTGCCAATCTTTCAAATGCTAGCTCCTTAGTACACCTCTATAGTTTCAATGCGCTCAACACCAGTTGTCACTAAAGAATCAATATCTAAGCGTTGCTCTGCTTTGAGCGCATCTTGCATTGTAGGCTTTGTTTTAGGATGTTTTGCCACAAAAACTGTACAACAGTCTTCATAGGGAAGTATCGAAGTTTCAAAGGTATCAATCTTACGAGCAATAGCTACAGTATCTTCCTTATCCATACCGATTAGCGGTCTGAAAACAGGTAAACTTACAACACAATTGGTTGTGCCCAATGCCTCTAAAGTCTGACTTGCAACTTGTCCCAAACTCTCACCTGTAATCAAACAACCCATTTCTCGCTGAAGCGCAACTTTTTCGGCAATTCGCATCATGACACGACGCATAACAATGGTGAGCATCGCTTCTGGACAAGCATCATTGATCGCCAACTGAATATCAGTAAAATCAACGATATGTAAACGAAATTTACCGCAATAACCAGATAGTTTTCGGGCTAATTCAATAACTTTATCTTTCGCTTGTTCACTAGTGTAAGGGAAGGTATGAAAGTAAATGCCTTCAATTTCCATACCTCTTGAAGCTAACATGTATCCAGCCACAGGGCTATCAATTCCACCCGACAACAACAATAAACCCTTGCCCCCGGTGCCAACTGGTAAACCTTTATGCGCTGGTATGATCTCGTGGTAGAGATAGGTTTTTTCTCTGATTTCTACCCTAATTGTGTATTCTGGTTCGTGCACATCCACCACGGCTTTATCGCCCAAAAGCTCACAGATAACTCCACCTAGTTCGCAGTTAAGCTCATAAGTGGAAAATGGAAAACTTTTATTTATGCGCTTAGTTTCAAGTTTAAACGTATGCTTCTTACCATCTTGCCAAAGCTCTCTGGCATACTGTTTAACTTGTTCTTGCAATATCTCAGCATCAGAAGCAAAACAGCGCACTGCACTGACTGAAACAACTCCAAAAACTTTAGTGATAGCTTTAATAACAGACTCAGTATCAAACGAGTCAGCTTGTTTAGATTCAATGTAGATGCGTGATTGATCTTGATAAATTTTTAGTTCTGGGAATTGACGAATACGCCAACGCAAATTATTGAGCAAGCGTTGCTCAAATTTATTACGGTTTAATCCCTTAAGAACAATTTCTCCAATTCGTACTAAAACGATATCACGATAATTTTTCATACAACTCCAATCAGGTTTAGCGTGCAAAACGCTTAATCGCACGGCTGATAGATTCAACTAATTCATGTACTTCTTCAGCCGTGTTAGTTTCAGCCAAACTAATTCGCAGTACATGTTGATCAATATTTTTCAGAGAACTTTGTGCTAAAAACTGCTTATACAAAACGTTCTGTTCAGTGGATTTTGAACTACAAGCAGAACCGATAGAAACGCATATATTTTCTGCACTCAAACAATTTAACAGCGTTTCTGCACGTAGTTGTGGGAATGCTACAACATTGATATGCGGTACAGCCTTATCATCTGATATGCGCACAAAATTAAGTTGACCTTGTTCTGTTTTAGCATTTAACTCTCGATAAAACTGTTCCTGCAAAGAAGTAATCTGTTGACGTTTTTTTACTAAATCAGTTGTTGCTACCTGCAAAGCCTTAGCAATAGTAAAGACCAATGCTGGATTTTCGGTACCGGCACGAAGCGCATTTTGCTGCCCTCCCCCCATAATTAAAGCCGGTAACTTTTCTGGTTTTTGTGTCAGCAAGAAACCACAACCTTTGGGTGCACCAAATTTATGACAACTAAAAGATGCAAAATCTAAGCCTGAACGTTGAAAGGAAAAATCAATTTTGGTTGGCACTTGTACAGCATCGCCATGCAGTAGCATGTGCGGTTGTAATTCCTGACAAATACGCTTCATTTGAACACAATCATTTACACTTCCCAGCTGATTATTCACCACAATGTAACTGAAAAGATCAAATTGTTTCTCACAACTCAAAAGAGAGCGTAATTCTGTTAGATCAACTCTGCCGGAGGCATCTAGACCAACTACCATTACCTCATAACCATGTTTTTTAGCCAAAAAATCTGCTGCCTGCTTAGTTGCACTATGTTCACCAGACGTGATTAAAATACGTTTATGCCTTATCCCTGTACGGTAAGGTAAAGTACATAAAACAGTATTGATACTTTCCGTTCCACCAGAAGTGAAAATAAGTTGTCTACTATCTGCACCTAAATAACTTGCTATATCTTTTTTGCTAGCTTCAATCTTTTTGCTCAATTCGTGCGCAACCTTGTATCTAGCAGCTGGGTTATAGTTATGAACTCGCAAACAGTGCTGATAAAACTCTATTACTTCATCGCTCATGAGCTTAGTTGCGGTATGATCGAAATATTTCAATTCAGTCATGCTAACTTCCTAGTTCAATCTCTACTAAATCTGGTCTGATCGCTATTTCCAGAACTTCAGTAACTCTACCATTCCTTGCTCGAAGTACCCCCTCCAAATAAAGAACTTGACTTCTAGCCGATACATCTAAAATCTCTGCCACATCAGCTTGGGCAGATCTGAGAGATAATTGCAAACTTCCTTTTTGTGGGATATAAGCGTATTTATTGCTTGTTATATCAAGAATCCTTTTGCCTGAGCTAATACTTTGAGCAAGTTCTGGAAACATAGCGACTTGAACGTAAGATGTACTTACAACTAGCGGTGTATCTTCCATGCTCAAACTTCTGGTCACAGACCAAAATCCTGGATGTAACTCACCTTGCAACTCAAATTGCTGATCAATTTTTTCTAAATGATTGACTAATTGTACATCTTGATAAACAAAAGGTAATGGCTTTCCTTGATTACCAAAACTGGTATGGTTAGGACGATTATCCAAGCGCCAGCTGATATTAGACGATCGCAAATTAGTAACTGGTTTAGAAGCTTCATCTAAGTTAGGTTTAGCTTCAATTTCATCAGTAATCTTAGTCAATTTGCAGAGCGTGCTGGGCCCCAGTAAAGAACAAGCTAACGCATCAAAATTGCGTAATAAGTATCTTTCTGGCTGAACTTTAACATAAGTTCCTCTACCTTTTTCGATGACTACATAACCATCAGCTGCTAGATTAGCCATAGCCTGGCGCACTGTTGGTCGGCTCGTATTAAACTCTTGGCACAGTGCATTTTCTGAAGGCATAAGCGCTCCAGCTACATATGTCCCTTTTTTGATACGTGCAACTAAAATTTCTTGCATCTGCACGTACAATGGCGTTGAACTTTTCTTATCTAACCTCATGCTTCCCTCAGCAACTAACGATGTTTAGGATCAAATTGCTCATAAAACTCTGCACAATAATCAGCGAAACAGTCCTGTTTGATAGCTTCTCTTGCTCCAGCCATCAACTTAAGCAAGAAATGTAAATTATGATAAGAAGTTAATCGCAAACCAAACATTTCATTTGCTTTTATTAAATGTCTGATGTAGGCACGTGTATAATTCTTGCAGGTATAACAATCACAATTAGGATCTAGTGGCGAGAAATCTCTCTGATATTTAGCATTACGCACTGTAACCATGCCGATGGAAGTCACCGCTGACCCATTTCTACCCAATCTAGTCGGCCAAACACAATCAAACATATCAACCCCACGTCTAACACCTTCAAGTAAATAGTCAGGCGTACCCACACCCATTAAATAACGTGGTTTGTGGCTAGGTAACAAGGGGCTGACAACCTCTAACATTTCGCAGAACAGATCTTTAGGCTCGCCCACCGACAGGCCTCCAATTGCATAGCCTGGAAGATCAAAACTTGTTATCTCCTTGCAACTAGCTTCTCGTAAATCGCTATAAAAACCACCTTGCACAATGCCAAATAGAGCTTGTTTTGACCAATCTCCAAACTTGTCATGTTGTTTTATGCAACGTTCAAGCCAGCGTGTGGTTCTCTGATAAGACTGAGTTATGTATGCTCTATCCGCAGGATAGGGAGCACATTCATCTAATTGCATGAAGATATCTGCACCAAATGCTTGTTGCAATTCAACTGCTTTTTCTGGAGTTAACAGATGTTTTGAACCATCAATATGTGATGAAAAATGCACTCCTTCTTCTTGAATATTTCTTCTCTTAGCTAAGCTGAAAACTTGGAAACCACCACTATCAGTCAGTATTGGCTTATGCCAATTCATGAAATTATGCAATCCCCCGGCCTCTCGCAAAATCTCAGGACCTGGACGCATCCATAAATGATAGGTATTAGCCAAAATAATTTGTGCGTTTATCGCATGTAATTCCTCTGGTGATAATCCTTTTACACTGGCTTGTGTACCAACCGGCATAAAGATAGGAGTTTCGATGTCTCCATGCGGTGTATGTAAGATACCAGTTCGGGCACCAGTCTGTTTACAAACATGGTTTAGTTCAAATTTAAACATTTATTTCCTAACTACTAACTTCTTTCTCACATCTATTTTTCTAATTCAGCACAAGCAATTTTAACGCACAAAGCAATCGCGTCTGCCGCTTGTTTCAATTCATCTTCGGGTGGAAATGACGGTGCAATGCGCAAAAAATTATCAGCAGGATTTTTGCCATAGGGGTAGGGACTACCTGCTGGAGTAATTTTTACACCAACTTCAGCAGCTAACTCTACAACTCTATTGGCTGTGTTGTTGGGCAAGCTCAAGCCTATAAAGTAGCCACCTTTAGGTGTAGTCCAACTAACATTAGGTAGATCAGCTAGTTCCTGAGAAAAAATTTCTTGTACTATCTCAAATTTAGGACGTAGAATATCCGCCTGCCTACACATATGTTCTCTTAAACCTTCTAACGTCGGAAACAACTTACTATGACGCAGTTGACAAATTTTATTTGTACCAATTTGGCGAGCTGCTAAATGTTTTTTATACCATTTAATATTTGCTGGCGAACTGGCAATACAGGCTGTGGATGAACCTGGGAAAGTAATTTTAGACATGGAAGCAAAGACGATTGCTATATCTGGTTTGCCTATTTCCTTTGCTAAATTGACAATATTAGGAATAGTTTCCTTTTGTATATGCGGATATAGATGGTGCTCTATATATGCTAAATCAAATAACAAGCGACAATCCGAAGCAAATGGCAGGCTGAGTAACTTACGTAAAACCTGTTCCGAATAAGTATAACCAGTGGGATTGCTATATACTGGCACATTCCACATGCCTTTAATACGCTCACCGTACTTTACTAGAGCTTCTTCAATTTCATGTAGACAAGGACCATCCTTAGTCATGGTAATTGGCACCATTTCAATCCCCAAACTCTCAGTGATAGAAAAGTGTCTATCATATCCAGGAACAGGACATAACCAAACAGGCTTTTCAGCTTGTTTTAACCAGGGTGTACCACCAGTTATTACAGGTTCAACCATGGCGTAAAGTACCGTGTCATACATCAGCTCTAAACTGGCAGGAGCTGGTACCAGCACCTGTTCAATTGGCAGATCTAGGATATTAGAGTAAAGTCTTCGCACCTCATCTAAGCCAGCATTTTTACCGTAATTTCGACAATCAAAACCTTGTTCATCTCGGTATTCATCCTCGCTTAAAATAGTGAGCAACTCACGCGATAAATCTAGTTGCTTAGGAGAGGGCTTACCTCTGGTAATGTCCAATTTAACATCTGCATTTTTAAGCTCAGCATACTGCTCATAGATTGTACTCATAATAACCTCACGCGCTCAGCACAAAAATCACTATGTTTAGTTTAACAAGAATATCTTTGTTACTCTCTGACAATTTTATGCAATAAAATTTATTGCTATTCCCATTCTGTTAAATGCAGTTTACTGACCAAAATATGATGCTTAACACCACTTTCCGCATAATAATCTTGACTAACTGCTTGATTGGCTGAAAGCAACTCGGGGCTAACATTTTTGCTTTGCTTATAATCTGCCAATTGCACTTGAGCTAACAAGAACTTTAATTCACATGATTTTTTCTGTGCACGCTGATAATTACGCCAATAATAAATAGCAATTCTTCTATTTCTTTGTTTTTTAGCTTCGTCTAGACTTTCAGCAGAAGATTGATAATACATTTCTCCTCGACGTGCTTTTACCTCTATTACATATAATTTTTTACCATCTGGTGATGCAACGATTAGATCCAATTCACCTACACCCTGAAGCCAATAATTATGCTCCAGAATTTGAAAGCCTCTCGTTTGCAATACTTTTGCAACTACAGCTTCAGCAAAAAATCCATCTTTTCGTAAAGCATTGTCACTACTTGATATTATCTTGGTTTTGCTTCTCTGCTCAAACAAACTATTTAAAAATGTTAGACGATGTTCTGGACACGGACCTAAATTTTCCAAAGCTTGATAGTGCTCTTTAGTACCATAGCCTTTATGCTTAGCAAACCCATAGCCAGGATATTTTTCCTCTAAATTTTGCATGTAATGATCACGCGTAACTTTCGCTAAGATTGAAGCAGCCGCTATACAGTTGCACTGGGCATCACCCTTGATCAGTGCCTCTTGTGGAGCTAACTCTCGATCGGCTAAATGCACAGCATCCGTTAGCACATAATCAGGTTTTATTGCCAAATGCTTGAGTGAATCCAACATCGCTTGTTTAGTGGCAGCTAAAATATTTAAACGATCAATCGCTGTAGCATCAACCAACCGTATATCGTAAGCGATAGCTAGTTGCTTTATTTGCTCGTATAAATATTCACGTTTAGAAACACTCAATTTTTTGGAATCATTAAGACCAATAATTGGTTTTTGAACGTCCAAAATACAACTCGCCACACACACAGGCCCTGCTAATGGACCTCTTCCCGCTTCATCTACACCAGCAATATAGCGATAGCCACTTACATAAAGTTCATTTTCTTTTTGTTGCATCAACAAGAAGCGATCATGATCTTTACTGGTCAATCTAACTTTCATCTCAATCACCTTGGTAAACAGACCAACTTCTCTTGTTCTAAACTAATGCGACCAATTTTACCTAAGCGTAAATCTGTTACCACTTGCTTGGCTGCACGATATAAATCAAAATTGCCACCCACTTGTAGAAAACCAAAACTACGGGCAACCTCAGCTAATAATTGATTAGCTACTTGCCACAAAAATTCATCTGAGATTGAACTACTTTGACTCAAGAGTTCTTTATAACTTTCCTTTAGCTCTATACCATAGCGTTTGCTTAAGAGACTAGGATAAAGTTGCATTAACCATAGTAGAATTAATGCTCCAGTTTGCTCCAAAGGCACAACATCATCTTTAATGGCACCAGTCGCAGCCAAGCCAATTTGCTCATGAACAGTTTCTAACTTAGGCCATAATGTACCAGGTGAATCTAACAATTCAAAATCATTTCCAGCTCTAAGCCAACTCAGAGATTTAGTAACACCCGGTCTATTAGCCGTTTGTAGTCTATTTTTTCCCGTCAAAGCATTGATTAAGGTTGATTTACCGGTATTCGGAATACCCACTACCATTACACGAATGGGCTTAATTCTACGTCCTTTAGCTTTAGCTCTTTCTATCATCTCTTGATTATCTTCGAGAATTAAACGGCGCAAGCGTGCCAGTGATTCCTTGCTACGAGTATTACAGCTTATTACTCTCTGTTTTTCAGTAGCTAACTTCTCACACCAATATTGAGTTATTTTAGCGTCAGCTAAATCTTCTTTATTTAACAAAAGCAAGTGCTGTTTGTGTGGTGCTATAGCGGATAATTCAGGATTTCTACTAGCATTGGGAATACGTGCATCACAAGTTTCCACTACATAATCACATGCATTGCTTTGCTCACGTAATTGACGTAATGTTTTCGCCATATGGCCAGGAAACCAATTTATATTTAACTTTTGCATATTCCCCCTAAACAAAAACAAGCCAATTAGTATTACTAATTGACTTGAAATTAGACACTTAAATTACCAATTATTTTTTGGTCACTAAGCGCTCTTTGACCTTAGCAGCCTTACCAACACGGTCACGCAGGTAGTAAAGTTTTGCACGGCGTACTTTACCTTTACGTACGATATCAATACGTTCGATACGAGGAGAATGTACGGGAATAACACGCTCCACACCGACACCGTAAGATAAACGACGAACTGTGATACTCTCGTTTAAGCTACGTCCTCTACGACCGATAACAGTACCTTCAAAGATCTGAATTCTTTCTCTGGTACCTTCTTTAATTCTCAAGTGAACTTTGACATAATCACCGATTTCTACATTTTCGTATGAATTACGTAAGTTCTCTTGTTGTACTGCTTTTACTAGATCCATGATTGCGTTCCTCCATTAAATAAAATCAAGGTGTTCATACACGCAATGGCAGCGGACCACCTAAACAATCTGCTCAATTATAGCACACAGTTATCATTTATCAATTATCAATATGTGATAACAGTTGCAGCCAAGCATTTTCATCTAATAATACTTCTGCCAAAAGATCGGGACGCTTTTGCAAAGTTTCCAATAATGCACTCTCATAGCGCCACTGTTTAATTTTGGCTTGATTCCCTGAAATTAGTTCATGAGCAACTTGCTTGTCATGCCAAATCTCAGGTCTGGTGTATTGCTTTTCTTCAAGCAGTCCAGAACTAAAACTCTCAGCTTCATGTGCTTCATTGTTGGGTAACACACCTGGTATTAGTCTTAGCGTAGCCTCTAGCATGACACTTACTGCACTTTCACCACCGGTTAAAATAAAATCCCCCAGAGATACCTCTGTGAAATCCAGTTCTTCTAAAACACGGTAGTCAACCCCTTCATAGTGGCCACAAAGAAAAATCAAGTCTTCCTCTTCACTCCACTCTTTCGCTAATTTCTGGTCAAAGCGCTTCCCCTTAGGCGACAAATAGTAGCGCTTAGCATGTTTTAATCTCTCACTAGACCAATTAGCGGTTAGATGAAGATAAGCGTCATAGATAGGCTCTGGCCGTAATAAGATACCTGTTCCACCACCGTAGACAGCATCATCAACTTGCCCATAGCTATTGATAGCAAAATCTCTAATCTGTACGGTTTGCAAATTGAAAACACCCTTTGCCTTAGCTTTCGCTAAAATGCTTTGATTTAAGTTAAACTCCACGATTTCCGGAAATAGGCTCAAAACAGATACTTGCATTTTAGCCTCGATAAAGCTCAACTAGACCATCTAGCACAGTAGTTTCAATTCTTTTAGCTTCAATATCAACAAGCGGAACATTCTGCTTAGTTAACGGGATTAATACATCTTTCAACCCACGCTTCCTTACAACTAAGGTAGATTGTGGACCATGATCTAACACATCCATAACCTCACCTAGCAACCCGTAGTTAGCGTCATCTACCACACATCCTACTAGATCACAAATATACCAATGGTCTGGCGGGAGAATTTCAGCATCATCACGCTCAATTGAGAGATACAATCCCTTGAGTAGCGTTGCATCTTGTCTTGTATCACAACCAACAAACTTTAAGAAAACTTTGGTGCCCGAAACAATCGCCTTATCAATAACTACCAGTTGTCCATGCATGGTTTTAGGATCACCATCTGCTACCAATAGACATTTTTTAAGTCGCTTAAACCGTTTTGGATTATCGGTCAAGGGATATATACCTACAGTGCCATCTAGACCTCTAGGTTGTGTAACCTTGCCGATAATCATACGGATATCTGAATTAGCCATTAGTTCTGGATATCAACTAACACACGATGCTGTTCCATCATGCCTTTGGCTTTCATGATGGTACGGATTGCTTGAATGCGACGACCACCACGTCCAATCACTCTACCAACATCTTCGCTGTCGACGGTGATTAAGTACTTGGTCATGCCCTCTTCTGCAATTTCTTCAATTTGAATCGCTTCAGGCTTGGTAACCAAGGATGAAACTAATTCTTTCAAGAGTTCTGACATAAATTAAGCTTCTACACTTTCAGTTGTTTCAGCAGTCTTAACCTCTTTGCTTTGCAATTTGGTTGAACCGCTCTTTTTTAATAGGGCGCGTACGGTTTCAGTGGGTTGTGCACCTTGACCTAACCAATAATCAGCACGCTCGATATTGATCTTAACGGTTGAAGGTTCAGTTTGGGGATTGTATGAACCAATTTCCTCAATGAAACGACCATCTCTGGGATAGCGAGAATCAGCGACCACCACACGATATTGTGGTTTCTTCTTTGCACCTACACGTTTTAAACGAATTTTAACTGCCATAGTTTCCTCCTAATATTAAGGCAAATCAATTTATGTACTGAATTCAGTTGAATCCTAAATACCACTACTAATTACTAAAAGGGCAATTTCCCATTTGCGCCAAATTGTTGCATTAAACGGCGTTGTTTACCTTTGCCCATATTGTTGAACTGTTTCATCATCTTACGCATTTGCTCAAATTGTTTAATCAATCGATTAACATCTGCAACCTCTGTACCAGAACCTTGAGCAATGCGCTTTCTACGTGAAGCATTCAGTAAATCTACATTAATTCTTTCTGCTTTAGTCATCGACAAAATAATAGCTTCCGTTTTAACTAACATGCGGTCATCTACTGCTCCTTCAGGAATTTTATTACCAACTCCTGGAATCATTTTTAGTAGATCTCCTAACGGACCCATCTTCTTGATCTGACGCATCTGTTGCAACATGTCTTCTAAAGTGAATTGATTGTTCTTTAACTTTTGGTATGAATTTTCAATAGCTTCTTCATCCATCTCTTGACCAACTTTTTCGATCAAAGTTAGTACGTCACCCATGCCTAGGATGCGTGAGGCCATGCGATCTGGATGGAAAGGTTCAATTGCCTCTAGCTTTTCACCCGTTGTAACAAATTTAATCGGCTTCCCTGTAATCTGACGAATTGATAAGGCCGCACCACCACGAGCATCACCATCAAGTTTTGTCATGATAAAGCTGTCGATACCGATTTGTTTATCAAATTCTAAAGCGATATTAACCGATTCTTGTCCAATCATTGCGTCCACAATCAATAGACGTTCAGCTGGGTTAACAGCTTCGTTTATTGCACGCAATTCAGACATCAACTCATCATCAACTGTCATGCGTCCAGCTGTATCCACAAGTACCGTGTCACATAGTAGATATTTGGCTCTGTCTAGACCTTTTTTAGCAATAGCAACAGCATCTTTATTTTCCGGCTCAATATAACAGGGAACATCAATTTGTTGAGCTAAAATTGCTAACTGTTCTTGAGCTGCAGGACGATGAGTATCTACGGAAATTAAAAAAGGCTTCTTACCGTTCTTTTTTAAGAGTTGCGCTAACTTACCAGCTGTTGTTGTTTTACCAGAACCTTGTAAACCATAGAGCATTAAAACGGTAAAATTATCGGGTGAAACAGTAAGTTTTTCATTGTCTGAGCCTAAGATATCAATCAATGACTCATGTACGATCTTAACTATTTGCTGTCCTGGAGTAAGTGACTTAAATACTTCACTGCCTTCGCATTTAGCACTGATATCCTTAATCAAGGATTTAACAACTACAAAATTCACATCAGCCTCTAATAAAGCTAAGCGAATTTCACGCATCATCTCCTTAATATCACTCTCAGTTATGCGACTTTTCTTGCGCATTTTACTGGTTATTGCGGTTAATTTATCACTTAAATTGCCAAACAATGCCATAGTTTATCCTTAATTTATTTCGTATTCGTACACCAAATCACGCAACAACTGCAAGCTGTCATCAACTTCACCCTGCGACAATAGATTCTCTACTTCAGATACTGTTGCCTGCAGGTGATTATGCATATACAAAAGTTTGAGATCAGCTTCCATGCGTCGTAATTGCTCGCATCCCTTAGACAGACTGTTATGAACAGCTTGTCTTGATACTGAAAAATACTCTGCAATCTCAGTTATACTCATGTCTTCGTCAAAATATAAATTCATGTATTGACGCAATTTGGCACTGAGCTGATTTCCGTACAAGGACAATAAGCGACAGATCAATATATGGTCATGAACAATATCTAACGTCTGGGACATGTAATGAATATATTGAATAGCTCACTTTCTGTCAACCTTTTTTAGTTGACAGTTTCCGCTTATTTCATAGTTATATCATATTGGTACACTTTAGAAGTTCAGTTATAATGATTAAAAAGCATTCGCTGAAGAAAGGCGGTACCCAAAATGATCGATGTAATTGTAGGACCTAAGGGATCTGGTAAAAGCTCAGGCTTAGTTGAGGAAATTATTCAAAAAGCCCAAAAGGAAGAAAACATAGTTTGCATTGAACATGGCAAACGCTTCGATCGCCAAATTCCCTATCAAGTTCGTTTAATTGATGTCACTGAATATCCAGTTGCTAACTATGATCAATTACTGGCTTTCTTAGCTGGTATAAGTGCTAAAGATTATGATATTTCTCATGTGTATATCGATAGCATTTACAAAATTGCTGGCACCGAAGATACTTCTGAATTGAGCAAATTCTTTGATAATCTCAAAGCATTCACTGAACAATTGAAAATAAATTTCACTATTACTATTTCAGACGACTTGGATAAAATGCCTGAAAACGTCAAGGCTTGTGCCAGATAGTAGATCTAAATTAATAACTTGCAACTAGAAAGGGCTACATGATGTAGCCCTTTAGTTTTGTAAAAAAGCGTACAAAGATTTTTTAGGATAAAGAAAAACCGCCATTGCTGACGGTTTTTATCACTGGTTGCGGAGGCCGGACTCGAACCGACGACCTCCGGGTTATGAGCCCGACAAGCTACCAACTGCTCCACTCCGCGGTCTGTAGTAATCAACCTTTGGTGCTCGTGGCCGGACTCGAACCGGCACGAATTATTAGTTCGACGGATTTTAAGTCCGTTGCGTCTGCCAGTTCCGCCACACGAGCGAGCTGGTTAATTACTAGAACACTTTAACACTGCCACTGATGAGTGTCAAGCTACAAGCGTAGTTTATTTGCTTTGCAAATTCCACAAAAAAAATATTGGTTGTGGCGCATTTTATAGTCCTCTTTGCTAATGAAATAAACAATATCTTCTTGTCTACAACGTTCTAGCGTTTATTGCAATGGCTCTTTGTTAACTGTTGGCTGTACCAAGCTAGACCACAGGTAGCAGAAATCAGCAGATGCTGACCTAGCTTCAGACAACCTTTGAGCAACAAATTAAGAGTTAACTACAATTTTTAAGCGCTAGCAAATTGCCATTATTTCTTGCCCTTAGAATAAACCACAAATACAAACATTAGCTATAAGACAGCTAATTCCCTCTGCATTTCATACAGTCTTATAATATTTTTTATTCTCTCTTTCCTCTTAAGTACATCCAAATAATAATCTGACTTTAATACCATTTTCAGTCATGAAAACTCGACATGTTTTTTATTATTGTTTTCGGGAATAAAACGTTGAAAACTGCAAAGCTCGATAAATCATAATTTCCAGATTTATCGAGCTTCGACTAAAACATATGGCGGAGAAGGAGGGATTCGAACCCTCGCTAGAGAAAATCCCCTACTAACGGTTTAGCAAACCGTCCCCTTCAGCCTCTTGGGTACTTCTCCAAATAAGACTGTTATATTTTGAAGTATCAAACAATAAAAGTCAACAGGTAAGCGCTAACAGATTTTAGCCTCTACATAGTTTTATGAAAATTTACTAGCTATGCACAGATAAGGTTAGATAGCAATGCTCTAACCTTTTTATCCAGAAGACTGAACATAATCGATCAAATCGGGATAAACTGTCTACCTGTACTTAATTTCTTTGCACGGTAGTTCCTGTTGTCACCTTACCTATTGCCAAACATCTCTCGTATAACCTACCGCGCATCTCTATCACCAGTTGCCTAACTTTACGCCATCTTGCAGACTTATATATCTTCTGCTTTTCTTCATAGGTTAATTTTGTTGCTTTATGCTTCATCTTCTCTCGTTCCTTTAGTAGCATTGGCTCTAGGCTAGTAGGCTAGGCGCATTGGTAGGCTCCCTATCCCTGTGGGTGTCAGATTTTAGGCATTGAAAAAGCCACCCATTTATTTGAGTGGCTCACAAAAAGTTGAAGTTTCTAATGACTTAAGTTCGTTCCTTTAACATATTACAACACGAGGTTAGCAAGTGATGCCTAGTGTTTTAATGCTACTTCAACTTGGCGGTCAATAACTAACTGTCTAAGATCTTCCAAGTCGTCAGCGTCTGTCATCTCTTGAATAAAGTCTCGGGCAGTAGCTAAATCCTTTTTATACTTCTCAGGGTCTTTAAGCTTTGCGTTCTCGACTTTATCCTCTACTTTAGACCTCTCTGTTTCTTCGTTTGGTTCTCTTAGAACTTTAATGACTGTCTTAAGAAACCTATAAATACCTCTTATCGTATAGAAAAGCAAGATGCCTAACCCCCAAACCAAAAGAAATACTGGGGACATATAAAAATAAGAACTAAAAAAAATATACATGCACTCCCTCTTACTGTTTTCTTCTTTTATGGTAGGGCGCAAAACTTATGCGCTCCTTTCGTTTTAATTGCTTAGGCTTCTGCCTGCAAGGCTTCTACCCTTTCATCTAACAAGACATCTACCCTTTCATCTAACAAGGCTCTCAACTCCTCAACTTCTTCAAGTGTTGCATGGTTGCGAATGAAGGTTCTTGCCGTGCTTTTATAAGCGTTATGATTGCTTTTGTTTCTGTTTTTCTCCCTCCATCTCTTTTGTGCTTCGGGATCGTAAACCGCCTTACGCTTCTTTGTTCCCATTATCTTTGTTCCTTTTATCTCTATTTCTCTGGACGCTCTTGCCTATGTTATAAGATGCCCAAATCACTAAAGCTATCTGTACTACTGTAAAACTAATATTCATAAATACCTCCTAATTTGCTAGTCTCTAGCCGATTGTATAAAATAGAGGTGGTGGGAATTACCACCTCTGTGTGTTCTAGTGCTTGTTTTGGTGATTTTGGTAGATCTGAACAAGCATTAGAATTATTACTATAACATCCGCTAAACTCATAACCTCTACCTCCTTGCATTTATGTTGTTCCTCCTTTCTTTTGTTCGTGCTCTTCCCTAAGCACATTTATGTAATATTATATAGCTAGTTATATATCAACACTTTTATTTAAAATTTAAAAAGAAAATGCACAAAAGTTTTTGTCTTATTTTGTGCACGCTTACAACTAACTTGGATTTTAGAATTTAGGGCAATAGTTAGAATACAACCCCTAAAAATAAAAAAGCCCTCTCCCTGGTCCGGACGTAGAAAATCTAAATTAAGCGTGGAGAGGTTCTGTTAATTGAATAGTATCAGAACTCTTATACAAAATCACATAGAAAAAGTGTACATACTTTCCGCTTTAACTTTGTGCATTTTAATAGCCCTCTCTATTACGTAATTAATTAGCTAAGTTTACTCACTCCGTTTGCTATTAGTCTATGCGCATGGCTTCTTGAGTAGTGGCAATGGCTAGCAATCTCAGACACCTTCAATAGATCTAAATACTTACACTTCAACACTAAAGCTTCATCTGGCTTCAAAGATGAATCTAGTGCCCTTTCTAGCCTCTGTCTTAATTCGGTCAACTCCTTAGTATAGGCAGCGTGTTTATTGATAAGGTCTTGCGTGTTAAAAATAGATATAAGATATGTACATTGAGAGAGTAGACTTTAGTTATATCGCATCAAACTAGTCTCATTTTTGGGAAACAAAATCTCGATCGTTGTTCCTTTGCCGAGCTCGCTCTGCAGGCTTATTCTTCCGTGGTGATGCTGTACGGCGTGCTTGACGATAGATAAACCTAAACCCGTTCCACCTGATTGTTTAGAGTGACTTTGATCAACTCTATAGAAGCGTTCGAACACCTTTTCTTGATGCTCTAAAGAAATACCTATTCCAGAGTCTTTAACGGTCAATATTACATAAGAATTAGATTCAGCGATAGATATCTTGACTGTTCCGCCTTTAACATTATATTTAATTGCATTATCTAAAAGGTTGTATATGATCTCGTATAGTAAAACTCTTACACCGTAGACATGACCTTCTTCACCATTAATCTCTATGGAAATATCTTTTGAATTTGCCGAATACAATAATGCATCTCTCGCTTCTTCAATCAGCTCTCGTAGATGAACATTTTCAAAGGGCATTTCTATTCCTTCATCTAATTTTGCCAGATGAATAACATCTTCAATCAAACTTAAAAGGCGGGAAGCCTCCTTACTGATAAGTCCCATAAACCTGGGGATATCTTCGCTTTTGACTACCTTTTGTTCAATCAATTCAGCTGAACCCAGGATAGTCTGCAAAGGAGTTTTTAGTTCGTGTGATACATTGGCAGTAAAGGCTTGTCTATGCTTTTGAGCGTGAACTTGATCTGTAATGTCAAAGGCCAAAATAACCAGCCCCTGCATCTTTGCATCTGAATCTATTCTGCTTAAATCGAATTGATAGTCCTTGCCGTTGATTTGAATTTGCAATTCTGCACGGCCTTGAACTTTTGCTTCTTTAATTGCACGCTGCATCTTCGCATTATGATAGACCATCATAAAGTCCTGACCTAAGCAATTTTCATCTGCAGACAATAATGTTTTTGCACTCTCGTTCAAGGTTACAACACAACACCTTCTGTCTAATAAGACAAGAGCTTCTTTCATATTTTTGGTTATTTGATCGAAAGTATCCTGTTTTTGTTGCAGAATGGAAATTCGCTCTTTTATTTCTAGCTGTTGACTATGTATATGCTTTAGGAGTGGAGAAATTTCTTCATATGTATCATTTGTTAATGGCTCAGCTAAATTCAAATTATTTAGCGGTTTGGCGATCCACTTAGCAACCTTATTTGCTAAAAATGCCGATATCAATATAGAGATAAATAGAACTACAAGCAGAGGATGAAGCATATCAAAAACTAGAGTAAATATGCTATCTCTACTGATGGAAAGTCTCAGAACTCTGCCATCACTCAAACGCAGAGCCTCATAAAATGTCTGTTCTGTTAAAGTGTCGGAATATCTTTTGCTGCTACCTTGACCTAATTCAAAAGCTGACTTGATTTCTTCGCGTTCAGCATGATTATCAAGTCTGCCTGCAATCTCTCGATTATCAAATACAACAGTACCGTCCTTAGCAATCAATGTGATGCGGTATCTGTCTTGATTTAATTGTTTTAAATAATCATCTCCACCCTGCTCAGTTGCTTCGGCTACAAGCTGCAAGGCAGTTTTTAATTGTTCTTCTTGGATAGAGCCATAATGTCGATAAGAAAATAGAGTAACTATTACTAAACTCAGCAATAGTACAGTACTAGCTACAAAGATAATCGATTTAAATATCCTGCTACTCATTTTCGTCCTGCCAGCGATAACCTACATTGCGAACTGTCTCGATTCTTTTGCCATACTTATCTAATTTTTGACGCAAGGTGCGAATGTGAGAATCCAAGGTTCTAGATTCTCCCATATATGTTTCTTTCCACACTAAATTGAACAATTGTTCCCGTGTATAAATCATCCTGGGATGCGTCAAAAATAATCGCAAAAGTTCAAACTCTTTATGCGTAAGATTTATACGAACGCCATCTGCCATAACCGTGTATTCATCTAGGCTAACTACTAAACCGTCTGTTTCTAATAATTTACTAGGCTTAGCAGGCTCTGCTCTACGAAGAACTGCTCGTACTCTTGAGACCATCTCCATAATACTAAATGGCTTGACGATATAATCATCGGCACCTAAATCTAGACCTCTAACTCTATCGTATTCTTCACCTTTGGCTGTGGCTAAAATAACTGGAATTTTATTGAGTAAGATCGATGATTTCATCTTAGATAAAATGGTAATACCGTCTAAACTAGGCAACATGAGATCTAAAATGACTAAATCTGGGGTCTGCTTTTGTAACGCCTCCCAAAATTCAAGTCCATCTGCAAAACCTCTAGTTTCGAAACCCGCCGCATTCAGAGCATACATGCCAATATCACGGATACTAGCATCGTCTTCAACATACCAAATCATCGTTATTCGCCTTGTGTTTACCGGTTATTGAGTAAATAACCCATTCTGCAATATTGCATGCATGATCACCAATTCGCTCTAAATACTTGGCTATCATCAGCAAATCAAGCGCTAAGGAAGCATCTGCATGCTTGTCTTCGATCAGTTTTACTATATGACACTTTATCTCATAAAAATAGTTATCTACTATATCGTCTTGTTTTATTACACTTCTCGCTAATTCTAAGTCTTTTTTCACAAAGGCTTGAATGCAAGCAGTTACCATGCTGACTGATTCTTTCGCCATTTTTTCAAGCAGAGAAATATTTGATATCTGATGCTTCTTTAAGAAGACGACAATTTCTGCAATATCCTCAGCCTGATCACCTATTCTCTCCATATCGGTAATCATTTTCAAAGCTGCCGATATGATTCTTAAATCTGTCGCTACTGGTTGCCAATGAAGCAAAAGTTTCATGCACCTGTGCTCAATACTTCTCTCCATATAGTCGATTGTAGAGCCCTTCTCTTGTACCTCTCTTGCCAGCTGAGTGTCTAAGTCGATAACTGCTTTTACTGCATCAGTAATGGCTTCCTCACACAGGGTACACATTTCTATCATCTCTTGATTGAGCTCAAATAATAGGTCATCTAGTGGACTATGCATTTCTTTACTCATCTTCATCTACATCCCTTTCAAACTACATGGGTTAACCAAATCTACCTGTAATATAATTTTCTGTTTTTTTGTTTTTGGGTTCAGAAAAAAGCTTGTCAGTCTCAGCAAATTCAATCAACTCTCCAAGCAAGAAAAATGCAGTATAATCTGAAACTCGGACAGCTTGTTGCATATTATGAGTTACGACAACTAGAGTATAAGTCTCCTTTAATTGCATCATCAAAGCCTCAATATGAGCTGTCGCAATCGGATCAAGTGCTGATGTTGGTTCATCCATCAGTAAAACCTCCGGCTTAACAGCTAATGCTCTAGCAATACAAAGACGCTGCTGTTGACCACCAGACAAACTATGTGCAGATTTCTTTAATCTGTCCTTTACTTCATCCCAAAGAGCGGCATCACGGAGTGCTTTTTCTACTATTTCATCTAAGGCGTTTCTTTTGGTAATTCCATGCGTTCTCGGACCATACGCAACATTGTCATAGATGCTCATAGGAAAGGGATTTGGTTTTTGAAAAACCATACCTATTGATTTTCTAAGCTGATTAACATTAACGCTCTTATCAAAAATATCACAATCGTTATATTTAACCTCGCCAGTAACCTTTACATTCAAGATCAGATCATTCATACGATTTAAGGTCTTGAGAAAAGTCGACTTCCCACAACCTGAAGGTCCGATCAAGGCAGTAATAGATTCTCTCGGAATATCGATATTGATATTTTTTAACACCTGATGCTCACCATACCACAGGCATAAATCATCAACCGTTAAAATAGGCTTCATGCATTTCTCCTCTCTGCTAAGCTCTTTTCTAAAAAACTTACTGAAAAATTAATTAATATAGCCAGAATCATCAGTATGGCTGCGATTGCAAAAGCTACGCCAAACTCACCTTGCTCTTTGGCATACACATACAAGGCAACAGTTAAAGTCGAACCTGGAGATTTCAGACCATCAAGCAAGCCGTGAATTGAATGAGCAAATCCGGCAGTAAAAAGTAGTGCCGCAGATTCTCCGAGCACTCTACCCACAGATAGGATGCAAGCTGTCAGTACACCCGTCATACAAGATGGTAGTACGACTGTGCGAATGACTCTCCATTTACCGGCACCTAAGCCAAAGGCAGCTTCTCGATATGATAGAGGGACTGTTTTTAGACTTTCTTGTGTTGTTCTGACAATGGTTGGCAAATTCATGATAACTAGAGTTAAGGACCCTGCAAGTAGCGATGTACCAATTCTATTCGAGAAGAGCAGCATGCCAACTAATCCATAGATGATTGAAGGTATCCCGGATAGAGTTTCACTAGCATATTCAATAATCCCCACAAGTCTCTTATTGCTAGCATACTCTGTCAGATAAATTGCCGCTCCCACTCCTATCGGCAGAGCAATTACTAAGGTTGCGAGAACTATATAAATTGTGTTGAGAATATCTGGTAATATCCCTATTTCTCCACTGAGATAACTGGGTTGTGTAGATAGAAGCTGCCAACTTATATTGGGCAAACCTATTCTAAACACATAAATTATCATGAACAAAATTAAAGACGTTGTCAGTAAGAGCGAAACTGACATGGCAATTTTTGCTAAGATAACAAAAATTTTTCTATTCAAAGATATCGACTTATTCAGCATAAATTAGCTCTTTCTACTTTTGAGGAAGCAATTAAGCAATGCATTGATCAGCAATATGAATAAGAATAAAACTAGTGCTATCGAGAACAGTGCCTGTCTTTGCAAACCCCCTGCATATGACATTTCACTCGCTACAGCAGTTGTCAAAAATCTAACGCTTTGAAAGAGTGAATCAGGCATATTGGCAACATTACCTGCGACCATCAAAACTGCCATCGCTTCTCCGATAGCTCGACCAATTCCCAGTACAATCGCCGTGACAATTCCCTTCCTAGCGGCTGGCAGCGATACCTTGAAATATGTTTCCTCTGGCGTAGCACCGAGTGCCATGGATGCTTCCTCATATTCTTTGGGAACTGCATCGAGCGAAGATGTAGCAATCTTGATAATAGTCGGTAAAATCATAATGGACAGAACAATAATTGCCGCCAACAAGCTAGCACCATCTGGGATATTAAATAGTTTCTGAATTGTTGGTACTAGAAATAACATACCAACCAAACCATAGACCACAGATGGAATTCCAGCTAATAAACTTATGGCTACTTGCAAAGTATTTCTTACACTTTGCTTCGCCATCTTTGATAAATAAACAGAACTCAATATACCAATAGGAACACCTATTAATATAGCTCCAAAAGTTCCATAAACACTTGTTAGAATGAATGGCAAGATTCCATACTGTGGTGTTGTAGCTGTCGCCTGCCACTTTGTCCCAAAGATAAAATCAACTAAACCAATTTTGTGTATAGCAGGTAGTCCCGCTATGATCAGATAGGCTGATATCAAGAGGACAAAAATTATGGTCACCATGCCAAGGATTAAGAAAATAGCATGGATAAGGCGTTCAAGCATGAATTTATTTTGTCTTTTCATAGTTTCTGTATGCTAGCCAAGTTAGTTGGCAGGAACTACACCCGCATTTTGGATGATGTCGTGTGCTTCTTCACTTGTTATCATGTCAAAGAAGCTCTTTGCCGACTCACTGAGTTCAAGTCCTTGCTTGGTTACTAAAAGGAAGGGTCTTTGAATTACATAACTAGCATCTCTAACGGTTTCATTGCTAGGTAAAACACCATTAACTTTTAATATCTTCACGTTATTTTTTATGCTAGCTATCGATGCGTACCCTATAGCAGACGGATTTTGAGAAACACTTGTAATGACATCACCGGTTGAGGTTAATTCTTGTCTATACATGCACTTATCTTTAGTATCTGTTATTGTTTCAAAGCCATCTCTAGTACCTGATCCAGCTTCTCTACCAATTAGAACTATTTCAGCATCACTTCCACCAAGCTCCGACCAATTCTTAATTTCTCCTCGATATATCTTTGAGATTTCATCTACACTTAAGTCAGAGACCGTATTTTCATGATTAACAATAATGGCAATACCGTCATAAGCTAGAGGGGTCTCAATTAGTCCCGCATCTTTTTCCTCTTGTTTTAACTTGCGAGATGAGAGTCCAATATCACAACGTCCTTCTTGAACTGCCTTTATTCCTGCCCCAGAACCAGTTGGATTATAAGTAAATCGTATTCCCGTTTTATTTTGAAAATCTTCACCAAGTGCTCCAATTACTTTTTCCATAGAAGTCGAACCATCTGTTGATACCAAATCAGTTGATTCTGTCTTTTGACAAGCTGTCATAAACGAAAGAGCTAACAATAAAACTACGATATTGAAAAATTTTTTCTTCATTTTTTCTCCTTTTGATTATTAGCATTTATTTATGTCCCACTTTTAGTTTATTGAGGCTTTGTCAAATCAGAAGTACAAGTTATGTGAAATTTATGTCAAATAACGGGCGTTTGATTTCCCATGCGTTTTGCCATTAGGCTCAAAATCCTCCCAATAAAAGACCGCCCGTGGGCGGTCTATTTATGTATTAGTTGTTTTCTGTTAAAAGAAGGGCACTATTGCCTTCGTGTCTTTCAAAAACTCTTTAGCTTTAAAAAAGAATCGTCTTCCAAATCTCGGGTGGTACTTGATAAAGAGGTTCGTTATTATCAATTGCTTCACGCAAATCTTGGTTACACCATTTAAGTGCGGGCAAAGAGTCTTCACCCTCATAAACAGCCAAGATAACTCTATCTAAAGAGTGTTTACCAAATTTGGCTTTGTACTCTTCTCTTAGTTTTACACCTTCGTTTATTACTTCTTCTACATGGGGAGGGTGTACCACTTTATAGCGAAAAAATTTCTCTAAAATTTCTTCTTTACTTGTAAATTTATGATTGCCCATCTTTTATAAATCACCCTTTCGCTAAAATGCCTAATATCAGGTGTAATAACTCTTTATCGTTTTCTATGAACCCTCTACTAAATTCACGCGTGCGTGGATTCCAACCTTTAAACAATTACGGGATAGTCATCTTTGGACGTGGTCTATCTCCCATAAACCACAGCCCTTTGATCTTCTATTTTGTCTGCTAGGTCGGCATATAAGCGGGCAAAGTGTTGGTCGTCAGCTTGTACGTAGTCTATTTCTTTACCATAAACTTGCTCTAAGATGTCTTCTACCCCATCACAATCGTAATCGCCATCTGCCAAAAAAGGTATATTGGCTTTTACAAGTAAGTCTAAATCTTGAGGCGTTAAATCAAGTTTCATCTTTAATCCTTTTTAGTTGTCTAACTTTTGACTTATGTGTTTTGTGTGTAGTGATAACAACTCCGGTATCATGTTAATGCATAAGGTACAACGCTCACCAACAACTTCAAAAGATCTCAGGCCATCATCTCTAGTTTTAATAGGTCTACTTCTATCGGTTCACCTTTTTTCAATTGCGTGTACAAATAAGTCAATATCTGATACACGATTACAGGGTAGTCGTCTTTGCTCATGTGCTACCCCCTTAAAAGATAATTTGCAATAAGTCATCGAACGGTATTTGAGGGTAAGGCTCGTTGTTGTCTATGGCTCGGCGCAGGTCACGGTTTTCCTCCTCGAAAGCGGGTAGCGATGCTTCGCCCTCATAAACAGCCAATACAACTTGATCTAAAGAACCTTCACCAAACTTAGCCTCGTACTCTTTTCTCAGTGCCTGTCTTTCCCTAAGTATTTTGACAGTACGCGGAGGGTAACAAGCTTCTAGAGAGTAGTTCTCCAACTTAACTTCCTGTATATCAAATTGTTTCAGGTACTCTTCTTTTGTCATTATTCTACCCCTTCGCCAATATACCCAATATTAAGTGCAACAGCTCTTGGTCATCTTCTAAACGACCACCGCTAAAATTTTGCCTGTGTGGATCTCATTCTTTACACGATTACGGGGTAGTTGTCTTTGCTCGTGGTCTATCTCCCATAAACCACTGCTCTTTGATCTTCTATTTTGTCAGCTAAATCCCCATACAGATCCGCAAGATAATCATCATGTTCAACATTCACTGACTCATTAAAATATATTTCATTCAAAATCTCATCAAGATCCCAAAAATCATAATCTTTATTTATATCAAAAGGTATCCCGGCGTCTCTAATTAGTTGTAAATCTTTATCAGTTAAATTAAGTTTCACTATTTTTGCCCTTCAGTTTGCTAATTGTTTTAGTGTGCGTTTTATGAATAGTTGTAATAATCCCAGCTTCAGGATTCACTGCTATTGTATTTTTCTCGCCTACAATTTTGAAAGATGACAGCCTTTTTATTTAGTTTAACTTCTTCTATTTACAACAGACTTTTATAGTACTAAGTATATCATCTATAGTTACCGCCCGTTCCACCGCTTCGTCCAAACATCTTGCCCCAGTCTGGCCTTTTGCCATTCGTCCTAATATCCTCCCAATAAGTGTCACATCTTTTAGAGTTTTTCTTGACTTTCTGCTAGCTTAACTCTCCTTTCTGAAATCAACTGCTCTAAAAACACTAAATCTTCTTCCAGTGCTCTGTTGCGTACGAAGCTTCTGGCGGCTGATCTTGCACTTAAGTATCTGCTGTGCTCCTTGTGAGTTTCTCGCCATCTTTTATCGGCTTCGGGGCTATAAACAGCCTTTCGCTTTCTTTCCGTCATTACTTCCTCCTGTTCTTAACAAGCATAATCAGTAAACCTGTATTAAAGAGGCTAACAATTAGGGTTGTTACTCTGATAATTTCCATTTGTTTATTTAACACATTTAGATTAATATATTGGCGCAAGGGGTTCAGCCTTGCACCGTTTTTTGTTAGTCATTGTCTGTTTGCTTTAGTGCAATGATCATCAAGACCGTTTGCACTAAGCTGTTGACTAACATTACTATACTTATATAATCCTTGTGCTTATCTCTTTTCTTTTTATTTTGTGCTCTTTCATAAGCACATGTATATGTTAACATAGTAATATCCCTATACCAACACTTTTATAGAAAAATGTTGCACAATTTTCTAGGCTGGTTTTTGTGCGTATTGAAAAAGGGCACTAATCTCTCGTGCCCCAGTTCGTTTTAATTGCTTAGTCTTCCGCCTGCAAGGCTTTTACCCTTTTAGCTAACAAGGCTCGCAACTCTTCAACGTCTTCAAGTGTGGCGTGGTTTCTAATGAATGTTCTTGCCGTGCCTCTGTAAGATAGGTAGTTACTTCTAGCCCTGTTCTTTTCTTTCCATCTCTTTTGTGCTTCGGGATCATAAACCGCCCTGCGCTTCTTTGTCTCTGCCATCACTTCCTCCTGTTCTTAACAAGCATAATCAGTAAACCTGTATTAACGAGGCTAACAATTAGTGTGATTAATCTGATAATTTCCATTGTACATTTCACGCCATTAGTCTATGATAGTGGTGCAAGGGGCTTATCCTTGCACCGTTTTTGTTAGTCTTCTTTTTGAGTTCTTAGTGCTACTATCATTAATATAGTCTGCACTAAGCTGTTGACTAACATTACTATCGTTAGAACTAACATTTGTGTTTCCCCCTTTCTTTTTATTTTGTGCTTCTGCCTCAAGCACATTTATATAATAACATACTCCTAGGGATATGTTAACACTTTTATACAAAATCACATAGAAAAAGTGGACAAACATTCCGTTTTGGCTTAGTACACTTTGCTAACTCACTCAACTAGTATAAAAAAGCGACCATGATCTCGTCTGTTTTCGATAAGTTTGAAGATAAATATCCCAGTAAAATAAAGTATTAAATTATTAACACCATTAAGCTCGCTGTTTCGTAGCCAATTGGGGAAGCTTTATTCAGCAATTTTCAAGGCTTCGGATAAAGTCTTAAAAACTGGTATAACTATCTCCAATATTCTAAACAATAGGTAGACATAATTTAGATAACATGTTATAAATATCTGGTGTCAAAATTCGGAGAGATGGTCGAGTTGGTTTAAGGCACCGGTCTTGAAAACCGGCGTGGGTTTACGCCCACCAAGGGTTCGAATCCCTTTCTCTCCGCCATCGAACTTTATGTAAAGCCTGCCAAGGCTGAAAACAAAGCTCTAGCAGGCTTTATCAGTCTCCTACATTAAACTCCTAGCAATGATATTTTTAACTTCTAATTCTATATCTTTTTCTAAATCTGATAAATATAAACGTCCTCAAAATCTAGATGTGAAAACTGCACAATTTTTCACAATACAGCTATTGCTTTATTGTGAAACATTATTCCATTTTTTGAAATTTACCTTTGATATTTATAGACATATCATGACTTTAAAGACATAAATAAGCTCTTATCCTATCTGAAAGGAGCACAAAATGAAATCAAAAAATATTATAATTTTTTCTCTTTTATTGTCACTAATCTTATTCATAAGCATTGCAGGATGTTCTCAAAAAACAATAACGGAAACAGGCACTCCCACTTCAGCGACGAATCATGTAACTACTAGTATATCCACTACTACAACTACAACTGCAAAAACTGAAATGAAAGATGAGTATGCTAGTAAATGCTTAGCTCCGACTCTTTATTCTAAAGTCCTTAAACTGGACTGGAACTACACTATTTATTTGCCCAAAGGCTATGACGATCCTGCTAATGCCGACAAGAAGTATCCCGTCATATACTTGCTACACGGTGCTTTTGGCAATCATCGCAATCTGGTGGAGCGTTTTTCTACTCCAGAGATTATGGATAAGTTGATCGAAAGTGGAGAAATGCCTGAGGCGATTGTTGTGTTCCCTGATGGTTTCAACACCTATTACATTGACGGTCCATCCTTGAACATGGAATCTGCTTTTATCAATGATCTATTCCCTCAAATTGAGTCTCTCTATCGTGTAGATGCTACCAAAGAAAAACGAATTATTGGCGGTATATCTATGGGCGGCTATGGTGCGGCACGTTTTGCTCTGAAATATCCTGAACTTTTCTCTGCCGCTCTGCTGATTTCTCCTGCTGTATGGCATGCTCCAGACGAGCAAAACACTCTGTCACAAAGCTGGCATGTATTCCCTGAGGGTGACACTAATTTCTCTCAAAGTGTATGGGAATCATTCCACCCCAACGCCTATCTAAAAGATTACACAGCTAAAGATAGTCATGTTGATTTTTATCTCATCAGCGGCGATGCAGATACTGTTGTAGATGTAGCTGAAGTCAAGAACTTCTACGAACAACTCCATACTGTAGCACCTGAAGCACAGCTCACCATTGAGCCTGAAGGAGTCCATGCGTGGACGTTCTGGGAACCTGCCACCACTAAGGCTCTTCAATTTGCTGGCTCTGTACTGAATGAACAGAAATAATTATTTACTACACTTATAATTATTAAGTGCTAAAACCTTCCTAAGAGGCTTAAATTTATGTCTCCGAAACTGAAAAGCCTCTATAGACTTCATTTTCAGTCTATAGGGGCTTATCCTTAACTTACCAGTAACTAGTATTGTCCAGTCAAAAATATTGTTATTATTTTTCTCTAAAAAGCGAAATAGAATTCAACAGAATAGATATAATTACACAAACCCATAAGACTTTACTCATGGTTGGCATAATATCCATAAGACCCGACCAGTCTTGTTTGACAACTCGAACTGCTTCTTCGTAATATAACGAACACGCAGTCAAAGCTGTGAAAGATAAAGCTGCGAATCTAAAGAACTTGGGATTTTTATTACGCAATGACCAAATCAAATTCAGCGATGTAAAAACAATGGACAGTATTCCTAAAAACAACCACATAAACACCTCCGCGGTTTGATTTTTTCCTAGTCTAACATAAGATCTTTTTCTAAATTTATAAGAAAGTTTAAGGATTTTTGCATACTATCAAAGATATCACCGGCAGAATAGTGTTGTTCGATTGCAAAATGTTGAACTACGTTTTGGTATCCCGATTCTAACAGACTTCTAAAATCAACTTCTCCATAGCCGCATTCACGGATATTATTCTGCATATCTTCGAGAGATCCAGCTTTTGTATCGATATCTTTGCAATGCAGTGTCAAAATTAGCTCAGCATATTGGTGGCAATAATCTAAATGAAAAAAGTGACAGTCATCGATAATCTGCGTCACCAGATCTCGAAACAACTCATGTTTGACATGCATGCTGGCAACCTTTTGTCCTCTGACGTAAAGGTAATACTCTTTTGCCATAAAGTTTCCTCCATTTCTTTTTTGTCTTTTTGTTTTTCAGACAAAAAAGGAAGACTTCTGCACTTAGGCATAAGAAGTCCCCAATAACGGAAGAAAATTTTTCTATCTATATATTTAATTAATTGTTTTTGAAAATAATTAATGACACAAAAAGGTCTCTCAGTTTGTTCTATATAAATGATAAACCTCCTTTTATTCACAATAATTTCCTTCCTATTCTGTCAAGCCTAAAATATAGTTTTTCAAGGCTTTGACGTATTTTATTTACCTCTCCTGTAA
>JAEWER010000034.1 GCA_023389255.1 Bacillota bacterium
GATTAGTATATATTGATGAAAATAATAGAAAAATGTCAGGGAAAAAGATATATGATTCAATTTTGGTAGGTATGAGTGATGAAGAAATATTTGAAAGAATAAAAAAGAATAATCCATCGATGTTATCATCGATTAAAAACAGGATAGAAACATTTACCCATTTCATGAAAAACCTTGAAAATGGCTATATTGTAGAAAATGTAAAGACAGATAATTTAGGTGGTAAAGTCAATTATTTTGTTGTTCAAGATGATAATGGCAACTATAACCACTTAGGCATTAAATCTGAGAATGGCATAGACATTATCGATGGATATAACGAGAACACTAGCAAGTTGATTACATATTTCAAGAGAAAAGACAATATTTATTTCGATGGTTCAAAAATACACGAAGATATAACACTGATTGAAGTTTACGATAGAGACCTTGAATCTTATATCCCATTCTCTTTTGATAAAGAAAAGAATGAACGGTTAAGAGATAACAGACCACCCAAGGGGCAAGGCTTGATTAGGTAACAGAAAACAGAAGTGCTAATTAGCACTATTTTTTACCACTTGCGGTATTTATAGCTAAGAAGATAATTATAGTAACAATGAGAGAGATTGGTTAAATCAATTGAAAGATATATGAGAAAACAAGAAATGTAGAAAAACAACATGAAAGAGCTTTATTTCAGAAAAATTCCTAAAACTAGTTATACAAATTATATTTCGTGCCAAGAAGCCTTGAATACGCCAGATGAAAATGGTGAGATGGCTGATTGGCATTCACTTGTCTATTGGTCATCGCCTAAACCTAACCAAGAAATACCGCTTTATCACAATCCTTTACTTGATAAAGAGGGTATTGAATACAGAAAAATTCAGTATTCAGAAGATAAGGTTCATATAGCTAATTTCGCAAGAGCTTTTGCAGATTTTGTTTATTTGAAAAGGAAAAATCCTTTAACACTAAAAATACTAGATACTCATTGTGATGCAATGATCTTTGATGATTACAAGCAGGAGCTTTATGAGTTAGTAAAAAAAATGCAAGAGCGAGATAAAGAGCATAGCTATAAACAATTTGTCAGATATTCATTTTTTGAGTGGTTCAAAAGAGATCGTGAGTTTTGGGATAGTCATGATATATATGTTGATCCAAAAGATTTAGAGTTGGAGATTGTTAACTTATGAATTTATTACCGTATCCAAAAAAGAATCATTCTATCTTTGCCCGTTCGCAGGAGCTGTAGACTTCATTTATTTGTGCAAAACATACAAAAACAGGGCTGAAAATTTGTGCGAATTTTTGGCTCTTTTCTATGCCTTTTAGTAGCAAAAACTTGAGTTTATGGGGTTAATAAGATAAAATATTAGCATGTAAGTTGCAGGCTAACAGAGTAACACCTACTGATACTAACACAGATAAATAGTTACTACAAGCCAAAACTTATTTTGTATCTTGACAACTGCATAGCTATCTTGCGGATACGAAACTATGTCTTGCGATGACCCGAGTATGACTGACGTCCTCGGAGAGCAACAGGAATAATATCAAAGGGCAAAGATACGGTAGCGGCAACAGACCGAACAGGATAGGTTGCCAAATATGATTACGCAAAAGCGTTTTCAGCTTGCCCATTTTAATTGTGTAAATCGTAGCTATGTATGTTCCTAATTTCCACACGTTTTTTTGCATTAAAAAACGCCACATTCCCAGAATATGGCGCTATGGCGGAGAGTGAGGGATTCGAACCCTCGTTGCATCTTTCGACACAAACACGATTTCCAATCGTGCACCTTCAGCCATCTCGGTCAACTCTCCTTGGCATCTTCACGATCTAGATAAGCATAACAGAAAGAGAACAGACGTCAAGAGAGAAACGGTATGCTTATTGCTAATCCTCGATCAGTGAAGCAGCTTCCTTGTCTAAGAGAACAGTTACATCGGGATGTAATTGCAGAATAGAAGCGGTGCACTGTGGATCTACTTCGCCGTAGATCATAGCTTCGATAGCTTCTGCCTTGTCTTTACCAGAAGCGATGAGCAGAATTTTCTTGGCTTTCATAATAGTACCAATACCCATGCTGATAGCTTGACGAGGTACTTCATCATCAGATGCGAAGAAACGTGAATTAGCTTCGATGGTTGATGCTTGCAAATCAGTTACATGAGTACCGCTGGTGAATAATTCATCAGGTTCGTTAAAGCCTATGTGACCATTTCGTCCAATACCTAGGAGTTGCAGGTCAACTCCACCAATATCTTCAATAGCGGTATCGTAATTCCAGCACTCTGCATCTAAGTCTTCAGCTATGCCGTTGGGGATGTGAATATTTTGCGGATCGATATCAACATGGCTAAATAAATTTTCTTGCATGAAATGGTAGTAGCTCTGATCGTGCTCTTTTTCCAAACCTACATACTCATCTAAATTGAACGAGCGAACACCTTCAAAAGAAATTACACCTTGCTGATACAATTTCACCAGTTCCTGGTATAAACCTACGGGAGAACTTCCTGTAGCTAAGCCTAAATTACACTCGTCTTTGCTAATAATCTGACTTGCAATTAAAGTAGCACCAGCTTTGGCTAAAGCTTCTTTGCTTTCATACACATTAATAATCATATTTCCCCCTCTTGTTTATCACTAAGAATTTTTTTACTAACTTATTGCACTAACGCTAGATAATACTATTTTGCAATATAAACTAGATTTTTGCAGTTAAAAGAAGACTAATAGTGCTTTAGATACAGCCAGGTAGAAGTGGTTTGTTAAATTGATTTACAACTCTGCATCTTCCCTTGTAAATATAGTAAAACTGACTATATGTACAGCAAATGAACCAATAGACTTAGCTAGTTTACGAGAAATAATTCTTTTTAAGCCATAATTTAGGAATGGATTTTTGCTGTCGTGTATAATTCACAACATTAAAGGAATGATAGTTCAGCCCCACGAATATAGCGCTGACGGTGCAAATAACTGAACGCTAATAAGTAAAGTGCGTTCATTTATTGGACGATTAGACTTAGGAGTGAATGATGACTGATTACAAATATCCGTTAAATGATGCTTATCTTGCTACTGATTTGCGTGATCTATTGCGTAACTCTGTGCGCAAATTTGGCGATACAGCAGCCTTCAAAATCAAAGATGAACGTGTCTTAGGCAAAAAAGTTAAATTCGATCGTCGTGGGTTGCCCAAAAGAGCATCAAAATACATTGATGTTTCCTATGCAAAATATGCAGACGACGTCAATCGCTTAGGCCAAATTATGATGACTGAGTTTGGCAAAGATATAAAAGTAGCCATAATCAGCGAAACCCGATATGAGTGGTACGTTAGCTACTTAGCAACGGTTAACGGTTTGGGTGTTGTCATTCCCCTAGACAATGAATTGCCTGAAGAAGAGGTTATGAATCTTCTGCAACGTTCAGAAGCTGATGTGATAATCTTCTCGGGTAATCGAGCAGAGATGATTGCCAATATTAGAGAACAAGTGCCATCCCTTAAACATTTTGTAGCGATGGACCAAAAGAAAACCGCAGATAGTGACTACTATTTTTGGGATTTACTCGAGGTTGGTGTTGCCACCTCTTTTGTAGGCAGTTATATCAACCAAGAGATAGATGCGCAAAAGATGAGTGTTTTGCTGTTTACGTCTGGAACGACAGCAGGATCCAAGGCTGTAATGCTAAGTCATAACAATCTCTGCGACAATATTTATAATATGTTGCGTTTAGTGCAGGTAACGAATGAAGACACGTTGCTCTCAGTGTTGCCCTTGCACCACACATATGAGTCAACCTGTGGCTTCTTAGCTGCTCTGAGTGTGGGTGCTACAATTTCTGTTTGCGATGGACTTCGTTATATAGTCAATAACTTGCAAGAATCAAAGGCGACAGTAATTTTAGTAGTGCCCTTGATGTTGCAAGCATTTCATAAGAAGATTTGGAAACAGGCGATGGCTAGCCTTGTCACAAAATATTCTTTCCTATCCATGCTCAAGATATCTGACATGATGGTCAAAGTTGGATTTGACAAGCGAAAAGTGTTCTTCAAGAAAATTCACAGTACTTTTGGTGGCTATTTGAGAATGATTATTTGTGGTGGAGCACCAGTGGAAGCACAGTACATCAAAGATTTTGAAACACTTGGCTTTACTTGTTTTCAGGGATACGGACTAACTGAATGTTCGCCTATTTTGGCGTTGAATCGCGATCAATACTCTAATCCTGCCTCTGCTGGGTTACCTATGCCTGGTACAGAGATTAAATTGATCAATACGGATGAAAATGGTATTGGTGAAGTTATAGCCAAAAGCAGTAGTGTCATGTTGGGATACTATCGTGATGAAGCTAAAACTAAAGAAGTCATAGACGAAGATGGCTATTTCCACACAGGCGATTACGGTTATTTCGACGAAAATGGTTTCTTGATTTTAACTGGTCGTAAAGCCAATATCATCGTTACAGCCAATGGTAAAAATATTTTCCCCGAAGAGCTAGAATTCTTGCTTTCCGAATACGATATCGTACAGGAAGTTGTAGTGACGGGAAAACGTAACGACAAAGATGAAGTGGAGTTGTTTGCCTATATCTATCCCAACATGGAGTTTGTAGAGAAAGTACCAGAATTAACCAAGAGTAAAATCGACTCGCTGGAATTACGTGCTGCTATTAGCGATGTGATCAAACAGGTTAATAAACGTGTATCACACTACAAACACATCAAAGATTTTGCGATTCGTACCACTGAATTTGAAAAGACAACCACAAAGAAAATTAAGCGCCGTTTGGTAGAACAAGATAAGCAATAGACTATGAAGCATGTTTTATTAACAGGAGCAACAGGTGGAATAGGGCAAGCGATAGCTTCAGCTATCGCTTTGCATTTTCCTGAGACACGAATAACTCTGTGGGGGAAGAAAAACAAAGAAGTCCTAAATCAATTGCTTCAGAACTTAAATTGTTCAAAGCAAGCGGAAAGAGTGGCAGGTGAACTATTAGATCTCTCATCTCTGACAGAGGTGAGAGAGGGTTTCAAACGTGCTGAACAAAAATTTGGTTCTGTTGATACTGTTATTTTTAATGCTGGAATAGCGCAAAGATCTCTACTGCAAGATATGACCGAAGCAGAGATCTTTGAACAGGTGCAAGTTAATTTATTGAGTGCGATATGGCTAGCTAAGACGACCATCCCATCTTTGTTGCAAGCTGAAAATGCACAATTAATTCTCATTTCATCGATGTGGGGAGAGATTGGTGCAGCGATGGAAAGTGTCTACGCTGCAAGCAAAGGGGGGTTGATTGCGTTTGGCAAATCTCTTGCTAAAGAATTAGGCTATTCAGATGTCAGAGTTAACATAATCACCCCTGGTGTTATAGCAACACCGATGATAGCTGACTATAGCGCAGAAGACCTAGAGAGTTTAAGACAAGAAACACCTGTTGGTCGTTTAGGCAACCCGGAAGATGTCGCTGAATTAGTTTCTTTTTTGCTGTCAGAAAGAGCAAATTTCATTACAGGACAAGTTATTGGTTGCAATGGTGGATTCGTCATTTAAGATATCCGATTATATACGCAATCAATAAACACTATATATAGAGTTCTTGAGTTGCCGAAAGACACAACGGGTAGAAAGACGAGCTTAATTTGCTTATTTTCTGTTTTAGCACATTATTTCTAGATTTTAAGTTTAGAATAATGTCTGCAAGAACGTGGATCTATGCTTAATTTTCCTTAATTTTTAACTGCTAAATCTAGCGTAGTTTTGTATACTAAAAGGACGTTATTGGAGTACAAAACTAACACTTTAGTTTTTATATACGGAGTTATCATGGGTCTTGGGTTGAATATCGGTATTGATTTAGGAACCGCCACCGTTTTAGTTTATGTTCGTGGTAAAGGAATTGTTTTACGTGAACCCTCGGTGGTAGCAATTAACAAAAATACGGAAAAAGTTTTAGCAGTAGGTGAGAGCGCTGCCACTATGCTGGGCAGAACGCCACATATGGTGAAAGCCATTCGCCCGTTGCGTGAGGGCGTTATCTCAGATTTCAAAGCAACGGAGGTAATGCTCAAAGCATTCATTGAACGCGTGTGCACTGGTTTTTTAGCGCGTTATTTCAAGCCTACCATCGTGGTATGTGTCCCTAGTGTAATTACACCAGTGGAGCAAAAAGCAGTTGAAGATGCTTGCAAACATGCAGGTGCTAAAGAGGTTTACCTTATCAGGGAGCCGATTGCAGCCGCTATCGGAGCAGGCATAGATATCACACAAGCAAGTGGTAGCATGATTGTCGATATAGGTGGCGGTACTACTGATATTGCAGTTATCTCTTTATGCCAAGCCGTTACAGATGCATCTCTGAAAGTGGCAGGTGATGCTTTTAATGAAGCTATCGTGCGCTATGTAAGACGCAAACACAATGTCTTGATTGGCGAAAAAACCGCAGAGTTACTCAAAATCAATATCGGTTGCGCATATCCACGTGAAGAAGAACTGAGTATGGAAGTGCGTGGCAGAAACATGATTACGGGCATGCCGGCTACTATTACGATTACTTCAACAGAGATGCTCGAAGCCTTAGAAGAGCCTGTTTCTCGTGTGTTTGATGCTGTACATCAAGTCTTGGAAAAAACACCGCCTGAGTTGATGGCAGATATTTCTCAGCGTGGCATCGTTATGACGGGCGGAGGCGCGTTGTTATACGGTATCGATCGCATGCTAGCAACTAAGATTGGTATCGATGTGATGATAGCTAAAGATCCCATTTCCTGTGTCGCCATTGGCACGGGCCTGGCATTAAATATTATGGATAAATTCAATGCATTAGCTGAATGATAAACACTCAGTTAATGATTAAAGGAAGGAATAGCTAGTGGCTGATCAAACACCTAGCAAAGCAAAAAGTAGTAAAGAACTTCAAAGAGAGCGTGAAGCGGCGATAGATGCTAGCTTTCAAAATCCGAACACCTCAATTGTTTCTCGTTTTTTGGAAGATGAAATGCGTAAATCGTTCATCGATTATGCGATGAGCGTTATTACAGATCGTGCGCTACCTGATGTCAGAGATGGTTTAAAACCTGTACATAGACGCATCTTATACAGCAAGTACACTCAGGGATTAACACCTGATAAGCCCTATCGTAAATGTGCTACGACTATTGGTGACGTTCTAGGACGTTTCCATCCGCATGGTGATGCGGCTGTTTACGATGCTTTAGTGCGCATGGCACAAGATTTCTCGATGCGCCATGTCATGGTTGATGGCCACGGTAACTTTGGTTCACGTGATGGTGATCCGCCTGCAGCTTACCGTTATACGGAATCCCGTCTGACACGCTTATCTGTTGAGATGATGAACAATATCAACAAAAATACGGTTGATTTTGTTCCTAACTACGATGAGCATGAACTAGAACCCACAGTATTGCCCGCTGGATTTCCCAATTTATT
>JAEWER010000001.1 GCA_023389255.1 Bacillota bacterium
GGCATCTATCTACTGACTCTCTGCCACTAACAAATCTTGCAAATGACGTTTAATTTGCTCAGTCACTTCTGCAATCGGTTGGTTGGCATCAACAATCTTGATGCGCTGTGGCTGCTGTTGAGCTTGATCTAAAAATCCCTGGCGTACACGTTGCATAAAAGCTTGATCTTCAGCATCAATTCTATCTACTTCTCCCCTATCGTGGCTTCGCCTCATCGCACTATCAACTTCTAAATCAAGTAATAAAGTCAAATCTGGCGTTAAATCAGTTTCTTCAGATAAACAGACAGTACGTACTAGCTGTTTGTCCATCTCTCTGCCATAACCTTGATAAGCTATAGTGGAGTCAAAAAACCGATCGCAGATTATCCAAGTTCCTTTTTGTAAACTCGGTAACAACACTTCATTAGCCAATTGAGCTCTAGCTGCTGAAAATAGTAATAACTCGGTCAGCGCAGACATCTGATTATTCTTTTTATGCAAGAGAATTTCCCGAATTTGCTCACCAATTTGGGTACCACCTGGCTCACGCAGAATCTGAAATTCAATACCCTGCTGAGTTAAAAAATCGCTGATCGCTTGCAATTGTGTGGTTTTACCAACACCATCAATACCCTCAAGCGTGATGAATCTGCCTCTTTGGGTTGTCGCGCTTAATTCATTTTGTGCTTGTTTACAGTAGGTCAGGGCATACCAACCATTCTCTGACACTTCTCGTTTTAGGCTAAAGCCAGCCTTTGACATCGCTTGCTTTACTTCAGCCAATTTGTCGGCGATGATGCCAGAAATCAACAACTCGCCAGTCAAACTCAATTTATTATAAAAATCAGTTGCTAAGGGGATGAGTATTTTGGCAACTAAATTGGCAACTATCAAATCATACTTTTCTTGTTTAGCATCACGCAGTTGGCCGGCATAAGCCGTTATCTGGACATCATTAGAAGCAAAATTCTCTTTTGCCACTTCTACTACACGCTCATCAATATCGATAGCTTCTAACTCACTAACAATGCCTAAACGCTGTTGTAATTTAGCTATAGCAATTGCCAAAATACCACTGCCTGTGCCCAAATCTAAAATCTTTTGCCCCGGTAGATAAGTTCTGGCATCTAACTCACGCAAACATAAACATGTAGTTTCGTGTGTGCCCGTACCAAAGGCACTGCCCGGATCGAGATTGATTACTACTTCTTCGGGTTTAGCCTCATATTCTAGCCAAGTTGGATTAATAACTAAGTGCTGACTCACATGATTGGTTGTGTAATATTGCTTCCAATTTTCCGCCCAATCTTCTTCGGCAACTACGCTTATAGCTTTAAGTTCTAACTTCTTTTGTCCTGCTTCTGTGAGCAACTCTATTTCTTTATGTAGTATTTTTTGTAATTCTGCTAAATCTGTCCAACGCTTAGGAGCATTATCATATATTTCGCCACTGTACTGACGTTCACGATTAATGCGCACTTTAATTTTGTTCGGATCATCATTTTTGCCCTGTTCAAAATCTAGTAAAGCTTGATCTGCTGTCGCCGGGAAAAAAGCTTCAATCGTGACTTCGTCTGTGAGATCCGACAAATATTCTTCGACAACTACATCATTAATAGCCAATTCCGCTAGCATATCGATGAATTCTTGCTTGTCGACTGTAGTAATACCCTCTGAACCGATAGCAGCTAGAAAATAACTAAAATCTTCAGCTAGTTGGTGTTCTGTTATAAATTCAAGTTTGAGCAGTCGCTGATTCATAGGCTCGCTCCTCTCTAGACGTAGAACAATTTTAGCAATTTAACGTAGTATCAGCGGTAAGATATAGCGTACATACGGTGCCATAACCAAAACAGTTAACAATCCCGTAAGCACCATTGCCAAAGAGCTAAATGCTCCTTCTGTTTCTCCCATTTCCATGGCTGCTGATGTTCCCATAGCATGGGCGGAAGTACCAATTGCCAAGCCTTTAGCTATCGGGCTATAGAGTTTGAACCAAGCACTGAACAGTCGTGCTGTTAAGTTGCCGAATAAACCGGTAACGATAATCGCTAATACAGTTAGGCTAACATTACCACCATAAATTTCAGCTAATCCTATACCTATTACTGTGGTAACCGATTTAGGTGTCAACGTTATCGTTTGTTCAAGATTAAGTTTGCAGCTAATAGCTAAACAAGATAGAACAACTATATTGGTTAAGATGCCAGCAACAATGCTGGGCAAAATTACCTTGAAGTGCCGATAAATTAAATGTCTTTTTTCATACAGTGGTACGGCAAGAGCTATGGTTGCTGGTGTGAGCATCTTGCCCAAAATATTTGCACTTTGATTGTAGGTCTGGGTACTGATCCCCAATGTAGCCAAAACTAAGATTACCGCTACCGTAGCGAACAAAAGCGGATTAAGCCATCTCAGACAACGCCAACGCGCTTGCACTAATAACCCAAGAGCAAAACACAAAAGCGATAAACATAAACCAAAACTAGGTAAATTGACGATAATATCTTTGGCTTGCAAGAAAAGTGCACTCATCGCTATTCACCTCGTTTGAGTAAATTTTGTGCTACTTTTCCTGCCACAGCAAAAGTCAGCACAGTGGATAATATAATTACCAGGACAAAGGCGATACCAAAGGCACGCAACTCAGCTAGATGATCTAGTAGTGCCACTGAAGCTGGTAGAAACATGACTGGCATGATAGCAATTAAAAACATCGCTACTTCACGCACTTGCTCTACTTTAATCACTTTCAAGGAAAGCAAAACAAACAATAGAATTAATCCCCATATCGTAGCTGGGATAGGCAGAGGTAAGATACGCTCCAGACCCTCAGCTAAGATGGTTATCAAAAAAATTATGGCTAATTGCTTTAAATATTTCATCCATATATTTTTACATGAAAAAGCACTGCCACGTCAGGTGGACAGTGCTTAAGTTAGTTAATATGAACTATATCTTAAGCTTCAGTGCCTAAAATACCGTTAATCTCTTGACTGTAAAGATCTGCTTTACCACCAAAAATCGCTTGGATGGCACCGCCAGAAACAAAGACAGCAGTTGCACCCATAGCTTTGATCTTAGCTTGTTGCACTTTTTCTACATCCTTAACAGAGACACGCAGACGAGTGGCACAAGCTGAAACAGATTCCAGATTATCTTTACCGCCTAAGTATTCAATGATCTGTAGAGACTCTTGATGTAAGTTACCTTCTGTAGTGACAACTTCCATCTCATCTTCTTCGTTACTCTTCATGCCTGGAACAGCAACAGCGAAGCGTTTAACTAGGAAGTAGAAAACCACATAGTATACGATTGCCATGCCGATACCGAGCAGAATAACTCTCATCCAGTTAGTGCGTTCTGATCCTTGTAAAACACCAAACAGCAAGTAATCAATAAAACCACCAGAGAAAGTGTTACCAATACGTATGTTCAGAATATCTGCAAAGAAGAAAGAAACACCATCTAAGAAAGCGTGAATAACATAGAGCCAAGGAGCCACAAATAAGAACATGTACTCAACAGGCTCTGTGATACCCGTCAGGAATGAAGTCAGACCGCCAGAGAAATACAAACCAGCGTTTTTCTTTCTGTTTTCCTTGGGAATAGCATGATACATCGCCAAACAGGCAGCCGGTAAACCAAACATCATGGTACCAAAGCGACCAGCAAAGAAACGTGTACCGTAGGTGAACAAGCCGACATGATTAGGATCTGCGAGCTGTGCGAAGAAGATACGTTGAGCACCTTCAACCATAGTACCTGCAACAGTCTCAGCACCACCTAAAGAGCTATACCAGAACAGCGGATAAATGGTGTGGTGAAGACCAACAGCACCGGTTAAGCGCAATAAGAAACCGTATAAGAAAGTACCAAAAGCACCAAACTTGGTAATGTTTTCACCCACATAAACTAGACCGTTTTGAATCGGAGGCCAGACTAAGAAGAAGAAGACACCGATGAAAATCGCTACAAATGATGAAATAATGGGAATGAAACGTGAACCACCAAAGAAGCCTAAGAAGCGTGGCAATTCAATCTTACGATACTTATTGTGTAAGTAGGCGACAATACAACCAACTACCATTGAGCCAACAACACCGGTATCAATACTAGATCCTTCGGCTGCAAACAGCTCCAATAAACCACTGATAGTTGCAGTAAAGACCAAGTAAGCAACACCACCAGCAACGCCAGCTGTACCTTTATCGCCTTTGGCTAAGCCAACAGCGATACCTATGGCAAAAATCAGCGCTAGATTAGCAAAAACAGCGTTACCAGCAAAACTCATCACCTTGAAGATGACTTGTAACCACATTTGGTCTAAGAACGGATATTGTTGAACTGTATTGGGGTTAGATAAAGCACCACCGACACCCAACAACAAACCTGCGGCCGGCAAAATGGCAATGGGAAGCATAAATGCTCGGCCTAATTGCGAGAATTTTTTAAACATAACACCTCTCAGTTAATTTTTTTTGCAATTTTACATTATTGCAGAACGGAGATAAAACGTTTGGCAATTTCTAGCGGTCTAGTTATAGCGCTACCAACTACAATGCCTGCCACAGGATACTGGCTAACTTCTTTTAATTGCTCTGGCGTATTTATTTTTCCTTCTGCAATCACATCCACACCAGCTTGGCATAATCTGTCTATTAGTTCTATATCTGGACCATCTGTTTGGCGACTATAGCTGGTGTAACCACTTAAGGTAGTGCCTACAAAATCCACTCCCGCTGCAAAAGCAGCTACTCCCTCTTCGTAGGTTGAGATGTCCGCCATCAATAACTGATCTGGATATTTGGCTTTGATTTGTTTGATAAATTCAGCTGCTGTTAAACCATCGATGCGCTCTCTTGTCGTGCAATCCAAAGCGATCACTGCTACCCCAGTCTGTACCAACTCATCTACTTCACGCATGGTAACAGTAATGAACGGTTCACAAGGTGGATAATCGCGTTTGATAATGCCAATTACAGGGAGGTCGACTTCTGCCTGAATCTCTTCTATGTCTCGAACTGAGTTAGCTCGAATTGCCCTAGCACCTGCCATAGCCGCCGCTTTAGCCAACAATGGCATAACTCCGCCTTTTTCTGTATAAAGAGGCTCTCCCGGCAATGCCTGACAAGAGATGATGAGACCACCTTTCACCTGCTTGATAAAGCTTTCTTTATTCATGAATCATATCCCTCAATTCTTTTTTCTTTTATCCTAACATTTAGCTCAGATATTGCTCACCAAAACTGTGAATGTATCGCTATTATGCTATCATTTCAGTTAGCTAAAAATTTCTCACTTGGGAGGCAAAATGTACTTTTATCGCAATATCAGTGAAGACGTGGTTTACGTTGGTGCAAGTGACCGCCGTACAGCACGTTTTGAAAATATGTTTGAGTTGCCCTGGGGTATTTGTTACAACTCATACTTAATTATCGATGGTGACAAGACCTGTTTAATGGATGGCGTCGATCAATCCATTGCTGAACGTTACGACCGTGATGTCGCCCAAGCATTGGATGGCAGAAAGTTAGATTACTTCGTGATTCAGCACGTTGAGCCTGACCACTGCTCCACCATCAACTCCATTATGCGTCAGCATCCAGAGACTAAGATGATAATTACACAACCTGGTCTCAAGCTGATGAAGCAGTTCTACAATGTAGACTATACTGACCGTGCCATCATCGCTAAAGATAATCTTAAAATTGAATTGAATAAGCACACTTTAGAATTTATTTTGGCGCCTAACGTACACTGGCCAGAAGTTATGATGACTTACGACCATTACGACAAAGCTCTGTATACCGCTGATGCTTTCGGCTCATTTAAGGCTCAAGACGGTCACCTTTTCGCCGATCAAGTAAATTACGAACGTGATTGGATGGACGAGGCCAGAAGATACTACATCAATATTGTTGGTAAACAAGGTCCCCACGTCCAACGTCTTTTCGCCAAAATTGAAAAGAATGGTTTTGAGATCGAAAATATTCGTCCCCTGCACGGTCTGATCTTTAGAACTAAAGAAACCATCGATATGATCATGGAGAAATATCACTTGTGGTCGACTTACACCCCTGAAGAAAAAGGTGTAACTCTAGTCTGTGGCTCCATGTACAACAACACCATGGAAACTATGGAATATCTCTCCAATATGTTGGCAGATAAGGGCGTACCTAATATTCGTTTGTATGATATTTCGGAAATTGATCGTTCCTTCGCCATGGCGGATATGTTCCGTTACTCACATGTTGTCTTTGGTTGTCCAACTTACAACACCGAACTATTCCCTCAAATGGATGCTTTCTTGCGTGATGCCATCGCCCTTAATTTCTGCAATCGTAAAGTTGCTTTTATCGAAAATAGGAGCTGGGGTGGTAAGGCTTTAAAAATTGCTCAAGAAATTTTAGGCCAGGCCAAAGATATTGAGTTTATTGACAAAACTTTCAATATGACCAGCACCATTCATAGTCACCAATTGGATGGACTAAACGAATTAGCAGATGCTATAGTTGCTTCTTTAGAGTTAGAGCAATAGGCTTGATCTAATATAAAAGCACCGCATTTGCGGTGCTTTTGCTCTTTTTATAATTGTCTACCTGCAAATTGACTATCGTATAACTCTTTGAAGTGGGATTCATACTGCATCAGAGAAACAAAAGTTCCTCGCTCAATAATCTTTCCTTGTTCCATAACTAAAACTAAATCAGCATTCTTAACTGTTACTAAACGGTGCGCTATGACAAAACTAGTACGCCCATGCATCAATTGATCAAAAGCTCGTTGTACAATCGCTTCAGTCAAGGTATCGATGTTAGAAGTAGCTTCATCTAGGATCAATAAACTCGGTTCTTGCAACATTATGCGCGCTAAAGTCAACAATTGCTTTTGTCCCTGAGATAAACTCAACTCTTCACCTATAATCGTTTGATAGCCTTGTGGTAAACGATTGATGAAATCATCAATGCCTAATTCGGCACAAACCTTTCTCATCTGAGTATCATCTACCTGCGGTAAAGCAAAACAAATATTTTCTGCAATCGTTCCCTTGAATAACCAAATATCTTGTAAAACCATACCTACTTGTTGACGTAGGCTCCTTCTCGATACCTGGGCAATATCTTGTCCATCAATCAGAATGCGTCCACCAACCAGATCATAAAAACGCATCAGCAGATTGACTAGGGTTGTTTTACCCGCTCCTGTACTACCAACTATGGCAACTTTGCTTCCTGGAGCAATGCTCAAATTAAGATCTGTGATCAGCGGGTGGTCTGACGTATAGGCAAATTCCACATGCTCAAACTCCACTGCACCTTGCGTAATCTGTAAATCTTTTAGATTTTCTTCTAGTGGTAACGGCGTTGCATCAAGCACATGAAATACTTCTGTAGCTGAGGCAATGGCTGCCTGTAACTGGGTAGTAACAGCGGTTATCTCGTTGATGGGTTTAGAAAATTGATTAGCATACGTCAATAATCCTGCTATGGCACCAACTGTAATTTTGCCTGAGAGCGCATAATAAGAAGCTAATGTGCCAATCAATATATAGGTGCTTGCATTAACTAGTCGAGTCAACGGATTGGTAAGTGAAGAATAAAATTGCGCTTTTTGTCCATGCACATATAACTGAGCATTCTCTTGTTGATATTGAGATAGCAGATTATAGCTTCCGCTCTCTCCTGCTTGCAGAGTTCTGATCAATGAATGATTAGAAATTATCTCTTCTGCTAAGCCGTTCAATGTTCCTCTTTGCTTGGCTTCAAGTTGATATTGTTCTCTACTCAATTTAGCTACAGTACCAGAAATAAGAAAACTAATGGGAGTCAATACCAACAGGAGCAATGTAGTATGTGCCTCGATACTAAACATTAAATAGATAGAACCAACTAAGGTAACTAAACCAGAAAAAAGTTGTGGCAATCCTGCTACTAAACCATCATTGATTTGCTCAATATCGGTACTGATTAGACTAGTTAATTTACCATGTGAATTTCGATCAAAATAAGCTAACGGCAATTTATTTATGTGCTCATAGAAATCTTGTCGCAATTTTTTAGCTACTTTAGCTGAGAGCTTAACAGTCAGGCTCTGCATTAGCCATTGTGTTATGAATCCCACCACAAAGAGTAGCAATAAGAGTAAACATAATGACCAAAATTCTCTAACCAGTCTGCCCTGGTTATGAGCTAATAAATCTATTGCTTGTCCTATCAATTTAGGACCTAAGAGCAAGCAGATATTACCTGATAAAGCAAAAATCAAAACACTGCCTAGTAGGATGCGGTGCTGTTGCAAGTAGCGATACAGACGGCGTAATGTTCCCTTGGAGTTATTGCTTTTCGGCATCTTCTCCTCCTGCATCTAAACAATCTACTTGTCTTTGTGATTCATAGATCTGCTGATATACCTGACACGTGTTGAGTAATTGTTCGTGTGTACCAAAGCCACAAATACAACCATTATCAAGGACTAAGATGCGTTGACATCTACGGACTGTATTGATGCGCTGGCTGATAACTATCAACTGCATATCTGAAAAATGGGTTAATTTGTGCCAGATTTTGGCATCAGTGACATAATCAAGTGCACTAGAACTGTCATCTAAAATCAGCAATTGTGGATGGCGTAGCAAGGTGCGTGCAAGACATAAACGTTGTTTTTGTCCGCCTGAAAAATTTCTACCACCTAACGCTACTTCACTTTCTAAACCTTTTGCTTTCTGTTCTACAAACTGATCCGCTTCTGCTAGTTTCAGATATTGCCATAACTCTGTATCTGTGACATTCCTTGTATTGCCGAGCAATAAATTCTGCTTGATCGTTCCCTTAAACAAGGTGGCTTGTTGCGGTACTAATTGAATAAACTTTAGTAGTTCGTCTTCACTTAAATCTTTACTTATATCTTTGCCTTGATATTTAATAACACCTGCTTGCGGTAAATACTCTCGCACAAGTAGTTTAGCTATACTGCTCTTACCTGCTCCCGTCGGGCCAATTACGCCTAAGTTTTCACCATCTCTCAAGGCAAAACTAAAATTCTGAAAGAGTGGTTTGGCACTTTTTTTATCAGTATTTTCCTGCGGATAGGCAAAAGTAACGTCTTTAAATTCAACCGCATATGCATCTGTTTGCGCACGCTTGATCAATGGTTTAGCTAATTCATCTGACTTTTCTCCTGGATAAACAAGATCAGCCAATGCATCACTTGCTTCCACCGTCAGATTTTGGCGCTCTTCTTGCATTAATACTGCCTCTATCCGCAAGGCAGCACTATACGCTTTGGTAAACAAAATAATCAGATTGGCAACCACTGATAACGCTAGTAACATCATGCCTAAGTAATTGATAAATGCTACTAGCTCACCAACATTTGTCCGTCCCCATCTCAATTCGTTAGAGGCTAAAAACAACACGCCTATAGCTGCAAAATTAAGCAATAGTTGTGTCGCTGGATTAAGCAAGGTGGAAACTTTACCAATGCGTTGATTGAGCTGAGTCAAATCAGTATTTAGAATCTCAAACTCTTCTGTACGTTGATTTTCTTTACCGAGTGCACGGATAATTCTCACACCCTGTAATAGCTCTCGCAAACGCAAAACTAAGCCATCGGTCTGTTTACGTGTCTCACTATATAGAGGGAGCGTATAGCGCATAATCAGCCAAAGCAAGGTAGCAAAAAGTAGTAAAACTACCACAAATACTGTTGCTAAACGCCAATTTAGACTGATCGCCATCACCAAGCTTCCTAAACATAAGAAGGGAGCACGCACCACCAGCCGAATCAGCATCGCTACTGCTTGTTGCAACAGCTGAACATCAGTCGTACAGCGTACAGCCAAGGAGGAAGTCCCTAGTTGATCAACTGCACTCTGTGGCAGATGTAAAATCTTTTCTAGCAAGGCATTTCTCAGTTTTGTGCCATAGCCCTGAGAGGTTACCGAAGCCATGTACTGGCAAATAACTGCACAAACCATGCCAGATACTGCTAAGGTAAAGCTGATACCACCATACAGCCAGATTTTGTGCATATCACCAGTCAACACACCTAAATTGATCATGCGTGCTACCAATAAAGGAACAATGAGTTCAAGTACAGCTTCAGCAAATTTGAAACTAGGGCCCAAAACTAATTGCTTGCGATATGCTCGTAGATATTGCAATGTCTGATGCATTCTTAAGACCAGTTAACTTTCTACTTGCGTTTCCAAAATAGTTCTTTATCCCGCTTTTGCGGATCATTATTGAGCCAGTTTTGCAAGCATTGTTGTTGCAACGTATCCACACTGCCTAACACTGTTTGAATTTGTTGCAAATTAAGACAATAAACAGGTTTACCTGCCAACATACTCAACCAGATCAGCGCCAAGCTATAGAGATCAGCAGTTGCGCTCAGTTCTCCCTTTTTGATCTCTGGCGCTAAATATGCAGATGTGCCTTGGATTTTTTTCTTCTTCTCCACTTGATGATGCGGATAAAAATAACTAGTTGTCAGATCTGTTAAAGCTAATTGGCCACTGCCTGTACGTATAAAATGTTGCAACTTTAGATCACCGTGCACAAATTCTCTCTGTGCAACCATAGAAACACGTTCTAGCAGTAACAGCATGGAAGCAATTAGCTGACTCGCTTCTTTTTCATCTCGTTTTTTATCTGTCAAAGAATCGCCACTTATCCAACGATAGGCAACACTTGGTCCTACAGCCGTCATTGTTAGTCCCATCACGTGAGGAATGCCTGTAATTCTATTATCGTGGAGAACACGAATCACTTCTTGCGAACGGTGAAGTTCCACAGGCTTAATAACCAGGGGAACACCTGTTTCAGCATCTAAGCCAACCCAAGTTCTACAGCTTACAAATTTCAAGTCGTGTACTCGCACTCTGTACATAATTCCTCCTAGTCATTAGTATGGCGTATCTTTGACTTGTTCTGCAGAATCTTCTGACAATTAACAACAAAAGTCGGCACCAACCGACTTTTGTTAAAACAAAGCTATTCTTTTATGCTGTAGGTTCTAATTCAGCACGCTTCAGATACTTAGGCTTAGTGTTGTTTTCGATATTATCTGCATCGATTACAACTTTTACAATATCCTCTAGCGAGGGTATTTCATACATTACATCTAGCATCAAATTTTCGACTATCGCTCTCAGACCACGTGCTCCTGTTTTAAGCGCCAGCGCTTTATCTGCTATCGCCCCAATGGCTTCTTTAGTGAATTCTAATTCCACTCCATCCATCGCTAAAAGCTTTTGGTATTGTTTCAGAAGAGCATTCTTTGGCTCTTGGATAATACGTTCTAACGCATCCTTGTCTAATCCTTCAAGCGGTACCACTACCGGCACACGTCCCACAAACTCGGGAATTAAACCAAACTTTAGCAAGTCCTGAGGCGTCACATGTTGTAATGCTTCCCCGCGCTTTTTGGCATCGTATCCCTCAACATTAGCACCAAAACCGATCGATTTATTGTCCAAGCGATCGCCAATTATTTTTTCGATACCAGCAAAGGCACCACCTAAAATAAAGAGAATATTGGTTGTATCAATCTGTAAAAATTCTTGATGTGGATGTTTACGACCTGCCTGCGGTGGCACATTGGCTACAGTACCCTCTAAAATCTTGAGCAGTGCTTGTTGCACGCCTTCACCACTCACATCTCGAGTGATGGAGGGATTATCTCCTCTGCGGGAAATCTTATCGATTTCATCCACATAAATGATGCCTCTCTCGGCAGCTTTAATATTACCATTAGCGTTGTTAATCAAATGGAGCAAGATATTTTCTACATCTTCTCCCACATAGCCTGCTTCTGTAAGTGCCGTAGCATCACAGATAGCGATGGGTACATGCAACATGCGTGCCAAACTTTGTGCTAATAATGTTTTGCCACAACCAGTAGGACCTAAAAGCAAGATATTTGACTTGGCTAATTCAACATCGGCAAATTTTGAGTTATCCTGGCTCATTAGCTCCAATCGTTTGTAGTGGTTATAAACTGCTACCGCCAAAGTCTTTTTGGCACGATTTTGTCCGATAACATATTTATCCAATTCAGCGTGAATCTCTCTCGGAGTCAGCTGATTTACTGCCATATCATTGGCTTTTTTTTCTTGCTTTTTCGTAGTTTTTTTATTATCTAGTTGCGCATATAAATTACCTTGCACTAAGCGTACAATCTCAGAACGAAAATCTTCATCAGTGAAAGGATCGTTGTCACTATATTCGTAGTCCTCACTATCATTGTCATCGTCATCTTCTTCGTCATATTCAGTATTACTATGAACAAGATCATCAAGATAAACGCATAAGTCAACGCAATCATCACAGATAAAGGCATTCTGTCCAGCATAAAGTTGTTCACATTCATCCTGTCTTCTTCCACAAAATGAACAACGTGACTGTGTCTGATCGGTGCTTTTTACATCCGCTACGCTCTGCTCTTTACCTGTATTATCACCTGCTTGTTCTGTGTCTTTTTCCAGCAATGGTTCCAGCGAAATTTCAGGCGTCTGTTTTGTCTCTATAGTTTGTTCAAGCTTAGCTTGATCTTTTTCTTTATCTTTCTTAGCCATATTCCTCTTATACCCTACAAAATACGCCCTGCTTTGAGGGCGTTACAGTTAGTTATCTGCTAGCTGACGAGGGTCAATAACTTTATCAATCAAACCGTAATCTAAGGCTTCGGTGGCAGATAACCAATGGTCTCTCTCCGTGTCACGTTCTACCTTTTCAATGGGCTGACCTGAACGTTCAGCTAAAATACGATTCAAAGTTTCACGCCATTTACGGATATGCTCCGCATTGATCAGAATATCTGTAGCCTGTCCTTGTGCGCCACCTAAGGGTTGGTGAATCATAACTTCAGCATGTGGTAGCGCAAAACGCTTGCCTTTCGTACCACCAGCTAAGATCACAGCACCCATGCTAGCTGCCATACCGCAGCAAATTGTTTGCACATCACATTTGATGTATTGCATGGTGTCATAGACCATAATACCGCTACTGATCTCACCACCAGGACTATTGATATATAACTGAATATCTTTGTTCGGATCCTTATGCTCCAGGAACAACAGCTGAGCGGTAATTGATTGAGCTGTATAAGCGTTAAACTCATCACACATCATGATGATCCGCTCTTCAAGCAAACGTGAGTAAATATCAAATGAACGTTCACCTCGATTGGTTTGCTCAATTACCATCGGTACAAATGCATTGCGCAACTCACGTTCAGACATCGTTTTAATTGATTTTTGCATATTTGTAATCGAAGTCAGTTTCATCTCTTTTCCTTTCTGCTCTTTGGAAAATTCAGTAAATAAACGAAAGGACGGTTAACCTCTGCGAGGCTAACCGACCTTAAACTTCAAGCACTTTACTCTTAAGCTTCAGGGGCTTCCTCTTTAGCTTTTTTAGTGGTCTTTTTCGTAGTTTTTTTTGTAGCTTTGTCTTCAGTTTTAGCAGTTTTCTTAGTTGCTTTCTTCTTAGGTTTAGCTACTTTCTTTTCTTCCTTGTGACATTCGCATTCGCACTCTTCAGGATGATCTCCATGCTCTGCTTCACAGGCACAATGTTCTTCCTTATCTGCGCAGCCACAGTTTTCATCATGCACATGTTCAGTTTTGGGTTCAACATCCGTCTTAACTGCGTTTTCCATTACGAAGTCACTGACTTTGGTACGCATAATATCTTCTTTAAGATATTCACGCATGCGCTCGTTATCAAATTGTTCTTTGATTTTATCCAAAGGTTGCTTGTACATTTCTGACATGTTGGTGAAGTACTTCTCGTAATCTTCATCTGTTGCTTCCATCTTCTCAACTTCAGCAATTTTGTCGATCACCAAGAGTGAACGCAATCTGTAGTTAGCAGGTTCACGCAAAGTCAGCATGTAATCTTCTTTTTTCATGCCCATAATGCTGAGGTATTGATCCAAGGTGAAACCTTGTTGACGCATTTGTTGCTCTTGTTCACGCAACATACGGCGCATTTCATCCACTACCACAACTTCAGGAATGTTCATTTTGGCATTATCCACTGCCACTTTCAGAGCATTCTCTTTAAATTGCATCTCAGCATATTTGTTTTGTGATTCAGCTAATTCTTGGCGGATGCTTTCTTTATATTGTTCTAAAGTATCGCAATCTTCGCTAACATCTTTTACGAACTCATCGTCTAGATCGGGTAATTCACGCACTTTGATTTCGTTGATTTTTGTAGCAAAAATAGCTTCTTTGCCAGCCAACTCTTTGGCGTGATAATCCTCAGGGAAAGTTACTTTAACCTCAACTTCATCGCCTGTGGCATGGCCGATCAACTGATCTTCGAACCCAGGAATAAAAGTACCCGAACCAATTTTGAGATCGTAGTTATCTCCCGTACCACCATCAAATTTCTCGCCATCGATTGAGCCAGAGTAATTGATGTTAACCATGTCATCTTTTTCTACATTACGATCGGTTACAGTTACGATACGAGATACTTTTTCACGCTCACGCTCAATGCGTTGATCAACTTGCTCATCAGTCACTTCTGTGGGCGGACAATAAGCGGTAACTCCTTTGTATTCGCCCAATTCAACTTCTGGCTTCAGAGCATATTCAGCAGTGAATTTAACACCTTTATCCATGCCGATTTCAACAATATCAACTTGTGGAGTTGAGTAGGGCTCTTGGTTTTGCTCTTTGAGAGCTTCTTCGTAAGCAGGCTGAGCACAAATATCGAAAGCTGCATCATAAAGAACGCTTTCGCCATAGGTGTTTAGCACCAATTGCATGGGAGCTTTACCTTTACGGAAACCAGGATAATTAAAATGTTTAGCATTACGCTTATAGGCTTCTTTCATTGCCTGTTTAAAAGTATCGACATCAACTTCAACGGTTAAAACCGCCATGCCGTTATCTAGTAATTCAACTTTTGATGACATATATCCTCCACTAACTGAGTGTAGTCAACTCAGAATTTTACTTGCAAAACAGTAGAATTATAACACTAGAGCACAAAACTAAATAGTACTAACACCAAAATGCCCAATGCGATACGGTAGTAGCCAAAAGGCTTGAAATCATGGCGTTTGATGTAACGCATCAGGAAAGTGATTGCATAGTATGAAACCACAAAACTCACAGCCATGCCGATGAACAACACTAAGGCTTCCATACCACTCAAAGCGAAATGAAGTTTGAGCAATTTCAGCAACGAAGCACCAAACATTACTGGGATAGCTAAGAAGAAAGTGAACTCCGCAGCTACAGCTCTTGTTAAGCCAATCAGAATTCCGCCCAAAATAGTTGCTCCCGAGCGTGAAGTTCCTGGCAGAACAGCTGCTAACAATTGGAACATACCTATGGTTACAGCCATCAACCAAGTTATTTCCGAGAGATCCACAACCTTAGCTTGACTTCGCTGAATGTAATTCTCTACAGCAAAAAATGCCATACCAATAATAATAAGCATAATGGCAACGGTAGTGTAATTATAAAAGAGAGCATCTATCTGATCATCAAACAATACACCAACAATACCTGCGGGCACACACGCTACCACAATTTTACCCCACATTGACATAACGTCGGGACGAATGATCAGCTTTCCACCTGCTCCCGTAGCTTGCTTAGGCAAACGACGTACTGGCCAAATTTTGTGCCAATACATCACGACCACTGCCAAAATGGCACCGAGCTGAATAACTACACGAAACATTTCGATGAATTGATCCGACATGTTGAGAGGCACCATCTTTTCTAGGATGATTAAATGGCCTGTACTACTAATGGGAAGCCATTCCGTAATGCCCTCAATGATTCCGTACAAAACTGCTTTAAATACTTCAATCCACTCCATCGTGGCTGACCTCTCTTGTTTTTACTTTATATTGTAGTGGTTTTACACGCTTAACATTTAATGGACGATCTCTATAACGTTTAGATTGCGTTAAATTTCTCTGTTCTACTATACGTTTTCCCTGCATCTCACTCGCTGGAGTGTCGTTAGCAGGCGCATATTCTTCATATTGGTAATAATAGTCGTAATCGTAGTCATAGTTGTAGTCATGATCATAGTCATAAGTATATTCATACTCTGTTTCATATGCAGTTTCAGCTCCCACATAATCACCTTCTGAATAATCGTATGAATAGTCATAGTTATCGTTGTAACGGGTATAGCCTGGATCATAGAATCTAGGATCAAGCTCCTGTTCTAGCGCTTTATCCTTGGTCATCAGTGTTTGTAGCAAAGTCGGCTCCTTAACTTTAGGTGACCGTCTTCTGGCTGGTGGTAGACTATTGGAAACTCGTCTACTCACATCAATTTGTCGTCTGTTAAATCCATAGCCAAAAATTAGTTGGCAAAAAACAAAAAGGAGCAGACCGATGATTCCACCACAGAAATTAAGCAACAAATCATCGACGTCAAACACGCCCCAGCCTGTATATAACTGTGTACCCTCAATACCTAAGGTGAGCAAAATTATGAAAGTTAAAGTAAGTAAGATATAGCGTTTGCCACCTTTGACAAAAGGTACCAAAATACCTAAAGGGATAAAGGCGATAATGTTGCCAGCTAAATTGAGCAATGCCCATCTTCTGTAATCACTATCGCCTAATAAGTCGATCATTTTATTAATGGTGGCTAGAGGTTTGGCATTGAATATAATCTCTCTACCAGCCAAATCTTTATTTTGCAAATAGTCCATCAAGCGCGGATTAACGCTTTCTTGCAAGTTCAGCGCCTTGGGATTTTCGAACTTAAAGAGCAAAATCCACACAGTTAAAGCGAGGTATAAGAATAGTAAAAGTACGCAGATAAATCGCAATGCCACGCTTTCTTTTTTAGGCTCAGCATATTCATATAAATAATCTGGTCGCATCACTACTCACCTCACTCGTGCAAATTCTAAGTGTCAGAGTTATCAGCTACTAGAAACAACCTGCACAGGAGCCACAGGCACCTGCATCGCAACCACAGCCACCCTCGGCATAGGCAGCCATCTGTGAAAGCGCTTTTTGCATCATAGCTTCTCGCTCCACATTTACTTCTAATAGTTCCGTACCCAAAATGTCTTCCAACTCTTGTTTGCTGGGATATCTGCCACTTGCTTTTACTTCACCATTGACTAAAGTAATGGGCATTGCCTCATCGCCAATCTCTTCGAGCAAACGATCCACCTCTGGCTCTTGTAAAAAAGCACTGGGATTGTTTTGAAAAGAGATAACTTGAAAAGGAATATCATCTGCATGTGCCATGCGAGCATAGCCAGCAATGGTCAAGATATCTCGATCATTTTGGGGATCAAAATTAAAATCTGGTAAATTTACAAAAATCTTTAAATCCTGCATAGTTACCCCAAAATCATTGATAGAATTGCGAGCACCGTTCCTGTGATACCCTCACCACCGAGCAAGCCGGCCGCAACTAGTTGTCCATTATGTTCTAATGTTGATTGTTCTTGCTTGAGCGCAAGTCTCTTTACTATCAATTGTGCTACACCACCCACAAATACTGCAGTTGACATAGGCATACCTAGCAGCATACCAATGCCGATAATCATGGCAGGAACTTTACATAGGAATAGCACACAACCTACTGCCAGACTGCTGAAAAATACTGTCTGATCACCTATACCAGATACCATAGTAGTAACGGTTTGAGCCTGAACGGCAGTTAACCCTGTGTCGCCACCTACACCACCGTATTGATAAATGATAGCAAATAGTCCTAAAACAGCTACAAAAGCACCAACTACACCGCCAACAATTTCTGAAACCATCTGAGAATTGGGATCAGTTTGTAACATAACACCAGCTTTGTAGTCATTCATCAAATCGCCAGCGTAGCCACAGGCGACTGCTACCACCCCTGTTACTAGCAGAGCGATATACGGTTCTACATCACAGAAGATGCGCACAAACAAAAGGACGATGATGGCAAATATTTCCATCGGATTAACACCTGTTTGACCCGTAATGGTAGCCGACATCGCTGTCGCAAAAGCAACACCCACACAAAGCAAGATACCCACATACCAAGGCAGTCCAGAGAATAAGATGAGTCCGTATGCTAAAACGAGTAAAGCAACACGCAAAATCGAAGTAGCTTTACCGGTACTCTTCAACTTAGCTAAATTCTCGCTCTCGGTTGTTTCGGTCGCAATTTGCTTATTGCGCAATAAGGTATAGATGAAATGTAAGACGATACCGCAACCAGCACCAACCATCAAACCGACAGCAGCAGTGAAGTTAAAGCTGGAAGCTAGTTCGGCACTAGCGAACCACCCCCACTGTACGGCTAGATTAAGAATTAACCACTGTGAAAGAATTGCACCTAAGAACCAATACAAGGTAGCCGGAAAACCGATTAGGTAACCGATGGCAATCGCCATGGGTGAGTATTCTAAGCCAACACTGAATCCTCTGATATTACTACTAAATCTTGCTGGCATAAGTGTATTACCACCAAAAGTAGCGGGTGCATCACGCAAAATAGTGAACAGAGTAGCAAAACCTAAGCTACCGAACATAGTCTTTGCAGAAGAACCACCAGCTTCAGCTGCTTTCAACGTTTCACCAGCAGCTTGACCTATCGGATAATCTAGTTTTAGACGGGCTAAGTAGAAATGCCGCAGCAACCAGCAAAGTAAGGTTCCGAGCAAGGTTCCTGCTAAAGTGACACCTAAAATGGGAAAAAACTTCGGTATCAACCATTGTTGCAATGTTTCTTTAGACGAATCAAAAGGTTGAAAAATGCCTGTTAGCCAGAGCCCGGGTAGCGTAAAGGCAACACCACCTGCAATCATCGCACCTGCTGACATACCAGTCTTAGCAATATTGATTTCATGAATATTCGTTTTACCTAACAAACGCAAAACTGCCATGCTTAAAATGGCTACAAACACAGTCGGCCAAGGCAATGCACTCATGCGCAAAGCTACATACATCGAGCTGGCTGTGATCAAAATTGATCCTAGCGCGCTGAGACATAATGCTCTGAGCGATAACTGGGGAAATCCCCACAAATTCTTTGTATTGACATCAGTTGATGTTTTCATATCGATCCCCTTAATTGTTCAATAAGATTGTAGACAGTTAACAATTGTAAAATCTAAAGAAAGTACAAATACTGCCATTTCTAATCTTCTTTTGTACGTGAACTCTGTTACTTTAACAATGATCTAGCGCACATTATGCAACCATCCGATTATAAACGGCGGTAGTTCTGGTGACATTACTATCGTTTATTTGTCTTTATAAATGTAATTTAATAAAATAGCACTGTTGCCTAGACAACTGGTTAGATAAAATTTCGACGAGTTCGCTTTTAGGCGATGACATGTATGTTATTACAGCATTTTTAGGAGGCTATTTTATGGCAATTAAAGTCGGTATTAACGGCTTCGGTCGTATCGGACGTATGGTTTTCCAAGCCATGTACAGCAAAGGTTTGCTGGGTAGCGAAATCGATTTGGTAGCAGTAGCTGATGTCAGCACCGATGCTAAATATTTCGCATATCAAATCAAATATGATTCAGTTCAAGGTAAATTCCCCGGTAAAGTCACCACCGAAAAGAGCTCAGCTGATGTAGAGGCTGATGATGTTTTGGTAATTGACGGTAAACACAAAATCCGTTGCGTAATGGCAGAGCGCAATCCTGCTGATCTGCCTTGGGGTAAATTGGGCGTTGATTATGTTGTCGAGTCAACTGGTCTGTTCACTCACTCAGATAAAGCTAAAGGTCACTTAGAAGCAGGTGCAAAGAAAGTTGTTATCTCCGCTCCTGGTAAGGGCGAAGTTAAGCTGATCGTTATGGGCGTTAACGACGACCAATATGACAGTGCAAAACACAACTTAGTTTCTAACGCCTCCTGCACAACTAACTGCTTAGCTCCCTTAGTTCACGTTTTATTAAAAGAGGGAATCGGCGTGGAAAAAGGTCTGATGACCACTGTACACTCCTACACCGCAACCCAAAAAGTCGTTGATGGTCCTTCCAACAAAGACTGGCGTGGTGGCAGAGCTGCTGGCATCAACATCATTCCTTCAACCACTGGTGCAGCTAAGGCTGTAGGTCAAGTTTTACCTGAAGTTGATGGCATCATGACTGGTATGAGCTTCCGTGTGCCTACCGCCACTGGTTCAGCAGTTGACTTAACTTTCACCGCTAAGCGTGACACTTCAATCGAAGAGATCGACAGCTTGATGAAAAAAGCATCTGAAACCTATCTGAAAGGCATCTTAGGCTACACTGATGAAGATCTGGTTTCAACCGATATCATCCACGATGATCATTCTTCAATTTACGATTCAAAAGCAACTTTACAAAACAACCTGAAAGGCGAAAAACGCTTCTTCAAAGTTGTTTCTTGGTACGACAATGAGTGGGGTTACTCCAACCGTACTGTTGAATTATTGCTACACATGGCTAAACAAGACGGCGCTCTATAATTTACCAACTAACTCTATAGATTAAAGCCAGAGCAATTGCTCTGGCTTTTTACATACTAAAAGACCTACCATTTTAATGGTAGGTCTTTTAGGTGGAGAGAATAGATACTACTCAGCGATAAATACTGACTGATTAGAACCGCCTTGTACGAAGTTGTTCACTGAAGTACCATCAACATAAATATCGTAGAATTCACCAATAATTAGATTGCTCAATTGTGCATTACCTTGTTCATTGGTGGTGGCTGTTGCAACTACTTGACCTTGACGCATCAAGCTGACCGTTTTACCTGCTAATGCAATATCATCTGCGTTAGCAACATTAACCGTACTACTTACAGTTTTTACCTTATCTCCTTCTTTACTATCACAACTTTGGATAGTAAATGTATGAGCTAAGCTTGCCTTGTCTTCACTGCTTCTGAAGGTATAGCCTACAAAATCACCATTGATCATCACACTGTAGTTATGGCTAGTTTTTAAGCCAGTAAAAGCTACAACTCCTTGCTCATTGGTGACACCCTTAGCTACTAATTCACTGCTATAAGTAATGTCATAAAGAGCTACTTCTACATCAGATAAAGTATGGTATTCATCGTTGATAGCCGTTGCTTCAAATCTCACTTCGCCCTTGTTTCCATCTGCAACTACAGGTTCTGACTTTTCTTCATTAGCCTCAACATATGTGTATAGAGAAGTATTTTCGCCACTTCTGGCAAAGTTTTGCACTACTTCTCCGTTAAGAGTTAAATCATAGTAAACACCTTGATAGACTTGTTTAAAAGAAACCTGACCCTTGGCATCTGTGGTGGCTTGCGCAAGTTCCTTGCCTGAACTCATCAAGGCAACTGTTTGGTCTGCAACTGGCTCACCGTTTTGGTCATAGACTGTAACAATGGCCGGTTCTTGTGCAAAGTCAGCTCTATTGGCTGAACCTGTGATCTCTTGATCTAGTACAAATGTGCGTCCCATTGCTACTGGCTCACTATTTCTAAAAGTGTAACCCATAGGTTCACCATCGATGAACACAGAGTAATTGCGTTCAACAGGCAACAAGCTAAAGGTCGCTTCACCATAAGCATTGGTCTCTTGCTCTGCAACAAAGAAACGTTCATCGGTTACGTCAAACAGGGAGACTTTATGCCCTGCGAGAGTTAAGCCTTGTTGATTGACAAGTTGGGTTGTAAAGCTTAAACCAATAAAATCATCTTCAATGGCCACTTGGCTATCGGTATCAGTTCCTACCAGTACGCTGGGGGCAGAGTCTTTGGTAGGTGCTTCTTCGGTTGTTTCAACTTCTAGCGCAACTGGGGCTGGTTGCTTTTCGGTTGTAACCGTGGTGCTAATTTCACCTTTCTTTATCTCAGTTGTGATATTGGTTTTGCTGTCTTTGTGCAGAAAGCCGCCGATAACAGAAACTGCCAACATCACGATGGATACGATGACTGAAACGATTTTCAGAATTTGATCTAGGATCATGACTATACTCCTCTAATATAAATTAGCGTTCATAAGTGAGAGAAAGCAGATCTCAATAGAGATTGTATGTTTCGCTTTTGCGAACGCTTTGCATTCGCATTTATTCTATATCCAACTTTGCTCTTCTTGCAAGTAAAACAACGGAAATAAAAATTAACTAATTGATTGCGATTGTATGTAACTGATAAATTTTCACCTTCTCTAGCATCATTGCTTACTACTTCTAAACTCTTTCTCCTGCTTAGCTGGTTCTTAGTAGCTTAGTGCTTGTTGTTAATCTGCACTATAGTTTTCTCATATTTTTGTGATTTATAGAGAAGTGAATATTTATGCGTTTAGTTTATATATGCAGGAGTATAATTACAGCATCTTCATAATGGCGGTTGAAATTATGAAAAAGCATAATTTGATAGCTTTATCGGTTTTCTTAGTATTACTGATAGCTTTAGCACCAACCAATATCTTGTTGGCGAAATCAGTTCCAACCCTCCTTGACCCACACCGTGCTACAAGTACAGGCGAGCCTAAGATGGTAGATGTTGTTTTATCACAAAATGATAAAGAAACAATTGTAGTCTCAGTTCCACAAAGTAAAGCTAATGAATTTAAGAATTCACTAAAAACACTGAATTCCTAAACCACCAATTAGCCTTAGCGAGATCAAGTTTCCAGGACAAAGCAAAAAAAGAAGTTTCTTATTTTACCAAAAAAGAAGTTCTACAAATGTTAGATTGTGAAGAAAAAAGACATAGGTGGATACAGTACATTAATAAAGCAATGTCTTCGCCTATCTTAAATGAAGCCCTATCACTTATAGATAAAACCAACGTTATTACAGGTGTTGTAAGCATTGTTGGTACTTTGGTTGAACTAGTATCTTACCAATCTTTAAGTTGGTGGCGCGAATCAGCGAAGATGATTTTACAGGGAAAAATAACAGGCGTAAAAATGGAGATAGAACCGAATGAAACCGGTTCATATCCAGTTTGTTATAAAAGACTTTATCGCTATTAAAGTTTGCACTCGATAAAGGAGGTGCACCATGAGCAAAGCAAATGTTTTCAATAAAGTTTTAACTCTAGCTATTATCACGGAAACCATTGTGTGCTTCGTTATGTGCATATTGTTTTCACCTTGGGTATATAACAGCTGGGTTAAAAGTAATTTCAGCAATACTCTTATCTATATATATGTAGGGTATGTGTTTGTTTTAATTACGATTTACATTAAGAATTACTGTCTGTTAGCAAATAAGAGAAAAGCGTGGTTACAGCAGCAAGGCTCTAAAAAACGTGTATTTTTTATTTTCAACTTGCCTGCAAACAAGGAAATTTGGCGAAACTCTTATACTTGGGAAAAAATAAACTGTATTCTGCAAATTGTTCTCTTGGTAACTTTAACCTTACTCATTAACTCCCATAGAGGACAAGCTGAATACTACTACTTCTGTGGCCATAGATTTTTAGACACAAGCACATCTATGTTAACAGCTACGGCATCTTTGGCTACTGCTTTGCTGTTCATCAATCAGTTCAGTGTCTTTAACCTGAATATAGGACCTCTCAAATCCGATGTATTCACAGCTAAAGCAAGTAATTAAACGGATTTACGCTTCTTGCTACTAAAATCTAACAAAAAGCGCCCAGTTAGAAGTCTGGGCGCTTTATTTATAGCTTTCTCTTTTGCTTCATGCAGAAACAGATTTGTCTTATTTCCGCACTACGATTCGCCAGCCTTTGTTGCCATACTTCTCGTATTCCAATACTTCGTGACCTGCCTCTTCACAGAAACCAGGAATATCTACAACAGCTTCAGGGCAAGAAAAAGTAAGCTCTATTTGTTCACCTTTTTCTATTGTTTTTAATGCCTTTTTCAGCTCCAAGAGCGGTAACGGACAATCCCAACCAATAGTGTCTAATTTAATGGACATAATTCCTCCTTAGATTAATTTGTTAATTGTAGGTTCGCTTATAGACAAACCAAGCACCAAACCACAGACCAAACGTAATGAAAATTATGCCGATCAGACTTTGTAGTGAAGCTTGAGCTAAACCCGTCATACCAAAACCAACCAAGCAACCTTTTGCTAAAACAGCACCAAAAGCCATTAGTGCTCCACCTATTACCTGCCTTGCTACACTTTGTGCATTACCAACTTTTAAGCTCAACTCTCCTGAAACTAGAGCGGTTAAAAAAGCTCCTACGACAATTCCCAAGACGAAAAAGCTTGCCCAACTAAGTTTGGGCTCAGTGGTGGTAAAAGCATTGATCCAAGAATATGTTGGCGTGGTAATTCCCCAACTGCCAGTTCTACCTGCAATATGGCTCAAGTAAAAGCTTAAGCCAGCGGCAACGCCGATGATTAAAGCTGCAACATACTTATGCCAGTTCTTTTCCAATAAAATATGCTTTATACCAGTGTAACGAGCAGGTAGTGAATATTTTGGTTTAGGAGTGTTTTTGAGAGCACGCACCACTAATATCACAGCTACTACTCCCAGGAGCAAGTAGAATAACCAAAAGAAATTAAAATAATTAGCACCATAGTTGTCACTAATTAAATGTTGTTTCTGCCATTTCTTAATGAATTCAGTGAACAGGCCATTTTTAGAAGCTAACACGAAAATAAAAAATGACAGTAAACCGACAACACCATTAAATCTGCCATCCCCAACCTTCATCAACATCGAGACTGTACAACCGTTAGCTAAAATAGCACCAAAACCAAAAATAAAAGCACCTACCATCGTAGCTGTAAGAGAAAAAGTAACATCATCCTTAGGTCCTGGCACAATACCAGCCTTAGCTAGCGAAAAGAAAATCGCACCTTGCAACGCAAACACAATAAACAAAATAGCGAGACCTGCTAGCTTGCGCTTAAAGTAAATATCTCGTAGACCACCTGCAAAACATAGTCGACTACGTTTCATAACAAACGCCAGTAACATACCAGCAATTAAACCTGTATACATACGTCCTCCTTAATTGATGTACGAGTGTATTTTAGAGATCAAATGCTGATTGTTTTATTTTTTATTCTAATATCTTAAAATTATCATAGGCTTACCTTATGGATTTCTAGCCAAATATTTTCTTGTGATAGTTAACAATTTTTACTACAAAATAGGTTCAATAACGGCTCGAAAATAAGCATCCAATTGTTCTGGCTTTTCTTTACGCCCACTTGTGCTCCACCACAAGATCATTTCCACAAAGCTACTGGCAATATGATTAACCATAAAATCTTCAGGCACGGATTGCTGCTTGTTGTAATCGCTCGTCTGAAATAATTTAATCAGTTCTTTTAGACTTTCCTTGAAATAACGCAGGAATAACTCTCGACTGTTACACACTAGAAGTTGCAAAACGTGGTTATCGTTTTCCGCTAAGTGATGCAAAAGATGACAGAATACATTCAGACTGCTATCTCTGTGGGGATGTGCACAGTGATGACACTGATCCTTAGCACTCGCCAAAATATGTGTAAACAATTCCTCGCATAGCTCACGTAACAGATCGTCTTTCGTCTCAAAATGTGCATAAAAAGTTGTACGACCAACATCTGCCCGATCAATAATATCCTGTACCGTTAGTTGATTAAAACTTTTTTCTGCTAGTAAATCTATAAAAGCTTGAAAAATAGCCCTGCGTGTTTTGGCTTTTCTTCTATCCACAGCTACCTCTCTCATCTTTCTTGTCTGAACAATTATCTGCTTTTGTTCGTAAATGAACATTTAGGAATAATTGTACATTGAATATCTTAACAAACAACACTAACGTTAGAGAACAACCTGTTCACTTTAGTGCGTTCGAATCAACAAGGAGGCTAGCGTGCAAAATAATTCTCTAACAAAATTAAATGCATATCTTTTCAGCCATGAAAGTTGGCTAAACCAACTTATGCTCAGGCTAGCAGCTACTCCTTGTACTGTTGTAGCCGGCTTGATGCTCTTGCTCAGCTTTCTGAGATCTAAAGAATTGTTAAATCTTCCTATTGATCCAGCTTGGATAACAATCATATTGAGTGGGTTACCTCTTGTCCACAGCGCTTGTCAGCGTCTGGCGCTAGGCAAAGGTATCAGTAAAATTTCTTCTGCCTTACTGATTACTATTGCTATGTTAGCAGCAATAGCCATCGGTGATCTGTTTGCAGCTGGTGAAGTGGCTTTTATCATGGCTATTGGTGCAATTCTAGAAAATATGACAGCCAAACGTGCACAAAAGGGTTTGGGGAAATTACTGGAACTAGCACCTAGCACCGCCATACGCCTGCTAAATTACGGACAAGCAAATCAAACTAGTGAGCAGATAGACACCGCCAAACTACAATTAGGTGATATCGTACGCATTTTGCCCGGAGAAACAATTCCAGTTGATGGCGAAGTAATCTCTGGTACAACTTCCGTAAACCAAGCCGTACTAACGGGTGAATCATTACCTGTAGATAAGCAAATCGGTGATCGTGTGTTTGCTGGTACGCTGAACACAGTCGGCTCAATAGACGTTAAAACTACACATATTGGTGAAAATAGTTCCTTGCAGAAATTAATTCGTCTAGTGCAAGAAGCTGATAAGAAACAGGCGCACATGCAACGGCTAGCTGATCGTTGGGCAAGTTTTCTCGTGCCCGCCTCTCTAACCTTAGCTATCTTAGTATACTTGTTCACCCAAAGTTTAACGAAGTCAGTAACTATTTTAGTTGTTTTTTGTCCCTGTGCACTCGTTCTAGCCACTCCTACTGCCATCATGGCGGCCATTGCACAAGCTAGCAAACATGGCGTGATCATCAAATCTGGTGTTGCCCTAGAAACCATGGGGAAAATTGATTTAATCTGCTTTGATAAAACTGGTACACTGACCTCCGGCAAGCTGGTTGTGAGCGATATTATTTGTCTCAAGCAACAATCAGCCGATGAACTCTTGCAATTAGTGGCATCACTGGAAAGCAAAAGTGAGCACCCTTTAGCTAAAGCAATTGTCAATCTAGCTCAGAGCAAACAACTTGTACTGAGCAATACCAGCTCTTTCACTTTGCATCCTGGGCAAGGGCTGAGCGCCACACTGAACAAACAACAGTATTGGTGTGGCAATCTGCACTTATTAGAGCAAAACAGCATTAAACTTAGCGATAAAGCTAAACAGCAAGCTGATCTTTTAACTAAGCAGGGAAAAGCCATTTTATACCTAGCTACAAATGCTGAATGCATCGGCATCATCGCTTTAGCTGACAGTATAAGACCCGAAACTAAATCTGTAATCAGCAAATTAAAAGCACTATCAACTGATGCTGTTCTCTTAACTGGCGATAATCCCAACACCGCTTCATGTCTAGCTAAAGAAGTAGGTATCGACCATTATTACGCCAACTTGCTACCTGAAGATAAGGTGAGTTATTTGCATAACATAAAACAAGATCAGACTGTTTGCATGATAGGTGATGGTATCAACGACGCTCCTGCTCTCAAAACTGCCGATGTCAGTATCGCTATGGGTAAAATGGGAAGTGATATAGCAATTGATTCTGCCGATATAGCACTGATGAGCGATGATCTAAGTCGCTTACCGTATCTCAAACGCTTAGCGAATGCTACTAGAAAAACAATCAAATTTAGTATCAGCTTATCCATGCTAATCAATTTCCTGGCAATAATACTTTCTATTGCTGGTCTATTAGATCCCACCAGTGGTGCTCTAGTACACAACGCAGGCTCATGTTTTGTCGTGTTGATATCTGCCCTGCTCTACGATCGTAAATTTATTTAATTTAAACATCCCCTTTGCTTCAGTTAGGAGCAACGGGGATATTAACTTATATGAATTTTAGTTTGAGTTGTAATCAGGTAAATATTCCTTACTTATCGTTTAACTCTTCGATTATTTTCTCCCATTTATCTTGCTTAAATCCTGTCAATACAACATGATCTGCAATTAACAATGGTCTTTTAATCAGCATTCCATCTGATGCTAGCAAAGTTAACTGTTCATCTTCTGACATCTTAGCTAACTTATCCTTTAGTCCCAACTCACGATATTTCATACCGCTGGTGTTGAAGAAACGCTTAAGTTCTAACCCGCTTTTCTGCCAAAACACTCTCAACTCATCTTTAGTAGGTGTTTCTTCGGTAATTGATTTGGCCACTACCTCTACATCTCGTTCTTTGAGAAAATGCAGTGCTTTCTGGCAGGTAGAACATTTGGGGTAATGATAAACCAACAGCATAGCTCTATTTCTCTTTGTCTTCAGAAGTTTCTACTTTTTGTTTTTCTTCTCTTGGATTTCTGCATCTAGCTTTGGCAATGAGTTGCCTTGTTCTTGATGTTCTATCATCAATCTCTGCCTCCGCTACTTTGCCACAGAAATGCACTAGATAATTATCCATACAAGAAGCAATGATGCGCTCAGCATCAGCTCTACCCAAGGCTTCACTGGTGGTTGTATTTTTATGTTCTAAGCTCTTATACACTTCAAAGAAATGCATGAATTCTGCCATCATGTGAGGCGGTAATTCACTCAGGTCCGTTAAATAGTTGTAGTTAGGATCATGGCGTGGAACTGCGATAATCTTATCGTCAATCTCTTCGCCATCGATCATGCGAATAACGCCGATCGGATAACAATCCACCATTACTAGTGGATCTAAATCAACTTGACAGATAACTAGCACGTCCAGAGGATCGTAGTCATCAGCAAAAGTACGTGGAATAAAACCATAGTTTGCTGGATAGTGGGTCGAGGTATACAAAATGCGATCCAATTTTAAGAGACCTGTTTTTTTGTCTAGCTCATATTTCTTCTTGCTTCCACTGGGGATCTCGATAACAGACATAAAACTTTCAGGACTGATTAAGGACGGATCCACATCGTGCCAAACATTCATAGCAACCTCCGTTTTAGCTTTTTTCTTATTATCTACCATCTGCACATGTTTCGCTATATTTATTCAATCTTGGAGTTGTCGAGATAAAATTTTGATGGTCTCGCAAGTTCATCATTAACTTTATCCAAGCCCAATTCTTCTACCAACGTAGGTTTGTCCGAAAAGAGATTAGTGCCTAAACCAGCTCTTTCACCTTCAATTTGAGCACCGATAGCAGCTAAAGTTGTCGGGAAAATATCGAAAGGTGCAAAATCTCGTTGATGCGTTTTGGTGCGCGGTGGCATATCTAGAACTGAATTAATGTACATATTAACCACGGTTCGTTCATAGTTGGGATCCCAATCGGCGAAGAAATCCTTATCCATGGAGCGGTGATCGCCCGTAATTAAGATAGTTGTATTAGCATAAAAATCTTGTTTTTTGATCCAGTTAACGAACTTCACCACCTCAGCTTGCGAGTAGAAAATCACGTTAGCGTATTGTTCTTCAAACGGTTTTTCTTGCATCTTAGGCGATACATATCCTGCCGGGAAGTGAGTATCAGCATTTTCTAAAATGAAGTAAAAAGGTTTATTTTCTTTAGCTAGGCGAAGTAGTTCTTCTTTTGCAAATTCATAGAGTTTATCGTCTTCATAGCCCCACCAAACTTTATAATCTGGATCTACGTAGCCATTTTTTCTCGCATAATCTAAATCAAAAACCTTAAAATCTCCATGCTTACGATAGTAATCTCCTAAGCCTCCCCACTTGGCTTGTGCGCCTAACATAATTTCTGTGTTATACCCTTGACTCTTAAGCAAGTCACCCACAGTCGTAAACTGCGGATAGAGCATAGATTCTGCTGTACCACGTTGCAAATTCGTTTTCATGGGTATGCCTGCGCCAAAATTGAGCATGCTGGCTATCGAATGCGCTGCCCCAAAAGTCTGATGCGGACCGCCAAACTCGAAATTACTATTAGAGAAATGAATATTCTCACGATTTAATTCTGCCAACTTCGGCATTAGACTACGTTCTTTATAGCCACCATTAGCTCGATCGTAGTAAGAGTTTTCCACCGACTCCATGTAGATATGGATCAAATTTCTTTGTTTAGCAGGAAACTTAACTACATTTTTCGGTTCGACGTAATGATCTTCTATAAAGGTAGATGCCTGAAAACTATTACGAGCAATGGTATACAGCGGTAATTTTTGGCAGGCATATACCATCGATGTACCAAGCAATAATCAAGCAATAATCAGCGCTAATCCCTGCGCACCTAATCGGCGTCTGAACTTGTCGCTTTCCTCATAGAGCACTCTTTTGCGCTTGCGCAACAAGCCTAACTCTAAACCAAATAATGTTAATCCAAAAACGGGTGCTATCATGAAGTTTGCTACTTGAGCATTAGCATCTGCAGTCGCATCACCGCCACCGTCTGTAATTAAGAAGATAAATTGATCTGCGGTCAAAATACCAAAATAGCCACTAAACCATCTAGGCACAAAAAAGCATAAGGCTATCAAAAAGCAAAGAATAGCACCTACAATTGCCCAAACAATTCCTCTGACTGCTGGTAATTTCTTCTGAATATATCTGTACTCTAACTTTCTTTTAGTACAAATACGTTGGTAAATATCTCGTCCCGTGATCAATAGCAAAAATACTACTACCGTACAGGCACTATAGAGCAGATACGTATGCCAAGCTAAGGACCAACGATATAAATAGCCCAGAGTAAAAATATACAGCAGAGTTGCCACAAGATTACTGTTATAAGCCAAAGCTAAAGATTTTAGCCAAGCAAAGGCACTGACTGTAGTTGCTGTACTACTTGAAGTGTCAGCATGGTTAAATACTTCTCGTGTTTTGGCTAGATATAAGCGATCAATTACGCTTAAGATAACAAGCAAGATACCTTGTAAGAGAAAAATCCCCATATAACTTCTCCAAACGTTAGCGATATTAAAAAAATATGCCTATTGTCTAAAAGATACAAGCGGAAAATCTTAAAGATTTTCTCCAGATCTATATTTGTGCAAACTGCATAATTTAGCCATTATTTTTATGTTATTTAAGTATATTTTGCTATCTATAACTAGCATTAAGCAGTTTAGAGTGATAAAAAGTTATCAAGTGATAAGGCTATTTCTCAGCGATTTAAGTTGTCTGAGAATAGCAAGGAGGATATATGGCTAAAAAATATGTTGCAGAACCTTTCCGTATCAAAATGGTAGAACCTTTGAAAATCTTAACTGCCGAAGAGCGCGAAGCTAAGATTAAGGAAGCTAAGTACAATCTATTCAATCTCAAAGCTGAAGATGTTTATATCGATTTGTTAACCGATTCTGGTACTAACGCCATGAGCCAAGCGCAGTGGTCAGCAATGATGATGGGCGACGAATCCTATGCTGGAGCTACTAGCTATTTCCATTTTATGGAAGTCTTAAAAGATATCTTTAACTACAGTTGGTTCTGCCCTGTCCACCAGGGACGTGCTGCCGAAAAAGTATTGTTCCCCTTACTGCTAAACGAAGGCAAAGTATCAATCTCTAACATGTTTTTCGATACTACCCGAGCTCACGTTGAACTAGCTGGCGCCAGAGCGATTGACTGTGTCGTAGAAGAAGCAAAAAATCCTGAGATTAGAGCTAAATTCAAAGGTAATATGGATGTTGCCAAACTCGAAGAACTAATCAGGGAAAAAGGTGCTGAAAATGTAGGTATGATCGTGATGACCATCACCAACAACTCAGCTGGCGGTCAGCCTGTTTCCATGCAGAACATACGTGAAACCAGCTCCATCTGTAAAAAATACAATATCCATTTCAATATTGATGCCGCCCGCTATGCGGAAAATGCTTACTTCATCAAACGTGATGAAGAGGGCTACGCCGATAAGAGCATCAAAGATATCGTACAAGAGATGTTCTCCTACGCAGACACTTTCACCATGTCAGCTAAAAAAGATACTATCGTCAATATGGGTGGCGTTATTGGCATTCGAGAAAACAACGAAGAGTTGATCATGAAAGTGAAAGCTAATTGCATCAGTTACGAAGGCTTTTTCACCTATGGTGGTTTGAACGGACGTGATCTAGATGCACTCGCCGTCGGTATGATGGAAGGTGTAAACGAAGATTATCTGCGTTATCGTATCGGTCAAGTTGAATACTTAGCCTCACGTTTGGATGATGCTGGAATCGCTTATCAAAGCCCTGCTGGTGGTCACGGTGTTTTCGTCGATGCAGCAAAAATGTTCCCACACATCCCTTACTATGAATTTCCTGGTCAAGTCTTGGCAATCGAACTTTATAAAGAAGCAGGTATCAGAGCTTGTGATATCGGTTCCTATATGTTAGGCAACGATCCAGACACAGGTGAGCAATTGCATGCAGATTTTGAATTTACTCGCTTAGCGATTCCCAGAAGAACTTATACACAAGCACATATGGATGTAATAGCAGATGCTTTAATCGAGATTAAGAAGCGTGCTAGCGAAATTAAACGTGGCTACCACATCACGTGGGAACCACCGATTTTGCGCCACTTCCAAGCCTCTTTAGAGCCGATCGCTGAAGATAAATAACATGTCTAAATGAGTGCGCACGAGCGCACTCATTTATCTTTGAGGTGTTTTTATGGAAAAACGTGATACTTTCAAAAGTCGTTGGGGCTTTATTATGGCCTGTATCGGTTCCGCCGTCGGAATGGGTAATATTTGGTTATTCCCTTTACGTCTAGGTAAAGGTGGTGGTGGCGCTTTCTTAATCGCCTACATCATTTGGGTAATAATCTTGGGTTATTCAGGTGTAGTCGAAGAGATAACTTTAGGTCGTATGACTAGAAATGGTCCTATTGGTGCCTTTAGTCAAGCCTTACAAAGCCGTGGCAAAAATCCAACCATCGGCAAAGTTCTAGGTATGATTCCCGTAATCGGCTCTCTCTGTATTGCCATCGGCTATTCAGTAGTTATGGGTTGGATTTTCCACTATACCTTTAACTCATTTACAGGAGCTGCTTATCACGTACCAGATACAGGAGAGTATTTTGGCAAAATTGCTGGTGCTTTCGGTGTCGTACCATGGCACTTGTTAGCCTTAGTTGTAACCTTCTTAGTTATGACAGCTGGTGTCTCTGCTGGTATCGAGCGCTTAAACAAATTCATGATGCCCGCATTCTTCCTCTTATTCATTATTTTAGCTGTACGTATTTCATTTATTCCTGGTGCTGAAGAGGGCTATCGCTATATGTTCTATCCCGATTGGTCTCTCCTAGCACAACCGATGACTTGGGTATTCGCTATGGGACAGGCTTTCTTCTCCTTGTCTTTGGCTGGCAACGGCACCCTAATCTACGGCTCATACTTCAAATCAGATGAAGATATACTCTATTCTGCTAGGTTGATCTGCATTTTTGATAGTATTGCCGCCATGTTGGCTGCTATGGTTATCATTCCTGCTTGTACCGCTCTACTAGGTTTCGATAAGCTAAGTGCTGGTCCTCCGCTGATGTTCATCACCATGCCTATGATTTTCCAAGAACTAGCTTTTGGTCAGATCTTCATGATTATTTTCTTTGTTGCTGTTCTCTTTGCTGGTTTAACTTCATTGGTTAATCTCTTCGAAGCACCCATAGCTACAATGCAAGAAATGTTTAATTTGAGCAGAGCTAAAGCCACCATCACTATCGCTGTAGTCGGTACTGCTATCGCCGTTTGCATCGAAGGAATTGTAGGTGAGTGGATGGATATACTGTCGATCTACGTTATTCCTGTTGGCGCTTTGCTCGCAGCCGTAATGCTCTACTGGGTATTCGGAATTGATAAGGCTTCAAGCGAAATGCAGAAAGGACATAAGCACACTTTGAATCCTTTAGTTCCCTGGATAGGCAAGTACGTATTTTGTCCACTAGCACTTGTTGTTATAATTCTCGGTATTGTCTTTAAAGGAATAGGTTAAGCTCGTATTAATCTAAAAGTGATAATTATGCGCCAGTCAGCTCTACTTACACAATTTAGCAATGTAGTGAGTTTTTTAGGACGGTCCCTTGGACCGTCCTATGAAGTTGTACTCTACGATGCCAAGAATGATTTTCAGATTATCGCTATTGCCAATGGTGAACTAAGCGGTCGCACTGTAGGTGATGCTTGCTCCCCAACCATACGCTTTTGGTTGCAAAACGGCTTGTTAGAACGGCAAAGTTTAGTGAATATTTGTACTAAGCTAGATAACCCACCAAGACAAATTCGTTCTTCGGTACTAATATTGCGCAACCAACAACAAAAAGTTGAGGGTCTATTGGCATTAAATTTTGATGACAGTAAATTCCATCAATTACAACAGCAAATCTTCGATTTAATACATCCATTAGAGTATGTCCTAGGACAACGCAATACGGGTGAAATAAATAACTTAGAGTCTGATCTTGAAATAATAAACGAATCTATATCTTCTGTTGCAGATAAACTATCTACAAGTGAACAACTTAAAGTGCAGAGCTCAGCACTTCCCTATCAATATTTGGGAGCACAAGAACACTCATTAAAACAAGAATTTGAACAGATATTAGGTCAGTATGCACACAGTCGTTATGGGGCTACGGTTGCGAAGCTACGCTATAACGCCCAGCTCACTACTACTGAGCGTAGGAGTTTAGTTAAGCTATTAAATCAACACGGTTTCTTTAGCCGAAAAGGCGCCATTCAATTTGTTGCAGCAGAGCTCAATTGTTCCACCCCCACCGTTTACCGCTACTTAAAATTAGCTTAGAACTAAAAAAGACATCTCTTAGATGTCTTTTTTGCTTTGCTTCTCTATTCGTCTCTACTCACCTGTAGTAGTTTCAACGCTTTCTGCTTGATTCACATTGGCCTCTGTCACTTGAGCAGTGGTTGCAATTTGTGTAGTTGGTGCTGCCGTGGGAGTTTTAACCGTGGTGGCTACCTGTGTGCCTTGAGTTGTCGGTACTGTGAAATCCTGCGGATTGAAATTCAATATTGTTCCCTTAGCTGTATGTTCAGTTTCTTTGCTTAGATTTTTACAGCCAACTATAGCCACAAATAGCACTGCTACCAGGCAAAGTAGACAAATAACTCTTTTTTTCATCAATTTCTTTCCTTCTATTAGTCTGCCAATAACCTTAACACACTGGGCCTGGATATTCATTAGAGCGTTCATTCGTACTGTAGGTTTTAGTCTTACCTAACATGATATTTAAGATTTCAATATCTGTTTCGAACATACCCTGGTGCGCCATATGACCGACATTTCTAATCGTTTCCTCAATGGTTTGACCTACTATTCCATCACCTGGTTTAAAAGTATGTCCCGCTTCTGCCATCCGCAAAGCCATAACCATATTTTCTACGCTAATAGCAATTTTAGAGGCACAAGAAGATTTCGCACCGTCGCATACCATACCACCTGCGGTGGCAAGAGTATTAGTTAAAATATTGCCAATAGCCTCTTCTCCCATATCTTTGAGATAGCCTATACCTGCACCAGAAGCTGCTGCCGCACTTAAAACACCACAGAAAGCAGATAATCTACCGATAAACATCTTCTGATAAATAGCTACTAAATTGGCAACAGCTAAAGCTCGATACAACTTTTCTTGCCCATATTTGTCTTGCTTTTGCTTATAAAACTCATATACTGGCAGACTTACAGTTATGCCTTGGTTACCTGAACCACAGTTGATGACAACAGGCATGGAGCAACCATTCATGCGCGCATCAGATCCAGCCGCCGCATAAGCTACTGCCCTAGTTTCAGCTTTATGCTTATCGCCCATCGCTAGCTTTGTTCTACCAATTTGCGCACCAAAAGCTTGTTCAATTCCTGCTTGAGCAATGGCAGAGTTACACTCTACTTGTTTCTGTAATAAATCTTGTAATGCTTTATCTTCTGGGTTAGTAAAATCAAGACTATCCGCAAATTCAATAATAGTATGTAGATTAATGATGGCGAGATCTTCATCACTCATAGGGCTGATTACAGAGTTCTCGCTCAAATCATTCTTGGCGTTTGCACTCTCCGTAACCTTTTCTTCCAAAATTGTGCCCGTAATCAATTCACCATCCACTTCAATACGACGAAAATCCTTATGATGGTTTTGTAGCTCTACTAAACATTGATGCTTAGCACCTTGCATTTCCACTCGGATATACAGATTAGCCACACCTTTAGCTAATTGAATATCAATAATGCCACTCTCAATTAGTTGTCTGGCACGGTCTCTTTGTTCATCTGAAACCTGGCTTAAAACCTCAAGCTCAGCGCTACCATCACCGACAGCTACACCTAGTGCTACTGCCATTAAAACGCCTTTATGACCGCCTGAGTTAGGAATGGTTACACCCATAACATTTTTGATGATATTACCACTGCAGAAAACGGTTATTTGTTTTGGTTCTTCGGCTAAAACTTCTTTTGCTTTTGCGCCTGCAAGCGCCAAAGAAATTGGCTCGGTACAACCCAGTGCTGGAATTAGCTCAGCTAACAAAATACCCCGACATCGATCCTTAGCAGCTTGTGTAATCATATTCCTACCTCACAACCATCTGAGATTACTCAGTATTATTTAGGGACATTTTAACGCTAATAAGGGTTCTAAACTAGCCACAAACTACTTCATTTGCATCCCTAAATACCAATAGCAAATCAGTAAAAATGGTCGTAAAAAAAGGTTTTCGCCCGGGCGAAAACCTTAGTAACAATCCAATATTTAACTGCACTCTTACTCAGTCAAATAGCTAAAGAGATTACCCCACAACTTGTCATAATTTTCCCAAGCAACAAATTCGGGGCTACCCCAATGTGGCGCACAATCGGAAGTGAATACTGCTGTCTTACCCTTACCAACTTTTCTTACAGCAATAAACGGATCTTCACCAATATTCATCAAAACTTCGCCCTCAGCAATCGGCTTAGTCTTGTTATAGCCTAAGAAATGAGGCCAATCGTTCAGTCCTGCTAAGACCGGATGCTCTTTAACGACTGTAGGCGTTACACCTTGGGGAGTTTCTACCCTATCGTCAATATCTAAGCAGGCAACTGGCAAAATATCGGCAATAGCTGTTTGACCAAAACGAGCTTTAGCATCTATGCCTGCAAATGACATGTAGCCACCAACCATCATGAAAGAACCGCCTTGCTCTACGTATTCTTTGACCAACGCTAAACGATCAGGACGGCGTTGTCCACGTTCGAATACATCGTTAGACAGTAACACTGTATTAGCACCCATGTCTGAGAAAATAATGCAATCGTACTGCTTTAATTCTTCTAGAGTATTCGGAAATTGTTCCGCAACCAAGTGGTTAGGCAAGTAACTCACTTCGATACCATTATTGATAAACGCTTTGCGCAGAGGTTCTACCCCCTCCTCATACTTTGCCGTATAGAAGGTATCAAACCCTTTAACGTGCGTCATGTAAATGAACCAGGACTCACCTGCAATTAAAACTTTCTTAGCCATGCTATACCTCTTTCTTTAATTGGTTATTTCTCTCTTAGTAATGCACAATTGTTGCGCACATTATCTATGTCTTATTCTTACCAGCACAAAATCAACTCGGCATAAGCCAAGATATACTCAAAAAATTGAGCAATCTCTAAAGATTCATTGGGTGTATGACAATCTTTAAGTTCTCCCGGACCACATTGAATTACAGGACAGCTTGCAATCTTTGCCCAGCTTCTACAATCACAGCCACACGGACTTGCCACCACAGGCATTTCTTGCCCTATTGCTCTTTGCCAAGCCTCACGCATTGCTCTAGGTAAAGGTTCATTAGCGTCGATCTCAAAGCCACCACCTTCTTGATAAATTTCAATTTTAGGGAGATGATCTCTTAACCAAGGATCTGCTTTCGCTCTTTCGAGAATGCGTTCTTGATATTCTTTAATCACTTCGTCCCTAGACATGCTGGGCAAGTAGTGCACACAAGTCTGAAAGCAACAATAATCTGGAATGCTAGAGCCAGCTGTTCCACCAGTAATGACACCAAAGTTTTGACTAGGAGACGGCAGGAGTGGATGGCGATATCTAAGAAGCCACTCATGTTCTAATTCCTTGATTTCTTGCATCAATAGCATTGCTTTTTCGATGGCACTAACGCCTTCCCACTTGGCTCCAGAGTGACAACTTTTGCCCTCTACTTCCACCTTGAAAAAAACGAAAGCCATATTAGCTACAATCAACTCACGATTAGTGGGTTCACAGACTATGACACCTTCTGCTTTTTGCCCATTGAGCGCAGCTTGAATCGAACCATTACCGCCACCTTCTTCATCTACAACAACAGCGTATTTAACATCAATCGGCAACTCGATACCGGCATCTTGCAATAGCTTTACTGCCAAAATACTAGCCAGCAAACCACCTTTCATATCAGCCGCACCTAAGCCATAAATACGCCCATCTCGCACCTCAGCTTGCCATGGATTGCTACGCCATAGTTCTAGCTCTCCCGGTGGCATAGTATCTATGTGTCCATTGAACAATAGACTTTTATTTTGCTTGCCTTTGAATTTTGCGTATAAGTTGAAACGGTCGGTTTGCACATGTCCTAGATTACCTTCGTGATAGCGCTGGTAAGCCTCTTCTAAGAGAGCTTCATCCATCTGATCTCGCTCAACACTATCGGCGCCCATACGCTCAAAAAGCTTTTCTAAATATTGCTGGCCATTAATTTCTTTGCCTCCGGCAATGCCATGGCCTAATACCTGCGTATCACAAGCAATTAATTCTTTTAGTATTTCTAGGTACTCGCCTTGTTTGTTCTCTAAAACTTGTTTTAATTGATCAGTAATTTGTTTAGGCATACTGTTTTAAGCAACTTTCTACGATCTGCCAAAATTTATCTGCATTCAACTTGGTAGCAACCTGGACATTAGCAGGCTTATCTTGTACACCAAAGAAATCACAGAGAGTTCTGCCATAACAAGCCTCGCTTCTGATCTCAACTGTGGCGTACATATCCTTTAACTCAATGCAACTAGGATCGATCAACCAGGCAATACAGGTAGGATCGTGGAGAGGTCCACCCTCCCAACCAAAAACAGCTTTCTGTGTTTGGTTAAAGAAAGTCATAATCTCAGCAAACAGTTTAGAGGCAGGGTTTTGTAGTTTGCGCATCTGCTCTACGATGCTCGGATAACACAACGCTTGTCTAGTTAAATCTAGACCCATCATCACTAAGGGGCGTCCACACTTAAACACTACGTGGGCAGCTTCTGCATCAGCGTAAATATTGAACTCAGCTGCTGGCGTAATATTGCCCAACTGATAGGCGCCACCCATGAACACAATTTGTTCGATTTTTTCTACGATATCTGGTGCCAGGCGCATCGCCATAGCAATATTGGTCATAGGGCCAGTGGGTACTAGGGTTATATCTCCATCCGATGCACGAAGAGTATCAATAATAAACTGCACCGCATGTTTAGTCTCAGGCTTGATCTGAAGCGGTTCAAACTCAGGTCCATCTAAGCCAGAAACGCCGTGAATATCGTCAGCAATCACTTGTTTATCTCTGACCATCGGTCCAGCGCAACCAGCAAAAACAGGCACATCTAATCCCAGTTCTTGCACTACATGTAGAGCATTAGT
>JAEWER010000018.1 GCA_023389255.1 Bacillota bacterium
AAGTTCCTGCAACGACAACTCCGTTGAAAACATTCCCTAAGATAAGAGACAGTGTCGGAATAACAATGGCAAAAATTCGGTATGCTTTTGATTTATACACCCATGAATAGGGAAGCAAGTGTGCTCCAAAGACCATCGCGTATACCATGATCATCTTTTCAGGTACGGCAGCAAACACCCACATAACGATCAATAAGTACAGCATTTGATTCATTGTGAAAAGGAATGCCAATTGTCCGAGCGCATTCTTTTTATCAAAGAGATCCACTCCAACTTTCTTGCCGATAATCCATGAAATAGGAAGCATCGGCGTTGAGCAACAAAAAACCAAAATATTTTTGGTTTCGATTGATATATTTAAGATGGCAACGATTGTAATCAAAAGCCAGATCACAACAGAAGCCAAAATAAAAGGTAATCCCTTTTTCTGTTTGATGATTAAATCATCTCTCAACTCGTCTAAATTCATATTTCCTCCTTCTTACATCTCGTTCGTCTAAATCCCTCTACATTTTCCTAGCTCAAAAGCCCTATTCATCAATCTCACCCACTGAAAAACGTCAAAAGCAAAATCGATGACTCAACCCTCCGATCCTTTCGCTCCGAAAACCTGTTGACCGGTTTCCCTGAACAGTCAAACAGCCTTCGAAGCACAATCTCACCAAAATTAACCCACGCAAAACCCCTAATAAACAAGGCTTTCCGCTACCGAACCCGCGTCATCAAACACACCGTCTCCACGTGCATCGTTTGGGGAAAGAGATCTACAGGCTGTACCAACTCTACTTGAAAGCCCTCTGTCAAAATTTTCAAATCGCGAGCTAGGGTAGCGGGGTTGCAGGATACATAGACAAGAATACCTTGGTGAGCTGCTAATAATTGCTTGCAGAGTTGAGGTGTAAGACCTCGACGAGGAGGATCAACGATAACTAATTGATAGCCCTTTAGTGTGGTAGCACTTAAATTTTCGGCTGAAGCAACAGCAAATTTGACTGGTATGCTGTTTAGGCTAGCATTTTGTTTTGCCAATTCAATCGCTCGAGGATTTAATTCAATTCCTTCAATTGTCAATTCAGTGTCTGTCAAAGATGATAATTGCTTCAGGTGATTATAAATCTGTAAGGCAAAAGTACCGATACCACAATATAAATCTAGGACTTTGTAGTGTGCAGGACGCTCTCTTTCAAACAAATCACGCAAATAATCTTTTACCCATTGGCAAACAGCATTTACTAGTTTTTCTGCAGTTTTACTGTTTACCTGAAAAAAAGAGCTTGCATCTAGTTGGTAGACTATCTCACCTAAGTGCTGGCTAATGGTCTTTAGTTGAGTTGCGGGGTAAACCGTATCGCCAGTTTGCACGTAGGCACAAATAGATGGTAGTGGCTTATCGATATTTTCTGTTGTAACCAATTCTAGTTGGGCGTAATTTACAAAATCACCTACTTTATTGAGCCAAAACTTTACGTTCTCTTTTTTAGGACTATTCAGACAGAGATTAAACAAAAGTTCTTCTCCTTTTCGCACTCTAACTTGGCTAATTTGCTCCAGTTGGGTTAAAGAGAAGTTGTTTTGTTGAATAAAAGCTAACCACAAGTTTTTTAATTGTTCTAAAGCTGGTTCAGCCAATAAGCATCTATTTATTTCAACTAAGCTGTGACTTTTATCGTTATAAAATCCTAGAGCGAGGGTGGTAGCAGAAAGTGAATCAGTAAATTCATCTAGTGATTGCTCATTTAAGGGGAGCTTAGTTTTAAGCTGCGCTTGATACTGAACATTGTTTCTATAGAAAAATTCTTGTTCGCTGGTAATAATTGGTTGACACACATTTTCTAAACTTAAACCACCAATGCGTTTCAAGGTTTCAAAAACATGTTTTTCTTTCAAAGCCACTTGTGCCTCATAAGCCAAATGCTGACATGCACAGCCACCGCAAACAGTAAAATGTTTACAGGGAACTTTACGTCTTTTAGGACTAGTCGTTAAGCGAGTGGCCCCTTTAACTCTATAAATCTTTTGTTTTTTAGTAATTTGACTTCCTAGTAATTCCACGTCTTCACCAGGCAAGGCATCCTCAATGAAAAAAGAACCTTTCAACTCTGCTACATCTGAGCTTACAGCAATACCTTCACCGTTCTGGCTTAAGTCTCGGACAGTCAATTTTTGGCTTGTCTTAAGCAGAATTTGTGCTTGCTTAAGTGGCTTAGATTGATCTCTGTTTTTGGGTTTAGAATTGCGCATACAAACAATATACGCAGGAGTTTTAGTAAATACTAGCGAAAAAAGAGGAAAGCCCCAAACGGGGCTTTCAAGAGGAGACGTATGAAGAGGTGTTGTATGTATGGGTAGCTCTTAGCTACAACTAAATATTACGTGTCCTGCTTATTTGAGTTGTGAAACTCAGAGCAAGACATTTTGAACAATTGTGACGCAATGCGTACTAAGTTTTACAAGGATTAGCTAAAAAAGATATAACCTACGTATCAAGCACAAAATCAGGAGAACGACATGGAAATAATTCGATTACCTATTGTAGAAGGAAATACACCCGAACTACTAAATGGAACAGCGCGTTATGCCTACGCTTTAAGTGATTTTGTGGATGCATGGGACTTAAAAGATTGGCAAGAAAACGGGGGATATAAAGGAGCTGTTCTTTATCTATACGACTTATATGAGAATAAAGTTTATGTTCCTTTCGAGCAGAGAAGAAATACCACTTATCAACGTCCCTTGTTTTATGCTGGTATGATTTACTTTTTACAAATCGATTATGATAGCCAAAAAGTTAACTTGTATAAGTGGTCGCCGAGTGTCGAGTTAGAATTAGTTACTTGCTTATCAATTGATGAAGTTAATCTTTATAACATTGGTCTAGTAGGAGAAAAAGTTCATATTATCAGTCATGATGAAAGCTTTGTCTGTTATTACCCAGAACATTTCACAATAAAATTAGAGGATAATGAAGTTGTTGTATGCATAGATGGAGACAAGATATTTATTTGTGCTTGGATAGAAGCGGGGATTGAAGACGACAAGATAACTAACGAATATTCTTACTACGAAAAAATACTTATTAAAGATAAGACAGGTAATTTGATCTCTGAAGAAGTAGGAGCTCTTACTCAATTTCCCGATGGAAAATGGAGAATAACATAAATTCAGCAAATCTGGTTGAAAGCAAACTATAAGGCGATAGTGAAGTAACTATCGCCTTTTTATTGGTGTTTACCCTTAGCCATAGTTCCCTAAGTTTGCCACTGATCTAGGGCTGATTGTAGAAAAAGAATAAATATAATTGGATCATTTTATTGTTTAGGTTCATAGCGCAGGTATATAATTAGCTGAATTTAACAAAAGTCGCCATCGATAATGCTTGACTATTGTGAAACATGTAGATGGCGATTAAGGAGTTAGTATGCATAAGTGGTTAAAACAGTTTGGATTTACTCCCGCATCATTATTTACAATTGCACTGATCACAGCTAATGCTCAATTGATCTATGCTTTCTGGGATATCCGCAATACTTTACCCAAAGATTTTCCTGCCGCTATGGGTGTTACTGATGCCCAAGCTGGACAGCTTTATTCGATGCAAGGACTGGTAATTTTACTAGGAACAATTGCACTTGGATGGGTTGGCGATCGTTTCTCTATTAGATCGATCATGATGATAGCTACATTAGGTGTAGGCGGTATATCCGCTTTCATTACTTTTAGTAGCCCCCATTTGAGCATGTCGGTACTCTTAATTTGTTTCTTGTCCATGCTCTTATTCAGTGAAGTGTTATTCAAACCTGCTAATTTCAAAGCTCTGCGTGTTTCGACCACAGAAGATCACCAAGCTTCAGCTTTTGGTCTCTTTGAGTTTGGTCGTGGTTTACTCGCTTTCTTAATTTCATTGCTTTGGACAGCAATGTTGGCCATGGGAGCTTCAGCTCGAACCATTATGGTGACAGCCACTGTCATTATTTTTGTTGCTGGTTTCGCTGTCTTTTTCGCTGTTCCTAAGGGACAAAAAGTTGGTGATGACGATGAAGAAGAGTCGGCTTCTAACACTATGGAAGCTCTTAAGGGTGTCGGCCATGTCGCCAAAATGCCTATAGTATGGATTGCAGGTATCAACTGTTTCTGTATTTATGGAACTTTCGTAGCTGTCGGCACTTACTTCGCTCGCTATCTGCAAGCAGGTTATGCAGCACAGGCAACTTTTGCAGCTGTTTTCGCCACGGTGGTAATAGCTCTACGTATGTTGCCTCTGGTATCGACAGTATTAGTTGAAAAAGTATTCAAGACTACCGCTCATTTCATGAGATTGTTCGAAATAATACTCGCCTTGATCATGCTCTTGATCGGCTGTATTTTCTACACTAACAATCCCTTACCGCAAGAATTTGCACCAGGTAATGTACCATCAACTGATCAATTCATCTCTAATGGGATGCTGTGGTGCCTAATCGGTTTGATGATAGTAGCTGCTGCTTGTACCTTTATGGTGCGTGGTGTCTACTATGCTCCCATCGGTGAGTTCGGTGTGCCGAAGAAACACTCCTCGGCAGCGATGTCTTTTGCTATCACCATAGGTTATATCCCAGCTTTGCTCGCACCCATTGTACTTGGTGGCTTGATCGTACCAGATCAAAAAGATGTAACAGGTCAAGTGGTTATGAATGTGATGACCAACACCAAAAGTTTGAGCTACGCTTTCTTCGGTCTCGCCGTCTTAGTAGGTGTTGCGGCGGTGATGTCTCATATCTTGATCAAGATGAAAGAGCATCGAGATGCTCAAACTAAAGCTAACGCATAGCGAGGAAGGTGAGAGGCAATGACTACTATCAATCTTAAAAATTGGATGTCGCAAGTTTCGGACGAAAAAACCATAGATCAATTGCTGATACCAGGTACACACGACACGATGACTGGTCCTTGCGATCTGAAGTATTATAAAACACAGAATCTTTCTTTAGCTGAGCAACTGGAAGTAGGTGTACGCTTCCTCGATTTGCGTATTCGCAGATCATTGATGGCAGCTCATCGTGAGTGGTTGAGCGATGCTTCAGTTACAGATATTTTTGGCTGTATTAAACAGTTTTTACAAGAAAATTCCACAGAAGTAATGATATTGCGTGTCCAAAACGCCAATGAAAAGAAAGACGATTTCCCAGAATATGGTGAAGCAATAAAGGAAGCTCTCGCCCCCTATTTTGATTTCTTTTACCTGCCTAATGAAGAAAAAGCTTGGCCTAAGTTAGGACAGTGCAGAGGCAAGGCGATAGTCTTTGAATGTGCTCCGCCTGAACTCAAGGTCAACTACCGCCAAGGTAAACAATGGGCATTTAATTGGCATGGTAATGATGCAGTTGTTATTCAAGATTTATGGGATGGACCTTCAGTTACAGATAAATTGTCTGCCATTGAAAAGAATTTAGCTGATTCGCTCAAGGCAGATGGCAAGCTGTATCTGAATCATATCAGTGCTACCAATGGTGAAATTGGCAACCCAGACGGCTACGCTGAAAAAATAAACCCAGCAGTACAAGAAAAATTTGCTGAGTTGAAGAGCAGTGAATACCGTGGTGTACAAATATATGATTTTGTTGACGATAAACTTAGCAAAGTAGTTATCAAAGTTAATTTTTTATAGTCTTATATAGCTTTTTATCAAAGATTCAATAGCATCCCGACCAGTTAAGGTCGGGATAGCTATTGGTCAAGTGACTTGTTTGTAGGCATTTTGGTCTAGTTTTTTTAAGAATTGGAAAGTGATCTGTCTTTTTTTGTGCTAAACAATCTAATTGATCGCACCTTTTCATTTGCATCTTGCTATGTTTTGAACTATTAATTTCACTTACTTTGTACAAGAGTTTATTTTTTTTTACATTGCTGATATTTTTATAGCAACTGGATTAAACCTACTTTAGATAAAGAGTGCATGAATCGTTGATATGAAGGGAGTTATTCAGCATGAAGAAGAGCAAACTCACAATAATCTCTTTATTGCTAGTCGCAATGCTATTGCTGAGCCAAGTCTATGTATTACCAGGGTTGGTGGCTAAAGAAGACCACGTCTATGCAGAAGAGGAAACAGCCTCGTCGATCATAGATGCAGCTAAGCAAGAACTGCAAAATCGCAAAGCTAAGAATAAATTTGTTTTAGAAGATGGTTACCAAGGATTTTTTGAACAGTATTTATATGGTTGGAACGATGCTTGGGAAATTTTAAACAACGTCAATACTGAGTTAACTTCAGTGGAAGATGCTAAAGTAAAGGTCGAAGAAGCCTATGCGCGAGAACAACTTGCTTTTACTGAAACATTTAAGGATGCTACGGATACCTCTATTGCCTCTTTACAAACCTTGACCAATAGTATGTCTGAGCATGCCACCAATGAAGAAGTAAAAGCTAGGGTAAAAGCTTTTGAGGATGAAGCAAAACAAAAGATTACCTCTGCTCATACTCTAGGTGAGCAAATCAGTGTTATCGAGCCTCTGCGTTCAACTGCTTTTCAAAAGTTAGGTGAATTTGAGCGTGAAGTCCTTTTAGATGAACTCAAAGCAGAATACGAAAAACTGAAGGCAAGTACTAATAATTTAGATGAGCTAACCAGAGTCTACGAAGCAAAAAAATCTGACATTCAAAGTATTAAGATTGATAGATCTGGTGTAATAAACCAAGAAGTTGGTAATAAAGAAAATCCAACGATGGGAAACTATGTAACTGCCAATAAACAAGCATTGTTACAGGAGTTAAAAACAGCTGCTGAAACACCAACATCTCCAGTTGAGGAAGATGATGCTGAAGAAGCTGATGTGACTAAGTTGCAGAATTTTGTACGAGACACTACCTATACAGCAGAAAGAAATCCGGATGGACCATATGATCCACCGTATTTCTTACAACAATATAAGGATGAATACAAAGCCCTAGTAGAAGAGGGCAAGCAAATTCTTGCCAAAGATAAAAAGACTGCGACTGAAGTAAAAGACCTAAACGAAAAGTTCCAGGCCTTGGTTGATAAGCTCGAGCAGAGCGCAAATGAGCGCATGGGCTTAGCGGTGACCTTAATTGGCGCTCCATTAACAGATGAAGAGGGCTTGCGCGACTATACGCCAAGTTCATGGCAAGCATATAAGCCTATTTTAGAAAAAGCGGTAGCTTTGATCGATAAGTCAGATGCTTCTGCAGAAGAGCTTGACGCAATGGCTGATGAGTTGGCTCAGGCTATCTCGGATTTGAAACCTATCGCAAAATTCCATGAATTAGAGTCCACCTTGAAACTCTGGGAGAATGTCCCATCCTATACAGATACATATACTACAGATACCCATCCAGCCTTTGTGGAAGCTTATAAAGAGGCTCAGGAAGTCGCCAATAATAAAGATAATGATCAACAAACGATAGATGCAGCACACAAAAAGTTAAAAGATGCATTTGCCGCGTTAAAAGTGCGTGTTACTAAACACCATAACGAAAACGCTATTAAGCAAGTTCATCATGATATGGGAGTCAACGGCGAAGAACGGGACAAGCTAGATAAGCTTAGCCGACAACAATATACGCCAGAGAGCTTTGATAACTTCTTTGCGCTCTATGATGAAAACTTAGCGCTTATTGCAGATACAACGACTTCTAATGAAAAGGAAAATGAAGAAAGATTTGCAGCCAAGGCGAAAGAGTTGCTTGAGGCTATGGCTAATTTACAGCGCCGAGCAAATACGAAAGCTTTGAAAGACAAGATTACGGAAGCCGAGAAAAAACTGGCCGATGGTAATTATGAAGAGGAGGGTGTAAAGAAACTGCAAGCTCTAATCGATGAGGGTAAGAAGCTAATTGAAGATGCTAATGTCAGTCAAAATGATGTGGATGCAAAACGCAGTGCTATCGAAGAAGCGATGACAGAGCTTGTTGAAAAAATTGATTACACCAACTTAGATGCTGCTATTACTAAAGCAAACGATGTAGATAAAGAAACTTTAACCAAAAAGAGCAAAGGAGATCTTGAGGCTGCCATTACCAAGGCACAAGGTGTTCGTGAAAAAGATCCCGTGACTCAAGAAGAAGTTGAAGCTGCAGCCAAAGAGCTCAATGATGTGGTTGAGAATTTGCAGGAAAAGGCGGATAAGGATGCCTTAAAACAAAAGATAGACGAGCTCAAAGACAAGGATTTGA
>JAEWER010000020.1 GCA_023389255.1 Bacillota bacterium
CCGATAATATCTAATGCGTCTTTGATAGTAGGCATATCCAATTACCTCCTTCGGTGGTACTGTTTCTTACTATTATTATACGCTATTTCTCGTCAAAAATCAACCATTTGTTGTGACAGAGCCTTAACTTTATAGTTATGGTCTTTCTCCAGCATTTTGTAATGAATCATCTTCGCCCATGAAATAGATAAGCATGCTGCAGAAACAAAAGCCAACACGACTTTTATAGCTTCATTTAATTTCAAAGCAAACATCAGAAGCAATCCACAAATACCAATGAAACATACGATGTACCATATTTTATAATTTTTCATTTTTATCCTCCTCGTAAATAAAGATGTCTTCAATTGCCAAATTAAAGAACCGAGCAATTTTAAATGCCAATATAATTGATGGATTATATCTTCCGTTTTCCAAAGAACCGACTGTCTGCCTTGATACTTCAAGCGCATTGGCAAGCTCTTCTTGTGTGACTCCTTTTTCTTTCCTAATTTTTTCAAGTATATTTTTCACATTACACTCCTCCAATAACGGAAAGCTAGCTTTACATACAGTGTAACTGTCATTCCGTAAATGTCAAGTTTGCTTTCCATTGCAAAGCAGGCAAATTTGACTCTCCCTGCTCTTTTATAGAAATCCTGCCTAATAAATGGATCTAATACCACAACAAGAACGCTACAATTTTAATTTCGAACGCATTTTTCCTAGCGTGAACGCATTTTTTCGCTAAGTTGGCTTAAGTGTCGACAAGTAGCCTAAAAGCTCGGTAGTTACTGGGATTTAGGAGATTTGGAGTGTGTGAATTTGAGCGTATTTACTGCGTGATGCTTTTAGAATGAGTGGCTGTGGGTTCGGGTGCGTTTAGTGTGATTCGGGTAAAGAAAGCATCTGTGCCCGTGCTGGGTAGACACACATTGGTGGAGGAAGATTGGATCTTATCACTTCTTACTCAAAGGTGCAGAAACTCACAATAGTCATGAGGTATTAAACAAACATCAACCCAAAGAACGGCACGCCTCAATAGGTCAATACCATATAGCTTCTCTCAACGGGATGCGTGCCTTTCAAACTAAGAAACTTTTTTATGTCTCTGTTTAATAGGAGATGATGCTTCGATCGGTGGTACAACTTGTTTTTGCATAACTTCTTCCACCGAACGTGACAAGCTATCTACTAGTTTGCCTTCTACTAAATTTCTGGTTGTTTCATCGAATTGGTTTAAGGTATCACGCATGGCATAGTCAGGGCTGAGCATACTATCTACCAACAAAGCTGCACCTGAGTGATCTGTATAGGTCGGCACACTCTTGCTGATGCTGTCACGCAATTCACACACTAGTTGCTCATTTGTTTTGCTTAAATTATTGGCTACAAAATAGATAGCAATTGCACTTACCATAGCAATCAACACTGGTACTAACACCAAGAAAATCGATAAATGTGCAACACTTTCCGGAAAAGCTATAGGTAAAAGTCCTAATAATAAAGTACTCAAAATGCCTAAAAGCAGCATGATGATAGGCATGGGGCTGAAGCTACTTTGACGTTTTTCCTTGCCTTTTAGCAAGGCAGCTACAGTCAATCTACTCACTGGGTCAGGCAACCAACGCGAGTTATATTTAATTTGAGCGTCTTATAGTAGTAACTACGCTACTGCTTTTAGTTCTGCCCATTTAATATTCGGTACAAAATCAGCAAAGCTCTTGATGCTATCGTGTTCGTACTCGCCTAATTCTGCAAGTTGCGTCTCAAACTCTTCAACTTTCGCACGCAATTGACTGGTAACTCTGAACGCTACAATCACTTGGTACACTGCTACAAGCAATAACAGAACAGGAATAATAAAAAGACAGCCGATGGCTAACCAATCTAAGGAGTTTACTAAACTAGTTGACATAATAACCTCACAAAGTCTTCTGAGTACTTTATTATGAATTATACAAAATAAATTATCGGAGGGTTTTATGTGCCAATATGATATATCTAGTCAACAATTAATCGATAGATTTAAGCGCTAAATTGCCATAGATACAAAATCAGATCCCAGTAGCTCCACTGTTCCCAGCACCAAAATTCAATTTGATTTAGCTAATATCTCGTATCGTCAAACTCCCGTACTGACAGATGTTTCGCTCACTGTTCCCAAAGGAAAATTAACAGCGATAGTAGGTCCAAACGGAGCGGGTAAAACGACCATGTTAAAAGGGATATTGCAGTTGCTCAAACCTGATAGCGGCAAGGTATCTTTTGCGGGACAAACCTTAAAGCAAGTACGCCCTAAGTTGGCATATATGCCACAAAAAGGCAATGTCAACTGGGATTTTCCCACCACTGTTTTGGACGTAGCGACCATGGGTCGTTACGTCCATCTCGGTTGGCTAAAACGTCCGACTAAAGCGGATCGCGAAAAATCTTTAGCTTCTTTGGAAGTGGTCGGCATGACGGATTATCTAGATCGTCAAATCTCGGAACTGTCGGGTGGAAAAAAACAACGTGTGTTTTTGGCGAGAGCCTTAGCGCAAGATCCCGAATATCTAGTACTAGACGAACCACTGCAAGGAGTTGATATCCAGACCGAACAGACGATTATCGACACGCTTAAAAGCTTAAGAGATCAAGGTAAAACCATCTTAGTCGTGCACCACAATCTCTACAACGTAGCGGATATCTTCGATTACACAATTCTTTTGAACCATCGCCTGGTAGCTGCTGGTACACCAAAACAAGTTCTAAATTACGAAAATCTAACCTCTAGCTACGGTGATATCATCGCTAAAAACTTCCAGAACTGGCAGGAACAAAAATGATGAATTGGAGTAATCTATTTAGTGATATTAACTTTTGGATTTCCACCATCGGCAGTGTTTTGTTAGGTGCTATTTCTGGCATGGTAGGTTCAATCAGTGTTTTAAGAAAACAGTCTTTAATCGGTGATGGCATCGGTCACAGCGTCCTACCTGGCATTATTTTGAGCTACATGGTCTTTCAATCTCGAAGCCCTCTCTTGCTCATGCTCGGAGCAATTCTGTTCGGCTTAATCAGTTTTGGTTTAATCGAGTTATTCAATTTATATTCCAAGACTACCTTAAACACCGCCTTAGCCATCGTATTGTCTTCGATGTTTGGCCTCGGCATGGTCTTAAAAAGTAATATACAAGGTAATGTTAAGTACCAATCTGCGTCACAGGCAGGACTCGATAAATATATCTTTGGTCAAGCAGCTTTCACCAGCAGTGGCGATGTTTTATTGATTGTGATCGTCGCTTTAATCAATCTTTGTTTACTGCTCGCCTTTCGTAAGGAACTAAAATTATTTGTCTTCGATCGAGAATTCTGTGCGATGGCCGGCTTTAACCCCCAACTGATTTCTATCGTCGTCTTAATCTCCAGCCTTTCACTGATTTCGGTTGGGCTGAGAATTGTCGGTGCAATCTTGATCGCTTCGATGTTGGTAGCTCCGACAGTGGCCGCCTTGCAATGGACAGACCGTTTTTACTTAGTTTGGTTGCTCTCTGCTCTCTTCGGTGGCTTTTCTGCCTTTTTAGGATCTGTTTTAGCCACGCAAGGTTTTCCTAATGGTCCTGTGATTATCGTGATGATGACTTTCTTCACCTTGATCTCATTCTTGCTGGGCAAGCATGGCGCACTCAAGAAATGGTGGCATAGACAAACTCACAAACAAGCACTCAAAAAACAGGTAGGTGAATAATGTCCTGGTTCAATTTGCTCACTTTAATTGTTATCGCTAGTGCACTCGCCTTGCCTGGACTTTTTTTAGTACTCCGCAATATGGCGATGGTCTCTGATGCCATCTCGCACACAGTTTTACTAGGCATAATTTTAGGCTATTTAATCGTCCCTGATCTCCAATCGCCTATCTTGATTTTGATGGCCGCTTTGGTCGGGGTTTTGACGGTACTCTGCATAGAATTTTTAGTCCAAAAGAATTTTACGAGCAACGATGCCGCAACTGGCATTATCTTCCCCTTTTTCTTTGCTTTAGCTGTCATCTTGCTCAGCAAATATCTGCGCAACGTACACATAGATTTAGATTGTGTGATCATGGGAGATATAACATTTGCTGATTTTAATTTAGTGAAAATCGCTAGTATATATCTGCCGATTTCCTTGGTCTATGGATTAGGGATGCTCGTAATTTGTGCTATCTATATCACGTTGTTTTACAAGGAATTAAAACTTAGTTGTTTTGATCCAGAAGCCTTTATCATGGCTGGTTTTTCTGCTACTTTGATCAACTATTCGCTGACCGCGTTAGTCTCTCTGTCTGCTGTGGTCTCTTTTGAAATTGTCGGCGCAATCTTGGTTGTTTCATTTTTAGTAACACCTGCCGCCACCGCTTTGTTGATCACTAAACGTCTGCGTCAGGCGCTTATCGTCACTATCCTGTTTGCGATCTTTAATAGTGTTGTCGGTTACATGCTATCGATTACTTTAAACGTCAGCACCTCCGGTATGTGCGCCACGATCGCAGGTCTCAGCTTTGTTATAACTATGGCAGTGACAAAAGTAAAAAAACGGAAAGCTCAGCGTCTTGATAAAAATGCAGCTTAATAGATTTTCCCGTAACAGATTAAATCAGGTATTTTTCGGATTTCAAAATTAATTGAGCTGCTAGTGCTTTAGATATTTGTATAAACAAAACCCCGTCGAGATGCTTGCTTGACGGGGTTAATATGTTAAAGGTTTAAATCGATATATCGCTACAACATAAGTCGATTGTCTTTATTTTTGTGACTGTAGTGCCTTAAAAGTTTCAAGAGCATTTTGACCCGTTAACTCTGTGATTGCTAGTTCGAGCTCTGAGCTATTTCGTAGCGCCAAAACCTTATCGGCACCATATTCATCCACTAATTGTTTGACAAACCAATAGGAACTGATCGGTGAAAGTTGATTTAGATCTGTCAACTCACTAGTTGCTTTTTTGCCATCGATAGACTTTGCAGACAATAGGAAAGTATTTTCATCAGTGATAGGTGTATTGTCATGTGCCGAAACATCCGCCAAAGTATCCATAAACAGTTTTTCGTCTAGAGTTTCTTGTCCTTTGGCCGAAGCTACATATTGTTGTTGAACTTTAGACGTAACCGCACTTGAAGCTTTTGTTTCGTCTTTTAGATTCTTCAAAAACTCTTGTTTGCGTGGCGAATCAATATCTTTTGTTTTATCGCTTAATTGCGTATCTAAGTATAAGGCTAAGCCTACTTCAAACCACTTATCACGCGGCGATAAAGTTTTATTCTCAATAGCTTTTTTGACCAATGCGTAGCGTAGTTCAATAGGATCGGATATCTCTCCAGCAACAGAACTACTACCTTGTGAATTTGATAATCCGGAGATCTCGTAAATCTGACCTTCGAGATTAGCTTTAACTTGCTGGAGCTGGTCATCAGCGTAATTAGCTTGTTTTAGTAGCTCAATAATTTGTTCTTCACCAGCTAAGGAGAATGTTTGTACAAACTCGTCTAGACGCTTAGATTGTTGCTCATCGTAATCCTTGAAAAAGGCTGATTTAAATTTCAGGCCTGAAGACCACGGCTCTTCCTTTTGAATTAGAAGCGAACTATCAGACTCCATGTGATAAGAAAGATTATTGGCTCTTAAAAGCTCAATCGATGCTTCCTTTAATGGCGTCTTTTCTGTGTTAGCATCTTTGACCTGCGTAGTGCTGATAACTGTTTGCGTAGGATTGGCTAAATCTGTTTTCTGTGCACTGTCTTTACTCGGCTGTGTACAGCCTACTAGAGAAATCAATAATAGTGCACTAAGAAAAAGGCTTAGTTTTTTCATTGTATCCTCCTTACTTACTTAGATGTAATTTGGCGTATCCCAATGTTTTAAATTTTTCCTCGTTATGAGTAGCTATGATAACAATTTTTTTGTCGCATACCAAGTCTCAAAACTTCTAAGAATTGCTGTTTTAAAACATTGTCTAAACCATTTAACGGTTCATCCAAACAGAGGATAGGTGAGGGCGAGATGAATAATCTACCTAACTGTAATCTCTTCATCTCTCCAAACGATAACCCTCTGAGTTCAGATAATTCCGTTTTATAGCTATTTTCTAATGATTTAACAAAACTATCTATACCTAAAACGTTTAAAACTTGCTTATTCCAGCTATTGTTAATATCTTCTTCATTTTCAATCCCGATTATCTGTTGTATTGTACTTGTTTCCAGATATACATTTTGATCAATTGTTTGCACTAATTTAGATCTAGTATTTGGACTTACTAATCTAATTGTTCCATTTTGTGTAACAATATCACCATTACACTGTTGAATATTCCCCGATATTATATTTATCAACGTTGTTTTTCCACTACCATTAGCTCCTGTAATGAGATTAAGGCCTCTGTTAAAACTAAAACTAATTGGGTTTCTAAGGTGTTCATGTTCAATTTTCGAACAGGAAAAACTACAAGTTGCAACTAAACTGTTTCTAAGGCAATTTTCATCATATTGGTGAAACTTTGTTCGCGCTCTTGAGCCGTAGATTGCTGGCTGGTAACTAGTGAATCTGAGACGGTTAAAAGACAGGCAACTTGTTTCTTGAAGTGTTTGGCTACAGCAAATAAACCAAAACTCTCCATCTCCACCACAGCTGTATTTTTTTGCTCACGTAAAGAGGCAAAGCTAAAGCTGGGGTCTAGACGATAGAAAACGTCGGTAGAGTGAGCGACAACTTCACGTAAAGCGATCTTGCATTTTTGAGCTGTCTTTTTAAGCTCTTCATTTAACTCAGGTGTTGGCATTAAAGTATCACCTTTGATACCAAATGCTTCTTTGGCAAAAGTTGACTCCGAATAAGAAGAAGTAACCAACACAGTATCATAAATGTTTAGCGCTGGATCATATGCTCCACATGAACCCAAACGTATAATCTGTTCCACACCATAGTGCATAAATAACTCGGAGGCATAGATACCTATACTGGGCATACCCATGCCAGAAGCCATTACGGTTATCTCTTTACCCTTATAAGTGCCTGTATATCCAAGCACATTGCGGATAGAGGTCACTAGTTTGGCCTCTTCTAAAAATTTTTCGGCAATAAATTTAGCTCTTAGAGGATCGCCAGGCATCATTACAACTTTAGCGATTTGACCTATTTCAGCTTGAATATGAGGTGTAGACATAAATGCTCCTTTATACGATTAATCTAAATTTTGTAGGCGTTTCCACAGGTCTGTTTTACCCATCGCTCTGCGAATTAACGGATAAACGATAGCCAAGATAACTGTATTAGAAACACCATTGAAAGCTGCTACGTACATATTGAAAAGACCCAGCATTTTAGCCAAAGACTTTTCAAACCCAAGTAATTGATAAATTAAGTAACGCAAGAATGGATCAAAAAAAACGTTGAAAATTAATAGAGCGACACCAGCAGAAATAACTACTTTAATCACTTGCTCTTTAGTATTTTCTGCTTGATTTAAGCAGATTTTACGCCCGATTAAACCAGCGATTACACCGATACAGAATTTAGCGATAAATGTGGGCAAGGCTGCATGTGCATATCCGCTCACCAAATCAGCTAATGATAAACCGATGGCGCCTGCAAGCCCTCCTGCAATCGGTCCTAACAGCAAGCCACCTAAGGCACAAATGCTATTTGCAAAATGGATGGCTACCTTACCAGCTGGCAGAACGATATCGAAGCGAAGCATAACGAAAGTTACCCATGCTAGAGCTGCTAGCAAACCCATTACAGCAAGACGCAGAGTGTAATTTCGTTTGCTGTATGAACGATGTTGTTGTGTCGGAGTCATACCTACCTCCTAATTAGTAACTGCCTCAACTATAACCCAAATAGATCATTAACTTCTGCAAACTTAGTACAAAGAACATAATACGATAGCAAATATAAAGGACCGCTAATGATTAATTAGCAGTCCTTATTTTATTTTGCGTTAAGTAGTTGAATTAGCAATCTTTAGAATTGAGCCAGAGAGAAAACTTTATAATCTCCCAGCACTTCTCTACCATTAAATTCGCTAGCTAACTCGATAAAGAATAAAACGCCAGCAACTTCTCCACCCAGCTTTTCAACTAATTTGCAAGTTGCTAAGGCAGTACCTCCAGTTGCTAGTAGATCGTCTACAACGATCACCTTTTGCCCCGGTTTAACAGCATCGACATGCATCTCTAGTTGATCTTCACCATACTCTAACTCATAAGCAACGCTAACTGTTTTGTAAGGTAATTTACCCTTTTTACGCACTGGTACAAATCCCTTATGCATGGAATATGCCAAGGGAGCACCCATAATAAAGCCGCGAGATTCTGAGCCGATAATCAAATCAAAATCAACATCTTCAACTTGCTTTTGCATCTGAGAAATAGTCTCGTGAAAAGCCTCAGGATTGATCAACGCTGTGGTAATATCAATGAAATCAACTCCCGGTTTCGGGAAGTCCATCACGTGTCTAAGTTGTTCTTTTAAATCCATATTTATCCCTCTACGCTAAGCGTAATTTATATCGTTGTTGGCAACTGTATAATTATACAACTTACACTCTGCCTACTTCCCACAAATTGCATCAATAGCAGCAATTAAAGCAGCTCTAAGTCCCGCTTTTTCTAACTCTGTCACACCTTTTATCGTGGAACCTCCAGGAGAACACACTGCATCTTTTAATTCACCTGGATGTTTGTTGGTTTTTAGTTGCAAAGCTCCTGTTCCACGCAACACTTGACTAACTAGACGATAAGCAGTTGCACGTGGCAAACCATATTTAACTGCAGCATCGGCTAGGGCCTCGTTGATCAGTGCTACAAAAGCCGGAGAACATCCTGCAATTGTGCCTGCAATACCAAAGTTAGCTGAACTCACACCTTCCACCAAAGCAATGCGCGAAAAAATTTGTTCAAACACAGTGAATTGCTCTGCGCTTAGACTGTGATTTGTCTCATAGATAAGGATTCCATAGCCCACTGCCATCGGTGTATTAGGCATAGTACAAATACAACTAGTTGCTTGTGGTAATAACTCTGCAAGACGCTTTTGCTCAAATCCTAAAACTAATGAAACAACTATGTGCTTAGCGCTGATAACTTGCTGTAACTGACTTAAAACCTCTTCTAACTGTTGAGGTTTAACCGCAAGAATTACCATCTCTGCTGCCTGCAAAACGGAAGGTGCATCTTCACAAGCTACGACTCCCCCCAACTTTGCACAATTATCTGCTAATTTTTGGCAATCTTTGGCACAGGCGAAAAGATTGCTAGCGGGATATCCTGTAGCAATTAATCCCTGCGCTATGGCTTGTGCCATGTTGCCAAAACCAATAAACCCAATTTTAGTCATAACACTTCTCGTTTTTATGCCAAATAAAAAGTGGCCGAACTTACGCTCGGCCACCGTTAACGTATTGCTTATAGATCGCTATCATCAGAGGCTAGGCGTTCTTCTTCCTTACGGTTCAGCTCGGCAATCTTTTCTTGAATGTATTGCTTGTGCTGACGTTGAATCTCCATCTGTTCAGGAGAAATTCTTAAGGTACCAGCTTCTAATTTATCCTTGAGTAACTCTGCGTTATCTTCAACTACAGGCACTGCTGTGATATTACGATAACGAGGCATACCAGTACCAGCTGGAATGAGCTTACCGATAATGACATTTTCTTTTAAGCCAACTAGCGGATCGATTTTGCCCTTAACGGCAGCATCTGTCAGAACTCTAGTCTGCTCTTGGAATGAGGCAGCCGATAAGAATGACTCTGTTGCCAGTGAAGCTTTCGTCAAACCGAGCAAGGTACGGTTACCTTGTGCCGGTTGCAAGCCAGCTTCTTCCGCTTTTTTGTTCGCCTCTTCAAAGGTAAACATATTGACCATTGAACCTGTGAGCAGATCGGTATCGCCTGGATCATCAACCTTGACCATACGCAACATCTGTCTGGTAATGATTTCAATGTGTTTATCGTTAATATCTACACCGTTGTTCTTATAGACTTTTAGAACTTCAGTAATGATATAGTTCTGCACACCATGTGGTCCAATAATCGCCATAATGTCTTGGGGATTTAAAGAACCATCTGTAATACGAGTACCAGCCTCAATCTCATCGCCATCATTGATACGTAATGAAGTGCTGACAGGTACTACATATTTTCTAATATCGCCATCGGCACCAGTAATGATAATTTCTTTCTTGGTTTTAGACTGCTCTTCGATACGCACTGTACCAGAAATTTCAGCCATGATGGCTTGTCCCTTAGGTTTACGTGCTTCAAACAATTCTTCAACACGAGGTAAACCTTGAGTAATATCATCACCTGAAGCGATACCGCCTGTATGGAAGGTACGCATGGTCAACTGCGTACCCGGCTCACCGATAGATTGAGCAGCCATAATACCAACTGCTTCACCCACAACAGCAGGTTCACCAGTTGCCAAGTTCAGACCATAGCACTTGGAGCAGACACCAGATTTGCAACGGCAAGTCAAGTTACTTCTTACTGCAACTTTCTCAATACCAACTTGTTCGATGCGACGAGCGATACGATCAGTAATCAGCTCATTGCGTTTCACCAAAACATCGCCAGTCTCAGGGTCAATCACATCCTTAGCGGCGTAGCGACCCTTGATGCGGTCGTACAGTTCTTCAATAACACGGCTATTGCGACCGCTATCAACTGTGACAGTAGATACTTCCACATAGTCATCAGTTCCACAATCATCTTCTCTGATAATGACGTCTTGAGCGATATCGACCAGACGACGTGTTAAGTAACCTGAGTCAGCAGTCTTCAAAGCGGTATCAGACATAGCTTTACGAGCACCGTGTGAAGAAATGAAGAATTCTAATACATTCATACCTTCACGCAAGTTAGATTTGATGGGGATTTCGATGGTTTTACCAGACGTATCCGCCATGTTACCACGCATACCAGCCAGCTGTTTAATCTGGTTAATGTTTGCACGAGCACCTGAGTGAGACATCATTTGTACAGGGTTGTACTTACCTAAGTTCGCTTTCAGCGCCTCAGTGATATCGTTGGTGGTCTGTGTCCAAATCTTAACTACGGCTCGATAACGACCATCATCGTTTAAGATACCTCTTCTGTGCTGTGTATTGATGAACTCGACTTGCTTTTCCGCATCTTCAATAAATTTCTTTTTTACATCAGGCACGATCATGTCGAAAATACCGATAGAGATACCGCCCAACGTTGAATAGTGGAAACCTAATTTCTTGATACGGTCGAGCATATCAGCGGTATAAGTTAAACCGTGAATATGAATACTACGATCAATAATTTTGCCTAGATCTTTTTTGCCGACTAAGAAATCAACTTCCAGCACCAACTCATTGCCTGGAATCGTACGATCAACAAATTCTAAATCTTGTGGAATTTCATTGTTGAAAATGAAGCGTCCCAAAGTTGATTCAACGAGACCTGTATAGGTTTTACCATTTACTTCCTTGGTCATGCGAATCTTAATTCGTGCATGCAAGTCGATTTGCTTGTGTTCATATGCCATCATGGCTTCATCGAAGTCGATGAAGCAACGGCCTTCACCTTTTTGATCTTCTTTATCAATGGTCAAGTAGTAGCAACCCAAAACCATATCCTGTGAGGGGACGGTTACAGGCTTACCATCTTGTGGCTTCAATAAGTTATTAGCCGCCAACATTAGGAAGCGAGCCTCAGCTTGTGCTTCTGCAGACAGCGGAACGTGTACTGCCATTTGGTCACCATCGAAGTCAGCGTTGTAGGCACTACAGACTAGGGGGTGCAATTTAATAGCACGACCTTCAACCAATGTGGGCTCAAAAGCCTGAATACCTAAACGGTGCAAGGTAGGGGCACGGTTCAACAAGACGGGGTGATCTTTGATCACACTCTCTAAAATATCCCATACCTCATCACTAGCACTTTCAACTAAACTTCTAGCACCCTTGATATTGTGAGCCATACCCAGTTTGACTATCTCACGCATCACAAAGGGCTTAAATAACTCTAAGGCCATTTCTTTAGGCAAGCCACATTGGTGAATTTTCAGATCAGGACCGATAACGATTACCGAACGACCAGAATAGTCTACACGCTTACCCAACAAGTTCTGACGGAAACGTCCTTGTTTTCCTTTTAACAAGTCAGACAGAGATTTCAGAGCACGATTACCTGCACCAGTTACCGCACGGCCTCTTCTACCGTTGTCAAGCAACGCATCTACTGCTTCCTGCAACATACGTTTTTCGTTGCGCACAATGATGTTGGGTGCGCTCAGTTGCAACAGCTTTTGTAAACGGTTATTACGGTTGATAACACGGCGGTACAGATCGTTCAAATCTGAGGTTGCAAAACGACCACCATCCAACTGCACCATGGGACGTAATTCAGGCGGCAAGACAGGCAGCACATCTAAAATCATGTGCTCAGGACGATTGCCAGATGTCTTAAATGCCTCTACAACCTCTAAACGCTTGATTAGGCGAATTTTCTTTTGTCCCTTCGCTTCACGTAGCTCCGCCCTCAACTCTGCTGCTAGTTCAGGCAAATTGATTTTGCTGAGCAATAGCTTAATCGCTTCAGCACCCATATCGGCACTAAATGAATGTCTGCCGTATTTCTGTTGAGTCTCACGGAACTGTTGTTCTGTGATGATCTGCTTGTGGAACAAATCGGTTTCACCTGGATCGGTGACAACATAAGCCGCAAAGTACAGAACTTTTTCAATATCTCTGGGCTTCATATCTAAGATCAAACCCATGCGACTAGGAATGCCACGGAAATACCAGATATGAGAGCAAGGAGCTGCCAATTTGATATGACCTAAACGCTCACGACGAACTTTGGCTCTGGTAACTTCAACACCACAACGATCACAAACAATGCCTTTATAACGGATTTTCTTATACTTACCGCAATGACATTCATAATCTTTGGAGGGTCCAAAAATTCTTTCACAGAACAGACCGTCACGCTCAGGCTTGAGAGTACGGTAGTTGATGGTCTCAGGCTTCTTAACTTCACCATGTGACCACTCTAAAATTTTCTCAGGAGAAGCTAAATTAATACCAATCGCTTCAAAGTTGTTAATTTCTGCCATCTAACCCTCCTTAGTATGCTTCAGTTTCTTCTTCGTCATCGATGGTGAAGATGGACTTAACCAAATCATCGCCCTCAACGTCTTCTTGCACGTTGCCGTATTCGTCTAAAACACCACCGGCAAATCCTTGTGCTCCGATGTTAACGTTGATGTTGCCATCTTCTACACCGAACAGATCGCCGTACTCATCTTTCTGCAAGTCAGGATCTTCGTGCACCATCTTGGTGGGTTCTTCTTCATCACCCTCAGGCAATTCCATCTTCTGATTTTCTTTGTAAAGATGTACATCCAAGCCGAGTGATTGTAATTCTTTAACCAACACTTTAAATGCCTCAGGCACGCCTGCTTCGGGAACATTTTCGCCCTTGACGATAGCTTCATAAGTTTTGGTACGACCCACAATATCGTCAGACTTAACGGTCAAGATCTCCTGCAAGGTGTAGCTGGCACCATAAGCCTCCAACGCCCAAACTTCCATCTCACCGAAGCGCTGACCACCGAATTGAGCTTTACCACCCAAAGGTTGTTGAGTGACCAAAGAGTATGGTCCAATCGAACGAGCGTGAATCTTATCATCAACTAAGTGGTTCAGTTTCAAATAGTACATGATACCGACGGTAACGCGTTCATCGAAACGTTCACCAGTACGACCGTCGTAGAGCACGGTCTTACCATCTGGATCAATTCCTGCCATTTCAAAAGCTTCAGATACATCTTCTTCTGTAGCACCATCAAAGACAGGAGTGGCAATCTTCCAGCCTAACTTACGGCCAGCTAAACCTAAGTGAACTTCAAGTAACTGACCGATATTCATACGTGAGGGGATACCTAAGGGGTTCAAGACAATATCCAGCGGTGTACCATCTGGCATGAACGGCATATCTTCTTCCGGCATGATTACCGAGACAACACCTTTGTTACCATGGCGACCTGCCATCTTATCACCGACAGATAACTTACGTTTTTGTGCCACATAAACACGAACTAAGCGAGTCACACCATGTTTCAAATCATCGCCTGCTTCACGTGTAAACTCACGTACATCAACAACGATACCTGATTCACCGTTAGGTACACGGACTGAAGTGTCTCTTACTTCTCTGCTCTTTTCACCAAAAATTGCACGGTACAGTTTTTCTTCAGCAGTTAATTCAGTTTCACCTTTGGGCGAGATCTTACCTACCAAGATATCACCTGCGCCAACTTCAGCACCAATGCGTACAATACCGTTTTCATCTAGGTCACGCAGTGCTTCATCTTTAACATTGGGGATTTCACGAGTAATTTCTTCAGCACCCAATTTAGTATCTCTGGCTTCACACTCAAATTCCGTGATATGGATTGAGGTGTAAACATCTTCTTGAACTAAGCGTTCGCTAATCAAGACAGCGTCTTCGAAGTTGTAACCTTCCCAGGTCATAAAGCCAATCAGAGCATTTCTACCTAAGGCTAATTCACCATTATCGGTTGAAGGACCGTCGGCGATGATATCGCCACACTTGACCTCATCTCCCACTTTTACAACTGGATGTTGATTGTCACAAGTTCCCTGGTTAGAACGTTGGTATTTCTTGACTAAGTATTTATCAAGTTGTTGACCATCATGGCGACGAATGCGAATTTCATCTGCCGCCACATGTTCTACCACACCATCGTACTTAGCCAACACACAGACACCGGAGTCTTTGGCCGCTCTATGCTCCATACCTGTACCAATGATAGGTGATTCAGTACGAATCAAAGGCACTGCTTGACGTTGCATGTTAGAACCCATCAAAGCACGGTTAGCATCGTCGTTACCCAAGAACGGAATTAACGATGTTGCAACAGAGACTAACTGCTTAGGTGAAACGTCCATCAGATCGACTCTGCTAGGTTCAACCTCAATAAATTGATCTAAGTAACGGCAAACGACCTTAGATGATTTGAATTGTCCATTTTCATCTAAAGGCTCATTTGCCTGAGCGATGTAGAAATAATCTTCTTCATCGGCAGTCATATATTTAATTTCGGAAGTTACTTTTTTATTCTCTTTGTCGAAGACACGATAAGGCGTCTCTAAGAAACCATAACTGTTGACACGAGCATAGGTTGCAAGAGAGTTGATCAGACCGATGTTAGGACCTTCAGGCGTTTCAATAGGACACATACGTCCATAGTGCGACGAGTGAACGTCACGCACTTCGAAGTTAGCACGCTCACGAGATAGACCGCCAGGACCTAAGGCTGACAAACGACGTTTGTGAGTCAATTCAGCTAAGGGGTTAGGCTGATCTAAGAACTGAGACAACTGTGATGAACCAAAGAATTCCTTGATCGCAGCGGAAACAGGTCTAGTATTGATAATTTGTTGTGCTGTGGCTGAGGCTAAATCAGGCAAAGCCTGCATACGCTCACGTACAACACGTTCCATACGTGTGAAACCTAAGCGTACTTGGTTTTGTAAAAGCTCACCTACAGAACGGATACGACGGTTACCTAAGTGGTCGATATCATCTTTGTGACCAACACCATTCTTTAAGCCAATGTAGTAAGAAACAGTAGCGATAATATCATCCAAAGTTAAGCACTTGGGCATCAAATCATCTTTTCTCAGACCCATGGCTTGCAACAGAGCTTCTGCGGAATTGTCAGAAGCAACCACTTCGTCGATAATTTCACGCAACACGGGTAGGTAAACCATTTCGGTAATACCAACCTCAGATAACTGTTCTTTTGATACTGCTAAATCGCTGTAGTAGTTGGCTAAGAATACTTCTGCACGTACACGGTTATTACCGATGACGTCTACCAACTCTTCACCTTCAACAATGGTGTCACCCTCAGGAATCAAAGGTCTAACCTGTACGCGGTTAATACCCAAATCTTGGATGCGTTGAGCTAAATCAGCTGAAACGATAGTACCTGGTTCTGCAACCAATTCTCCGTTATCGTCGGTCACAATTTCATTGAGTTTGTGACCAATCAAACGAGCCGCTACAGACAACTTTTTATTGACTTTATAGATACCAACACGAGCTAAGTCGTAACGATCGGGATCAAAGAACATGTTCTCCAAGTAGCTCTTTGCACCCTCGGTGGTATAAACCTCACCGGAGCGCAACTTGCGGAACATTTCTTGCGAGCCTTGTTCTTGGTTATTGCAACCATCTTTGAGCATGGTTTCAACTAGGCTCTTCTCTTCACCAAAAGTAGCGATAATCTCTTCGTTGGTGCCAAAGCCTAAGGCTCTCAGGAAGATGGTTAAATGGAATTTACGAGCGCGATCAACACGCACCCAGTTAATACCATTGGCATCTGACTCAAATTCCAGCCAAGCGCCACGGTTAGGAATTAATTGTGAGGTGTACTGTACGACGTCATTCTTGTCACGGAAAATATTGAAATAAGCGCTCGGCGAACGCACTAATTGCGAAATGATAACACGCTCAGCACCGTTGATGATGAAAGTACCCGTGTCCGTCATGATCGGGAATTCACCGATATAAATCTTAGAGTCCTTGTAACTGTCATCAACTTTGTTGTGCATGCGCACTACTACACGCAACGGAGCGGAATAGTTAGCATCACGCTCTTTACACTCTTGAATAGAGAAAGTAGGATTATCGACATCAAAAACTTTGTCGATAAAACTCAACTCAATGTCACCAGAAAAATCCCTAATCGGAGAAATTTCACGCAACACTTCCATCAAGCCGTGATCTAAAAACCATTTGTAACTGTCTTTTTGAATGCCTACCAGATCTGGCATGTCGAGTACTTCATCAATCTTAGAGTACGACATTCTCTGAACACGCCCATACTGAACGGGTTTTACCATTAAATCACCTCACGTTATTGTTAATAACCGAATTATTCAGCTAAAATCGCCAATTATGACAAAGCCAAACTATCCAGCTCTTACTTAACACTATTAAATTCGTGCGTATGACGAATTTCTCTTGACTTAGTAGGGAAAGATCGTCATAATAAACAAAAATATTCTTATCTTCGCACATTTAGGCGCACTTTTCCCTAGATAAGCACTTGACAAAGTAACATGTTTTAGTTACTGCTGTCAACACGTCTTAAACATCCTGTTTATTCCCCAATATCAGATTTCATGTCAATTCACATAAACACACAAAGTAAATAAAAAGGCGAACCTAAAGTTCGCCTTTTCTCATCTTAGAATCAACTAGTAAATCTTATTTACCGATACTCTTATAGCCACTGCCTTCAGTTACTTCAGCTTTATCAGTTTGTTCAGTCAACCATTTCTGAGTATCTTCTGTACGCAACTTGCTTAAGATACTATTCTTCCATTGCGGTTCACCTAAACCTTTAAAGTAAATGATGTGATATCCAAACTGGCTACGAATAATATCGGTATCGCCTGCTTTTCTTGCTGGGTCCAAACAGAAATCTTCGTATTCAGCTACAAAATTGCCTGGCTCAATATTCTCATATAAACCGCCTTTATCTTTGCTGCCGGGATCTTCTGAATTCTCTTGTGCCAACTTCGCAAAGCTATCTTCGCTCTTATCACCTTTGTTGAAAGTATCTAATAACTTTTCGGCTTTAGCCTTAACTTCATCATCTTCTTTGCTACCAACTTCATGGCTGGAGTTCAACAAAATGTGACGTGAACTATAAGGTCTAGCTTCATCTCTTTGACGGCTGATATATAGCACTGTGTAATAGCCACTGCTGGTTTTAATAGCAGCATGATCGCCAGTTTGACGCTCAGAAGCAAATAACCAATCTGCTACTTCTTGAGGCATGGTCGTTTTGGCTCCATTAGCGATGTATGACTTGTTATGAGCCTTGTACTCATCTCTGTCACCCTCTGCCACATATTTCAATACCGCTTCTTGGAAAGCTTCTGCAGATGTTGCAGCTTCATTTAGTTCTTCAGCCTGCTGTTTAGGATCGGCTTTCTGCTCTTCCTTTTTATTGTCAGCATTAGCTTGATCTGCCTGCTGGCTTTGATCTGCGAAATAATAGCTGTAGTAGCTAATTGAGTCATAGGCTGTAGGATCCTGTTTATAGATCTCCTCTAGCTTTTGCTCATCATAATTCAGATCTTTGTAATGCTTGTCTAAATAGGCTTGCACGGTAAAAGAATTGAGCATAAATTTGCGCAAACTCTTTTCCGAAGCACCAGGGCCAAAATTATTGCTTAGGTATGTATTGAAAGAAATCTGCTGACTGCTAGCTTCTTGCTTCATCTGATCTAAGATCTGATCAAAGCGTTCGTCAAGATTGCCCTCCGGCTTAAACTCTTCTTGCTTTACACGCTCTAAGATAACAGCATTGCTCTTAGCCTGTTCTTTGATGGTATCGCGCAAATAGTCACGCATCGTTCTGCCAGGAGCAGTCGTGGTAGACGTAGTGGTAACTTCAGCCTTTGCTTCTTCAGTTGCTTTAGTAGTTGAAACGCTAGTTTCTGCCGTTTCATGAGCAGTCGTGCTAGCTTGTTGGTCTGGCGCAGGTTGATCTAGCAATTTATCAGCCTCATCGGTAAAAGCACCAGTCTGTGATGCACCGCGTAGCAAAATGCCAAAATAGAAGTTGGCTTCTGCCACTGATACTTTCTGACTGTGCTCCTGACCCTTTTCATCTTTAAAGTCAACGGTAAAAGCTGTCTGATAACGTTGTATGAAGCCATACTGCATCATTGCCCAAAACAGCATACCCACGATCACTAACAGTAGGACAACAATAGCTATGATCGAACCTACATTACGCTTTTTACGCAAAGGCTTTTTTGTGCCATCGTTGTGCTTTTGCTCTTGCAAGCGCTCTATGCGCTCTTTTTTAGCAGCAACTGCATTCCATTCTTTATCTTGGTGTTTGTGTTGTTGCATGATATACCTTCTTATTTAAATTCTCATGAATGATAATTATATTCTATTGAGCGCAACTGTGCTATTAACTCCTAATATTTACTTTTGTTAGTATGGTTATGGTCTTTTATATCTATGAGGTTTAATATGCAACATTCAACTCAACTACTTGAAAAAATTAATGCGGGGGCATCTCCAGTCTCTGTTGAAGCAGTAATGTTTGATTTCGATGGTACCTTAATGAATACCATAGACATCATTGTTGAAAGCTATCAGAAAACGTATCGTCACTTTAATTTGCCTGAACCCAGCGTAGAAGAAATTAAGTTTGGGATTGGCCGTCCACTCGAAGCTATTTTCGCTCAAAGTTCTAAAGAATTATTACCTGAACTTATGCAGTTTTATCTGAACTACAATCTTCAGCGCACAGCAACGCATTGCGGAATTTTCTTGGGCATTATACCGATGTTAAAAGAACTAAAAAATAAAGGTATTCCTTTAGGGTTAGTAACTGCCAAACGTTATGAAAACGCAATCGATACACTAGAATTCTTTGAGTTGAAAGACTTTTTCTCAGCCATAGTTACTAAGTACGACACAGAAAAACATAAACCCGATCCAGAACCTTTGCTTCTGGGCAGAGAGCGCTTAGGTCTAACTAATAATGAACATGTGATGTATGTCGGTGATGCTATCTACGATATACAAGCTGCCCACAATGGTGGCTTCATCTCAGTTGCTGTCGATTGGTGTAGCATACCTAAAGCAACACTCAGTGCTGAAAATCCTACTATATGGCTAGATAAAGCTACCCACTTACCACAGATCGTCAAATTGAAATAATGTAAAAAGCCTAGTCCGTTGAGACTAGGCTTTTTCATATTCTGCTTTTTATTACTACTCTTCTTCTTTTTGCGCAACTTCTACAACTTTGGTTGCAACTTCGTGCGGAGCTTCTTCATAACGCTCAAAGTGAACAGTAAACCAACCACGTCCTTGTGTCATGGATTTAAGATCGGTAGCATACTTACTCATTTCTGACATCGGACACTCTGCTGTAACTACTTGGAATTCACTATCATCTTCATCACGACCCATACCTAAAATGCGACCTCTGCGTTTGCTCATATCGCCCATAATATCGCCTAAATACTCATCGGGAATGTGTACTTCAACTGCAGCGATCGGCTCGAGTAAAACAGGATCTGCTTTAGGCAAACCGTTACGATAAGCTAATTTAGCCGCTAATTTAAATGCCATCTCTGAAGAGTCTACATCGTGGTATGAACCATCTACTAAGGTTGCTTTTAGGTTAACCACCGGATAGCCAGCCAAAACACCATGCTCTACCGCTTCTTGTAAACCTTTTTCTACTGCGGGGTGATAGTTCTTCGGTACAGAGCCACCAAAAATTTCTTCTTTAAACTCTAGTTTTTCGCTGGTGCTTGGTTCAAAAACCATCCAAACATCACCGTATTGACCGTGTCCACCTGATTGTTTTTTGTGCTTGCCTTGAACTTTGACAGACTTGCGAATTGTTTCACGGTATGCAACTTTCGGTTCAACAATTGTAGATTCAACATTGTACTTACTCTTGAGTTTAGCTTTCAGCACATCTAATTGAACTTCACCCAAACCTGAAAGTAGTAGTTGCTTCGTTTCACGATCGTTAACGATCTCAAAAGCGAGATCTTCTTCCTTGAGCTTTTGCAGACCTTGCATGATCTTATCTTCTTCACCTTTAGCTTTAGGTGTAATAGCTAAAGTTAAGCAGGGTGTAGGCAAGCTAACTGGTTTAATCTGCAAGTTATCACCAACTGCACACAGTGTCTGATTGGTTTGTGTATCAGTCAATTTAGTGATTGCACCAATTTCACCTGCAATCAGCTCTTTGGTTTCTAATTGCTTTTTACCCTGCATGAAGAACAGACCATTGATACGCTCTTCTTTCTGTGTTGTCGAATTGAAAACATGTGCACCATCTTTTAAAACACCAGAAACAACTCGCACCAGTGAAATACGACCAACAAATGGATCTAAGATGGTTTTGAAAACCATTACGGCTAGAGGACCATCCTCTTTGCACTCTAAAGCTAATTCTTCATCTCCACGGTAGGCTTCGTAGGCAGGTCTAATCACTGGTGAGGGGAAATACTTAGCAATCATATCCATAGTGAAAGCTATGCAATAGTTACCCGAAGCAGATCCTGCAAAGGTGGGGATAATGGAGCCACTGATGATGGCTCTTCTCAAACCTTGCTCTTCTTCTTCTGTCGTAAACTCTGAGCCATCAAAATATTTCATCATTAATTCTTCATCTGACTCAGCAATGTGCTCTTGTAATTGTTCGTAGTATTGATTGACCTCATCTTGATAATCAGCTGGAATTTCACAAGGATTTTTTCCACCCTTACCATCGAACATATAGCCTTGTTTAGCCATAATGTCGATTGCACCAACAGTCTTAGGACCATCAAAAATAGGTAAAACAATCGGTACTATTTTGGAGCTATAACGTTCCTGGAAAGCTGTTAAAGTTTTTCTAAAATCAGCATTGGGTTCATCAACGCGGTTAATAAACAAAGCCGTAGGTTGTTTTCTCTTCATCGCAAAGCGCATGGTTTTTTCTGACCCTACTGATACGCCATCCTTACATCCTGCAACAACCATAACCACGTCACCAGCACGCAAGCCGAGCATCTGATCTGCTAGGAAGTCAAAGTCACCTGGAACGTCGATCAAGTTAAATTTATGATCATTCCACTCACAGGTGGCATAAGCTGTATTGATAGAAATGCCTCGACGAATTTCTTCGGTATCAAAATCTGTGACAGTATTGCCATCTTCTGGTTTGCCCATGCGGTTAATTACTTTAGCGTTGAACAACATGGCTTCTACCAACGAAGTTTTACCGGATCCACTGTGACCCATAAATGTGATATTTCTTAGTTGTTTGGCAGGATAATTTTTCATCTGAAATCTCCCAATCTGTATTCGCAAACTATTTTCGTAAACGCTTTCTTAGTTTTGAGCTATCTTTCGTTTGTGTAATTTGCTAATAGAGATTATAAATTAGGCTCTAATTTAGCACAACTGCACAAGACACAACTACATCTTATGCATGCTTAGATTTTGAGTTATTGCCAATTGATTTGTTCTAGAACTTGGATGATTTCTTCTCGATTTTTAAGCTGAAAAATCTGCTGTCGTAGCTTAGCAGCTCCCGGTATTCCTTTGGTATAGAAAGAAAGTTGACTTCTAAATTCTCTTACAGCCAAATCTTCTCCCAAACTTTCACACATTCTTTGTAGATGCTTTTTTACAGCATTTAGTTTCTCATTGGCAGTTAGTTTAAGCCCTTTTAATTCAGCAAAGATCCAGGGTTTGCCTTGTGCTCCTCTGCCTATCATGACTCCATCGACTTTGGTTTCATTAAACATCGCCTCGGCAGAACGTAAATCGTGCACATCACCATTCCCCCAAACGGGTATTTTAACCGAATCTTTAACCGCTTTAATCAATTGCCAGTTGGCTTTACCTGCATACATTTGCTCGCGCGTCCTGCCATGAACTGTGAGCATAACTATTCCTGTCTGTTCTAATGCTTTAGCTAACTCCACACAATTTATTTGCTGTTCATTCCAGCCCGTACGAATCTTACATGTAACCTGCTTGCCCCAAGTAGTTGCTGCCTTTACAGCTGCTTCACAAATGGCACAAGCAATATCTGGCGTGCGCATGAGCGCTGAGCCTGCACCTGTCTTCACCACTTTGTTGACAGGGCATCCCATATTTATGTCTATAAAATCGTATCCTTGGGCAAATTCTTGCTTACTTAAAATCTCAATAGCCCCTGCGAAATCTTCTGGTGTTGCACCAAATAATTGCACTGCTATCGGATGTTCATGCTCACTGTATCGCAAGTAGCGCATACTCTTTTGTAGCGCCTGATCATAAATGATACCTCTGGCACTCACAAGTTCAGTTACAACCCAGCCGGCACCAAATTCACAGCACAGAGAACGAAAAGAGGTATCGGTAGTTCCTGCCATAGGCGCTAGCGCATACGGTGTTTTAATACCTAACTCTGCTAAAGTACTCATGGTTTAGCTGTACCTTCGGTTGTCATATTGTTCTTTTGAGAAGTAGTGGCCTTGGAACTTTCAGTTTGAGAATTAGTTATATCTGAAGTAATTGTTGTAGGTATGGTTTGTAAATTGCGATATTGTTTTTCTAATTCAGTGGGTTGTTTGCTCAAAGCAATAAACAAGCAGACAACTAACAATATCCCTGCGATTGCACACAAAATATACGGAGTATAGTAGCGCCTAGGTGTTACTTGGATCAGAATATTCTTTTTGAGCGCAAACTCGATATTGCGATCAATTATTTCTTGCTCAGAGTAATTCTTTCTTTGATAGGGTACAACTTGATCATAGGTACGTTTAGCCAACTTAACTTCTCGCACCTTAACATCGGTTTGTACCTGCTCCTGCTCGGTAGCTAATTGCTCCGTCTTCTCTGCTCTTTTTTCTGTATCTAAACCGACTCTTTTAAGAATTATTTTATTTGCTTTATCTTTTCGAAAAATAGCCATTGCTTCATCATTTTAGACTGAAATTTATGCACTTGCCATAACAAAAAGCCTTGGAAATAATCCAAGGCTTAGGTAAGTATATCTTTAGCATATCTTTAGGTTCGAAATTAAGCTTGTTGGTGACCTTGCTTGGTAGTATCTGTACCAGAGAAGTTAACACCAGTATCTTTGTGCTCTTCCACTGTAAAGCTGTAATCTTTACCAGGTAAGACTGCATTGAGAATGATACCAACCAGAGCTGCGATAGCTAGACCGGATAAGGTGATGCTAGCTCCGCCAATATGGAAAGTTAAACCACTCACTCGCTCACCTGCTGCGTTGACGAAAGAATTGAAACCTAGGGCACAGACCAAAATTGAAGCGGCAACGATCAAGTTACGACTCTTAGTGAAGTCAACTTGGTTTTCTACTACGTTACGGACACCAATGGCTGAAATCATACCGTAGAGAATCAGTGATACACCACCGATAATCGCTGTAGGTACAGTGCGGATGAATTCGCTCAGCAAAGGGAAGAATGATAATACTATGGCAAAGCAAGCAGCCACTCGGGTGATGCCAGGAGCATAAACTTTGGTTAAGGCTAGCACACCAGTATTTTCACCGTAAGTAGTATTTGCAGGACCACCAAAGAAAGCAGCGAAAATTGTTGCTAAACCATCGCCAGCTAAAGTTTTATCCAATCCAGGTTTAGCGATGTAGTTATTACCAGTGGTTGCACTAATTGCTGAAATATCACCGATATGCTCCATGATAGTTGCTAAAGCAATGGGTGCAATCGTGATAATTGCTGAGATATTAAACTTCGCAAATGCGTTGGTATGTACGGGGAATTCAACAAATCTACCTTGCTCTAATACTTGGTGAATGCTTGAGAAATCTACGCGTTGTAGCACAACTGCAACGATGTAAGCCAAACCGAGACCCACAATGATCGGAATAATCTTGATCATGCCTTTACCCCAGATATTGCAAACCACAATACCTGCAATCGCGATACCTGCTAAAAGCCAGTCTTGGCTTGCGCTTTGGATGGCAGTTGGGGATAAGATCAGACCGATGGCAATAATGATAGGACCCGTAACAACTGGTGGGAAGAAACGCATAATACGTGCAACACCAAACACACGGATTAGCACTGCCAAAATCAAGTAAATTATACCCGCTACGATAATTCCTCCACCTGCATAGCGCAGTTGCTCAGGATCTACCACACCATTTTGCATGGGGGCTACCGCAGCATATCCGCCTAAGAAAGCAAATGAAGAACCTAAGAATGCTGGCACTTTACCGCCAGTGATTAAATGGAATAATAATGTTCCCAATCCAGCCATCAATAAGGTAGTAGAAATGGATAGACCAGTTAGCAAAGGTACTAGAATAGTAGCTCCGAACATCGCAAACGTATGTTGCAGACCTAGTAAAAAGATTTTGCTTTTGGGAAGATCTTTGAGAGTATAAAGTGGCTCATCGCCAAGACGCTTAGCTTGCGTCACAGATGGTTGTAACATACAGCCTCCTTACTTCTTGTCTCACAGGACATGTTTAAAGTTCTCATGAATTCTGACACAGCCCACTTTTAATGTCAACAAAAAAGCTGACAAATAAACTTGCCAGCTTTACCTTTAATTTGTGAAAACGCCTAGATATTAAATTTCTTTTTTCTATCTCTCCTACCTAACGCTCCGCCTCTGCTTCAGGAATAACCGCACCGTGTGGACAATGCGTAGGATAATTCAGAAACTTTTCTAATGCTTCAGTTAATTTAATCGTAGAAGAATGCTCTAACAATTCTGCCTCAGCATCAGCTTCACTAGGATCGTACTGCAGGTATTCAATCAAAAAAACTTCCCACAATCGATGCGACCTAATGAGATGAATTGCCATATTTCTGCCCGCATCAGTTAATCTACTACCTCTGTATGCGACAACCTGCACTAGACCTTCCATCTCTAACTTGCGTACCATCTCACTTGCCGAGGGAGCAGATACACCTAAAACTGATGCTAACTGTTTATTACTAATCCAAGTTTCTTCATTACTAAGTTTTAGCATAGTTTTGAGATAGTCTTCTCGACCTTGATAGATTCTATGTTTAGTCATTAATAGGCTCCCCAAGCTCCCCACAAGTAAAGAGTTCCAAAAATTAAGACGGTGAACACAAACAGCATAATTAGCATGGGCACAACAATAATAGACACTGCTGCCTTATACATTGCCCATTTTTCAGCCCAAGTAAACTTTAGCGGTTCTTCCATTTCACCATCTTCAGGCTTTTGTTTCTTAGCCTTATAAAACTTACCCATGCCTCCTAGACCAAAGAAGCCTACTGGTGGTAAATCTTCCGTAGAAACTACTGTTCTACCATCATCTACAAATTCCGCTTTTTTATTTTTTTGTTTATCTACAGCCACTTTAGCTCCTGTCGCTTTACACATTAAGACAAATTCTAGTTTTTCTTAATAGTAGCAAAATAAAAATGAGCACGATTGCTCGTGCTCAAAATCTTACAATTAAACTTTTTTATTTTTGCTCCTGCTCTTTAGCTTTTTGTTCTAAACGACGCATAGCAACTTTTTGTGCTCCTGTGAGTGGTGCCTTTGAATCTTGGTTACCATACAATAACTGATCGGCAGATAAAACTTGATCTTTACCAATAGCATTCTCACCACTGTACAAGTGGCATGCAACACGGTGACCTGAAGAGAAATCAACCATCTTCGGTACGGTGTGCTTACAGATTTCCATACATTGCGGACAACGCGTATGGAACTTACAACCGCTGGGCGGGTTAGACGGAGAAGGAATATCTCCTTGCAAGATCTCACGTGTCATCTTAATGTCGGGATCCGGCATCGGAATAGCACTGAACAACGCTTTGGTATATGGGTGGAGAGGCTCATCGAAAATCTTCTCCTTAGGACCCATCTCAACCAAGTTGCCCAAGTACATGACACCGACTTCGCTCGAGATATGTTCAACAACAGACAAATCATGCGAAATAAACAGATAGGTCAGACCTTCACTCTCCTGCAGATCCATCAACAGATTGATAATCTGAGCCTGAATTGAAACGTCAAGTGCTGATACAGACTCGTCACACACAATAAATTTGGGCTTGAGTGCCAAAGAGCGTGCAATACAAATACGTTGACGTTGACCACCTGAGAATTCGTGCGGATAACGATCTACATGGTGCGCCTGCAAACCGCAACGGATCAATGTTTCTATAACATAATCACGATAATCTGATTTCGGTACGATATTGTGCTCACGTACAGCCTCACCGATAATTTCACCTACGGGCATACGGGGTTGCAAAGAGCTGTAGGGATCCTGGAAAATCATCTGCAACTCAGGTCTAATTTTGCGCAACTGGTTTGCACTCATATCGTAAATATTTTGACCTTGATAATAAACAGATCCGCGTGTAGGTTGATATAGCTTCAGCATGGTACGACCAACTGTAGTTTTACCACAACCCGATTCACCAACCAAACCAAGCGTTGATCCTGGCTTGATCTTACAGCTAAAACTATCTACTGCACGAACATAGTTCTTAACTTGTTGGAACACGCCACCTTTGATCGGGAACCACTTATAGAGATTATTAACCTCAATCAGATACTTACTGGTATCTGGTGGTAGTTCTTCTACATCGTATTGACTAGAAACATCTACAACACTGGCTTTTTTACCACGCTTTTTCTTCGCTTGGTGCTCTGCCTTGACAGATTTTTCTAGATCTTGCTTATCGCTAGTAACCACATCATTGGCCACTTTACCTGCAGTATTTGAAGCAGGATTTTTAGCAGTCGGATTGGTAGTCGCCTCATGCAACGCACCCTGATCCTGTGCTACGCCTTGGTTACTATTTTCTCTTAAAACTTCACTCATCGGCTTCTCCTTATTCTTCACTTACTGCCTGAGCTGAATCAGTTGCACCATTTGCTAATTCTTCAGCCTTTGCTTCACGTAATTCACGTTCTTTCATACCTGCTTGCATGTAACCAGCAGCCTCACAATAGCGATAACATGCTACAAAGTGACCCGGTTCAGCTTCGATCATCGGCGGATATTCCTGCTCACACATGCAAATCTGTTGCTCACAACGATCTTTGAAGTAACAGTGGTTAGGCATTGAAATCGGGTTAGGTACTGAACCTGGAATCGAATATAAACGCTCCTGTTTGCGATTGATCGCAGGTTTAGATAAGATCAGTCCTTGCGTATAGGGGTGCAACGGATTGTGATAGATATCAGACGCTGTACCTTTTTCAATGATACGACCTGCATACATGACCACAACCAAATCTGCCATTTCAGCGATAACGCCCAAATCGTGAGTGATCAACATAATTGAAGCATCTACACGATCTTTGACGTTGCGCATCAAATCTAAAATCTGTGCTTGGATAGTAACATCCAATGCAGTTGTAGGTTCGTCAGCAATCAACAGTTTAGGTGTACATGCCAGCGCCATAGCAATCATGACACGCTGTCTCATACCACCCGAAAGCTCGTGCGGATAAGCATCGTAGATCTCTGTTGGTCTGGACATACCAACCAACTCTAACATCTCGATGGTTCTGTCCTTAACTTTTTTACTATCCCAATCGTGGTTGTGCAACATAATAACTTCATCAATCTGATCACCGATAGTAAATACGGGATTCAATGAAGTCATCGGCTCTTGGAAAATCATCGAAATATCATTACCACGGAGCTTTCTCATTTTCTCCATCGGAGTTTTAGCGATATCGATGACTTCATCACCATTGTTAAAGCGAATACTACCACCAACAATTTGACCACTTGGGGCTTGCACTAAGCGCATAAGTGAAAGTGACGTTACAGATTTACCACAACCTGATTCACCAACAATACCGACAGTCTTTCCCTTAGGAACGTCAAAGCTAACACCGTCTACTGCTTTAACTACACCAACATCGGTAAAGAAATGAGTCTGCAGATTGTCAAACTCTACTAAGTTGTTTGGATCACGCATGGTTGTTTGATAGTAAGAAGGATCTCTATTTTCCTCCTTCTGTTTCTCAAACTCACGCATACGCTTTTTATTTTCTTTGGCGATCTTGCGCAGACGCTCACGTGATTCATAAGCATCTGTACCTTTCTTAGGGAAGAATGTGTCCCGGACTACTCCAAAGAAACCTTTGCTATGTGCCATCAATCGTTCCTCCCTATCTCTTCATTCTCGGATCTAAAGCATCGCGCAGACCATCACCAACAAAGTTAAATGCCATAACAGTCAAGAGGATGCAGATACCAGGTGGTAACCAAATGTTCAAGTACTTTTGCATAACGATGGGGTCTGTAACCGGGTTAACCATGTTGCCCCATGATGCATAAGGATACTGTAAACCGAAACCTAAGAAGCTTAGGGATGATTCGTAAAGAATTGTGCCACCAATTCCCAAAGTTGCCATAACAATTAAAAGGGGCATAACGTTAGGAATTAAGTGTCGTGAAATACGATGGCGCACTTTCAAGCCGGTTGCTTCTGCCGCAATCATATACTCTTGTTCTCTCAGAGACAGGATCTGACCACGAACAAAGCGAGCAACACCAGCCCAACCTAAAACACCTAAAACTGCCATCAAGATGTAAATACTACTCTCGGGGCTGATCACATTCGTCTTAGTCAGTGAGGTATTGATCATCATGATCAAAGGCAATGTGGGTAGACAGAAGAAAATATCAACTAGACGCATTATTACGCCATCAACCCAACCACCGTAGTAGCCAGAAATACCACCGAAGATAATACCTAAAATGATCTGAATAAAGACAACAACGAAACCTACCATCAAGGAGATTCTTCCGCCGTACATTAGACGTGTAAACACATCACGACCATCTTTATCTGTACCAAAAATATGCTTCCAGCTAGGACCTGCATATGATAACAAACGCTTACTAGATGAAATGCTAGGAGATATGTTGTACGGAGCCTTATAACCTAATTTACTTAAATCGATTGACCAACCAGTTGAACGTTGACCAGGTCTAAATTCAGTGATCACACCCTCTTTAGTGGCACCGTAAGCACTGCCTTCACGGTTAACAAACCACGAATTTTCATCTTGGATGATGTAATCATCACCACCTAGAACACGCTCTTTCTCGCCCTTCTTAGTTTGTTTAACTTCAACTAATTGGCTCTTTTCATTTAATTTGAATTCGAACCCTGGCTTGCTACCGTTTTCCCATTCATAAGGATCAGTAGCTAATTCTTCAACCTTACCACCTGAGATAAATTCAGGCGTGAGCGAGGTACTACTATCGGCCGAGGTTGGCAACATTACTACTCCACCCTCAACAGGTAAAAATAGTTTTCCTTCTTCTTGGTCAACAACTGGTTTGCCTGTAATTTTTTGTTCTAATTTAATATCCCAATCGAACAGACCATCACCTAAACGGATACGCAACAAGTGATTGTCTGCAGTAGTTACATACAGACGTTGGGACGCTTCCATATGATAATTCAGCTGATACTCACCATAAGGTGCAAAAAATGGACCTAAAAATGAGAAGATAAAGAAGAATAACAGAATAAAAATACCTGTAATCGCCAGCTTATTGCGCATAAAACGCTTTAACACTAATTGTCCAGGAGTGACGATTGAATCCAAACTTCTCTCATACTGTTGATCACTAGAAGAGTTAGCTGTTTTGGCTTGCTCTTTAGGATCATTTTGATTTTTCTTGAGCTTTAACATGCTACCTCCTAGCTTAATCTGACACGAGGATCAACTACCGCGTACAAAATGTCTGAAATTAAGATACCAATTAAGGTCATCAGCGATAAGAACATGTAGTAAAACATCATGAAAGGAATATCGCCTAAAGTGATCGCCTTAATGGCTGCACGTCCAATACCTTCAATAGCAAACAACTGCTCAGTAATCATTGCACCAGTAAATAAGGCAGGGATTGATCCACCTAACATGGTAACAATCGGAATCAGAGTATTGCGAAATGCGTGCTTATAAACAGTTGTGTGATTACTTACACCTTTTGCTCTAGCCGTTCTAATAAAGTCCATATTGAGAACTTCGAGCATGTTGGTACGGGTGTAACGCATTAAGCTACCAACACTTAATATTGTAAACACCACCAATGGCAAAATAAAATGGTGCGCCATATCAAGAATATGTTTTATCCCAGTATAGTCTGCTCTGGCTGTAACCATACCTTGCAAAGGCACCAATCCTAACCACATTGCAAAAACACGTTGCAAGATAACAGCGAAGAAGAATGAAGGCATCGAAATACCGATGAATGCCAATGTGGTGATGGTGTAGTCCAAACGAGAATATTGTCTAGTTGCAGAAATAATACCCAAAGGAATAGCAATTAAGCATTGCAAGACGAACGAAATTGCGTTCAAAGAAAATGAGATCATTACTCGTCGCGCAAACACCTCAATAACACTGTAACCATAAACCCATGAACGGCCAAAATCACCTTGGAACATTTTCACAACCCAATCGATATAGCCCTCGATAATTCCTTTATCGAGACCATATAAATGGCGGAAATGAGCCTTCATTGCTGGGGTAACATCCCTCAGGTTTGCCGTCGCAATGTCAACATAATCGCCTGGCATCAGACGAATCATGGCGTAGATGATCAACGATACACCGAAAAGGATAAGTATCGAGATCAATATGCGTCGAATAATATACTGTCTCATCTTTTCTCCATCTACAAGATGAGTAAGCCCACCCGCTGGGTGAGCCTACTCAATCAAATTAAGTAATTATTTTTACCAATTATTGAGCTAACTCTAGTGTCTCAATTTGTGAATTCCAGCTCCAGTAAGGAGTTAATTCTTCTGGTAAGGTATCAATGTCGATGACATTCTTGTTGAAGACATTCATGTTCTTTCTTTGATAGAAAGGCATTTCACAGGCTTCATCCATTACGATATCCATGGCTTGAGCATAAATTTCTTTACGTTTCTCTCTATCCATTGTCTTCAAGCCTTCATCGATCAACTTATCTAATTCAGCATTTGCAACATGGTATTTGTTACCAGCTGATGTACTCTTGTAGACCTGAGTCATATCGGGGTCAGGAACTGCCTGCCATGCAGCTGCCCACATATCTAATTGACCAGCATCCATAGCTGCGAAGAACGGACCACCATCCATATTTTGCAGGTTAACTTTCATACCCAGTTTTTCACCTTCTTCTTTCAGCTTGGAGAATACAGGTTTAACAGGGTGATCATCTGAGTTACCACCAGGATATGCAACACCAATGGTTAATTGCTTGCCGTCTTTGACTAACTTACCATCAACTTGCTCATAACCAGCAGCTTTAAAGTACTCTAAAGCTTTTTCGGTATTGAAACCATAGTATTCGGTAGCGTTCTCGGGATATGCCCAGTTAACACGGCTCATAGGACGCTCGATAACTGATGCTAATTCACCAAACGCAGCTTCAACAGCAGGTTTACGATCTAACAGATGGAAAATACCTTTACGAACGTTCTTGTCGGATAAGCGTTCACAGTTTACACCGATGTAACCATAACCATTGTTGTCGATGAGCTCTGTATGAACATTCTCATACTTTTCAGCTTCTTTCATCATGTCAGGGCTTGCAGTAGGATCTGCAACGTCCATGTCGCCACGACCAACAGCAGCTAATTTATTGGTGTTGTCGATAACTTGTACTTTTAGCTTTTTGATTTTAGGCTCGCCCATGTAGTAGTTGGGGTTGCTTTCCAAGGAAACGACATTGTTCTTGAAGCTCTTGAATTGGTAAGGACCAGCACCGAATGGCTCTTTGTCCTTTGCCTTAACGGTATCCAAGTTACCTTTCTTGAAATCTTGGCCGTAGTAAGACTTAGGAACAACTGCGAAAGTGAAGTTATCCAAGTTTCTGGGGTTCAGATATGCGAAGTGCAATTCCATGTTGTAATCATCAATTTTGACCATACCCTCGATTTCAGGATAATCAATACCGTCTTCGAGGTTTTTGTTGATGTATGCAACAGTTAACTCATTCTTCTTATCACTTGATAACTCAGCTAAAGTATCTTCGTAGTTTTCGCCACCCTCTAAGAATGATTCTTCGGTAGCATCGCCACCTTGTGACTTAACTTCTTCTACTAATGCTTTAGCTTTAGCTTTGATTTCCTCTGCTGAAGGAGTGTAAGCTGCAACTTCTTCATCAATCTTTTTCAGATTTTCTGCGTAGTTTGCATCGTCATACTTATATTCGTTAGCGCCAACCAAGGAGCTTGCATACAAAGTAGCATTACCATCGTAGGTGGGATCTAAGTAGACTTTAGCATTAAAGATAACATCATCAACTGTGAGGGCTTGTCCGTCAGGAGTTTTAACATTGTCCTTCAGTTTGACTTTATAGACAACTTCACCGTTTTCTTTAATTTCAGGATTTTGCCAATCGCACTCAGCTAGACCATCGCTATTATGAGTAGCTGTTTTATCGGACATGATGAATGGGGCTTGAGTGAACACCTCACCAATTGCACGGTCTTGAACTGATGAGGCAAAGAACGGAGTAAAACGTTCATTGAAATCATCTGAAGCGACTACGATGCTTCCTTCTTCACGAGCTGAAGGAGTTTCAGCTTCGCCTGCACCAGTTCCAGTTGTAGCAGTACCTTCGGCGCTTGCTTCAGGAGCCTTAGTGGACTCAGTTGAGGTCTTAGAGCCACCACATGCAACTAAAGAAACGATTAAAAAGACTGCCAATAAGATAGCAAGAACTCTTCTTTTCATATTCTTCCTCCATGAATTTATATACTTAAACTCAAGTATTTAATGATAATACCGAAGTTAAGTTCGATATTCAATAAGAAAGAATATAAATTAAGTAGTTAATATTACCTATATAATAAAAAACAGTGATTATAAATAAAAAAGGAGGGCAGCTACCCTCCCTTCTTTATTGAACTACTACAAATTAATGTTGAGCAGTTGTGGTAGGAACAGTAGTAGCTTGAACAACTGTACCTTCAACAGTTACGTTAGCAACGGTTTCTTGAGCACCAGTAGTAACTGCGTTAGCTGCTGCAGTAGTTGTAGTGGTACTGCCTGATTTGCTACCACAAGCAACTAAAGCGACTGCCATTAATGCTGATAAAACAATAGCGATTACACGTTTTTTCATAATTGATACTCCTTAACTATAGTGGATAAATCCACACACTTTCTACTACCTACATATAGGTAGTTATTAAAAACATCGTCCAGTGTAGTACCTAAAAT
>JAEWER010000003.1 GCA_023389255.1 Bacillota bacterium
TTCATATATCTGTAATTATTAGCATCTTGTAGAAATAAGCTATAAAAAAACCCCGACTAACTCGGGGTTCTCAGCTAAGAACTAGCTGGTGGGCGAAGGTGGATTCGAACCACCGAAGTCAGTGACAACAGATTTACAGTCTGCCCCATTTGGCCGCTTTGGTATTCGCCCATTGATTAAATTGTCAAATTGTTAACCGATATGGTGGGCCATCGGGGACTCGAACCCAGGACCGACCGGTTATGAGCCGGTTGCTCTAACCGACTGAGCTAATGGCCCGTGGCATCATCGGCAACATGTGAGATTATAAAGAAGTCATAACCTGCTTGTCAATAACTTTTTTTCGTAAGTTTTAACAGAGCTAATACTCACTGATTCCTCAACAAATCATCGAAAAATAAAATAGACCACTTCTGTGGTCTCTTGTGTTTGTACCCTCGATACGATACAACATACCCAATTATAACGCAGGGGTGTATAATTAAAGTTTGTAACGCTATCGTTGAACGGTCAAAACTTAACTCATTCACTCAGCAATTAACTGATCTTTAGCAGAGGCTTCATAGTATTGTTTGGTAAGCTCGGATCGTAAAAATGCATCGTTCATAAGTTTGAGAAAGGCATCCTTTGATTTCTTTGTATCCAAACGAATCGTAAGCCCATCTGCGCTATACTTGAATTTACCAGCCAGTTCGGCAGTAGTTTTTGTAAACTCAACGATAGTTTCTTTCGTGATACCAAGTTTAAATATAGGCGATGTCCGTTTTACTTTTGACAGTTTTCGAGCAAAACTTGCTTCAGCAACGGAATCTTTCAACCCCTTTATATCCTCTAAAATTCCCAGTTCTTCTATCGATATTACTGTTTGAGCAGCAGCCTTTTGGATCAATTCGGTAAATCCCATATTGCGTTCCAACATTTTTATATCCAGTACATATATCTGCTCATTTACTTTAAGAAGCTGTATTGATCCGTTCATACGAATAATGTCTTCACCAGACACCTTCTCGAAACGTCTCTTGTCTTTCACTGCACCCAGTAAAAAGCTATCCCGCTTTATGAGAGATATTGGGAAATGCTTTTTAAACAGAACAATACCATTCTGCATTGTGCCAATATAAATGATGTATCCAAACAATGTTCCCAGATCATCTTTGGAAAAGTCAAATTTGGGAGTTGCGGATCTCGCTGTTCTTATATTGAAATCCTTAAATGCACCTAATTCATCTGGGTAGGTTTCATAATCGTAATGGTATATTGCGTTATCTCTTTCGTCATCCGTAGAAAGCTGACGTAAAACCAAATCGTCATTTTCCAAAACCTGGTTTCGAATATTATCAGCAAAAAGATTCTCCAGTTCTGGTGCAGCAGAATCATCTTCGAGGTCCGCAAGGCGCAGAACAAATTGATTGTTCTGCTTTAAAACGAAGTATAGCTGTAATGAATATGAATCGTTCATTACAGAATCAATGTTGGCTTTTAATTCTTCGATTTTCATTTGTTGACCTCCTTAGCGACCCATATAAATTTGTCAACTTCTATCCATTTTATCGATGAACCGCTTGATAAATGATTTTGAGCAATCAGAATAACACCATCTGGCGCATCGACACCTTCGATTTTTGCCCGATAAAGCCGATACCCCATTAATGCGAGAGTGGGGTTGCCATAATACAAATCCATTCTTACAAAAATATAGCCTATGATAAATAAGAGAACGACCAATATGAGAACATAACGTAAATTGGATAAATCAATACAAATCAAAGGAATGATATATGTAGTTAGGAACGTGAGGTATTCATAATTCTCGTTTTTAATCTCTATAATTTTATACGAAGGATTGGTAACACCTTGCCATTGATATTTAAGGTTGCGCGTCAATATCCAGCTGACAAATGCACATAGGAGAGATGTGATTGCTAATATATTTCGACCCAGCAATTCTCCCCACCCTATAAATTTTGCGTCAGGTGCAAAAGAAATGGGTATGTCCACGGTTAATAGAAATATCAAAATGAACAGAAGCCAAAGAGACATTATGTAAAAGCGAACTTTCAAACATTTCTTTGTTTCCGGTTCGGATTGACGATCACGCATAAAATCCCTTCCTTCTATAAAAATTTCTTCTGCTTATCGAAAGTGAAATTTATCGCTTATCAAAGTGTAGCATACTAAGAAATGTAAATCTCTGAACGATGCCGGAGGTGCAGACCCCCGGCACCATTCAAAATTTATTCTTCGGAAATAGTAAATAATTGGGCCTCCCCGCTGATGATGTCATGAAGAATTTCATCGATTACTGAAACTATCTGCATCTGAGTAGCGATTTTGTTAAACAGATCAAGCAATTCCTTGAAAGCTTCTCTTGTAAGTTCGCAGTGGGTAAATCTGTAAGAATGAAATTTGAGCCAGCAATCTTTAACAACATTATAGCCAGACACAGTAAACCTTTGAATTGCCACGGGGCAGTAAACTCTTATTTCTGTTCCTTGAACCTCGTCGCGCACAATGATTTCCTCGTGTTCTTCATCATAAGGATTCTTTGCTGCTGATCTGCTGTGTTCCAGGTGGAATCCACTGTGTAGTTGCCCAAGGAGGCTATCATAGTCATAGCCCAATATGTTTTCTACTACCGCATCATTCTTTTCGAGATTTGCAAGCTGTTCTCCCAATTCTGCCAATCTCAAGAACATATCCCCATCAGAGACCATCGGAATTCGCGCACGGCTCTCGGACTGATTTACGACGAACAGAGCTCCGTAAAACTCTTGCAGGTAAACCTGGGAACAGAAAACTGCATAGGCGTAGAAAACGACCTTTCTTGCCACTTCTGAATCTGTCAACCCTGTTGCCTCACCAATATGGCGTAACAGTTCTGGGTGCACATTATTGATTACTGCGTTGGTACGAGTGTTGGGGATGTATTGATTCAAATATATGTGGCCATTTCCTCTGCGGCTTAAATCGTTATCTGGAAAATACCAGCAGAAAGAAGTAAACTGTCCAAGATCTTCATCCAAGTCCTTTGGTGCATGAGCAAGTGAAAAGCCTACTGTATCATCTCGCTCGTATATGGCTTTAATCTCTGGACGGATTCGTGCACCGCCGCCACCTACACCGGCTTGGTAATCAAAAACCGTTCCCCACAAAAAGGCGTTTGAATTTACAAAAGGCCTAAAAGAACACGGGCGAATGTTTTCTGTCAATACAGCATCCATCTCATTGCGCGATGCACAAGTATTTAGGGCGTTTTGGAATGCTGTAATTTTGACATCTACAACTGGCTTGTCTTGACCACCAATCCACTCTCGAGCTTTAACGATACCTTCACTTGCAATTTCGCGGCTACGCCTCTTAAGCATCGGCTGTTTAACATGAGTAAGAAGAGCCGTGGGTGCCATTTTTGCACCAGAGCACTGATTAAGGAAAACTGCCTTCTCTCCATTTTCACTGCTTACTGGCCAAAAATTACGATACATATCCTGGTTGAACGGACGCGATGGCATAAAGGAGTACATACCTTCGGAAACATCGAAGGCTTGAAAAGATGCCATAATCGAATCACTATCGGATTCGAGAGCCGAAACCTTTTGAGGTCGCCGACCGCGGGACATATCAATGTAATTCACCTGCGATATGGTGTTTTCATCACCATATCTTCTGGTTAATATGATCACCGCTCGTCCCTGCATTGTATTAAACAAACTATCACCGCGGATGCCAGTGCGAGCGTCCGTATCAATTGCAATCGCCCAAATTTTTGAGAAATGTTCAATTAAATACTTTCTTGCATATTTATACGATTCTGCTTCCAAGAAAGAAAGCGGTACAACAAACGCTAAAACGGAATGATTCTCTGAGTGTAAAAGTTTCTCGCAGCTCCATCTCAAAAACTGCATGAAAGGATTGTTTATCTGTTTTTGGATATTTTGTCTTCCGCGTCTATTTTCAACAGGGGGCCGGAAATCTTCCATCAACTCGATGATATGAGAGAATTCTTCTGTCACATTGTTTCTCAAAGAATCAGAACAGGGTGGATTTCCAATAATAAGTCGCAACGGCAACGATGAAAATGCCCGGGCGCGGATGAGTTCTCGTCCTTCTATGGAGTTTTCGTTGGCATTTTCCCCAAGCAAACAGTTACTCAAAGTATTTGCCAGCAGAATATTTGTGTTTAAGTTTTGCTTTCCGTAATGATGGCCCACCACCGCCATTCGGTAATTTGCAAGCATATATGGCGCAGGTAAGATTTCAAATCCGCAAAGGTTATATGCCCCATCGCCTTCATCGTGGGCAACGATTTGTTCCAAAAAAGATCCGGTTCCGCAACAGGGATCGATTATCGTGTTTCCCTCATCATAAATTGTAACGCCTTCAAACTGTTCTGCGACAATTCTGTTGGTAAGACGCACAACAAAATCAGCAAGGACTTTGGGTGTGAAAAAAGCACCATAGTCAAATCTTGACTGCTTGTCAAATTTTATCAGAAACAGTTCAAATAAACGATGGTAGTCTGGGTTCATAAGCTGCTGGTCAGTCATCTGAACAAAGGACAAAAATGATATACATTCATCAACCCATTGGTTGATAAATGTTCCCGTTCCAGCATTATCTCTTATGTACACCATCAAATTGCGGAAAGGCAATAATGCTTCTCCATCAACAATGTCATTAAATGCATAGGTTCTAATCTTTGCGGCCTTTTCGACTGGAGTATCCGCACTTGCGCATAACACACGGTGTGCATACAACAAACAGAACATTATTACTTGTGCGGTAAAGTCAGCAAAAACAGAACCGCTTCTCAACGCGGGATCGTTATGGTTATAAACAAGTTCTTTAAGTCCGGCGAGTAAAGATATAACCTGTCTCTCATCATCATTTAACGCTTCTTCTTCCAATAGATCAGCATGTGCCATAATATCATCTGCAAGGTTTCTTGTTCGGATCGCAACTAATTCCACCAGTTTCTCCTCATCCACGCGTTGCGGTGCGGGATTAGAGAAAAACTGCTCCATGTAAAAACGAAACAACGGATTAATAGGCAACCTGGACCAGTCTGTGTAGCCCATCCTATTTTTGTCAATGATGGATACAACAACAGGAGTATCGGTGAAACAGAAAACAAACTCAATGCCATCTGTAATAATCAATTTATGTCCAAGTGTCAAATAGCGGTCTATTTGGTTTTGATAGGGGGAAATGTCCAATTCCTCCGAAGATGGGCCTTTCCCCTCAATATAACCATACACACCCAATGATATGCTATCTTGAATTCTCCAGTCTGGACGGCCCATTCTGCATTGATTGCGGGGTTCCAAAATGACATCAAAGTTACCATTAGGATTCAGATCACGAGCAATTCTGGTAAACAAGGTGTGCATAGAAACGCGAAATGAAAGTTCAGCAGTATGCTGACAACTATGAAGAGCGGTATTATATTCATTTTGATAAGCTCGTAAATAGCTTTTAATATCAGCATCAAATGCCATGATCTTTAACCGCCCTTTCATAACATTTCAAAATACTTTGTCCAATACACTCGGCCATAATAGGAGGAACGGCGTTTCCGATCTGCCTTGCTACATCCACCTTGTTTCCTGTAAATTCAAAATCCACAGGAAATGTTTGCAACAAAGCTCCTTCACGCAGAGAAACACTTCTGTCTTGAACTGGATGGCCAAATTTTCCTCTTGTAAAGCTATCAAACCGTGCAGTAATCGTAGGTGCTACCTCATCCCAGGCCATGCGACCATAAACACTACGAAAACCTATTGCCGAGCTATCAATCTTATGGCAGTCAGCAAGTAGTTCTCCTGGCAGATCATCACGGCCTTGCCCTTCTTTAATGGACTGAATACGCTTCAGGTTTAGTTCGGACAATCGGTCTCTTCTGTGGAGGGAAAATTCGGGATGATCCGTGCCATCTTCGGGTGGAGCGGGTAAATACTCAATCGCATCACGTACGGTGCGATGAGTATTGCTTACGGTAGGGTATTCATAATGATTTCCAAGATCCTTACGTTCACCAACAATAATATATCGTTTGCGTCTCTGCGGCACTCCGTAATCTTGGGCGTCCAATAATTCCACATGAACATAATAACCAATCTGTTCAACATATTCGATAAGTTGTTGAAGGATAGTTTTGCCGCGTTTTCCGGCAAGCCCCGTTACATTTTCCATAACAAAATACATCGGGAACAGCTCATCGATCAACTGCCCATATTTTAATACAAGATCGTTTCTGGAATCGATATCACTGCCACGGCGTTGTACAGAAAAACCCTGGCACGGAGGACCACCAGCAAGCAAAAATAGTTCTCCGCGTTTTAAGTTGCATTTTTTCAACAGATTACCCTCCAGCATATCCGCAATGTCTGCAGCTTCGGCAGGGTGATCGAAATAATTGTTGTTTTTATTTATCGTATTTATGCAGATTGGATCAATATCAAAGCTAAGAAGAATATCCAGCCCAGCGCGCTTAAGCCCAAGGACCAATCCTCCTGCTCCGCAAAAGCTATCAATACAAGTGAATTTCATTATTTTGTCACTCTTCCTCTCGATTTGATACCCGCAATAACACTGGAGTACGAACTACTAACCGGTGAATCAATTGAATTAGGACTAACACTAACTTCTTCACTATTGGGACATACAGAAAGCATTTCGATCAGTACACTTGCAGCAATTGCAGATGATAGCATTGGAGGCACCGCTTCACCAATTTGGCGATAAATATCGTCCGATTTTCCTTTAAATTCAAACCCATTAGGGAAACTCTGAAGAATTGCAGTCTCTCGTGCGGTCAGTCCACGATCCTGTTCGGGGTGGGTATATCGTCCGCTTGCCGGATTGCGAGCATAATGAGTGATTGTGATTGAAGGCTTATCCCAATATAGCCTGCCATACACATCAGAAAAACCCTTGGTTTTATCCAAACAGGCAGGACCAACACCTGCCGGTCTATTGCCTCCATCGTGCGGCACCTGCTTAATTACATCAATGGTGCTTTGCTTATGAGAAGCACTTTTATGCATCGGATCGTTGGGGGCAGCTATACCAGCAGGTACAGCAGGCAAATGTGAAATAGCGTCGCGTACGGTTCTGTATTCGGCGGGTTGCAAATATCCAACTGGTAATACGAAGTCTTTTTTCATGCCAATGATGATCGAACGAAAGCGTTCTTGTGGAACACCAAAGGCTGCAGCATTATAAATGGTACCTTTTACGATGTACCCATTATCTTCGTAACACTTTTTAGCGGCAGAAAAATATCGCCAGTAGCGCTTAGATAAAAATTCGGGGACATTTTCCATAATTATTACATCGGGTTGAACTTTTTTAACGATTTCTGCGAAAGCCATAATGAGGCTATTTCGTACATCATCTTCCTCATTCCAATGCTTTTTTCGATGGGATGAAAAGCCTTGACACGGAGTACAACCGATCATTACAGTGGCCTTCTTTTCATCATATCCAATGTTTTTAAGCCACTCTTCAAGCTGACCTTCATTAAAGGCAAGATCTGTTATGTCTCTATGTGCGGTAATTGTTCCAAAATTATGACTATAGGTTGATGCAGAAATTTCATTAATATCGCATCCTCCTAGCATTTTAAATGCGGGAATAACGCTATTCAATGCAGCGAATCCCAGAGATGTGCCACCTGCCCCACTGAAGAAATCTATCAATTGAATAGGATTATTAGTGTACAGTGAACTTTCAATAGGAGAAAAATTACTTAGCGCAGACTGTACAAGTTTAATAAGTTCTTCTTTATGCTGTCTATAATTCAGCGATGTCGAAGAACGGCAATATAAACTATTGCGTAAATCATCAATCCACATTGTTACTTATCCTCACTTTCATCCTCATCATTTATAGTTGGGATGAACTCCAGAATTTCATCTACGCCACAATTCAAAACACGACAAATGGTTTCGATGCTTTCCATGGAAACATAACCATTTCGTTTGAGACGGGTAATAATATTTCCACTAAATCCCGCTTGTTGTTGCAATTGAGCGTTCGTCATGTCTTTCTCAATCAACAAATGGAACAGTTTCTTATAACTGACAGCCATATGGCACCTCCGCACAAAACTTTCCCATTTATTACATCACTCAAAAGTGATTATTTCAATATATGGGTATAAAACTCACGAAAAAGCAAGGTTTATACTTTAAAGCAACAAAGCTGTCATTTGTGTTTTGAATAGTCCTAACGATTAGCATATTAAGATCATAATGAGTATTGATAATACTCCCAGTAGCTCTCGCTCATTAGAAAACTTTGCATGAAGCGATCAACAACGGGCATGGGTAGCCCTGGATGAATGTCATTTAATAAACTTTTCCTTATAGGATTTTTTGAAAAATTACCCTATAGAAAGTTTTTGGTAAATGACCTCTGCGAAGTCTACCCCAATATAGCATAACAAAGAATTACAGCCTCAGAGGAGCAATCCTGTGGGGCTGTTTTGCTGTCCGGGTTAACCTCGATTAAGGTCACCCACAGGCAGATAAATCTAACGATAGCGGGTTCTTTATAACGCAAAACAGCCTGTTTTCAGTCGGCAAAACTCTAACGATAGCAACGATTTTGCTGTTTTGAGGAACTATTGCTCAATGAATGATTTACAAGTGAAAAAGCATTGATATGATAGAGGTTTTCCGCATAAAAATAACGAACCAACAGCTGACTATTGTATCAACTGTCGGTTCAATTATGGTCGAGGTGACAGGACTCGAACCTGCGACATCCTGCTCCCAAAGCAGGCGCGCTACCACCTGCGCTACACCTCGGTCTTGATGGCGAGCATAGCAGGACTCGAACCTGCGACCCACAGCTTAGAAGGCTGTTGCTCTATCCAACTGAGCTATATGCCCGTATGGAGCGGGTGATGGGAATCGAACCCACACGATCAGCTTGGAAGGCTGATGTTCTACCACTAAACTACACCCGCAAGGTGGTAACCTCGTTGATTTTACTATGCTAGTTCCTTTTAGTCAACAATATTTATTCTCTAAAGCCAAAACATATTGAAATAAATGCCAGAGGCGAGCTTCTGCTCGCCTCTAAACAAGAAAGGAGATCAAAGGATAGCTATTTTTTAGTATAGCTATTCAGGGTTTCTTTTCTTTCGTTAGCATTCTCTTTGGTAATCATGGTTGCACCAGAGTCGATGAAGCTATCAATCTTTTCGCCTTGGATGACTTTGTGGCAAGCTTCAACAGCTTTGTAACCCATGCCATAAGCATCTTGAGCTACTGACAGAGTTTCTTCATCAGCTAAGATTGAGTCACAAGCTGCCACGTTACCATCAAAACCGACGAATACAGTGTTAGCATATGCAGGATTGCTCTTAGCGGTACGGGCTGCGCTTATGGCGATGTCATCGTTATTGCAGACGATCATAGCAATTCCTTCAGGATGGTTTTGCATGATTGCTTCGATACAGTTAACAGCTTTATCTGCTACAGCATCAGCATATTGAACATCGCTCTCTAGATATTCGCCACCAGCTTCAGTGATACCATCTTTGTAGCCGTTCATACGATCGGTTGCAGTTGACTCTCCTTGAACACCTGAAATACTGATTGCTTTCAGCTCTTTCCAACCACGTTTTTTTGCTTCTTCTACAGCAGCTTTACCACCGAGTTTGGAAGCATCGTAGTTACCGGTACCAACAAAGGATGAAACCTTGGGAGATTCGATCTTGGTGTCAACAGCGACGATAGGCATGTTGGCATTGCTGATCTTCTCTGATGTGGTATCTGCTTGCAACGGAGCGATTACTAAACCATTGATTGAAGCATCATTAACTGAAGTTTCAATGATGTTGCTCTGCTCGTCGAAAGCGATCTCACTAGAAGCACCTGTAACTTCTACTTGTACTTCAGGATGATCTTTCATATAGCTCAATGCACCTGCTTGTACATAGCTCCAGTAGTCTGACGCAGTTGTCTTCAAGATAACTTTGATTTTAACTGCTTCGCCAGCGGGCTTAGCTTCTGCTTGTTGGCTACCCGATGCTTGAGCTGTACCTTCTTGTGCTCCGGTGGTCTTGGTGTCTGAGTTGCTACCGCCACAAGCAACCAAACCTAAGATCATGAATGCTGCCATTAAAATAGCTACGATCTTTTTATTTTTCATTTTGAAGTTTCCTCCACTCCTGCATTTTGCAGTTTGTTGTCGATATTGTACTACTCGTTGAGTTTGTAGCGCAATATCTTTTGTGTATAGTGCATATATCACAATTTAGTTTTGTTAAATGTAAACAAGCCTAAAAGTGATACAACTCACCAGTTTTGAATGATTCCGTACAACCACCCGCAATCACTGAACATTGCGTGCCATCATAAACACTGATATCTAATTTATGACCTAGTTGCACAGCTTCGACAAATGCTTGCATTTCATTTACGAATGCCTGTTCAAACCGCTCTAAGAAAGTCTGTGAACACTCTTTACGCACGCCGTGCTCATCTAAAATTTCCACCATATTTTTTTGGGGAACTGAAGCTATGCGCAAAATACCTTTAGTACCAATAATTTCTGTTTCCACATTGTAACCATGTGGTGCTGTTCTACCAGCAAAAAGGAATGCCATAGTATCATCTGCAAATTTGAGTAGGCAACCTACATTATCACCATCTTGCCATTCAGCAAATTGAGGATAAGCATAACAGCCACCAATGGCATAAGCAGTTACGGGCTCTGAACCAATCATCCAACGTGCTAGATCGATATCATGCACGCACATATCATAGAATTCACCGCCCGAGGTGGGACTAAATTTAATGGCATCTTCAATGTATTTATCAGGATCTTGACTGTATGCTCTAAATAAAACTGGACGACCAATTTTTCCTGCCTCAATCTGCTCTTTAGCGTAACGGTAGGAAGCATCAAAACGACGCATGAATCCCAACATGAAAGTTAAATCAGGATGGCGCTCAACCGCTTTTTCTGCTTGTTTGCATTCTTCTAAACTAGTACCAAGTGGCTTTTCGCAGAAAACATGCTTACCTGCATCCAAAGCTAGTTCAATATGCTTAGTATGCAAGGTTGAGGGAGAGACAATAACCACAGCATCTAGCTCGGTTAATTTGAGCATATCCTCAAATTCAGTGAATACGTGTTGTACGCCTAACTCACCTGCTACATCTTGCGCGCGTTTTTCATCAACGTCACAGATGGCGTAAAGTTCCGCTCCTTGTACTTTAGTAGCAATATTTTTGGCGTGCTGATAGCCAAGACGACCCAAACCGATTGAACCAATTTTAAGTTTTTGCATATAGAAATCCTTTACTAGTTACACATTGCAAACGGTTGCATACAGCCCACGTAATTAGTGTAGTAACTTAAAGGAATAATACAAGTGCTAGTTAGTTTTTCCTACATTATGCAGATTATAGTTAGAAGTTTTAGTGCAGATAGCACAAAACATCTATAAATCTAGTGTGTAGCTTTACGATAAGCCGAATATATCGTACCGATAACCGCACCTACTAGGGCCGGAAGAAAACAATTAAAACTTGTCAAACCTAGAGGAAACTGTTCTAAGATCACTTTTGCTGATGCTGGTAAGATATCTATTGCCCTCAGTGCATTAGCCAGAGCAAACGGCAAAGCACAAATCAAGCCACCTGACAAGACACAACTGGGTAGCTTTTGTTGCAGATTAAAAATGATGATAATAATCAGCAAAGGATATGCCAGCTCTAGCACTGGTCCTGCTAGTTTTATAATACCTTCAACACCTAAAATTGATATACCAAAAGAAATTAAGGTGACTGTTAGTAGCCAATTTTTCTCCGAACTATTTTTAGAAAAGGTTTGCTGATAGTAATTCGCTGAAGTCACCAATAGACCTATGGCTGTGGTCAAACAGGCAACCAAGATGATAACAGCTAAAATTATGTTACCTGCTGTTCCCAACAGTCGATACACTACCGTACTCAACATGCTGGTCTTATCTAAATTTTGAGCAAATGAACCATAGTTAATAGCACCTAGGTGAGCTAAACCAAGGTAGAGCAATAATAAGGCAAAGCCAGCAATTATCGCGCAAGGTATCAACAGCTTAACTGCTTGTTTGTGCTGATAACCTTTATGTCTAAAAGTGTAATAGATCGTACCACCAAACATTACCGAAGCTAGAGCGTCCATCGTTTGATAGCCAGTGATAAAGCTGAGATGAAAGATGCCAGTCGGTGTCGTGGTTTGAGGTATGCTTTGCATCATAAAACCGCAGATCACGAGAATTGCACAAAATGCTACAAGTATAGGTGTTAAGTAGACACCGATACGATCAACAACACGACTGGGATTGATGATAAACAGATAGCAGATACCAAAAAATATCCCTGTGCCTAGCACCATTATTAGTGTTTTAGAAATACCAGCGGGAACAAAAGGTAAAATGGCTAATTCAACTGTAGTAGCAGCTGTACGCGGGATCGCAAACAGAGGACCAATAAAAGTGATAATACTCAGATTCATTAGGATTGCCAGCTTCGGTGAAATTGCACCGATCAATTGATTTGGCTTCCCCCCTGCATTAGCTAGCGCTAAAATTCCAAGCACAGGTAACCCAACAGCTGTGCAAGCAAATGCTAACCATGCAAGCCAATAGGCACTACCACTAAGCTGTCCTAAATAGACTGGAAAAATAATATTTCCTGAGCCCACAAACATGGCGAACAAGGCAAAGCCAATAACAATGCAATCACGAATCTTTTGCATGAACTCCCCTACTCCTATCTAACGCTAACACCATAAAGCAAATCAGCACTAGAGTATAATATACATATTCTAATTGTTAGAGGTTTACATGTTAAAAACAAGCGATATTTTTACATTGGAAAACAGTCTGGCAACGGATCTACTAGCCAGCACTGAATATCCCTGGGAAGCCCTAAGTAAAATCTCAGACTACATCTTAAAATTGGGAGCGACACTCTCCCTAGATGATTTCGAACAGGTTGAAGAAAACATTTGGATTCATCGTACCGCCAAGGTTGCACCTACGGCTTGTCTCAACGGTCCACTGATTATTGATGCTGAAAGCGAAGTACGACATTGTGCGTTCATTCGTGGTAATGCTTTAATCGGTAAAAAGTGCGTAGTCGGTAATTCAACTGAGATTAAGAATTCCATTCTGATCTATCATTGCGAAGTACCTCACTACAATTATATCGGTGATTCAATTTTAGGGCCTTATGCACACCTGGGCGCTGGCGTGATTACCTCCAACATCAAATCAGACCGTAAAAATATAGTTGTTAAAACTAAGGAACAGCATTTTGAAACAGGTCTGCGTAAATTTGGCGCGATGATTGGTGATCGTGTAGAAGTTGGCTGTAACAGCGTGCTCAACCCTGGTAGTGTTATCGGCAAAAACAGTCGTATTTATCCGCTTTCCATGGTACGGGGTTTCGTACCAGCAGATTCTGTTTACAAATGTCAAAATGATATTTGTGACTTAGAGAATTAAACTCTACTGCAGTCGTTATCTAAAGTAAACAAAAGGCAGTTCAACGAACTGCCTTTTCAACTTAGAATTCATGCATTTGAGCATCTGCTCTCTTCTCACTATCACGTTCTTTATCTGAACGTTCTTTGAATTCACGTCTTGGCGGTCTAGGTCCTTTATCGAAACCTTTATCCTTACTACGACGTAAACCCATGCCACCAGGTCCATTCGGTCCTTTTCTTCTAGGTTGTTTTTCTTGTTCTTGATAATCTGCCGGCTTTTCTTGTGTATCTCTAATCGAGAGATCAATTCTACCTTGATCATCAATGTTAATAACCTTTACTGTGACCTCATCACCCACAGCTAATTCATCACTCACATCGGCAACATGCTTCCAAGCAATACGAGAAATATGCACCATACCTTCTTTACCCGGAGCAAACTCCACGAATGCACCAAAAGACATCAAGCGAGTAACTTTGCCGGTAAATACATCACCGATTTCAGGATCGTTCACGATGCTGTTGATCAGCTTCAGTGCTTTAGCACAGGCTTCCATATCTGGTGATGCAATGTATACATGTCCTAGAGCACCATCTTCAACAATATCGATTTGTGTCTTAGTGGTTTCAGTAATCATCTTAATGACTTTACCACCTGAACCAATGACTTCTCTGATCTTGTCAGCCGGAATATCAATTTGCTCAATACGAGGAGCGTAGGCAGATAATTCTGAACGTGGTTCGCCGATCACCGGTTTGATCACTTCATTTAAGATTTGCAGACGTCCTTTTTTCGTCATTGCAAAAGCATCACGAATGATATCGTAGCTCAAACCATCAACTTTGATGTCTACCTGAATTGAGGTAATTCCTTGCTCAGTACCAGCTACTTTGAAGTCCATATCACCGAAGAAATCTTCGATGCCTTGGATATCCATGAATACTAGGTAATCTTCCTTGTTCTCTGGATTGACAATTAAACCCGAAGAAATACCAGCTACTGGCTTTTTAATGGGAACACCAGCTGCCATTAATGCTAAAGTACTGGCACACACAGAACCCTGAGAAGTTGAACCGTTGGACATTGTGATTTCTGATACACAGCGAATAGCGTAGGGGAACTCTTCTTCTGAAGGCAAAACAGGAACTAAAGAACGCTCAGCTAGTGCACCATGACCAATTTCACGTCTGCCAGGTGAACGATTGGGTTTAGCCTCGCCCACGCTGTAGCCAGGGAAATTATAGTGATGAATGTATCTCTTACTTTCTGCCGGATCCACACCATCTAATTTTTGTGCATCGGACAGCGGACCAAGCGTACAGATAGTTAAAACTTGGGTTTGTCCGCGTTGGAATAAGCCAGTACCGTGAGTTCTGGGTAAGATATCAATTTCAGCAGATAAAGGACGAATCTGATCTAAAGCTCTGCCATCAACACGCTTATGCTCTTTGAACAGGTATTCTCGAACCACTTCTTTTTCCAGTTGATGCACTGCTGCACCAACCTCTGGTACCCACTCTTCGTTTAATGCTTCGATGTGTTCTTTAACTGCTTCAGTTAAAGATGAAACCTCTGCATCACGCTCTTCTTTTTGTTCGTGTAAAACAGCATGACGCATTTTGTCGTAAGCGAAATCGCGGACAGCTTGCAAAATCTCTGCATCTACAGCAAATGATTTATATTCGTACTTAGGCTTACCTACGGCGTCTCTAATCTCCTCTACAAATTCACATAGGCGAATGATTTCCTGATGTGCTTTAATTATTGCTTCGAGCATCAGCTCATCAGGCACTTCATTGGCACCTGCCTCAATCATACAAACCTTGTCTTTGGTACCAGCAACTTTGAGATCTAAGTCACTATTTTCTTGTTGCTCTAAAGTAGGATCTAAAATAATTTCACCGTCAACTAAACCAACTTGCATGCCGGCAACCGGACCATTCCAAGGAATATCCGAAATAGCCAGAGCTATAGATGAACCCAGCATAGCTGTCATCTCAGGTGAATTATCAAAATCAGCGCAGAGAACTAGATTGTTGATTGAAACATCATTGCGCAAATCTTTAGGGAACAAAGGGCGCAACGGACGATCAATTAAGCGACTGGTTAAGATAGCTTTCTCTGACGGTCTACCCTCACGGCGCAAAAAACCACCAGGAATTTTTCCAATGCTATACATTCTCTCTTCGTAATCTACGCTCAAGGGGAAGAAATCTATACCCTCACGCGGTGATGCTGAAGTTGCGGTGGATAAGATAACAGTGTCGCCAAAACGCACCAGCGCAGAACCATTGGCAAATTGTGCTAATTGCCCGACTTCTACTTCTAGGGGACGACCACACAGGGTGGTCTTAAATACTTGTTTACTCATAAACCTCCAAACTACAGCTAAACAGTAGTTTGTAGAGTCCACCACGGCACAAGCCCGTAATGCAATCTACCTCCCACGGCTTAGCTGTGCATAAAGCATGAGACGGGCTTAGCCGTCTCATGTTCACAATTTACTTTCTCAGCTTTAAGGCTGCAATCAGTTCACGATAACGCTCGATGTCCTCTTTGGCTAAGTAGTCCAAGAGAGCTCTGCGTTTACCTACCATCATCAGCAGACCACGACGTGAATGGTGATCGCCTTTGTGGGTACGTAAATGTTCAGTTAAGTGGTTGATACGCTCAGTTAACAGAGCAACTTGCACTTCGGGCGAGCCGGTATCGTGCTCATTACGACCATACTGCTTGATCAGTTCTTGTTTTCTTTGTTTGTCCATAATAACCTCCAAATCAGAATTCAACGTAAACGGTCGGACTTTCCGTAAACCTTGAATTGACGTACTTAGTTAGAATATCTAAAAGCTCTCATTGATGCAAGTTATAGCTCTGCATCTACTTTTGCTATAAATCTTTTTCAGAGTCTAACACCACTGCTTCTCTGGCTTTAACTTCACCTTCTAATTCCAGTTGTTTAGCGATAATCTGACGCATGCGCTCACGATAAACAACTCGTTTTTTGAGCTCTTCTGTAAACAATTGGTAGATAACAGACAACAGGGGAACTGCCAAAAGTGCTCCAACTACACCGCCTAGACCACCACCTAGAATGACGGCAATAATCGTCCAGACAGCAGGAATATCAAAGGCTTGTTTAACACGATGGGGATAGATGACATTCGCATCAACCTGCATCACAATCACAAAAAAGAGGAGAAACCAAAGACACTTGCTAGGATCTACTAAGAGCATCATAAACATGCCGAACACACCGCCGACAATCGAACCTACAACTGGTACTAATGCCGTTATCGCTACTACAGCTGCGACGAGCAAAGGATAGGGGAACTTGAATAGAGACAAACCAAACCATGTTATAGCACCAATGATTAAGCCCTCAGTAGTCTGTACATAAACGAAGTCATAAAAGATTTTATTGGTCAGGCGCAAGACATGATTAATCTTCGGCAAGCGTTCGGGGCTCATGGTCATATTAATAACACGGCGTAATTGCAATAACATACGGCGTTTATCTGCAAGCAAGTAAACTGAAATCAGTAAGCCGATGACCGTTTTACCCACTGTCGAAGCAATGCTGCTCACCCAGTTGCTGACTTGATTGGGCGCAGAAGAAATTAAATTATTAAAGAGCACTTCTCCTTGTTGATTGATGTTATTCAAAATTGATGAATCCAAATGGTACTTTTCTAAGGTGAGTGTTAAATTCGCCATCATATTTTGGAATTGCGCTGAATAACTTCTAAAATTCCCCACAAATTCTGAGATAGAACTAATTAATTGCGGAATTAAAACGAAGAGCAAGCCTACGAAAATACCAATAAACAGCAAGTATGATGTAAAGATAGCTAAAGCATGTGCTATTTTGTGATTAACATACTTGATATGTTGGTATTCTTCTCTGAAAAATTTTACTGGACGATCGAGCACATAAGCTATCAAGACACCAATAAATAGAGGTGTTAGTATGCGCAAAAACCTCTGCACAAACTCGATCAAGGAATCAAATTTGATAATAACTAGTACGACTAAAATACTAGCGATTATCAAGTAGAGAATATATCTCTTTTTTAACTGTCCTGCTTCAAATAATCTCATCGCTTAATACCATCTCTCACTGCTTGTTTGAACGCTTCTCCCCTTTTCATAAAATTCGCGAAGCGATCAAACGATGTTCCAGCCGGAGATAACAGAACACTGTCACCTGTTTCAGCCCAGTTCAAGGCTATGTCTACAGCCTCATTGTAATCTATTGCCTCGGCAATCTTTAATTCTGCAAATTCCTCTGTTGTTAATTCTTGCTTTAAGTTTGCTTTGATTAAGCTCCCATTTTCACCGCAAAGAATTAGGCGTTTAGTTTTCGTAAAAATAGCTTTACCTAAGCCCGTATAATCGCAGGCCTTATCTTTACCACCGACTAATAAGATCAAAGGTGAGTTAAACGCGCTGAGTGTGGCCTTAGTACGCTGAGGCGAACTGTCAATCGAGGAGTTATAAAACTTAACTCCATGGTGCTCGGCAATAAGTTCTACACGATGTTCTACACCACCAAATTCTTGTGCTAAAGCAGCTATAACCGCTGGCTCTACGATTTCTTTGGTACAAGCAAGCGTAGCTAAGTAGTTAGCAACATTGTAATCACCTGGTAGCTTTATTAATTCACGGCTAAACAATGGTTCATTTGCATCTGTATACAGCTGATTCTCAGTTTTCGACCAGCTATATATTGGTTGATCCACTGTAAGGTTCAAGGGAATTTTTTGAGCTAATTGCTCACGCTCAGCATCAGTTTTGAGATGAGCATCAAACCAAACGATATGCGCCTTGCTCGTTTGCGCAAAACTACGACAGTTTGCATCTTCCCAATTGAGAACCACTCGATCTTGGGCATCTTGCCAGCGCATGATGTTGTGCTTTGCTTCAATATATTCAGCCAAATCTTTGTGTACATTGAGATGATTGGGCGTGATATTGGTGATAACGGCAATCTCTGGGCTTTGTCGCATGGTGAGCAACTGAAAACTTGATAATTCTAAAACTACCCACTCATCTTTGGTAATCTGTTCTATTTCGGGTAGTAATGGGGTACCAATGTTCCCACCAACGTGAACTTTGTAACCAGCATTTTTTAAAGCTTTGCTAATCAGTGTAGTGGTTGTAGTTTTACCATCACTACCCGTGATGCCAATAATAGGTGCTGGACAATATTGCACAAACACTTCCATTTCAGTCGTCAGTTTTGCACCTGCCTCTACCGCTCTACGGATTGGCTCAATCTCTGGATGAACTACTGGTGTCTTAAAAATCAAATCATGTCCCACTAAATGTTCCAAGTAGTCAGCTCCTAAGAACCACTCAAGCTCTAATCCTTGCTTCGCATAGTCATGCTGTAGTTTTTGTATTTCTGGTTCTGAATCTAATCTTTGATCAAAAATACTCACTTTAGCTCCCCAAGCACAAAGGCAGGGAACCAAGGGTTGATGACTGATACCAATACCTAGCACTGCAACTTTCTTTCCTTTAATCACAGAAGTAAAATTGCTGAAAACGGGTCTTGATATTGTGGGACGGTACATAGAAAATCCTCGAATAGTTTTCTTTAATTCTAAACCATAGATACCTGAACTGTTAAAGCGATTTTATCTATAACTTTAGAACAAAAAAAGGGAGCTTTAGCTCCCTTAAAAATTATAACCAATACACTCACCTACTCTAGCATCGCTTCAATAGGTGATACTTTTAGGGCATTTCGTGCCGGCACAATACTAGTTAAAATAGAGCCCACAACACCAAACACTACTAAGCCAACGGTTACCGGCACATGAATAGCGAAGCGCAAATCATCCAAATTGACTTGTCCCACGGTTCCTATAGTTCCTAGATAACCAAAGACAAACCCCAGCAAGATGCCAGTAACAATGCTGACCAAGGATAACAGAAGCGCTTCAATGTACAAAGACTTTCGCAACTGTTTGCGGGTCATTCCAATTACACGCAAAGTAGCAATCTCATGTTTGCGTTCTATGATAGATAAAATCAGAGTGTTACTTACACCAACAATAGCAATTGCAACGGAAACTCCTATTAAAATCAGCAAAATGATCATAACGGCATTTATCAACGTCTTGAAGGCGACACGAAGTATCAGTGAACCACCCGTGTTGATTTGCGGATTCTGGGATATCTCAGAGATTAATTCTCTAAAGTCACCATAACCCACATCCTTATTGCTTTGTGCCCAAATCATTTTCTTTTCTGTGGTAGCAGCTTGAAGCCAAGTTTGGTTGCGGGAGTAAAGAGTTTGCGGGTCTGAATCCAATTTTGACGCTAACTCATTTACGCGCAATGTAACTTGTTGTTCTTTGCCCATAACTCTTATTTTTATTTGGCTACCATCTACCAGTTCGCTTGCTTTAGTGCGTCCATAATTCAAGTTATTAAGAGTATTTTCACCAATCATAACTTCATCATCCGCTAGTTTGGGCATGCCTGTATGCAAAATACTATCAACCGCTTCGGGAAGGAGAATTAAACTATAGTATGGTGCTGGTCCAGCAAGTGAATCAGCTTCTTTTTGATTAGCCTCAGACTCATATTCTGCCAAATTAGTCGCTTCTAAATTGGTAACCGTAACTTGTTTGGGCTCCATCGTTTGGCTGAAAACACGTGGCATTTTTTGGATCAATTCTTCCAAGCTTGCTTGTTGCTCAACTCCTGTACTCATCATAAGATCGATAGGAGTTTGCTCATCCAATGTTTTGAAAACTGTTTCTTGAACACTAGCTGCACCTGTAGCAATAGATGAAACTAACGTGATACCAATCAACAGCGCAACACCAGTAATAGAAGCTCGTCTAGGATTTTGCTGAATATTGGCTGAAGCAATATTGGCCGCTGGATCAAATTTACCCCAAATTGCACCAATGCCTCTAAGCAATAATGGGATCCAAAATTTAGCCGTCATCATCAAGGAGATAAAGGTAAAAAAGCCACCTAGTAGAATCATTAGCAAATATCCTTCTGCTCCAGAAAGATCTTTAACGTCTAGTTGATTGATATTCCAGATGCTAAACAGACTGAAGATTACAAGCGCTGCTCCAATCACCAAGAGTATTGCACCTAAAATTTTGCTCACCAGACCTTTCTTTTGGCGAACACTCAATTCTAAGGGGCGCAAAGCTTCTAGCGGGTGTATTTTAGTTGCTGTCCTTGCCGAAGATAAGACGGACAACACAGTAACAACGGTCATTACCAAAACAGGTTGAATCATATATTGCAAATGAGGTACACCAACTAAAGGAATGCCATTGATGCCCACTCCTAAAGTTTCCAAAATGTAAGTGATGAGCAAGGGGATGGCTGCTCCAAACAGGGATGATGTTAGCCCTAAGCTCAAACCATCTAGGAGAACTTGCCTATAAATTTGCTGTCTAGTTGCACCGATAGCACGTAATAATGCAAAAGTTTTACGTTGCCTTGCCACCAATACTTGGAAAGTATTAAAAATAACTAAGGTAGAGACTGCTATAGCTAAAAAGACAAAAGTTAACAGAATAATGCTAATAGGATTAAAATTTTGTCCATTAAGCGTTGCATTCACTTCGAAGTTAACAGAACTATAGAAATCTTGCATGGTTAAATTAGCTGGTAGTGCTTGTTCTAATTCTGCTAGCGCATCACCCTTTAAGACTGTGTGAGTATCTGTAAAAAGATAGACTACTCCTGCCGCCAGGTCATCAGTATCCCCACTAAAAGCAAGTATGTCATTAAAATCTTTTTCATTTAGCAGTGCCCCCGTGTAAGTGAATGAGGTTTCTTGATCTTTGGTTATGCCAACTAATTTAAGCGATTTATGCTCTGTAGCCTCATCACCTTTATAGCTTCTAAGCTTGAGTTCGAAGGTATCACCTAACTTTAACCCTACTTGTTTTTGTAAGCTGTCTGGTAAAACCGCTTCTCCCTCTTTAGGCCAAGTACCCTCCTCTAATTTCAAAGAACTATACTTAGCGTATTCAGCACTGGGGCTGACATAAAATTGCGCGCCGATAGGTGTCTTAGCATTATCTATCTCACAATAGACAGTGAGATCTGACCACATTTCGCCAATATGAGGTAACCCCTTTTGCTTGAGTTCTAAATAATCTTTATATCTAAAAAGCTCATCTGATTTTGTTGCTTGATCGATCAAACGGTATTGTGCCTGACCAAAGTTGCGCACTTGATTGTGACCAATAGACAAAATGAAAAATTGGCTTGCAAGTAGCATCAACATATAGAAAAATGCACACATGAAAATCGCAATGCGCGTGGGGATGAGCAACTTGCGATTTTGCTTGTTTATTTGACGCCTGATATTAAATCTCATAAGGCACCTCTTGGTGATAACCGCTCAGATCTATCTGACTTACCCCACCTTGTTGGTATTGTAAAATTAACTCTGCTAATTGTTCTGATCTGGGATTTTGAATATCGTTGACGATTCTGCCATCAGCTAGAATCAACGCTCTATCGGCGTAGCTCGCAACGTTTGAATCATGAGTAACCATAACTACTGTTTGACCTAATTCATTTACTAGTTGTCGCAGCAATTGCAACACTTCTCTACCAGAAGCACTATCTAAATTACCCGTAGGCTCATCTGCAAAAACTACTTGCGGTTTAGTAATTAGTGCTCTCGCAATGGCTACGCGCTGTTGCTGTCCACCGGAAAGCTCACTAGGATGATGATCTAATCTATCTCCTAATCCTAAAATGCTAACTAATTGATCAAACCATCTTTGATCTAGTTTATTTTTGCCTAGGGTTAGAGGCAAAACTATATTTTGCTTTGCTGTAAACATGGGTAGCAAATTGAAAGATTGAAAAATAAAACCTATCTCACGTCTGCGTAGTAAAGTCAATTGTTTATCATTCAATTGATGAATAGCCTGATTCTTAAAGTAAACTTCTCCAGAAGTCAATTGATCTAACCCTGCCAACATATGCATCAAAGTAGATTTGCCCGAACCAGAAGGTCCCATAATAGCGGTGAGTTGACCCATAGTGAATTCAACACTGACATCACGCAAGGCATGAACTGTACCATGTCCTTTACCATAAGTTTTAATTAAATGATTAGCTCTAATAATTTGTGAATTTTGCATACGAACCTCCTTGCTCTATGTTTTGAGTTTAGTCACGGAGTGCAAGAAAAGAATAAACAAAACATAAATGCAAGCTAGTAAATGTGCCAATTTATCGATTATTTAGGAATTCTTTAAGTTTTGCCTAGACTGTGCATAAAACAATATCTTTACAAAGAAAAGACCCTTCTTGCGAAGGGTCTTGGAGGCACCATCCAGATTCGAACTGGAGAATAAAGGTTTTGCAGACCTCTGCCTTACCACTTGGCTATGGTGCCTTATGAAAATGACCGTTGCTAGAACGGTCATCAGTGGAGCGGGATACGAGATTCGAACTCGCGACTTTCACCTTGGCAAGGTGACACTCTACCACTGAGTTAATCCCGCAAAACTTATTTGCTGGTGCAATCTCGCGACTGCTTCGCTATCATAGCACAGCAAAAAGTTTAGTGTCAACAGGTAAAATAAAATTTTTTCAGAGGCTGAACTACATCATTATCTCGTGTTTTATGCTCTCAACTTCACTTTCTTGCTTGGTTTAAGCATCTTAAAACCAGACCACACTCCTACCAATACAATAAAGATCTCTAGTCTGCCAATGAACATACCTATAATTTCTACAATTAGTGTGGCATCGTTAGTCGTTGGTCCAGTCAGTCCAATCGATAAGCCAACTGTTCCAATGCTGGAAGCAAATTCAAACATTGCTTCTGTCCAGCTAGCATTTGCTGTTAGGGTAATCAACAGTGATCCGATGAAGAACAACACCATGTAGCAAGCGATAAATCCCAGTGTATCAAGACATAAGTCTGTATCTATTTTGGTTTTACCTTGAGCTTTATAGTAATAATCAACACTCACTTTACGCGGTGGCCACCATGCTTTTTTGATGCGGATCCATACAAAGCGAAGCAACAAGTAAACTCTCACTAATTTCAAACCACCAGCAGTAGAACCAATGCCACCACCGACTAGCATCAAAATAATCATGATCCCGAGAGAGAATTGAGGCCAATCTGTATACGCCATCGTAGAATAACCTGTGGTTGATAATGCCGAACTCGTATTAAACAAAGCTTGTCTGAACCCCTCCCAGATACTCCAGTTAAAGGTATGGGCTAGATTGATACCACAAGGTATTACGCTAATAAACAATAGCAAAGCAAAAAAGCGCATCTCACTAACTTGAGCAAATCTACGCCATTTACCCTTAACGAACAGAAGAAGAACCGCAAAATTGGTTGTGCCTACTACCATCAAAAAGATCGTCACTAAATCAATAGCTAAACTATGGTAATCACCAATGCTGTTGAGCTTAGTGGAGAAACCCCCGGTCGACAGTGCACACATCGCATGATTAATGCTATCGAATAGTGGCATACCAGCCAACGTATAGGTTAGAGTGCCAATCAGCAAAAAGCCGACATACATAGCAAAAATGGCTTGAGCTGTCTTCTTAAGTGCTGGTAGTAATTTGTCAGGATGTCCCTCTGCACTGAATAATTCCATGGAGCGTTTACCTGATACTAGCAACAACATTACTAGGACAAAGCCTAAGCCACCACAATATTGCATAAAACTTCGATAAAACAAGAAAATTGGTGGGACTTTAGTTACATCCATCGCCGAAAGCCCAGTGGTTGTAAAGCCACTAACCGCTTCAAATAAAGCTTGCACAAAACGTAATTGACCTGCTAGGACAAAAGGAATTGCTCCGAGCAAAAATCCCCAACACCAAGCAAAAACAACGATGATACTGCTCTTATGAAATTCGCTTGATCGATCGGTGGTATAGGTGTGTTGCTTACCTACCAAAATTGAGTGTAGTAGACCCAGCAGAATAGAACCACTACCTGGTAGCAAAAAGCTCCAAAGATACTGGTAATCAGCTGGGTAAAAAGGTATCAGCAAAATTGGGGTTAGTATGACCAGCCCAATGAGGATCATCAATTTGCCAATTGTGGACAAACTTTTTAGCGAGAATACTCTTCTGCGCACAACATCAATCATGCTTGCCCCCTTTGAGCACAGCAATTGCTTTAGCTTCTTGTTTAGCTGTAGTTAAAATTACTAGCTGATCATGCAATAAAATCTTGGTATCGCCATGCGGAATAACTGTGCCTGCACCACGTAAAATGGTGCCTAAAATTACTTCACTCGGTAAACCCAAATCACGCACCTGTTTATGTAAAGCATAATCACCTTCTTTTATGCTCAATTCCACAATGCGAATGCGTCCATTGCCTACCGAAACAGCTCCTGTTATTTCTTCTACCAGTGCCTGTTGTTCAATCACATTGGTGATAGTGGTAACAGCACAAACCGTGCTATCAATTCCCATCGCACGGAAGAATTCCATTTTTTGTGGATCTATAACTAGAGCTACTGTTTTAGGAACTTGAAAGCGTTTTTTACAGAGTTCACAAATGACTAGGTTATCTTCGTCTTTCGAGGTCAAAGCGATTACCATATCCATTTGAGATGCTCCCACATCCTCTAAGACAAAAGGCTTAGTACCGTCACCATGAAAGACATTAAACCCTGTTTCTTCTGCTAAAACTGCACAATCTCTGGCATCTTTATTAACAATAGTGACTTTGAACCCTTGCTCCAGCAGGGATGTTGCAAGTGATTTAGCTTTGGTTCTACCACCAACCAGCAAAATATTTTTAGGCAATTGAGACATAACTACTCCTTGTTGATCTCTTTACTTATTTCTTCAACGGAGAGTAGTACTGGACAGATAGTTCTAATACCAAACTCTTCGTAAGCGCAAGCGTGTTCTGGATCATAAAGACGTGCAATAACTTGCTTCACTTGGAAATGATACTTAGCTAGTTGTGACACCATAATATTGATGTTGTCATTATTGGTTACCACAATTAAGTGAGTATCTTCACTCACACCTGCCTCTTCGAGCGTATTCAGATCACAAGCATCTGCCTCTAAGGTCAAACCACCATAGGTGGGAGAGAGTTTACGAAAACTACTCACATTGCGATCGATGATTAAGACATCCTTTTGTTGATCAGAAAATTCACTAGCTAATTTAGCTCCTAGACGACCACAACCAATAATGATGTATTCCGTCTTGTGCTTATGCTCAAACATGAGTTCTCGCTTCCTTTCTTAGATATCTGCGATATCTTTACTTGAAAATGCGCTCAATTCTAGCACAGTTAAGCAAGCTAAAGTGTAGAAATATCTAGGATTTGCTGCAAAAAAAGTATGTTACTTGTATTTAATTTTCCTAGTGTTCTTTGTGCAATTTATACATGTATAAAAAAAAGAGAGGCGAGTGTGAACTGCCTCTCTCTGCAAATTGACTGTAATGAACTGCTGCTACTGCTTACGATGATAGATCTGCTTAAAAATTTCACCACTAATAAATGGTACTAATGCTAAGCCGATAATAATGAGCCAATCGCGCAAGTTAGGGGCAATTGTATAAAACAGAGCATCTAAAGCAGGTACAAAAACCACAACCAATAATAGGGCTAAAGAAATCAGAATGGCTCGGTTCATCACCTTGTTGGTAAACACGCCGATCTTAAAGACTGAATAGTGTTCGGATCTTGCAGTGAATGCACGCAACAACTCCGCCAGAATTAAGGTGACAAAGGCAAATGTACGAGCACCATTAGAAGGTGAATAACCAGCAAAGGCAAAGAAAGAAAACTTTGAAGCTACCTTAACAACTTCCCCTTGTGCATTGAGCAATAAATCGGGATAGAAATATCTGCCAAGTTGGAAAGCTACAAATACTGCTACGAAAATTGCCAGCGCCTGCACCGCGATAGAAAAAATCATCTCCTTATTGATTATGTTTTCATGCTTGGGACGTGGCTTTCTTTGCATAATATCTGCTTCGCCTCTTTCCTGGCCTAACGCTAAGGCAGGGAAACTATCAGTTACTAAGTTGAGCCACAATAATTGTATCGGTAACAAGGGAGCAAAATTGGGGCCTAACATCAAAGTGGTTAAAAAGACAACTAATATTTCACCTACATTACACGACAATAAGAAACCAACAAATTTGCGAATATTGCTATAAATAACTCTACCCTCTTCCACCGCTTCAACGATAGTAGCGAAGTTATCATCAGTCAAAATCATATCCGAAGCACTCTTTGCCACTTCCGTGCCAGTAATGCCCATGGCTACACCGATATCTGCTTGTTTAAGTGCTGGAGCATCGTTGACACCATCACCCGTCATCGAAGCGATATGGCCAGTGTCACGTAAAGCGCTAACGATGCGGACCTTGTGTTCTGGCGATACACGTGCAAACACAGAAGTATTCTGACATCTTGCTCTCAGTTCTTCATCCGTCATCTGCTCAATTTCGGCACCAGAAATCGCTTCACTATCTGTATTGGCAATGCCTAATTCTCTAGCAATAGCTACCGCTGTATCCTTGTAGTCACCCGTGATCATCACAGGTCTAATGCCAGCACTCTGACACTTAGCAATAGCAGGTTTGGCTTCTAATCTAGCTGGATCGATCATGCCCGTTAATCCAACAAAAATCATATGATCTTCACTGCCTTGGGTGGCCGTGCCAACCTCCTCAAAAGCATATGCTAGAACACGCAGAGCAGCGCTTGCCAGACGCTGATTAATGCTTAGTAATTGTTGTCTGCGCTCATCGGTTAAAGCAACTACACCGTTATTCGTTAATTCAAAATCACAGCGTTCGAGCAAAATATCTGGTGCCCCCTTGGTTAAGGCGAGATGCTCTGCAAATTCCACACCACGATGGGTTACTGTCATTAATTTTCTTTCTGAGTCAAACGGTTGTTCACCTACACGTGGATAATTTTGGTGTGCATCTTGTTTGTATTTAGCTGCTTTAGCTGCCAATGTGAGCAATGCACCTTCTGTCGGATCACCGATAATGCCATAGCCTGCTTCACTCTGCTGGAGTTCAGCCTCGTTACACAACAACGCAATTAATAACAGTCGATCCAGTACTTGATTATCTTTTGTAGCAATCGGCTCCTGTTCCCCTAGACTTTCTAACGGGACAATCTCACCCTCTGGCGCATAGCCAATACCGCTCACTTCATACAAAGTATCCGCTGCTAAAACACGGGTAACCGTCATTTCATTCTGCGTTAAGGTACCTGTTTTGTCGGAACAAATTGTATCGATACTACCCAAAGTCTCTACTGCTAACAAGCGCTTGACGATGGCATGTTTTTTTGCCATACGATTCATACCCAAGGCTAAAACGATGGTTACAACTGCAGGCAAGCCCTCAGGGATGGCTGCAACAGCCAAACTAACAGCAGTCAAAAACAATTGTAGTGGTTCGCCTCCTTGTAACAGCCCCACAACAAAGACAAGTGCACAAATGATTAAGCAGATCGTACCGAGCATTTTGCCTAGTTGGTTGAGGTTACGTTGCAAGGGGGTTGCCTCTTGCTTAATACCTTTTAGGCGATCCGCAATCTTGCCGACTTCTGTTTTAGCGCCAGTAGCTACTACAACACCTCTCGCTGTGCCATAGGTCAGCGATGTGCCTGAAAAAATCATATTTTGTTGATCACCAATACCTATTTGGGCATCTTCTGGTGCTAGAAATTCTGCATCTTTACTGACCGGTACTGACTCACCAGTTAAAGCTGCTTCCTCTGCCTTGAGATTAGCGCTCTGCACCAAGCGAATATCTGCCGGTACGATATCGCCTGCCTCCAGCAGTACCATATCGCCAGGCACCAATTCTGCAGCGTCAACAACTTGTTGTGCACCACCTCTGATTACACGAGCCATCGGTGCAGACATTTTTTGCAAGGCAGCAATGGATTTTTCTGCTTTTCCCTCCTGCACAACACCTAAGATGGCATTGACTACAACAATAGCAATAATGATCAAGGCATCTTCAAGTTGCCCTAAAATACCTGAGACTATCGAGGCTATGATTAAAACAAGAACTGTAAAATCTTTGAATTGATCTAGAACTTTAGCCCACATCGGCTTCGCTTTTTCAGCTTCAAGGCTATTGTTTCCATAGCGCTCTAAACGCTCTTTAACACTTTGCTCGCTCAAACCTTGATTAGTATCAGTAGCTAAATCTTGGATAAGCTGAGCAATATTCTGTTGGCTAAATTTCATCTAGTTTCTCCTCGTTTAGATTTTCAGGATTATTTCGTTCAATACGAATTTTGGCAATACGACGATCGTCCATTTCTAAAACAGTAAAGGTTAAGCCACGATCACTGACTTGTGGCTGTTCATCTGGTTCGGGAATGCGCTCTAACAGACTGAGCACAAAACCAGCGATAGTATCGAAAGTTTCATCGTCTTCTAACTCTTCTAGTTCGTGGAAAATTCTGGCTACATCTTCTATGCTACGCAACCCATTGATAGTGTATGAGCCATCTGCATTCTGCTCTATATCGCTGGCATGTTCATCGTATTCGTCATGAATTTCTCCCACTATCTCCTCTAAAACATCTTCAACGGTAATCATTCCGTCAGTACCGCCATATTCATCGACAACAATAGCCAAAGAAACATTGCGCTGTTGCATCTCTCGTATTGCTAAATTGACGGATTTTGACTCGGGTACAAAATATGTTGTGCGCAAATGACGACGCAAATTAAAGTGTTCTTTTTCAATATCGGTGATGGTTAGCAGATCCTTAATATGCAGAATACCAATAATATCATCGATATCATCTTCATAAACAGGGATACGACTGTAACGCTCATTGGCTGCTACATCGATGGTTTCAGCATAACTTGCATCAGCATGCAAGGTTACCATAGCTGTTCTCGGAGTCATTATCTCCGATACCTGCTTATCATCTAATTCAAAGATATTATCAATCATCTCGGCTTCAGTTGATTGAATTACTCCGTTATCGCGCCCTACGGCTGCCAGTAAACGAATTTCTTCTTCACTCACTTGTTGTTCTTCTGTCGCCACTTGTAGTCCAAATAATTTGCAGAACAGATTGGCTAAAACATTCAATAACCAAGCAAATGGTCTGAAGAGAAGATCTGAGAACTTAAGCACTTTCACAAAGCGTGATGCATATTTTTCTGGGTTGGCTAAGCCGATGCGTTTAGGCACTAACTCGCCCAGAACTAATGAACAAATCGAGAGCAATATAGTGACAACGACAGTAGCGACGCTTAGTAGATAGGGAGCTGTGTGCGCTGGATCTATCAAAGCATAGAGTTTGGGAGCAATCTTAGTTGCACCAAAGGCAGATGACAAAAAGCCAGCGAAAGTAATAGCTACCTGAATGGTCGCCAAAAAGCCACTTTTGTTATCGACAAAGTGTAGCAATTGTCTAGCTGTTTTATTTTTTTCGTTGCTTTCAGCTTCTCTTCTGATCTTATTGCTATTGAGTGTAACAACCGCCATCTCTGAAGCTGAGAAAAAACCGTTGACCAGAATCAGCAATAAAATGAGTAGTAAATCTAACCACAAAGCTGAGTCATCTGCGCTGGCGGTAATAGCCTTGGTCTGCGATGCAACATTGCTACTTGCTGACACAATGCGCTGTCCTAAAACTCCCACAGCTAATACGCTCGCCATTAAACAGGCGCCAGTAATCTTAATAAATTTCTTGAACAATGATTGAAAATGAAGTTTGAAATTAAATAAATGCTCGGTAGTACTCGAATGAGCTATATGCACTGAAGTGCTACTGTCTGATGCCATTTAGTAAAAACCCTCACTCGCCAAGAGTGCCTCCTTACTTTTTTGCGAGTATTAGTTTTGAATTATCTTTCGTGTTCTGCACTATATCAAAGCTAGAGATAGCGTGCAATAATAAAAGAACTTCAATCATTATAAAGGAAAGCGTTCTATGAAAAAAACAGTTTCACCTATTACGGGATTTAACCAAGAAGAATCAGTCCAGGAGCTGAGAGCAAAGGCAAAAAAAATCAGCCAAAGACTAATGAGTTTTTTAGAAGCTTCTCCGACTGCCTGGCAGGCTTGTTCTAACGCTATATCTGAATTGGAAACAGCTGGATTTAAGCGCTGCAATATAGGCGAAGACCATAAGTTAACCAGAGGAGCAAAAGGATATTTTTGTCAAAACGATTCTGCTATCGTGGCTTTTTCCATTGGTAAATTAGATGAGAAACAGGAATTTCATATCTATGGCTCACACAGCGATTCACCATCACTGCGTATTAAGCCAAATGCTATTTCCATCAATGAAGGGATTATTCGTCTAACTACGGAGGTCTATGGAGGTCCTATTCTCAACACTTGGTTTGACCGTCCTCTTTCTCTTGCAGGTAGAGTGGTAGTTCGTAGTGCAGATCCTTTACACCCGCAAAGCCATTTAGTGGATTGTAAACGCCCTATCCTGATTTTGCCCAATGTTGCCATCCACATGAACCGTCATGTCAACGAGGGGGTAAAAATTGAAAATCATCGTGTACTACTACCCTTCCTAGCTTGTGCTGAACTAGAGTCGCAACACGAAAACTTAATCGAAGAACTACTAGCTTCTGAGATTGGTTGTGAGCCACATGACATTTTGGATTACGATTTAATGCTGTACGAAGCAGTTGCTCCTACAATTTGTGGTCTGAAGGAAGAATTTATCTCTGCGGGTAGATTAGATAACCAAGCTAGTTTGGTTGCAGGCTTGGATGCACTAATCGCCACTGCAACAGGTGATCATAACGGCATTAACATTTTAATCATTACCGATAACGAGGAAGTTGGCTCACGTAGCAAACAAGGTGCCGATTCATTCTTCGTGCGTGATGCTCTAGAGACCATCACTATTTCTCTAGGTTATGATCGCAAACAATTTTTAGCCACTCTTCACCGCTCCTACATGATCTCAGCAGATCTGGCACACGCTGTACATCCTAACTATGCCGATTTAGCTGATCCCACTCATAGACCGAAACTGAATGGTGGCCCTGTAATTAAAATGGCAGCCAACCAGGCGTATGCTTCAGATGCTTTTTCTGCAGCTGTTTTCGCTGAACTCTGCACCAAAGCTAATATCCCCTGTCAGTACTTTGTTAATCGCAGTGATATGCGTGGCGGTTCTACCATCGGACCCATCACCTCTGCCTACTTGCCTATTCCAACGGTGGATGTAGGCACACCTATTTGGGGTATGCACTCTGCACGTGAAACCGGAGGAATTTTAGACCAACACTACATGACAGAGCTCGTCAAATACTTTTACTCTCTCTAAAAGCTAGAAAATTCGTTTTGTAAGTCAATGGGCATTAAAAAGGGCTTAAGTTTTTACTTAAGCCTTTTTTGTAAGATATTTACTAGCTTCCTGACCTGCTACATAACCTGTACTAAATGCTAGTTGTAAATTGTAGCCACCACAATCACCAGCTAACTCCAATAGATCACCTACTACAAAGATACCTGGTAATTCTTTACACATAAGCGTTTTGGCTTGTAACTGTTTAACTTCCACGCCACCTACTAGTTGCATAGCTTTACTGGAAGCAACCAGCTGTAAATCGCATAGAGCTAATCGCTTTAATGCTGATGCCAATAACGCAAGCTGCTTTTTATGGGCAGTAGCTAATTTTTGGTTGGCATCGATTAAAAGATATTTGAGCAGATAGGTATAAAAGCGTTGCGGAATTTCTGTTGGCAACTTAAAGCGCAAAGCCTGAAAGTTTTTTTGTCCCTGTTGCTGGCACAATTCTTTGAACGTAGCCAGGAGCTGTTCTGTGCTAATTTGCGGTTGACAGTCTAAGTAAATCTCAGCAACTAAGGATTTCTGTTGAGCTGTAGCTATATCCTTTGCCAAACTCAACACCGCAGGACCTGAGAGACCTCTGTGAGTGAAGAGAACTTCCCCTCTCTGACTGGCAAAAACTTTTTTGTCTGTGTTTAAGCTCACTTGTGCATCATGTAGCGCTAAACCAGCCAGCTCTCCATAGACAAACTGCTTACCCTTGGAAGATCGACAATTAGATTCTAATGCACATAGTGCTCCAAACTGTTCGCTGAAAGATAAACCTAAGTTCTGCGCCACCTTGTAAGGACGTAAACCTTTAGTCACACTAGCAAAACTATGATTACCACAAGCTAGAATAACCGCTCGGCATTGGTGTTTCTCACTGGCAGTTTGCAGGAGATAGTTTTGCTTTGCTCTCTCTATAATCTCAACTGGGCAATTTAGCCAAAAACGCACACCTAACTTTTGGCAGGTATTTTTTAAGACTGTAATTACACTATGCGCTTGATACGTCTGTGGATAATATCGACCATCAGCCTCTCGCACTAGTGGAACGCCATGCTCCTGGAACCAATTAACTAATTGTTCTGGTGCAAAACGATAAAAAATAGAATGAAGAAATTTACCATTGGGTTGGTAATGACTGATTAATTCAATAGGCTCAGCTTCGTGGGTTACATTGCAACGACCACCACCAGTAACTGATAATTTGCCACCTACTTGCCCTTTGGCTTCACAAACAACTACCTCTAAATTCGGTTGTTGCTCCTTGGCTTGTATGCCGGCCATCAAACCAGCAGGTCCAGCACCTACAATTACTAAATCAATCAGCATTACTCCAAATTATCTGAATCAGCTTGATGTTTGGCATCAACTATATTCTTCATGTGGTTGATACGCCAAGATAAACCATCGTGTCTAAGGGCAATGGTCGTTACCATATGCCACGCCAAACACTGGCAGGCTGCACCTACTGCTAGACGCCAAGGATCAATTTGTAAGGCAGGGAAATGAATACCTTCCTGTGCTTCTTGCAATTGATTTCTACGCAAAGCTTGATCGCTATACGTACGAGGCTGACAATCTTCTAATAAAAGACATGAGCCTATACCTTGGAGGGCCGCCTGGCATTCCGCACGGAATGCTTCGTAGGCAATATCAGAAGGCATTAATGCTTTCTGTAACTCAATGCCACGTTTTACTTGGTCAATCTTCAAGACATGTTTCAATAAACAAATAACAACCAGCCAAGCAACATGTTCTCTACGATATATGCGTCCTTCAACTTTAGGCAGGACGCCCCAGCGCAGATAATTCTGCAACATAGCTGCGGTCAGTATTTCCTCCTCTTCCGGAAAAAGCAAACCTAACCGCTCTTGTAAAAAGCGACGCACTTGCTTACTTTGACACCTTAACGGTAGCTCTTCCCACGTCGGAAGAGTCAAGTTCAACATGTTTTCTGCGTCTTTTAATAAAAGATTGTCATGCATACTCATACGCCACAAAGGAGAGATACGAACACAACGCATGCTCATATGCATACAGTCATATTAATCGTATATCTCCGCTTAGTCAATCCTTATTTAATATTTTCTTGGAGATTAGTAATATCAGTCGCTAAGCTGGACACAGGAAAGTCTGCGTTCAATTTTGCCCGTTGTTTCTGTAATCTCTCGGCTAACATTTTACCAGTTTTAGTGGCAGCTAGTCCACCGAGCGCCGTTTCTCTTAGCGCAATGGGCATCATTTGACCAATCCTACCCATTGCTTCAATCACTTCATCGACTGGAATTCTAGAGCGAACATCAGCTAAAGCCATTTCCGCTCCTGTGAGGGCATTAGTTGCCCCCATAGCATTACGTTTAATACAGGGTATTTCTACAAGACCTGCCACAGGATCGCAGGCTAAGCCTAATGTGTTCATCAAAGCAATTGCCAGAGCGTGTCCTGATTGACTTGGTGTTCCACCACACGCTTCTACTAAAGCAGCTGCCGCCATAGCAGATGCCGAACCTACTTCTGCTTGACAGCCACCAGCCGCACCAGATATAGACGCCTTATTACCGATGACCATGCCACAAATGGCTGCTGTCATCAAAAAGTTAATCTGATCTTGTCGACTGAGTTTTAGTTGTTCACGCACAGCTAGTAAAACCGCAGGTACGACCCCCGCAGAGCCTGCTGTGGGTGTAGCACAGATTATACCCATGGCCGCATTAACTTCGTTGACCGCAACGGCATAGTTGATGGCAGCTAAGGCAACATCGCCCATTAATCCGCGTTTTTGTTCACGGTATTGCGCTAATTTGAGAGCATCTCCGCCAGTAAAACCTGAATGTGATTGAACTCCAGCCAAACCTTTAGCTACAGATTTTTCCATCGCTTGCAGATTGAATTCCATCTGTTCTGTGATGGCTTCTCTAGTAACTTTGCGTTGAGTTTGCTCGTACTCGTATGCCAAATCTGCAATTTGGCATCCTTTTTGTTCGCAATATTCTATAATTTCAGCTATCGAATTAATCTGCATATCAACCTACTCTTTAAATTAAAGATTATCAATTACAACCACTCGTTCTACCGTATCGAGTTGCTCACAGGCTGCTACAATTTCAGACTCAACCAATTGATCCGTTTCAATGATCATCATGGCTGTTTTGCCTTTTGCATGACGTGCTACTTCCATATGCGCCACATTGATTTGGCTCTGTGTCAAAATTGCCGTTACCTGTGCAATCGCACCAACTCGATCTTGATGCACAACTAAAATAGCAGGTAGATCACCACTTAAACGGCAGGGGAAGCCTTGAATATTAGTGATTTCAATAGCACCACCGCCGATAGATACGCCAGTAACTTCTAATGCACCTCTGCTACCTTCCATCACAATTTTGACGGTATTAGGGCTTTCCACCGGTTCACTGCTCACTTGAATATCAATTGATAAGCCACTTTCTTGCGCATGAGCATAGGCAGCTGGAATACGTTCATCAAAAGTGGGGAATGTGAGCAGACCCGCAATTATAGCGACATCTGTGCCGTGTCCTTGGTAGGTATGAGCAAAAGAACCGTAAAAAGTGATATTGGCTCTACTCGGCTGTTCTCCATAAAGCGAGCGAGCAAAATTACCAATACGTACTGCTCCTGCCGTATGGGAACTGGATGGACCCACCATTACTGGACCAATAATATCGAATACACTGCGAAAATGATCAGCCATCTATTCCTCCTGATCAGCTTGTTGTTTTCTGCTTTTAGCAATATTTTGCACCATTTCTTCAATTTGTAGATAGTCATCTACTTGATCTAACTTGTTGTAACTTTTCTCCATCGTCAACAATAAAAAATAATCAGTAAAACGACAAAATTCTTGTTCTCCACCTGGAGCTAAAGTATAGTTGAACATCTGGTTATAAGTAGCTTCACAACTATGCCGTAGAATTTCTAAAGTGTTCTTCTCTAACCACATACAGGCTGGTACTAAGAGACATCTATCCTTAGATTGAGATTGCCAAGCACGTTGATCACTACGCAATTGCATCTCAGTTCTACATCTTGCTTGTCCACAAATAACACTGCCATCCAAAAATGAGAACAGATAAGTGTTGTTTGGCGGAAGATCAACTATCGCCTGACATAGGGCACATTGTCTGAGCGATGGTTGAAATCCATGATCTGCCAGTGCTCTGAGTTGCGCAATGCGTACATCAGTTAAAGGACGCGGGCTGGTGACAAGACGCCAACTAGCATATCCCCACAATTCATAGGCTTTTTGCGATGGTACATCATAGCGTAGCAAATCGCGAAAAACTTCAGCTAGATGGGCGATAGCATACAAGCGACAAGGATCGCTACTCAAACCAGAGAAATCTTGCAGAACTGTGCCTCCAGCCAAGTAGTAACGTCCTTTATCTTGACTTAATTCAAATTCAGCAAAAGTATAGAGGGCCACTAAATTAGCAAGATAATTGTTTTTTCGCTTGATATGCCTTGCATGAATCGTTAAAAGACCATGATCTTTAGTTAAAAGTGTCAGAATGCGATCACTTTCTCGATAGGCGTTGCTCGCTAAAACGAAGCCTTTTATGCGTACATTGTAACGTTGCTCAGGCGGTCTATTGATATTGGTCGGCACTTAAACCCAACTCCTTGAGTTTGAACAATTGATTACGCCAATTAGGGCTGACTTTAACTGTTAACATCAGATCACAAGGACAGTCCAACATCTCAGCAATCATCAAACGAGCTTCTTTGCCTAAATCTCTGATCTGATGCCCACGTTTACCGATGAGAATTCCTTTATGAGACTTCCGCTCACAGATAATGGTTGCTTCGATTTGCACTCTACGTCTTTCGCCTGCTGGTGTGTAATCTT
>JAEWER010000022.1 GCA_023389255.1 Bacillota bacterium
GAAACAAGTAGCGAAATAGAGGGCGATAGCACCGAGAGAATTAGGATTAAAAGAGAGAGCAGGATATCTCTGTCCTAAGTAGGGCATCCAAAGAAAAGCCGAGCAATAGTAGAGCAAGGCGATGAACACATTGGTATAGAGATAACGTCGCAACAGCTTTTCGAAATGCTGATAAGCACGGCTCTGCCAGAAGATGGGTACGACGATAAATAGAGCTATGAGCACGAGCTTGGCTCGGCCAAAACCTGCAGTAAAAGAAGATAGACCCCAGAAGAAAACATACCCCAACCAAGGAATAAATAACCATTTATTGATGGAACGCGGAGCTTCTGTCACTACTGGTTCTCGGAATACAGGCGAAAATGCCAAAAATAGACCGATGGCGAAAGTGAACTCCCAGATAAAACCCTTCAATGGCCGCAAAATACTGATGCCATCAGAGATCAGGAACAAGAAGTCCATATTCTCTAATGTCATCTGTAATGAGATAATAACAATGCCTAGCAAAGATAACTTGTTGATTAAACTTGCCGACAAACTGTTTCCTAGCTTGTGATATACACGCAGAAGTCGCGTATAAAATTTATCCAAAATATTCACTACCACTAAACCCTTTTAAAAACAAACTTTTCCCTTTTGCACGATTATATCAATTACTCAGATAATGTGCTGTACTTAGTTTGATTCGGTTAGGTGGTGATATGTCCTATCTTTATACAATAGGGACGAAGCAGATTTTGTCACCACCTCTCAGCAGGTCTAGTATATCTACCTGGTCAGGACGAATAAAGCCTAGACAATTTGTAGCAGCATCGTAGCAGAGGTCGTGTTGAGGCAAATAGATTTCACCGCTGTAACGACCTGCTAATTTATTGAATTGTGAGATGTCTCCTCTGTTTCGAGGGCCATTGTTACAGATATCGACAACTCTGCGTTCGCTAGAAATACGCCAAAAATCTCGTCCGCTATCTGTACGTAGCTGAAGTTCTTGATCGTATAGATAGGCATACTCAGGACGAAGTAGACATTCTATAGTTATAAATCCTTCGTTGAGATAGGCAGCGAGATATTTTAGATAGCGGATGGATATTTTAGAATCGCCGACGATCACATCGTCAATACCGTATTTCCTAAACATTTCCAAACCTGCTAAATAAGGATTCTTTGAACGATGATCTTCGACTGTAACTAAACCAGCGTAGAGAGGGAAGCGTCTCAGTTCATCTCCTGCGATGAAGGCTTGCACTTGGAGATCACGTTGTTTGAACAGTAAGTTTTTGGCTATAAAATCTTCGTTTTTGAGACCACTACCTGGTAAAGGGTAAAAATTGTGGCTTACTTTGTCACTATAGATTTTAGTTTTAGGATCGATCACCGAGGCATTGAGCACAACCTCAAAATATTGTTGTAAATGCTCGATGTATCTGTCATCTTCAAAACCAAAATCTAGGCGTACAGTTTCGATTCCAAGTGCCTTCAGCTCCTCTAACTGATCAGAGCGAATTCCTAATTTGTCGAAGGTATTAGGTGAGATATCACAGATTACTTTAAGCCTTAGATCACGGCAGAGTGTCAGAATGTCCAGCAGAGACTGTCGATCAAAATCCTCCTCCATGATGTGTAAAGATGTGAAGACATAGTCAACATAAGTGCTAGCACTGCGTAAATAGTCGGCATCGAAGTCCTGCAAATAGATGGAAATACCTAACATAATTCCTTGACTTTCTCAATTTTGCCGCCAGCTCTCTGCAGCAATTTCTCAGCTTGTACAGCATCGGTATTGGTCAGGATCATGGTGATGGCAAGTTTGACTCGCTTATCAGATTCAGCGAGTTTATCTACCGCTACTTGTTCGCTGCAACCAGTAACTCTTTGGATAATACTAAGAGCACGTGCATATAATTTTTGATTGCTAATTTTTACATCGACCATGTAATTTTTGTAGACCTTACCGATACGCACCATACTTAGAGTGCTGATCATATTCAACACTAACTTTGTGACAGTACCAGCTTTGAGTCTAGTAGAACCAGTTAAAATCTCAGGGCCTGGCAACAATTCTACAGTGAGAGGACAAACTTTTTTTGATCGGACTATTCAATGTACAGACGACTCCACAGATCTGACAGCCTATTTGTTTGGCATATTCGAGACCGCCGATAACATAGGGTGTACGACCGCTAGCAGCGATGCCGATCACAACATCACGCTGGTTGAGACCGATATCAGAAAGATCTTTCTCCGCTGCTTCAGTAGAGTCTTCTGCTCCTTCTACAGCTTTGACGAATGCTCTCTCACCACCAGCCATCAGACCAACTACCACTTCTGGTTCAACGCTGAAAGTAGGAGGACATTCAACAGCGTCTAAAACACCGAGACGGCCGCTAGTACCAGCACCTATATAGATAATACGCCCGCCATCTTGCAAGGCTTTACTGGTGTGTTCGATGATGGTTTCAATGATGGGAAGTTGGCTTTGTATACAAGCTACGGCCTTAAGATCTTCTCGGTGCATCAGTTGTAAAGCTTCTGCTAGTGGCAAGGAGCTCAATTCCGACGAAGCAGGGTTTTCCTGCTCCGTCGCCATCTGTGATAAAGATATTGTGTTATTTTCAATTGACATAATTTCTCACATATAGCTTTTGGCTATTATTTTAATTTTTCAGTAAATTCTTGTTGTTTTGATTGGTCTTTAACTTGCTCTAATAATTGTTCGAGCACAGTTTTGAGATCTTTGTCCTTAGAATCCACAGTGCGTTCTATAGCAAGGTCAAAGAGAGCATAGAAGGACTCCTCATCGCCGCGATTCTGGTAATCAGGATTTGTCTGTATTAGACGAACCTTGTCTTTGAGCATTTGAGCAAGCAAAGGATTGAAGAATTCAGTTTTATCACTATTGAGTGTCTCATACACGAGAGTAGGTATAGCTCCCACAGTACCACCTAAGAAGTGATTGCCAAAAAAGTAATTCGGATTTTTCTGAGGATCGACCGCTTTTGCGAGTGTAGCGTTCTTGTTGTGGTATTAGATGAAGCCTACAAACATCCAACATACTTGAGTAGCGCTATAGTTGAGTACTATACACATAAAAGTCCAATATATAGGAGATTGAACTTGGCTGGGAAAGACTTTAACTCTAACAACTACGAAGCGGTTTATTCTGAGGCTCGTGAAAGCATGGACTCGACTATGGCAAAAATCATAACTAAAAATTACTACTATTCTGATTACGGAGGAAGAGGTGGCTATACTTCTGAAATCACCGACGCAGGTTGCCGAGCTTTCGCAAATTTTATCACTACTTTTTAGTTGTGATAATCAGATTCCTGCAAAGTAAACAACCACTTAATCCCCATAGTCGTGGTGTGTATAACTATGAATATGGGGATGTACATGAAAACAGACCAAAAGGGATCTTCAATAGATGAAACCAATATTCTCACTAATGTGCCAACGCTAAATCTCATTGATGCAAAAGCAAGAAAAAATATACCTACCATATTCACCAATAGTGATGTAGCTGTTACTTTCCAGAACCTACCGTGTAGGAAATCCCTGTCAATTAAAGGAAATACAAAGAAAAACTGAGTAGCGCCAGCGGAATTACCAGCTGCTAATAACCAAATATAAAAACACAAATCACTAATCGGGTTGGATGGATGATCATTATCGTAAGAAAGGGTCTCCGGCGCATTAGCTATTGCTGGTATTAAGAGAATAGTGATCCAAACTAAGTAATAAATGGCCCACACTGAGCACACTCCAGCATATGTTTTGAAGAAAAATTCCTTATTTAGCTTAGTTCTGAGTTTTGTTAGTGACATGAAACAAGCATAAAGGATGTAACAAAAGCATTTCAACCAAATTAAATCCTTGGTGCTGGGCAGTACGGCTAGAAAATTTCATAAAAGAGGTGCTGTATGCAATAAATTAATTAGTTTTGTTTTATTTTATTGGGTGCAACATAACTATCCAACTGATAATAGGAGCGAACCAATGAAACATAAAAAGAAATATTTTTTTACGTTTTTGAGTGTAATAACCATAATAGGCGTCACCTTTTTTTTTGCCAAATGACGGAAATATAAGCCAAGAATATAAGACACTTAACTCAATCAATCCACAGATACTTGAACTGGATTATTTTAAACAAACTCACTCGCAGAAAGAAGATAAACAAGTGTTCGATCAAATTATGTCTGAATACGAATACATCACTAAGCGAATGAAGGAGATACCAGCTGAAATTGAGCCATATGGGCTCAAAGAGAACTCAAATTTACTCAGCTATTATCGGGAGGTCAAAGAACTGGCTAAACAAAAATATGGGATGGATGTTGATTCAGAAAATTTTGTTCCGTTTATCGAGAAGCTTATAGCTGACAATGATCCACGTATCGGCAAAGATAAGGATTTAACCAAAACATATTTTTTAGGCGCGTATAAAAGAGAACTACAAGAGATAAAAGGTCGTGCTTTAACAGAAAAAGACTACGATATATTGATGTCTGATCTCTTAAAACAAATGGCAGACAAAGAATTGTTAAAGGAAGCTGAAAATATTGTTGAACGTGTGCCGATTACGCCAATAACCACACGAAAGAAATCAAAATCATCATCTACAAGTGTTCCCAGCTTAGATCGAGATGCAATTGTAAAGTATGCGAGGAAATATGCTCTAAAGCTAAATCCAGAGTACGATCATCACGATCAAGATTGCACTAACTTTTCCTCTCAATGTTTATTAGCTGGCGGGCTAAAAATGGAGTATGACAAGGAAGATGTTAAAAGTGAGCCTAAAATTAGGCATCATAAAAACAATGACAAATGGTACTATTTAAAAGGCAAATTTACAACTTACTCTACTTCCTTGGATAAGGGCTACAGTGCTATTCAATTATCTAGTGAAGAACGTAGGTAGAGTAGCTGGGGAAATAAATTTAAGCGGTGAAAAAGAACTAAATAAATACACCTTAGATGGGCATCTTATTTTCTGCGCACATTCATTCGCAGGAATTATTCAAAGAGGTTGGTCTCATGCAGTTGTTATAACAAAGAAAGCTAGTCAACATGAAACTTAGCACCACTTTAGTAGCAATTTTAATTGCTAGCTATTAAGTAATGAGGTAAAATTCCGACGGTTGATTGGACCCATAAAGTCCCAACCAAATACCATCAAGTTAAGAGAGCACAAATGAAAAAAATATTATCGAAGTTAACAGTTATTGCACTAATCACAACATTTCTATTATCCCCTGTTTGTTCTCCAGTTTCTTTACATGCACAAGAAACTACAGTTTCTTTATCATCAGCAAACTTTAGAGCATATGAAGACCTAGCACGCATTTTTGAAAATAGTTCTTGGGGAAAACAAGTTCGCACCTATGGTAAAGATCGTAATATTGGAACTGCTGCAATTAAGAAAGCTTTAAAATGGGCATTGCACCATGAGCGTGAAATAGTCAAAGGTGCTGAAAAATGGATTGGAAAAGATGCTGCAGAGCGTGTAGGAAAGGTTATTTACGATATAAGTCCTACTCTGCACAAATTACTTAAATACGAGGACTTAGTTTGGCAAACAGTACAAGACCAACTAACGCCTATTGTGGGTAGAACTCTAGCATTTTGGATCGCAAAAGTTATCGAATGGATCGCTCCAATTTAATTGAATTTAATATTAAGGAGAAAGATATGAGTGGTCTTTTGAAAGATGAGTTGCTTAATGAAATTCGTGTTGAAATTTCGTGGCTTAAAACTGCTGTAGCCGACATATGTGACGAACTGAATCTGTCATCCTATGTAAACTGCCTGATAACAAACCATGTTGAACCCGAAGAAGCCGCCGCTATCGAACGCGTAATTTTTCAAGAATTTAAAGTCTTAAACCAATTATCTTTTGAAGAACTCCAGTCTAGGATAATTGCCTCTTTTGAAGCATCTTATCATAAGACTTGGGATCTTCCAGATCATTTACTTAAAGTACTAATTGAACTAAAGACATCGGAATTAAAAGGCGATACAATCTAGCTCCAAAACACCATACAAAACAAATCAACTCAGCACTCATTTCAATGGGTGCTTTTTTATTGCATAAAGAAGGCTCCATGAACCTATTTCCTAAGCTCTTTCGCTCGAGTGATAAGCCGAAAAACTTCACAACCACCACGAAGGCTTCGGGAATCTTTGGGCAGGACGTATTGCTGTTTTGGAAGAAAGTATGAAGTACACCCCGATTGTCATCTCCCCAAAGCAGGCGCAGTTTATCGAGACGTGGAAGTTTCAGATCAGTGAGATTGCAAGAATCTTTTGGGTGCCCCGCACATGGTGATGGTGGGCGATCTTGAAAAGTCTACATTTTCCAACATTGAACAACAATCACTGGAGTTCGTGAAGTACACCTTAAGTCCTTGGGTAACAAGGCTTGAGCAAATCTTTTCTAAGAGTCTCTTACGCACCAAAGAGCGTGGGCTTTATTCCATTCGCTTCAATGTCGAAAGACTATTCGATTTGATCTGTAAGAGTAAGCTCCTCTCTGAGGAAATGATTGAAGCTACATTTAATAAAGCGATTGTGAAGTTGTGTGACCGCTTAGGTTTAAAAGACAATCTCCTCAGTGTTTTGGCTAAGAGATATGCTTGGGAGGACACACTGTTAAACGTTCTGCGATGTAGGGCTCGGGAATTGATGTGGTCACCTTGTGATCTGCCGAGATAAGATTTAGCAATACATCACAAGCATGAACCCCTAAAGCGCAAGGAGATTGGTGTAATGATGTTAGTTCATGTGACAGCTCAGGAATGAGAGAAATATCATCATACCCGATAACTGAGATATCGCTAGGTACCAGAACGCCTTGATTTTGACAACAATTGAGAGCACCAAAAGCCATTAGATCGTTACTGGCACAAATAGCTGTGATTTGTTGCTCTTTAGGTGCTTTTGCATTGTAAGCGAGTATATCTTGTGTTGCTTCAACCCCAGAGGAAGCATGATAATTGCCCTCGTAGACAAATAGGAGACGATCGTCAGTCTGCCATACAGTTTTAGCCTGTGCCACGCTCGGCAAATCAAGACGAGTTGTGAGAGCATGAGCGGTAGCATTGCCACCGAATGCTTGTAAATAGCCTAAGTAGCGTTGGTTAGCATCCATTAAGTGGCTAGGACCTAGAATACAAGCAATATTTTTATGTCCCTGAGATAGAAGATGATCCATCTCTAAAAAACCACCTTGACGATGCTTTAAGGTCACTATCTGAATGTTTGGAAAATCTTCAGCATAAAAGCGATCTAGCAAGAGCGAGGGGAAGTGTTGGCTGATTAGTTTTTGGTAGACAGAGGCGAAATCTTGTCTCGTCATATCACCTGACATGCAATACAATACGCCATCTACCATCTGAGACGCTAAGGTATCGATTAGAGGTAAATCGTTATCTGACTTATCGCCAGAAATGCAGAGTAGTAGTGTATAGTTGTGCTTGCGCAGATGCTCTGTAATGCCGTTAGCTACTTCGCCAAAGAAAGGGTTACGAATATCTGGCACAATCAAAGCGATTGTGTGCGTCTTTTTGGTAACCAAACTAGACGCTAACAGATTAGGTCTGTAATTGTAGTTTTTAGTCGCCTCCATGACTTTTAGTTTTGTTTCAGCCGAGATGTGATCGGCTTTATTGTTCATAATTAAGGAGACAGTTGTAGGTGATACTTGGCAAACTTTGGCTATATCTACAATTGTTACTTTTTTCTGCCCGTTAGTCGCTTTAGCCTTAGCGACGCTTTTCTTTGGCTGTGACTTTTTAGACATAACTACCACTCCTTTTCTACTTGCATTATTACACGATACAGATAAAATGATACACAGTAAAACCTTTTACTAAGCTTTATTGCAGTAGAAGTGCCTTTAGGAGGAAAGCATGAAAAATAAATTGTTAGCTTTGGTCTTAGCATCAGTGATGCTATTAGGACTGGTTGCCTGTAGCAAAGACAGCAAAACTGAAAGTACCATTCAACAATCTGGTGCCAAACCTTCAGAACAAGCAAGCGGAGAGCAGAAGTCAGATAAGCCCATCCGTGTAGCTATTTTGTACACAGGTTTCTTAGGTGATAAGTCTTACAACGACTCCTGCCACTTAGGTGCAGAAAAAGCTAAAGAAGAGTATGGCGTTGAGATTAAAGAATTCCAATCTAAAGAACCTGCTGAGTGGGAAACAAACTTCTTAGCATGTGTCAGTGAATCAAATCCGTATGATCTGATCATTGGTTCTTCTTCACAATACCAACAAATTTTTGAAAAGCACTGTCCTGACTATCCCGATCAAAAGTTTGCCATCATTGATGGTGTAGTTAAAGGCGATAATATTGTTTCATCAACTTTCGCTCAAAATGAAGGCTCTTTCTTAGCTGGCGCTGTAGCTGCTATGATGACGACTAAGACTGATATTCCCAACATCAATGAACAAAAAATCATTGGCTGGGTAGGTGGTCAAGACGTTCCTGTATTACAAGATTTCTTCACTGGCTACAAACAGGGTGCTAAATATATTGATCCCGATGTGGAAGTGTTGCAAAGCTTCGCTGGTTCATTCAGTGATCCTATTAAAGGTAAAGAGCTGACTTTAGCCCAATACAACCAAGGTGCAGACATTGTTATGAACGTTGCATCAGGTACTGGTACAGGCATTCTAGAGGGTGCTAAAGAAGCTGGTAAGTATGCAATTGGCGTAGATTTGAACCAAGACGATGTCTATCCTGGTCACATCATCACCTCCATGCTGAAACGTATTGATGTAGCTTCTCACTTGATGATTGAATCAGTGGTACAAAACAAATATCAAGGTGGTACTACCACTTATCTAGATATCGCTTCTGGTGGTGTTGGTCTGACCGATTTCTCCACCATCAAAACTGCTTTAGGCGATAAGTTCCCAGAAGATGTGTTGACCAAAGTTCAAGAGATTGAAGCCAAAGTAAAATCAGGCGAAATCAAAGTCGATGCTTACGAAGGTTTTGGTCGTCAATAAGCCGTAGACAAATTAATAGTTGGTGCGAGGGGGTAACACCCCTCGCTTCATAAAGGAGCGATTATGTCAGAGTACATTATCGAGATGAATAATATTCAAAAGCGATTTGGTTTGGTACATGCCATTCGTAACGGCTTTTTTAATTTAAAACCGGGGGAGGTACACTCTCTGATTGGCGAAAATGGCGCAGGCAAATCGACTATGATGAAGCTCCTCTATGGTATGTATGATTTTGATGCTGGTGAGATAAAAGTTAAAGGTCAACCAGTAGCTAAACTCACGCCTAAAGAAGCTATTGCTATGGGCATCGGTATGGTGCACCAAGAGTTTATGTTAGTTAATGAACTAACTGTTTTAGAAAATATTATTCTGGGATTTGAGCCACGCAAAGGTAGTTCTATTGATAAGCAATTGGCACAGCAACAGATTCAAAAATACATTGATGATTACCACCTAGATGTTCAACTAGATAAAAAAGTACAAACGATTTCTACAGGTGAAGCGCAACGTGTTGAAATCATCAAAACACTGTATCGTGGTGCCGATATTCTAATCTTAGATGAACCGACAGCCGTACTCACACCACAAGAAACTCTGAAATTGTTTGAAATTATTGAAGAGCTTAAGCGAGACCATAAATCGATTATCTTCATTTCTCATAAGCTCAACGAAGTAATGCAGATCAGTGACCGCATTTCTGTAATGCGTCAAGGTGAATATATTGATACAGTCGCTAAGAGTGAAACTAACACTACAGAATTGGCTCGTTTAATGGTAGGTAGAGATGTTTTGCTTGATGTTTCACGAGCAGAAACAACCATTGGTCAAGAAGTGCTTAAAGTTGATGAGTTGTGGACTTCGGGGGTTCGAGAAGCATCTAAAATTCGTGGCTTATCTCTTTCAGTTCATAGCGGTGAAGTAGTAGGAATCGCAGGTATTGATGGCAACGGTCAAAGTGAGCTAATCGAAGCTATTACGGGTATGCGACTTGTAGAAAAAGGCAAAGTTTATCTACAAGGAGAAGATGTGACTAATAAAACTCCAGCACAGATTAGAGAAGCTGGTCTGGCACATATCCCTGAAGATCGCAATGTACGTGGGTTGAATCGTGAAGGATCGATAGAAGATAACCTAGTTGCTTTGGATTTTGCTAAAAACTACAGTACAGCATTCTTGCTTAATCGCAAAAAGATTAATAACCATGCTAAAGCACAAATTGCCAAGTACGACATTAGACCTACAGATCCTAAACTCAAAACTAAAGCGATGTCTGGTGGCAACGCCCAAAAAGTTGTAGTTGCCCGAGAAGTGGAACAACATAAGCCTCTGTTGATAGCTTGTCAGCCCACTCGTGGAGTAGATATTGGTGCGATAGAGAGCATCAGAGAACATCTAAATACAGCGAAGCGTGCTGGCATGGGTATCTTGTTGGTGTCAGCTGAGTTAGAAGAAATTTTGAGTTTGTCTGATCGCATTGTTGTTATGTATGAAGGCGCTATTTCTGGTGAGGTCAGTTCTAAGGAAGCAAACCGTGAAAAGATTGGCCTACTGATGATGGGAGGGAAGCAAGCACATGCGTAGTAATAAACTGACAAATATACTTTGGACTTTGTTGCTCTCTCTGGCAGTTGGTGCGGTTATTATGTTGGCGCTAGGACACAATCCAGTAGAAGCATATATTGCGCTATTTAGAGGTGCACTAGTTGGCAAACTTTCAATCGGCACAACCCTGCAAAAGTTTACTCCATTACTTTTAACAGCGATGGCTTTTGCGGTTGCTTCTAAAGTCAATGTTTTCAATGTTGGTGTTGAAGGTGAGCTGTACTTAGGTGCTATGGCATCAGCTTGGTTAGGTTATAACTTAGGTGGTTTGCCCAAACCGTTAGTGCTAATTTTCTGTTTTGCGTTTTCGATAATCGTGGGCATGTTATGGGCGAGTATTCCCGCCTTGCTCAAAGCGAACTGGGGAGTGAACGAGATTTGCGTAACCATTTTATTGAATTATGTTGCGCAGTACTTCACATCTTATATTGTGAATGGTCCGTTCAGTGCAGGATTAGGAGCGCCTCAAACTCCATCCTTAGAGCGTAGCTTATGGTTGAAGAAAATAATGCTTCCTAGCCAATTAACTAGCGCAGTATTTATCGCTGTAGCGGTAACAGTCTTGTTGATTTGGTTAATGCGTAGTTCTAAATGGGGCTACCAAATGAATGTAGTTGGTCAGAATGCTAAACATGCTGAATACATTGGTATTAGCACACGGAAGACTATTGTTATGGGCATGTTGATCTCCGGTGCTATTGGCGGTTTAGCAGGAGCACTAGAGATTTTTGGTACGTTTGGTTATTTCTTAGATAACTTTTCAGCGGGTATTGCTTTTGATGGCATGCTGATCGCTTTGATTGTTAAAAACGATTTGTTACTAGTTCCAGGCATGGCATTTTTCTTGGCGGTACTCAAATCTGGTGCGTTGGGAATGGAACATGCAACTGGCGTACCAAAGGCTGTAGTAGATATGTTGATTGCTATCTTCATTATCTTTGCGACTATGGAAATCTTTGCTAGCAAATTGCAATTACGTCTGCCGAACTTCGGGCGTAAGCAACCGACCAATTCGCAGGTAAATCAACAGTAGAGGAGTGAGAAGATGGAAATTTTGCAAATCTTTAATGCCAGTCTAATCTATGCAACGATTCGTTCGGCAACTCCGATTCTGTTTGCCGCACTTTGTGCAAGTATCACGCAACAAGGAAACATCACCAATATTGGTACTGAAGGTATTATGCTGACCTCTGCATTTGTGGCGGTCGTTATTTCAGTCAACACCGGAAGTTGGTTGTTGGCAATCTTAGCAGCGATGCTGGCTGGAGTTGTCTTAGCCTTAATTATGGCAGTTGCTAGTATTCGTTATCGAGCCGATATAACTGCCATCGGTATTGGTATTAACATGCTAGCCTTAGCTTTCACCAAGTTTGGTATTCAGCAATGGCTAGGCACTACGGGATCATTTACTAGCCCAGATATTGTAGGTATTCCACGAATTGAGTTGAAGTTTTTAGCCAGCGTACCCGTACTCGGTGAAATTTTTGGTAGCTGGTCTGTGATGGAGATTTTTGGCATTATCATGGTATTTTCCCTCTACTTTGTTTTGTACAAAACTGTGTGGGGATTACGTGTACGTGCAGTTGGTTTTAATGCTGTAGCGGCACAAACAGCAGGTATTAGCGTAGCTAAAGTGCAATATCAAGTAATGATTATTTCTGGCTTATTAGGTGGATTAGCAGGTGCTCACCTATCTATCGGTTATTCGCAATTATTTGTAGAAAACATGACCAATGGTCGTGGTTTCATGGGTGTTGCTGCTATGTTCTTTGGTGGTGCCAATCCCATTTTTGCTTGGGTAGGTAGTTTGTTGTTTGGTTTTATTGATTCAATCGGCGGACGCTTACAAGCTTATGGCTGGCCATCTCAGTTTGTGTTGATGCTACCGTACATAATTACGGTTGTTGTTTTATCGGTATCAATGTGGCAGTTAAAACGTCGCAAGTTAAGAGCGGAAAGCTCATTGAGTGGTAAACATTAGTGCCAAACCTAGTTAGAGGAGGACTTATGGTGCAGAAAAGAAAAATAATTTTAGATTGTGATCCGGGGCATGATGATGCGGTAGCTATTATGATGGCGGCCAAACATCCAGCTTTAGAGTTATTAGGGATTACAGTAGTAGCAGGCAATCAAACGCAAGAAAAAACAGTTACTAATGCTCTACATG
>JAEWER010000014.1 GCA_023389255.1 Bacillota bacterium
TGAGACCACAAGCTAATTTAGCACCATCCAAGGCTACAATTACTGTTTGTCCCGTTCTAGCATTAGGTGCTCCCGTCACAATTTGCAACGTTTCCTCTACGCCAATATCTACCTGGCAAACTACTAAGCGATCTGCATCGGGATGCTTCTCTAACTGAACGATTTTGCCACTAATAACAAAACTGTTGTTTTCTAGCTCATCCACCGCGACTTCAACCTTAGATCCAGAGAGAGTCATTTTATCGACAAATTCAGCTAGAGTTCCATTGTATGGCGTGAAATCACGTAGCCAGTCTAAAGTAATCTTCATTAGAAAGTACCTCCCTCTCTGAACTGTTCTAAGAAGCGCAGATCATTCTCGTAAAAATTACGAATGTCTTTGATGCCATACTTGCCCATGGCAACACGCTCCACACCTACACCAAAAGCGAAGCCAGAGTATTTCTCGGGATCGATATCACAATTCGCTAAAACTTCAGGATGAACCATACCTGCACCTAGTATTTCAATCCATCCCTCACCTTTACAGGTTGAACAATGAGGATCGTTACCACCACAATTCCAACAGCTTATATCGACTTCACAACTTGGTTCAGTAAAAGGGAAGTGATGTGGACGCAAACGAATTTGGGCGTCTTCTCCAAATACTTGCTTGGCAAAAATTTTCAGAGTAGCTACTAGATCAGACATACTAACTTTTTCATCCACCACCAAACCTTCGATTTGATGGAAAACTGGTGAATGCGTTGCATCTAAAGCATCTGAGCGATAAACCTTACCCGGACAAATAATGCGAATAGGCGGTTTTGTATTCTGCATAACTCTGATCTGCACAGGAGAAGTCTGTGAGCGCAACAAACTGGTTTCATCGATATAAAAAGTATCCTGGTCATCACGAGCTGGATGTCCAGCTGGGATGCGCAACATTTCAAAATTATTGTGATCTAATTCAATCTCTGGACCTTCTGCAATCTCAAAACCTAAGCCGATAAAAATATCAGCAAACTGATCCATCAATTGCGTTAAAGGGTGACGATTTCCCAACGGACTCGCTTTGCCTGGAAGAGTAACGTCAATCGTTTCTGCTTGCAATTGAGCCTGTTGTGCTTCTTGTTGCAATTGCTCTTTCTTTTGTTTTAAGCCTGCTTCCACTAACTGACGCAAACGATTAGATGCTTGACCAAACGCCGGCTTATCCTCTGGGGAAAGTTTACCCATCATCTTCATCATGCTGGTTAAACTACCCTTTTTGCCGAGATAGCTAATCCGCAGTTGTTCAATTGCATCTAAGTTTTGAGCTTGTTCTAACTGCTCGGCAAACTCTTGTTCTAGACTCTGCATCTCACGCAAGAGATCTTCCATATTCCCTCCCTCGTTAAAACAGGTAAAAGTTTTCTCGCACAATAGCTTTAACTGTTGTCGGCTCACCGTGTCCCGGCAAAATAACAGTATCTTCTGGTATCACATGAAAAATTTGCTTCAATAACTGAAGTGACTGCGTCATCTCTGCCATACTGCCCACAACCAAATCTGTACGACCAATGGTACGCGCAAAGACTGTGTCACCACTGAATACAGCTACGATTTTGCCACGTGATGCCATCTTTTCAACCAAACTCTTAGCTCTGGGTGTTAGTTTTGCCAAAGCGTCTGTTGAATTGTCTGTTAAGTCCATACCTGGTTGATTAGTGTCCAGCAAAAACAAACACATCGAGCCGTGCGTGTGTCCCGGTGTATGGCAACTCAGCAAAATATATTGCTTATCTAATGTAATTTCGTCTAAGTCGTCATAGTAGCATTCAGCCTCAGCATAGGTCTGAGCCTTGTACAACATAATTGAGGCATTGGCATCCGGATCAAACAACAAATCTTTTTCTGGTAACGGAAAGATAAATGGAGCCTCTGTTTGCTCTCGCCAGCCATTTAATCCTACCAGGTGATCGTAGTGTCCATGTGTCGCAACCAAAGAAGAAACTTGAGAAGCAACAAGATTGGGGAAAGCCGGCAAAATAGGTTCACCCTCTTCTGATAATTGCAACGATGGATCAATTACTACATAGTGATCTTTCAAATGTAAACAATAACAATTTGCCCGAAATCCACCTATTCTCAGGTGCTGTTCAGGAAACATATATATATTTGGGATAACTTCAATAGGTTGACATTCCATAGCCAACATCTTACAACATTAGATTGCTAAAAGATATTAACTAAGGTCTTAATAAGTTACGCCAATCTAAATCTCCGCGATCAATCGCCAAAATTAACAATTCTGCTGTAGCAATATTAGTTGCATAAGGAATGCTGTTGTAATCACATGAATCAAATAAATTGTTAGCTGAACTGTAGCGCTGCGCTCTTGGATCTGCAGGATTATAACTATGATCAGAAGGTTCTCGCAAATAGAAAACAGCGTCAACTTCATCGTAGCGAGCAAGCGAAGCCAACTGATCTAAACCAGCGACTACATCCATATTAAGCTGGTCAACTTTAAGACTGGTATTGTTCTCAAGTAACTGTGCTACATTCATCACAGATAATAGTGAATGCTTGCCCAGCATCTGCTGGTAAGCAATACAGAAGTTAACCAATAGATCATATTTGCGATTATCCGCCATCAAGACAATTTTCACGTTAACCTCCATCTATAGCTAGATATACCAGCTAGATCATTTTATAAATATTGCACAACAATAGCAAGCTAAATCCGCATTGCTTGAGTATTTTTGTCTAATTATTCGCCTTCGATCGCTGTAATCGTTTGGTTGAGTGGCGCAATACCATCTGTACCGAAATAACCATCAAACATATGACGGGCAATCGGCGCTAAATAGTCACCAGCAGTTGCATCTTGAACCATGATGGCGACTGCTACTTCTGGTTTATCTGTAGGTGCGTAAGCCACATACATCGCATTGACGATAATTTTATCACCAGTGCGATCTACTAACTCAGCTGAACCAGTTTTACAGGATACATCAACACTGTAATTACCAAAATAGTATTGCGTATTATAACCACCACTATTTTTGAGGTTACGCATACCTGTACTCACCATTTCTTGAGTTTCTTTCTTCAGATGTAATGGTTGCACATCTTTTTTCTCAGCCAAAATTACATTGCCTTTATTGTCAGTTACCTGCTTAATAACATGTGGCGTGACCAGCTGATTTGAGGCAATACCACCAATAGCTCGTGCCAGTTGCAACAGCGTATAAGAGTTATCAAACTGTCCAATGGCTGTCTGACAGGTATCTGCGGGATACCATTCTTGATCTGACGGTTCTTCCCTGGTCGCTCTTTTCAGTTCTCTACTGGAAACATAACCCTTAACTTCATTAGGCAAGTCGATATTGGTATATTCACCTAATCCTAGTTTCCGTGCCATCGCTGAAATATTGTCAATACCTGTATCAAGACCTAATTTATAGAAATATAGGTTACAGGAAGTGACTAGAGCCGTAGTCAAATCAATCGGTCCGTGACCTTCAACTGGTTTTTCATAACATGACCATTCTTTATCAGCAATCTCTTCTGTACCGTTGCAGACGTAAATGCTATTTCCTGGCTTTATTACACCGTTTTCGATAGCGGCTGCCGAAGTTATAGGTTTGAATGTGGAACCAGGCGTATAAATCTCAGAAATACAACGATTGATGAGCGGTTTGTTGATGTTATCTTTCAAATACTCTTGAATTTTTTTGTTTGCCTGTGGGTCATGATCTGATAAGGAAAAATACTGCGGATTATAGCTGGGTAATGAATCCATGGCTAGCACTTCACCCGAACGCAAATCTATCATTACAGCGCCTAAAGCAGATGCTTTACCTAGATTGTATTGGTGGTGCATCTTTTCGCTTTCTAGCAGAGCATTTCTGGTTATCTCCTGCATTTTTTTGTTCATCGTCAATTGCACGGTATAACCATCAATTGGCTCAACACCTGTGGTGCTCTGTTTGAATTTATCACTTTCTGTATGCTCACCACGATCTTTAGACAACTTCCAGGTTTGATATGGTACGGTACCTGCTTGTCCATGGAGATATCTCTCAGCAGAATACTCGACACCACTTTTGCCCACCGTGTCTTGGGGAGAATATCCTTGATCACCTAAGTGTTGATATTCTGCATCTGAAATCTTGCCAGTATAGCCTACAATGTGAGCAAACAAAGAAACATCATCGGCATAACGTCGCTCTTCTTGAGCAACAATTTGCGCACCACGGAAGCGTTCATTTTGTTCCTGCAAGATCGCCTTTACATCTTCAGTTAACGGACCTGCAATGAGAATGGGTTGCCCTTGGATGAATTGCCAGTTTTGTTTGAGTAAGAGATATCGCATCTGCATGATATGCCATGCTTCACTTTCTGTATAGCGTTGATCTCCTGTCTGCTTTTTGTTTTCTATCTCAAATTTGTCATAACGCAGATAGTCAAAAAAGGCTTTCGGATCTAATTTAACTGCTTCACCTTTGGTGTGATCTTCTGGAGTCTTTAAGTCGAAGAGATCATCTTTAGCTTGCCATTCAGTGGTTTCTTTTTCGTCTTTAACAAACTTGAAATTTAGCTTCTCTGCATTTCCGTCTTCAGGCGTAAAATATTCTTCAATGCCCTTAGCTAAAGGTATGTGATGTTCTGATAATAGTTGATAATAATCGAGCAACATTTGATTAAGCTCAGACGTATCTAATCCACTATCCGCTAAGTACAGCATTTCTTGACTTTCAGAATATGCTAAAGGTAAACCATCGCTATCGACAATATCCCCTCTTTTGGCTGGTACTTGCATCTGTGTTGCACCACCATCTTTCAGCTCAATCGCACCCCCACTCCCAGCGCCATCACTCGTAATAGAAAATGTTTTAGCTAAGATTGCAACACAACCAACCAAAAATATAATCAGCAAGAAATAGTATCTAAAACCAAAGCTAGGGCGTGAATTATCTGATTGCTTTTTTCCAAGTAAACTCATTGCATTTCGCCTTCACTGTACACAGATTTAATTTCTTCTGGTCTAAACCATTTAACTAACACAACTGCTATCAATAATGCACCTGCTAAATCAATAAATAGTTGCACTGGTATATCTTTAATCACTTGCCACAGACCAGCCTTTAAGCTCACAGCTGTAATGCGCCAGCGAATACAAAGAACTACTGCTTCCACTAGCATTTGAACTAATCGCACACCAGCAATGCTGGGCAAGAATACTAACCAACTTCGCTCAAAGCGTTTAGTCAAACCTTTATCAATTAATAAAGCACCGCACAGACATAAGCAGAGACTTGTCCCCCACGTACTAGCAGATAACAAATCACTGAGGATACCACACGGCAAAGCAAAGATTATGGCTCTTTTTCTGCCATAAAAATATCCCACGACTAAAGGCAACAAAAGCATCCACTGCACTTGATACACAGATAGGAATAAGCCTGGAAATTGGGTTAGGTGTGCTATGAACACCAAGCAGAAGATAAGGCCATAGCTTAGGCGCAAGCGTAATCTTGCTCTACTGCTGTTCATCAGCTTGTGCTCCAGTTAAAACAAAGAGAATATCATCAGCATTTGAGTTACGAGCCGGTTTGACAATAGCTCGATGTTGGCCATTACGATCATCAGGTAGTAACTCGCTCACCACGCCAGCCAAGATTCCTTGCGGGAAAATGCCACCCTCACCGCTTGTGAAAATTTTATCACCCGTTTTCAACTGTACAGTACTGGGGATTTGATCGATGATACAAAGCTTGTCCGCTTTATAGGTAATATCGCCACGCAAACGGAAAGTAGCACTGGGATCACCATCACTGAAACAGTTTGCAGCAAAGCCTTCGTGTTCGATACCAATCAACTGAGAAGTATATTTATCGGTGCGATAGACTCGACCAAATAGATTACCGCGACTATCGACTACAGCATAACTTTTGCCGACCAAGCTGGGTTTGAAACCATCACTGAATCCTTTATCGACTTTGTATAAATCTGCTGATTTGGAACTAGGATAAGTAAGCACTCTGACTGCCTCGATTTGCGTATAGTCAAACTTATCTTTCAGCTTAAGTGCCTCTTTTATTTGAGCATATTCTTGGAGTTCAGCCTCATGTTGTTTATTTTCAATCTGACTCTTAGCTAACTCTTGTTTGAGCTGATCGTTCTCCGCTTTTAGTTGACGATTTTTACCGATACTACGCCAATAAGTTGATACATAGTTACCCACGCCACCCACAACTTTTGTCACAGGTCTGAGCACAGCACTAAACGGTGCCGAGAGGGAACTATCACCACTCTCAGGCAGGGTAGAAACAACGATTAAAATCAAAAATAAAAGCGTCAACAAACTGGTGATGAGCACTCGTGTCTGACGTCCTTTATTCATGTCAACTCCTTTATTAAGCGGTCTGAAAATTATAGCACAGTGCTTATAGCTCTATAGGTATCCAGCCTGTTTCATACTTATGCTACTACTCTTGGCGATGATGATGTGGTCATTGATCTCAATACCTACACTTTCAGCCAGTTTAACCAATTGTTGCGTACTTCGTATGTCCGCATCACTCGGCGTAGAATTACCACTAGGATGATTATGCGCCAAAATCAAAGAACTAGCATTACAGCGAATGGCTTTGCGGAACACTTCTCTGGAATCCAGTTGAGCACTGCGCACACCGCCCAAGGCAACTCGTTCGTGTCTAATCAATCTCTTCATCGGATCAAGCAACAAGATAACGATTTCTTCATGATCCAAGGCTAATAATAGCGGTTCTAAATAGCTAATCGCTTTACTCGGACAATCAATGGTTTCACCGACTTGCAAATTAGAACTATTGCGAATGCGATGGGACAATTCAACAATTGCTTTCAGTCGTAATGCTTTTACTTTGCCAATACCTTTAATCTGAATTAAATCGTTTAGCTCTGCATCTCGCCATTGGTTGAATAGCGGATATTCATACAACAATTGCTTCGCTATATCTAAAGCTGATTGTTCCTTGGTACCGCTGACCAATAAGATAGACACTAATTCAGCGGTGCTGAGACTTGCTGCCCCAGACCGCTGTAGTTTTTCGTATGGTCGATCTTCACTCGGCCACTCTTTCATGGTAAATGTATTCATTTGCACCTCCTGCTCAATTAAGAGTTGAGATGAAATGATATGAAATAGATTTACTTTATCTTCTAATATTCTGCATTTCCTGGTGTACGGGGATACGGAATTGCATCACGGATATTGTTGATACCAGTCAGATACATGATTAAACGCTCAAAGCCAAGACCAAATCCAGCATGCTTAACACTACCGAATTCACGAAGCTCTAAGTACCAACTATAATCTTCTCTAGCTAGACCGAGCTCCTCGATGCGTTGTACCAATTTGTCATAGTCTTCTTCACGCTGACTTCCACCAATCAACTCACCTACTCCTGGAACCAATAAATCGGTGGCAGCTACAGTCTTGCCATCATCGTTTTGTTTCATGTAGAAAGCTTTGATATCTTTGGGATAATCAGTAACAAAGACAGGACGTTTATAGATCTGCTCTGCCAGATAGCGCTCGTGTTCGGTCTGAATATCGGCGCCCCACTCTGGCTTGTAGTCAAATTTAACATCAGCCTTAGCTAGTAATTCAATTGCCTGAGTGTAGGTGACACGAGCAAAATCACTCTCTAATACACTAGTTAAACGCTCTTTTAAGCCTTTATCAATGAACTTATTCAAGAAATTTAATTCTTCGGGGCATCGTTCTAAAACTTTAGCAATAACATGCTTCAGCATGGCTTCTGCTAAGCGAATATCATCATCTAAGTCAGCAAAAGCTATCTCTGGCTCAATGTGCCAAAATTCAGCTGCATGGCGTGGTGTATTGGAATTCTCTGCTCTAAAGGTTGGACCAAATGTGTAAATGTTGCGGAAAGCAAGTGCATATGTTTCACCTGCTAACTGCCCGCTAACAGTCAAGTATGATGGTTTTCCAAAGAAATCCTGACTGTAGTCGACGCCACCATCTTCTGTTTTGGGCACATTCTCCATGTCCATGGTGGTTACTCTAAACATCGCACCCGCGCCCTCAGCATCACTAGCTGTAATCAAGGGTGTATGCACATAAACGAATCCTTGTTCATGGAAAAATTCATGGATGGCGTAGGCTGCCTCTGAGCGCACGCGGAATACCGCTTGGAATAAATTGGTACGCGGACGCAAATGGGCGATAGAACGTAAAAATTCCACACTGTGACGCTTAGGCTGTAGCGGATAGTGCGCAGGACAATCACCCACACAAACTACTTCTTTTACTTTAAGCTCGCAGGGTTGATTGTTTTCTGGTGTTAAAACTACCTCGCCTGTGACTTCGATAGCCACACCAGTGCCCAATTTGGCGATGGGATCGTAGGCATTTTCTAATTCATCACGAGTAAATACCAGTTGCAACGGCGTAAAACATGATCCGTCGTGCAACATAATAAATCCAAACTGTTTTTGATCACGCAACGTGCGCACCCAACCACCGAGTTTGACACACTTACCTGCGTAACTCTCTGGCTTGGCATATATATCTTTGATCAGAGTAATATCAGTCATGCTTACCTCTAGTTTTTTCCGCAACACTTTTTATATTTTTTGCCACTACCGCAAGGGCAATCGTCATTTCTACCCACTTTTTCATGAATGCGTGTATTCTCTTTCACCCATTCACGGAAAAGTTCATCACGCTCTTCCTGCCTTAGAACCTCTTGCCATTCAGGCAGTTCATAAAGCCATTGTGCCTTTGCACGACGCATTTCTAAATACAGTTGCTTAAAATTTATCTCACAATTAATCTCGGTGTTATCGTTGATTTCAGAGAGCTCTAATTTAGGTTCAACTGAATTTTTAATACCATCTAAGAACCCAGCAAAAATAACTAATTCATTTCCGAATCCCAGCTTTTCTGCCAGCTCTTTCACGTTGCCTTGCAACTTGGTATTTCGCTCTTGCAAGATCTGAGCATAGGCTTCTGTTTCTAACTCATAATAGCGATTGATTGTTTCCAAATTTGCTTGCTGAGATTGCGCATCTTCAAACATGGCATCCCATTGTTCTAAATAATTAGTCATAAATCCTCTTTTGCGGTAAATTTATTTTTCTATTTTAACAAACACACTTAACGTCGTTTGAGTAACTGAGCAACCAATAATAATAGTAGGTCAAATCCTAGTTTGTCAGTTAATTCACCCTTTCTGATGCGATGTTCAATTTTAAAGCATTGTAGATACAAGCTTTCCAACTGACCTGAACTAAATTTTGTGCGTTGCCTTGCAAGTTTGCGCGCGAGAAAAGGTTGAATTTTTAGTTTTTCTGCTATTGCCTTTTCTGTAGGTAAATCAATCGCCAATAACAACTGCTTGATATGGCGCACAAACATAAATTTAAGCATTTGAATTGCCGTGCCTTGTGCTAATAATTTATCAACTAATTGAAATGCTACTTCAGCTCTGCCATCTATGATGGCATCTGTCATATTGAAGACGGTACCTTTTAAGTTAGGAATACAAACATCTTCAACCACTGTTTCATCTATTCTGCTGATTTTGTTATGTTGGGCAAAATTACATAATTTATCAAATTCACTGAGCAAAACTAGCATTTGATTGTCAGCGCGTTGCACTAGTTCAAGTTTGGCGTTACCTGTAAATTCTAATTGGTATTTATTTGCTAATTTAGTCACATAATTTTGTAGAGTATTATCTTCTTCGTAATCAAATAGACAGAGTAAACCATGCTCCGCCAAGCTGGCTATAAATTTACGGCTACGTTTATCAACTTCATCTTCACGCAAAATTAAACAAGCACCTTGTGGTAATGCGCTCACAATTTCTTGCAGTCGTTCTTTGGGATCTAAAGTTTCCTGTTTACCTTGTTTTTTATCTTTTTTGACTGTTTTGCTTGTCGTTTTCTTTTTGTTTTTGGCGTCACTTGCTCCAGCGAGTAGACCACTATTACGCACAATCACCACTTTTCGCTCTGAAAGAAACGGCAAAGACATGGCTGCCACTTCCACCTTGGCAAGATCTTCAAGTTTGGCTTTACCGAAAAAGTCAAATACTTGTAAATCAACTTGTCTTGCTTCTGGACGAATAAATTTATCTTTAATCGCCCTGAGTAGAGCTTCTTGTGTATATGGTTCCTTACCAGTCAGCAGACAAAACGCAGGCCAGTTATTGTTTTTTAACTGCTTGCTCGCTTCCTGGTAATTAATCCATGTTGCAGACATTCTCTTCTCCTAACCAAGTCCTAAACTGAATATCTTGTGCACCAATTGATAAATTAATACAGCCAGCAACATCTGTACGAATAACTGGTGCTCCTTTTGATTGTAACCTCTCCAACACTTGCTGTCGTGGATGACCATAATTATTTTTACCCACACTGATAACATTTAGCCGTGCTTGTACTGCTTGTAAAAATGCTGATGTGTTAGAGCCAGCAGAACCATGATGCGGAACTTTGAGAATATCAGATTGCAGATTGAAACCTTCGTTCATTAATTCATGTTCCCCCTTGGCGGTTAAATCGCCTGTAAAAAGCAATTTATGTTTACCGATGCATAGTTGTAAAACTATCGATGTATCATTTAAGTCATTGGCGTGGCTAGCCTTAGCAAAATCTGGTCCCAGCACAATAGCTTTGTCTGTCTTAGCATCCACTGTAATTTCATCTCGACGATTTAGTTCTCCAATCTGACAACCTTCTTTACTAGCTAGTTCTATAATTTCAGATTTACTTATCGGTAAAGGTTTATCTTGTTGCTCTATGACATATTCTTCTAAATTCTTATGCTTAGTTTTAGTGTCACTACCTGCAATTTGTTTTTCAGCTTGTTCAGTGGTTGCATATCCTGGTAACCAAATTTTCTTGACACTTGCATAGGAGGCTAATTCCAGCACACCTCCCACATGATCAGCATGCAAATGCGTAACTATAGCATTATCTATCTGCGAAATGCCTAGATAATTAAGTGCTGGTATTAATACTCGTTCCCCTTGTTGCCATGTACCGCCATCAATCAAGAGAGTTCGTCGCTTGGGACTTATGATTAACGCTGAATCACCTTGACCTACATCGAAAAAGTAAATCTGCCAAGTAGGGCGTTCATGCCTAACAACAGCTACATAACTAGCACCTAATAACAATTGACAAGCAAGAAACAGACAACAGATGCTGGGCTTAATTAGCGCAATTCGATATGTAAGCCAAAACAACAGAATAGTGAAGAGGAGCAAAATCATCACTTGACTTTTACTATCTTGAGCAAACCAAAGCTCTATTATCTGTCTATTGGCAAGTTTTAACACACCGCGTAAAACACCTATCAAAAATTGGCAACTAATCACTAACCACTTAAGCCCGCTAAACAGCAGTGATGTGGCACCTATAAACTGAACTGCTACTAGTAACAATACCGTCGGGAAAATAATGGCAAATAATAGACCTAGCGGATAGGTATAGATAACAGCTTGCCAATTAACTCTACCGAATTGATGCATCAAAAAAATAAAAGCTAAAATTTGTGCCACTAGGTTGGGTAAAAATGCTTTACCAAAGGCTACTATCCAAGTGCTGGGATGCATGATCACCTTACGATATCGCCATCTACGTTGACGCTGATCAGCATATTTCTCATAGCGTTGTAGCGCATTCAGATCTGGTAAACACAGTAAAGCGAGTGCTCCCCAAAAACTGAGATAAAAACTTGGTTGTAAAGGAGCTAAGGGATTGAACAACACTTGAGCGATACTACTCAGCGCCAGCGTTTCTAATTTGTGTGTGAACTTAAAACGCAATCTCGCTTCTTCGCGATAAAAGTAACAAAACCCTGCTCTTAAAAGTCCGATCTTAAAGCCACAAACCCATAAATAACCGCAAAAAAATATCAATAGCAAGCACCATCTACTACGTCTTTTTAGAGGATAGGTAACCACTAAAAGTGGCAACAAAAAGAAACTGAGATGGGTTCCAGATAACGCTAAAAAATGGGCAACTCCACCTTGCGAAAATAACAATTTATCTCTTCTTTCTAGCTTAGTTGTATCGCCAAAAACCATGCTTTGTAGTAATCCTGCATCCCGAGACGATAACCAGCTACTCAGTCGCTTAAACAGCCACTTTTGACAGGCATAATTAGCAAAGAGCCAGGTCTTGCTTGTTTGTACATTTTGTGGGACAGCTGTATTAGTAAAATCGTAAAAATCACACACACCATGTTTCTTTAGCAAAGCTAACTCATCGAAACCACCTGGATTACGTGGTATCTGTGCTTTACTTGCCTGTGCTAGCCCCTGCACTCGCCAAACTGCTGCCCACGCATCAACTCTACCTTTAACTGCTATGCGCTTACCCGTAATATCTTGGAATAATAGACAAATTTGCTTACCCCCACGATAAATTGTGCCAATTCGTATACCTGAAAACTTTTGATATGTAGCATCATCAATCACCTCTTTGTTAGTTGTTAACAGTGGCTGTAAATGATCATTTTCTGCATAATAACTAATCGCTAGTACATGTACTGTCTGGATGATTAACAGTGTTAACAAAAGTCTTTTTTGCCATGCTCGTAAAACTAATAGTTCTAGCACTTGACAGGTCGCAAACACCATAATCAGCAAAGTGGCTACAAATAAAAACCAGTATTTTGTGCCAAGCAGAGAAAAAATGATGTACCAAGTAACACTGGGCGCAATTAAAGATATGGCGGTTAACAAGCCATATCTTGAGCAAGTGATGCTATGCTTTGACAACTTCATGCATCGAGTTTGCCAAAATAATCATCACTGTTAGACGTAATATCTGACAACAAATGACAAATGCTAATGCTCAGCAAGTAGCATTACAACACTTTTTTGCCCACTTAAGACTTTTTACACACTTTTTAAGATTTTCTAGGCAATCTTCAAAGACTCAAAAAGTCCCCTAAGACGTTAATTTCAGTCTTAGGGGACTTTATTCAAAAGTTTAATGGCGGAGAGAAAGGGATTCGAACCCTTGGTGGGCGTGAACCCACGCCGGTTTTCAAGACCGGTGCCTTAAACCAACTCGACCATCTCTCCAGTTGACCGTTAGAACTATAGCACAAATAAATAGCCTATTTCAAGCTAATCATTAGCTAAAACTGAGTAGCCTAAATGGCTGGCTATCATCTGACGAATTTCTTGAATACCTTTTCGTTTCAGCGTTGATGTTTGCAGGCAATTGATATCTAGACCCGTCAAAGATAGTAATTGTGTTTTGAGCGCTTGCACCTGTTTACGTAGTTCGTTAGGTTTTAGTTTGTCACATTTAGTTAAGACGATGGCAAACGGCACTTCTTTTTCTGCTAACCAAGTCACCATCTGTTGATCTTCCAAATTCAATTTATGGCGACAGTCCAGTAGCTGTAAGTACAACGCAATAGGCTGTTTACTAGATAAATAGTCATTGGTCAGCTGGTTGAAGCGCTGTTGTTCAAACCCAGCTACTTTAGCGTAACCATATCCAGGTACATCCACAAAATAGAGTTTATCATCGATATCGTAGAACAAAATATTACGTGTTTTTCCGGGTGTGGAAGCAACTCTCGCTAGTTTGTTCTGTCCACAAAGCAAGTTGATCAGAGAAGATTTGCCAACATTTGATTTACCACTAAATACAATCTGCGGTACTCCATCTGTAGGCAGTTGTTTTTTGGTAGCAACCAAACAGGCTAATTGTGCTTTGCGAAAGTTTAGAGTATCCACATTAACACCTAGGCTTCGAGATCTAGTTCGACCTGACTTGCTAAAACTTGCTCGCTCGCCACACCTGGCTCGACAACATCTTCCTTACGCACTCGCTTCATCAACTTCTCAATCTTGCGTGACGGATTGAACAATGAAGTCATCGATGCGTTATGGTTGATAGCATCAATCAGAAGGGCAATAAACTTTGTCATATCTGCGCTGGAGTACCAAGGTGATTGTTTGACAGCATCTTCTGTATAGATAAGATTAGTTGTCAAAACTCGGTCAATTAAGCCCTGTTCATAGGCTTCATCGAATAATCTAGTGCCATCGGTGAATAAACCAAAAGTAGCTGCACAGAAAATACGATTAGCTTTTTTCTGTTTGAGAATACGAGCTAAATCTAACATGGATTCGCCTGACGAAATCATATCATCAACGATTAAAATATCCATACCCTCGACATTATCGCCCAAAAACTCATGCGCAATAATAGGGTTTCTACCATTTTCAACGCGTGAGTAGTCACGACGTTTATAGAAAGTACCTAGTGGTAGTCCCATCATGGAGGCGTAATACATCGATCGCTGAATGGCACCTTCATCGGGAGAAACTACCATCATGTGCTGGGGATCCAAGCGCAGATCAGGCACATCACGCACCAAACGCTTCATGATTTGATAGTAGGATGGTATGGATTCAAAACTATGTGTCGGTACTGAGTTAGAAACACGTTCATCGTGGGCATCGAAAGTGATCAATGACGAAATACCCAAGTTGAATAATTCTTCGAGCATGTAGGCGCAATCCAAGGATTCACGGGCAGTTCTACGATGCTGTCTGCTCTCATACAAGAATGGCATAATCACGTTAATACGACGTGCCTGTCCTGAGGCTGCTAAGATCATGCGTTTCAAGTCTTGATAATGATCATCTGGACTCATGTGGTTAATGACACCACGCATTTTATAAGTACAACTATAATTAGTAATATCCGCCAAAATATAGAGATCATGGCCACGTACGGTATTTTGGATAACGCCTTTACCCTCACCAGAAGAGAAACGCACTGCCTTAGTGTCGATGATATAGTTGTCACGCATGAAGCCTGTTTCATGCTCTACTTCATCCTCTGCCACATTGTGCAAATATTCACATCTGCGCTGTACCAAGTGTTGGTTTACTTGTGTGGCAAATTCTCTGGCACCGTCCAAGGCGATAATGCCGATTGGTCCCATCGCTGGCATTGGATTATCTCCATACTGATCGTAACGGAAATAATCGACTTCTCCCATTCTTCCTTTATTGCTTGGCATAATTCCCCTCTACTGCTTTCCGTATTCCTGAATTCGACGCTTGATACGCTCTGTCGGATCAAGTAGAGCGGACAAGGAAGAATCACAGTTTAGTGAATCTAAAATCAATGCTAAATAGCGTGAGATGCTGACGTCTGTATACCAATTAGCGGCCAGCAAAGCTTCGGAGCGAAAGCACATATTTGTAGCAAACACTCGTTCGATACATCCTTCTTCATGCGCTTGATTGATGTGCTCAAATCCTTTAGTAAATTGAGCAAAAGATGCTGCACAAATAATTCGTTTGGCACCTTTTTCTTTCAAAGCTTTAGCACAAGAAACCATAGTATTTCCTGTATCGATCATATCGTCGATCAGCAATACATCTTTACCTTCTAAACTATCACCGAGATATCGCTTTTCATTTTCGTCATAGATGCCTAACTGCGAATTAAATTGACGACGGCGATAAAAAATACCGAGTGGTACTTTGAGCATTGAGGCATAGTAAATACAACGAGAAACTGTGGTCTCATCTGGGCTTACAACCACCAGGTGATCCGAATCGAGAGCCAAATCATCGTAGTGGTCTAGTATTGCCTCAATGATTTGAAACGAGGTGGATACCGATTCAAAATTTTTACCTGGCACAGCATTCTTGACGCGTGGATCATGAGCATCAAAAGTGAGCACATTGCTGACACCCATCTCAAATAAATATTTGAGCATTACAGCACAATCAAGAGAACCACGGTTAGTGCGTTGATAACGTCTACTCTCATAGAGATAAGGTAAAACTACATTAACTCGTTTAGCTGTACCGTGAATGGCGCTGATAATACGCACAACGTCCATAAAATGATCGTCAGGACTGAGCGATGACATTCGATTAAAGCGAGTGATGAATTTACCATGATTCAAAACATCACAGATGATAAAAACATCGTGACCACGTACAGAATCTTTGACGTAAGCCTTGCCTTCACCCGAGGTAAATCTAGTTAAATCAACTGGTATACGGTAATCACTGCGCAAATATCCTACTGTGTCCGCTAAACACTGTTGTTGTTGCGCTATAACGTTGCGTCGATTGCGTAGATGATAATTGACTGAATCGGAAAAATTAGAATCTAGTTGCTCAGAAATAATAGCGATAGGAGCCAAGGGCTGTGCAATCGCTTCTTTCTGTCTAGGTACTTTACATTGTTCTGACATCATAAATCCTTTGGCGGTTTCCGCGTAACTTAATCATACCATCACCAACACGTCATTGACGCTTGATGTGACGATATATGTAGACTGCCCAACAATATGCTCCTAAAAGCAAGACTTCTATGCCAAAAAGCAAGTAAAAAGTTTTGAGATTATCTCCAGAAATTAATAAATCGATCACTATCACTAATAAAAGCATCAAGACTTTGCCTAGCAAGATGCCATAACGGTTAGTTCGAAAAAACTCAGCTAATTTAAGCAATGAGTCATGCGTGTTTTCTTGCTCCCAAGGAGCTGGGTTTGTTTCTGTTTTTTTCGCCATTTTTCCCTCTTATTCAGTCTCTTGAACCCGAGTTAAAAAACTTGCTGGATCTTTAGGTGGCACAAGTATTGTTTGGTAATTATCATAGAGCACCATCCCTGGCTTCGCACCTTTAGCTTTATACACTTGACGCACAGGGCAATAATCAATTGCGATTTTCCCTCCGGCTTTACTGCCTACAGTTCGCTCCGCTTCATTCGTTGAATACCAGGCTGTGAGCTCTGCCGCTTGCTTTAGTAAATCATCTGATACTTGATCAGTGGCTAATTCCACAATGACGTGAGCACCTGGTCTATTTTTAGCATGCAACCATAAATAATCTTTACGAGCTTGCTTTAACGTTAAGCGGTCGTTTTGCAAGTTGTTACGTCCCACTAAGAGAGAGATACCTTCAGTGTTAACAAACTTGCGTGGTCCTGCTGGCAACTGAGTTTTACTTTTTTTCTTATTCGCTTGCTTGGGTGCTTGATATTTTTTCTTGCCTGGTTTGCCTGGGTTAAGCCGACTACGCAAATCATGCTTAGTCGGTTGCTCAGCTTTGACTTGCTCTGGCTCTGCTTGCGCTAATTCTTGTGCAATCAATTGCACATCTTCTACATTTTCTGCCTGTACTAAAGCTAGTTCTAAAGAATCAAGCCACAAAAGTTCCGCTTCTTCTTTAGCGAGAAAAGCTGTTGCCTTTTCTCCCGCTGTTTTTGCCTTGTGATAGCGCTTAAAAAAATGTTGCACATTACCACTAGGCGAAAGCTCAGGCTTAAGTGGAACTATAACTTTAGGTGTTTGCGGATCAAAATAATCAATCAACTCAACTTCCGTTAGATGAGGTTTTACCAAGTACAGCTGACTGCTCAACAAATCACCAAAATGCTTAAATCTCTCTGCTTCAACAGCTATTTTTAGATCAGCTTGGTGATAGCTCATTTTTTTGCTCAGTCGCTTACGTTTTTGCGTAATCTGCCTTTGTACTTGCGCACGACGCTCTCTGAGCGCATTGTTAGCATGCTTAGATGCATAGAACTGCTCGATACATGCTGACAAGCTAGAGCACTGCTTTCTGGCTGGCTGACTATCTAAAACTAAAGCGTGAAAGTCAAACAGATTTAAACATTCAGGTTCACGAAAATATAAGCAAGGTTGGTATTCTCCTCTACAACATACGTTCGCTAATTGTTGAATACAAACAGCTAAATCTCTTTTTTCTAGTGGATTAAGCTCTGAGATCTTAGCATTATCTGCAAGGTGAGCACGATAGATTAATTCTCTGCTGATCAAAGGGGAAATACCATCGATCAAATTCAGCAATGCTTTCTCAAGAGTTAGATGTTGTAAATTAGTGTCACTGAGTAAAGCCCTAATTTCAGCTTCACTTTGGGTATTAAGGTAACTCAATTTATATTTATTCTGACTTGGAGGCGCCTGATAATGTCTGGCTGGCATCACTTCACGCACTCGATTGATATCGCTATCCACATGCACAATTGCATCATGAATAACTTGCTTTTCATTGAGTAAAATCAAGTTGCTATATCTGCCAATTAATTCAACAACTAACGTTTTTTGTGTGTAGTCACCTAAATCATTTCGTGTACGGAAAATAAAGCTAAAGTAACGTTCTCCTTCTGGCTGTTCAATAGCTTCTAGCACGCCGCCCAAAAGATATTTACGCAAAAGCATACAAAAGTTAGGCGCATGTTGTGGATTAGCTGGCATATCTGTAGTTAAATGCATGCGTGGTGCAGAAGGATTTGCTGAGATAAAAAGACGCTTTGTCCCTCTATACTCGCGCGACCTAAAAACCAGCAACAAATCATGTCTAGCTGGCTGATAAATTTTATCTAGGCGCATCTGACACAATTTATCTGCTAATTCTTGGCGCAAAAAATTTGCACTAATACCGTCTAATGCCATCACTTACCTCGAAGTTGCAAGATACCGTGTTCCGCCAAACGGTTCGCTAATTGTCCCGGTATCATATATTCATCTTGCTGTTTAACCACTTTTTTGTAGAAGTCAGAAGATGCCAACGAGCAACAACAACCACAATATTTTTGTCTATACAAACCGTGCATTTTGGCCATCTCTTGTCCTTGGCGAAAACCTACACGAAAATCCATATAAAAGAATTTAACACCATGATTTTCTGCCATGGCTTCTCCCACCAGCTGTAGTTGCTGATGTTGCTGATAAGGGCTGACCAGCAGTGTCGTTGATATATACGCAAAATTCCTTTGTTCTGCTTCATATGCCGTACGTTCTAAGCGTGAACTATAACAACCACGGCACCTAGTTCTAGGATCACCTTTTAGTTTCGCCCAGGAAGCAGGATCACAACCAGGATATGCCAAAAGCGGTAGATCAAGAATTTCAGCTAGCCTGATAACTCCTTCTAACCTGCGGTACCACTCTTTCAGCGGATGAATATTAGGGTTATAGAAAAACAAAGTTACATCAAAATTTTCTTGCACTGCTGCTATCGGATATTCAGCGCAAGGGCCACAACACGTATGCATGAGTAAGCTGGGCTTTTTCCCATCTTGCTTTGGTAAACACGTAATATCTTGTGGAGTCAAAAATGAATCACTCACTCTGCTTCACTCCCATATGTTCATATCCTGCTTTTAAGACCATTCTGCCACGCGGTGTTTTTTGGATGAACCCAATTTGCAACAAGTAGGGCTCATAAACATCTTCAATAGTTGTTGCATCTTCACCTGTGGTAGCTGCTAAGGTGTCTAAACCAACTGGTCCACCAGCAAACAGTTCAATCATTACACGCAACATTTCACGATCAGTCTTATCTAAACCAATCTCATCAATTTCAAGCGCTTTTAAGCCTTGTTCACAAACTTTAGCATCGATTACACCATCACCTTTTACTTGGGCAAAGTCACGCATACGACGCAAAAGACGAATGGCGATACGAGGGGTACCACGGCAACGTGTCGACAAAATAGCCAAACCTTGTTCGTCGATAGGAATATTGAGTTTGCGCGCATTGTTAGAGATTATCTGCGCTATCTCTTGCGGACTGTAAAGCTCCAGACGATGAATCATACCAAAGCGATCACGCAACGGGCTAGACAGCAAACCCACTCTAGTAGTTGCTCCAATTAAGGTGAAGTGTGGTAAATCTAATCTGATCGAACGAGCACTTGGACCTTTACCAATCATGATATCCAACGAAAAATCTTCCATTGCTGGATAAAGAATTTCTTCTATTGAACGATTGAGTCGATGGATTTCATCAATGAATAGAATATCTCCTGGTTGCAAGTTGGTAAGGATAGCCGCTAAATCGCCCTGCTTTTCAATTGCAGGTCCTGTAGTCGTACGCAACTGTGCTCCCATCTCATGAGCTATGATGCCAGCCAACGTAGTTTTACCCAAGCCAGGAGGACCATATAGCAAAACATGATCCAATGCCTCGCCCCTGTTCTTAGCTGCTTCTATAAAAACTTGTAGATTATGTTTTACTTGTTTTTGCCCGTAGTATTCATCCCAGGTAATAGGTCTCAGCGACGTTTCGTCTTGATCATCTAACCGTATCTCTCGGTCAATAATACGGGGCTCGTCAGCTAACATATCTGGATTAAACATGCTGTGATATCCGTCTTGTGACATATCGCCTCCTAAATCTTAGCTAATGAGCGCAATGCAGTTGTGATCAGATTATCCAAGGTAATGTCTTGTCCTTTGCTTTCAAGCAAGGACACTGCATTGCTCAACGCTTCGTTCGCCTCTTGATAACTGTAACCCAAAACAAGTAGGGCACTTTCTGCCTCTGCGTACAGATTATTAGGTAAATCTTGTTCTACCTGAGCACTAGTTTGTGGTTTTAATTTAATCACATCGGCTGTTTGTTGCTTCAGTTTATCTTTTAGTTTAATGATGATCATCTGTGCCACTTTCTTGCCAACACCCTTAACACTGGTTAAGCACCGCAGATCATCACCTAAAACTGCTAAAGCAAATCGATCGGCTTGAATACTGCCACTAATACTTAGCGCCACCTTGGGACCAACTCCCGACACAGTGAGCAACAAGCGAAATAAAGCTTTTTGCTCAGCATTAGCAAAACCAAACAGTTGAAAAATATCTTCTCGCACGTGTAAATGCGTATGAATAGTGGCTTCTTGACCAACGGCAGGCAACTGAGCACTGGTATCTGGATGCACCATCACTTCATAGCCAATGCCTTGATTCTCAATCACTATGAGTTCAGCCTGTTTTTGACAGACCTGACCACGAATAAAACTGTACATCTCTACTCCTTACTTTTGATAACCACCAACTGCTAAAGCCTGCGGATTATTGCCAGAATGTGCGTGACAGATAGCAACAGCCACAGCATCTGCAACATCATCAGGCTTAGGAACTGCTTTGAGATTGAGCAAAACTTTTACCATTTCCTGTACCTGTTTTTTATCTGCTTTGCCATAACCAGTGACAGCTACTTTGACTTGCATCGGTGTGTATTCGAATACCGGGATGAAATGTTCAGCACAAGTGACCACACAGACGCCTCTCGCTTGAGCGGTGCCAATAGCCGTCGTCGTGTTGCGGCTGAAAAACAATTCTTCAATTGCCACCACATCTGGTTTGTAATGCTCAATCAAGGCTTCCAATTCTTTTTTTATACAACGCAAGCGCTCTGGAAAATAGCTTTTTGCCGTAGTCGTAATCACACCAAAATCCAAAGGCTTAAAGCGATGATTTTCGTATTGCAAGACACTGAAACCTGTAATGGCATATCCTGGATCGATACCTAAAACTATCATTTTTTTAGTCTACCATTATCCCCGCTATAATTTAGGCAAGAGGAGATACTCATGCTGAAATTAAAACAAAAAATTAATCGCTTACGTTTATTGACACCACACGACATCTACTTAGGACCAAAAAAGTGGCGCACAAAAAAGAGAGGTGATGCTTGGCGCTTTGTAACCGACATCGTCCGTATGCACGGTCACTTTGAGTTGGGCACACGCTCAGCAGCTTTAACCTACTACCTGCTTTTCGCTTTGGTACCTCTAGTGATCTTTGTCTTGATGATTTCTACGATAATCGGTAGCAATTTAGGTTGGGATATTCAGGCACTCAATCGCATTTCTCAGTTAGTGCCTAAGCCTGTATTTCAGGTAATCGAAACCTACCTACCGCAAATTGATCTCACCCCGTCTTTTTGGTCTTTGATCATCACGATTTTCATCACTCTATGGACGGCAGCCATGGGCTTTGGCAAGATTTTTCAAGCAGTTGTCACCATCTATCCTGCTAAGAAAAAGAATTTGCCCATGCCTGAAAGAGTTGCGGGCATTATCTTTACCATCATCTTCATGCTTTTATTGATCGTTACCACACTTTTACTCAGCTTTGGTGGAGTAGTAATCTCATTCCTCAATACACATCTGAAATTTTTAGTAATCGATGACTGGATAATCAATCTAGTAATTTACAGTTTCGGTTCAGCCATGATCATGTTGACTTTTTATCTGCTATTCTGGGCTGCTTCCAAACGTTCAGCTCTCAATATCAGAGCCTTACCTGGTGCAATTTTTAGTTCAGTCGGCTGGTCTGCCATCTCTTATCTCTACGCTTTTTACATAGCCAGAAAATCGAATATGTCTTCTCTTTATGGTGGCTTAGTTAATATTATTATTTTGCTGATTTGGCTCAATTTATGTTGTTTGATCATTTTACTTGGTGCACTGATTAACTATCGCCTAACTTGGCGGAAATTGCGTACAGATAGGCTCGATCTCTTAGCCGATTATCTATATGCCAATAACAATTTGCACTATGCTGATTTGCGTAAACCACAACAATTAAGCGATGAACAATTAGCCGTCATCGACGATGAAGTAGCTATCAAAGAACAAGCAAGCGTCAGCTATCGGCGATTACCCACCGATAAGTAGCGCTTGCTATAAGTGACTTAAAATTGCTAAAAGGAGAACAACATGCGTCTAATTCAACAAAAACAATGCCATTCGGTGCCTTCGAGTTTCAATCATTTAGCAGAGTACTACACATATCATTTCAAACTGTTTACAGATAATGATTCTCTATGTGCACAAGTTGTATTCTCTGAAATTGGCGCAACCGTTTTTTCCTTAGAAACTTGGGATCGCACCCAAAAATTAGAAGATATCTTAGTTGGCTATACTGATCATGCCGACTATCTGCGCCAAGATTGCTACTTTGGCACTACCATCGGTCGCCACGCTAATCGTATTGCTAGAGGTGAATTTGCATTAGCAGAAAAGCAATATCAATTAGCGATCAATAACGCACCTAATAATCTGCACGGGGGTCCTTGGGGATTTAATTGTCAACGTTTTGACGCTACTTTAGTTAAAGAAGACGATTCACTTGTGGGCATTAATTTTCGCTATATCAGTCCTGATGGAGATCAAGGCTTTCCTGGTGAAGTCATTGTCGATATTACCTATCGCTTTCAGATGTTAGACGAGAGTACCGGAAGTTGGCGCTTAGCCATTCAGCATACAGCTAAAGTTAGTGAACCTACGCTAGTCAATTTAACTAATCACGCCTATTTCAATCTGCATCCCCAAAATCAAGATGCTTTGGAACACCTATTGGTAATCAATGCTGATCACTATACACCAATAGACGAAAATTTAATCCCAACAGGAGAAATAGCTGAAGCAACAGGTTTGTTCTCTTTTCGAAAATTAGCTTCTGTTGGCTCACATCTTGATCTGCGTAATCCGCAACAAAAAATTGCTAACGGCTTAGATCACAATTTTGTTTTACGCTCGGCGTGTGCTGACCTAACAGAATCAGCGGCTGTGCTCTACTCACCGCATAGTGGCAGAAAATTAACACTATCTTGTACTCAACCAGGTCTACAACTGTATACAGCCAATTATCCTGCTTCTGGCAAAGATAAATTTGAACGCTCTTTTGTCAAGCATGATTCTATTTGTTTGGAGCCACAATACTTCCCTAACTCTATCAACCAGGCAGGGTTTATTAAGCCTATCACAACTCCAGAAAAGCCATATTTTCAGGTAATTAACTGGGATTTTACGGTTGTCTAAAACAGATATTTTATAGTACCACCATGTCTGGTATTACTCTTGGCATCTAGTTGTCAGTCGAATTATCTCCCCCACCACTTAGGTAGGATCAAGGGATTTGGTGACACGTAGGATAAGCAAAGTTACTCACTACACATAAAAAGGAAGAGCCTAGACTCTTCCTTTTTCGTTTTCAATACAACCATCCACAGGATGACAATGTGGTTACGAAAATTCTTATTTGAACTCGTAGTGTAATTTTATAAGGTAGTTACATGTAAATTATACTAGTAAATACAGTGTTCGTCAAATAAAATGAAAAATATATTTACATCTTATGTGTTTATGCACCAGAGAGGAGCTCCTATGAAAAAGATTTTTCCCGAATACTATCTTGGCTTAGACATCGGTACAAATTCAGTTGGTTGGGCTGTGACCGACGAGAATTACAACATCCTTAAATTCTCTGGTAAATATATGTGGGGCTCTCGTCTGTTTAATGAAGCTGAGACAGCTAAAAAGCGCCGTGACAATAGAACGATGCGTAGACGTCTGCACAGGCGCAGATGGCGCTTAAACCTGCTAAATGAAATTTTCGCAACTGAATTAGAAAAAACAGACCCCTACTTCTTAAAAGTCAGAATTAACGAAAGCAAATTACACGAAGAGGATCGCCAAACGAAAGAGTTAAGGGGGTTATTTCAAGCGCCGTCTTTCTCGGATGTAGATTATTACCAAAAATACCCTACTATATATCACTTAAGAAAAGACTTGATGAGAAATCCCACCAAGGACATTCGTCTACTTTATCTAGCTATTCACCATATTCTCAAATATAGAGGAAATTTTTTGTACGAAAGGGAAATCAGTCTAGATAATACTTACAATCTTGCAATTACTAATTGGCAAGATGAGTTGAATCAACTAATTTCTACCTCAGTAACTGAAAACGACGACGCTGACGAATTACCCCCAGAACATATCGAGTTTTCTACAGCACAAAAAGAAACAATAGAACAAATTATTACTTCCCCCGCAAGAAGAGGAGATAAAGAAAAACAACTAAAAGACTTCTTTAAAAAGCAAAAATTATTGCAGACACACCAAAAATTGATTGAAACATCTTTTAAGGCAATCTGTGGTCTTTCTGCTAACTTCAAAACAGCGCTATCTCTAGATACTGATTTTAAAATTGAATTTTCAAAAGGCAATTTCGAAGACAAAAGATCGGAGCTAGAAGGCACTATAGGAGAGCAAATATCTTATATAGATGCTTTGAAACAGCTTTATGATTACACCATCATCGCTAAAATCTTGGATACGAAATGTGGCTCTCAAGAAGTATCTATTTCCGATACCTATGTACGCAAGTATGAAAAATTTGGCATAGATCTAAAAAACACTAAGTACATTCTAAAAAAAATATGCCCCTGCTAAATATAGAGAATTCACCGCTACACAGAATGCAAAATTCATAACTCCTATAAACAAAGGCACTTTAGAAGCAATACTTTCAGGGCAGATTAATGAACACGATAAAAAAATAATCAAAAACATACTAATCGATATAGATACTAACAATTATCTTGTTAAACCTAGAAATACAGATAATAGTGTCATCCCCAATCAACTACACCTAGCTGAATTAAAAAAGATTTTAGCAACACAAGCCTCAGCTTTCCCCTTTTTAGCTGCTAAGGATAAAATGGGGTTCAGCAATAGCGAGAAAATTATAAGTCTATGTTCATTTAAGATTCCCTATTTCGTAGGACCACTAAATGCCACTAGTCCCTATGCATGGCACATTAAAAAAGAGGGCAAGCAAAATGAAAAAATCTTGCCTTGGACCTTTAACGAAATAATAGATCTTGAAAAAACGGGAGAAGAATTCATTAACAGACTGACCAATGAATGTACATATCTCAAAGGTGAGCCCGTTTTACCTAAAAACTCACTCTTATACCAAGAGTTTACTTTGTTAAATGAGCTAAACAAGATTAAAGTCAATAACTCTTTCCTCACCCCAGAGTGTAAAACAAATGTCATCAATAAATTATTTAAGAGCAAGAAAAAAGTAACTTTAAAAGCATTCAGCAAATTCTTAAACGCTGAATATTTTCACGGTGACGGTTTTGTAGTAACTGGCATAATGGACGAATTCAACGCCAACCTCTCGACGTGGATTGATTTAGCAAATATTATCCCCGAGGAAAAGCTTCTTCAAAACAAAGATCTCCTAGATGAAGCCATTAGGCTGATTACTATCTATAGTCAAGATAAAACCATACTAACTAACGCTCTACACAAAATACTAGATGGTAAATTTACATTTGATGAAATCAAAAAAATAGTTAAACTCAACTACCAAGGTTGGGGAAAACTCTCACGAAAATTGATTGATGAAATAGAATTTGAAAATACCGAAACAGGTGAATTTTGCTCAGTAATGAAGGTTTTACGTGAAACCAATCTCAACTTTATGCAATTGCTGACAACACCCTTTACTCTGCAAAATATAATCTCGCAAAGCAACACTAAAAACATCGATAAAATTGTGCCTAGCTACGATAGCGTAATGGATGATTTAAACGTTTCCTCTGTGCTCAGAAGAAGCATCTGGCAATGCATCAAAATTATTGAAGAAATAAAAAAAATCACTGGTAAAAACCCCAAGAAAATTTTTGTTGAAGTTGCTCGTGGCGAAGACAAGCAAAAAAAAAGGAAAAAGACACTTTCTCGTGGAATTAAGCTCTCTAAGATTTATGAAGATATCAAAGATGGCGAATATGAAGAACTGAAAAAGGAATTAGAACAAAAAATAGATGCAGTCAGTGCGAGTAAACGTCTTTATCTCTACTTTACACAATTAGGAAAATGTATGTATTCCGGTGAACCAATCGAGTTAGATCAACTGTTTTCAAATATGTACGACGTGGATCATATCTTCCCTCGCTCAAAAATTAGAGACGACAGCTTAGACAATTTAGTTTTGGTGAAAAGTGAGTTAAACAAACTCAAATCTAATTCAATAGTAGACAGCAATACACAAGCCAAGATGAAAGATTTTTGGAATTATTTGAAAAGCAGAAATCTCATCAGCAACAAAAAGTTGGAGCATCTCACAACTAAGGAATTAACAGCAGAAATCATTGGCGAATTTTTAAATAGTCAGCTAACCACAACACGCTACGCCACTATTTCTGTGATCAGAGTTCTCGAATCCTTTTATGACCTAAAACCAGTGTATGTAAAAGCTGGTCTAGTAACTGAATTTAGAAAAGATATTCTCAACTACGTTAAGTGTAGAACTCTAAACGATTTGCATCACGCCAAAGATGCTTATCTAAATATTGTAGTCGGCAATGTGTACAACTCTCTTTTTACTAGCAATCCCCTAGTCTGGTTAAAAAAAGAGAAAAAAAAGGATTTAAATATAAGCACTACTTTTAATCGCTTTATTTTTAGAAAAAAGCAAAGTAGTATTAGCGGCAAACAAATATGGGATCCCAAGATTAATATTGCACAAATTCTAAACTTCCTAGAGAGTAAAAACATTCAGTGCACGCTGAGACCTTATACCTCAAGCGGTGCTCTTTATGATGAAACTATTTACAGTCCAAAAGATACGCAGAACAACCCTAAATTCGCTCTCAAAAAAGAGCTATCTCTTGAAAAATACGGTGGCTACAAGAGCGAAAAATCTGCGTACTTTACGTTGGTTGAAATAGAGGATAATAAGGGAAATACAAGTATAAGAATCGATTCCCTTCCCTTAATTTTAAATAAATACCAACATGATGAAGTTAGATATAAAACTGAGGTTGAATCTTATTTGCGCAACAAACTGAAGCTTAAGGCTACAGATAATCTTAAGATTTTAATTCCTAAAATCTTAAAGAATACAATTCTCAAAATTGATGGCTTTCCTTACTACCTTACAGGCAATAACGAGCAGAAACTACTTTTACGTGGCGAACCACAGTTATTATTACCTACAGAATACGAGCGTTTATTAGAGCAGGCAGTGAGATTTTTAAAGTCTAATAAGCCTAATGTATCTTATGCCAATAGTATCAATAAGGTGAAGAATTTTGACGAAAACGTCTTCAGAGAAGACAACTGGAGACTCTATCAAGAATTAAAGCACAAATATGAGAACAGCATCTTTAAGTATCGTATCAACTGGAGTTCAGACAACTACATAGACGCAGACGCATTTAACAAGTTGACCGTACTTAAGCAATGTAAACTACTAATAGAAATGGTGCGTGCCTTTAATAGAGCAAGCAATGGAGTAGATTTACAGCTCATTGGTAAGAGCAAGCTTACGGGGAAAATTTCCTTGTCCAAAAGTACGCTTGCTAAAAAACAAAGAGTTTCTTTAATTCATAAATCTATCTGTGGTCTCTTTGAACAAGAGCAAAGGATAAAATGATGAGCTACTTGATTGTATCGATTAGCAAAATGGCTAAATTGGAATATCGTTTAGGCAATTTAATTATCAGAGATCCAGAATATCGGTCTATTTGTATCGATGACATCAGTGTGCTCATTATTGAATCAACTGCAGTATCGCTAACCGCCTCACTGATTAGTGAATTGATTAAGAAAAAAGTAAAGATTATCTTCTGTGACGAAAAGAGAAATCCTACTGGCGAAGTACTTCCCTACTACGGCTCGCATGATTCCAGTGGCAAAATTAAACAGCAATTGCTGTGGCAAGCTGACATTAAAGAAAAAGTTGGCAGAGAGCTAATTAAAGAAAAAATTCGTAAACAGGGACAACTGATAAAAAAACATAATCTAACTACCGGAGAAATTATTGAACAAATGGCAGATGCTGTCGTAGAATTCGATAAAACTTGTCGTGAAGCTCATGCTGCTAAATTGTATTTTCGAGAAATTTTCGGCATAAATTTCAATAGGGTATCTTCCACTCCTATTAATGCCTGCTTAAATTATGGCTATACCTTGCTATTGTCCTTGATCAACAAGAAAGTTGTAGCCACTGGCTATTTAACACAGATCGGTTTGTACCATAGAAATGATTCTAATCCCTTTAATCTCTCCTGCGATTTAATAGAACCTTGGCGTGTCCTAGTAGACGCTCAGGTTAAAAAGATGAATCCCCAAACTTTAGATAAAACAGAAAAGTTAGAGTTGCTGACACTCTTAACAAGAGAAGTTTCCCTAGCAGGTAAGAAATATCGTGTGGAGAATGCCATTGATGTATATATTAGAAGCGTTTTTAATGCGCTAGAAAATAAAGATATTAGTCAAATTAGATTTTGGCAAACAACATGAACTATAGATTTATGCGCATTCTTGTTATGTTTGATCTGCCCATGGAAACTTCAGCCGAAAAACGAGTTTATCGAGAATTCAGAAAGACTTTAATCAAAAATGGCTTCTTAATGTTGCAAAAATCTGTCTATTGCAAACTGTCAATTAACTTGACCAAAGTTAATTCTGTAATCAACAAAATCAAAGCCAATCAACCCCCAAACGGAATCGTTCAGATACTTGTGATTACAGAAAAACAATTTGCTAGCATGGAAATTTTAGTAGGCAAAATTAATCCCAGCATAACCGAAGGCGATCAAGGAATCATCATTATATGAAAATTGTAAGCAAAGACCATCTCTTTCAGCTAGATACCGCAGAGCATCCTCTCTACAAAATCATCATAGAAAATAAAGCCTATTATAGAGATTTAATTTATAAATTGTACCTACTGCAAAAAGGCGAACAAAGTATCTTCTATCTGTTTGCTGACGATAAGGAGCTCAGCTTTACCAAGAAAATACATCTCATCCTCCAACCCACCTTTGTTGAGCTAAGCGATAAAAAAAGCAAAAATAAAATAGCAAGTCAATTGCAAACAGCTATTACTACTTCCACAGAAGAGGACGCATTCTCCGAATTATTAGTTGAACTTAATTGTTTAGCTAATACAGTGATTAGCAAAAGCGATTTTAGGCTTACTTATCGGCACGATTTAACCATAGCCGATATAATTAACTTGTTTGATTTTAGGTTAGACAGTACTTCTGGCTCTTTTGTGGAGAATTTACTGGAATATATGCTTGCTATCAGGACGTTAGAGAACATCGATCATTTTATGATTTTAAACTTAGAAGATTATCTGACTGAAACTGAGCTAAAACTTTTTTATGAAAATATTTTGCAAGAAAATCTCTACCTTATCGATATCGAATCTAGGTATAACTCAAAAATCAGTGATGAAAAGTTACTTGTTATCGATCAAGACCTGTGTGTGTTCGAAGGTTAGTTGCAGAATTTGCGATCGGTTTGAGAGTAGTGTAATTTTATAAGGTAGTTACACGAAAAAGGCGAAGCAACGCATGTTCATATGGGTTTGAGAGTAGTGTAATTTTATAAGGTAGTTACACCCTTTCTCTAACAATTCACGCCATTCATGCGTTTGAGAGTAGTGTAATTTTATAAGGTAGTTACAC
>JAEWER010000007.1 GCA_023389255.1 Bacillota bacterium
CAAAATATAAAGCGTGTTTAAAAAAAAAAAAAAAAAACAGGATAAAGTTTAGTTTCATTCATAAATTCAGCGGTAAAATATTTGCTACATTGTGGCGAGGTGTGCGCAAACGCCTTAGTAACACAAATATTTTAAAAGGAGAATTGTATGCGCAAGGCCAAAACATTACTAGCTGTGTTGTTATGCTTAACGTTGCTACTCAGTTTATTCCCTGGGAAGGTAGCAAAAGCGGCAGAGGTATATGACTCAGACTTTATGCATGTTACCGAGTTTATCAGTAATGATACTTTACAGCCAAACTCTGGCGGTAACGTTAACTGGTTAGTGGGTATCATCTTTGAAGTGCAACCTGAGCCAAACCAGACCTTTACTGTAAGTTTCCCTAAAAATACTAATATTTGGGGTGATACTACAGAAGAGCCGTCACTTGCACCTTTTACCATTAAAGGAGAAGAAGTAGCTTCTGTAAAATACGATAAGCTGACTAATACAGCTACCTATACTTTCAATGAGAATATTAAAAAGCATTCTCATGTTCGTTTTAGAGCTAAATATCCTGTATTTGCTGATCGTGAAAAGCTAAAAGATGATTTAGAAATTTTACCTTTGGTCTTTAAAGTCAACGACAAGACTTTTGATCATTACGTAAAACTGGATTATCAATTCCGCGAAGGCGAAAACGGTGGTGTTATTTCTATAAGTCAACAGAATCCAGAAGATCCTTACCATATTATCGGTATTTTGGCTGATACAAATAACGCTGAGCAAACCTTCAAATATGTTGCAGTAATCAACCCCTATGCGGAGCAAGTACCGGCTAATACAGCTTGGTTATTTGGTACTTCCAACAAGGAAGAAATACCGAACATCGTTCAAGGAGATTCTGATAGCCCTTGGGTAATGGATAATATCAAACTATACAGACCTAAGAATGGTGTGCGTTTGCGCCACAGCATGCACATGGATTTAGAGAACGATTATGATAAGATTCAGGAGTTTACCGCAGATCAATTAGCGACTAATCCTACAGTTGTCCAAAATCAGTTTGCACGTTCGTTTGATTATCCGGTAGTTTTTGTCATCGAAGGTCATAACAAACTCAAAGATAAATCACCTTTGTATATCAATGGCTTAGTGGGTGCAAGTAACTTGTCCAGCTATGCTGTTTTACAAACTGGTCAGCGTTTTGATAGCAGTGATGCTAGCGGTTCATCAACAGAAGCATATTCGATCGGTGACAGAGTTTGGATCGATGAAAATGGCAACGGTATTCAAGATGATGGAGAAAAAGGAATTCCTGGTGTACCAGTTACCTTGGTTATGAAAAATGTCATCTTGGATGTGGATATCACAGACGAAAATGGTGAATATATTTTCGAAGATGTGTGGAAGAATGCACCAGATACCAACTACACGGTGCGTATCAACATTCCTCAAGGCTATCAATTAAGTCCAGCTGAACAAGGCAGTGATCGTGAAAAAGACTCTAATCCTAATGAGTCTGCTGTAACAGTTGTAGATAAAAATATCACTGATGTGGATTTTGGTTTAGTGCCCATTCCTAAAGGACGCTTAGTTGAAAAACATCATTACTATATCCTACCTAAGGGTACAGATGAAAATAGTTATGATTACACAACTAATCAGCCCGACTTAGTGTTCTCAGAAGAAGAAGAAGGATATGCCAAAGACAAGTGGAACGTAGAGCCTAAAGAGTACGAAGATTATAAGCTGGTTAAGGTGGAAACCGAGAACTTCACTGACAACACCCCCAGCAAAGAAGCACCTAAGCAAACAGGTAATTTTATTGATGGCAAAACTCTAGAAGTTCGCTATATCTACGTTAAACATTACGACTTAGGTAAGGTAGTTATTAACCATAAGTACTACACCTCTAAAGACGGAGAAGTTGCTACAATTGCCGATCTGGAACAGCCAGATTTCAGCTTCTCGAATGAAGGTTCTGGCGATGAAAACTTCACCTATCACACCAGTCCCTTCAATATTCAGGGATACACCTTAAAAGAGGTGCAAACTGAGGGTACTTTAGAAAATAAAATTACGACTGAACAGCCTGATCAAACCAACCACTTTGTGGAAGGTGAAACACATAAGATTACCTATGTCTATGTCAAACCTGAGACTGTGGTTACACCTGAGACAGGTAATGTCGTTGTTCGCCACTTAATTCAAGGTACAGAAGATGAACTAGCTGCTGATGAACAGCTGAAAACAAATGAAGCAGTTGGTACATCTTACCAAGCATCTCCTAAGGTTAGTGGTACAGAAGAGTTTGATAAAGATGGTGTGAAATACCGTCTAGTTGGCTTATCTAGAAAAACTGAGGCCCCGGAAAAAGGCCAAGTGGTACCGGGAACAATTCACGTGATTTATGAATATGCACCTGTTCCTGCACCTGAGGCACCTAAAACCGGTACGGTCAAAGTTCGTCACTTAGATAAAGCTACCATGCAGCCGATTGTACCTGATGCATACGCTATCGCAGGAGAAGGCGAAGCGAAGAATGTTGCAGTAGGTACCGAATATACTTCTGCTCCTAAAGTTACAGGCGACCAGACTATTGGTAATGAAGATGGTACAAAGACCTATGTTTATGCAGGCATGTCGGAAACTAGTACCACCCCAGCTAACGGTCAAGTTGTAGAGGGCGAAAAAGAAGTTATTTACTTGTATACAGAAAAAGTTGAACCTACGCCCGAGGTGAAGAAGGGTTCGGTCAAAGTGCGTCACATTGTTCGTGGCACACAAACAGACATTGTTCAACCTAGCTATGTGCAAAAGGATCAACCTGTTGGTACAGCTTATCAAACACAGCCGTTAGTTACAGGTGATAATACTGTGACTGGCGAGACACCTGATACAACTGGCAAAAAATATGTTTATTATGGTGTTGCCGATGAAACTGAATTAGCGCCAAATGGCACAGTTCAAGAAGGTGAAAAAACTGTAATTTACACCTATGTAGAAGTTAAAGAACCAGTTGTTCCTGAAAAAGAAACGGGTTCTGTAGTCGTACGTCATGTGGTCAAAGGTACAGATACTGATATTGAAGATCCTACTGAATTAGTGAAAGATCAAGAAGTTGGTACCTTGTATCAATCAAAGCCCTTAGTTGAAGGAGAAGCTCAACACACCAGCACCAAAGATGGCAAGAAATATGTTTTAGTAGGCATTTCCTTGAAATCAGACGGTGGCAAAAATGGTGTCGTAACAAAGGGCGTCACCACAGTTATTTACGAATACCAAGAAGTTAAGGATACTGATCCTGAGAAACCCGATCCGGTAGAGGAACGTGGAACCGTTGTGGTGCGCCACATTAACAAAACTACTGGTGAGCCATTAAAGGCAGATGAAACTGTAAAAGATAATGAGTTAGTCGGTACAGAATACAGCACAACCAGCCTAGTTGATCAAACAACTGGTACCTATGAAAAAGATGGTAAGAGCTATCGTTTAGTAGGAGTTAAAGGCAATCCTGAAGGGCGTGTGCAAAAAGGTAGCACTACAATTGTCTATGAATATGTAGAAGTAACAGTAACACCTGATCCCACAGTTGAAAAAGGCTCGGTTGTAGTACGTCACTTAGATGAAGAGGGCAACGCATTAGTCGAAGATAAAACCGTTGTTAACGAAGCAGAAGTTGGTACTGATTACACGACTAAGAGCTTAATAGGTGAAGATGGTTACTACCATAACGGTGAGAAGACTTATAAGTTGGTCGAAGTAGATGGTAATCCTACGGGTAAAGTTACCACAGGCACCACTACCATTACTTATCACTACAAAGAAGTGAAAGATGCAGGCACCGATCCTGAACCTAGCCCTGAAGAGAAGAAAAAGGGTAGTGTGGTGGTACGCCACGTAGTAAAAGGAACGGATCAAGACATTGTTCCTCAAGACACTGTCTTCAACTTGGTAGATGTTGATACAGAATATGCCACTAAGCCCTTAGTTTCTGGTGAAGACACTTTTAAAAAAGGCGAAGATAACTATCGTCTATCTGGTCTCTCTCTGAAATCAGCCGCAGCCAGTGGTAAGGTACAGGAAGGAACAATTGTTGTTATTTATGAATATGTGAAAGTTGGAAACACTGAGCCGACAGATCCAACCAAGCCTACAGAGCCGACAAAACCCACAGATCCAACTAAACCGACTAATCCTACCGAACCAGGTAAGCCTACTAAGCCCAACGAGCCAACCTTGCCGGTAGTACCAGGTAACCCTGTCGAAGGTAAAGGCACAATTGTCGTGATTCATATCGATGAGAACGGCAATAATATTGTTCCACCTTCTATCTTGAAGAATAAAGTGCCTACAGGTGAACCTTACGAGGCAGAGAGCTTAGTGCCTAACAATGGAACCTACAAGGTGAATGGTAAAGTGTACAAGCTAGTTGGTTTAGATAAGAACTCAATACCTGCTCAAGGCGAAGTGACAGATGGTGTAAATTACGTCATTTACCGTTACGAAGAAGTTAAGCAAGGTGCTGAGAGCAATGTATCTAAAGTAAGTCGCGATACTAACAAGGGTTCTCTACCCAGAACTGGTGAGAGCTATACTGCAATGGCATTAATCTTAGTTTTATTAACTATCAGCTTAACTGCTGCAGTGATTAGACGTAAACGAGAAGCGTAACTGGCCTAGCGCACGCTTGGTGTAAGATAGCCTCCACAAATGTGGAGGCTTCTTTTTTTTCCGAGGTAAATCTTGTGCTGTACACTAAAAAAGCCGTGCTCTATGCACGGCTTTTTAGTAAGAACTTAGCAAGAATAAAAATTAATTTTGGGCATCAGACCAATTGTTGAAGTAACCTTGGATATAAACGATGGGAGTTCCTTTATCGCCGCTACCAGAAGTTAAATCGCAGAGCGAACCTAGTAGGTCTGTTAATCTGCGAGGGGTAGTACCTTCCATTTTTTCTGTTTCACCACCGAAAGCAGTGGGGTGAGAATCGTCAGCGTTAGCATGTTTATCTTTGATCTTTTGGTAGATAGCATATGCCAGTTCTTGATCATTTAAATCTTTAAACTCACTATCTGCTAGGTATTTTAATTTCATCTCAAACGGAGTGCCGTCCAGACCTTTGGTGTAGGCAGGAGAAACAACTGGATCTGCTAATTCCCAAATTTTACCTACAGGATCTTTGAAAGCACCGTCACCATAGATCATAACTTCGACGTGTTTTCCAGTTAAATCGTGTAAACGCTTAGCGATAGCATCTACTAATGGTTGGCTGTTGTAGGGGAAGAGTTTGACTTTGTCATCATCCGCCTTATTGGAACCTAGCAAACCAAACTCAGGATTATGTCCACGTCCCTCGGCTGGTGTAGTTAAGATGTCATCCAAACCTAACACGATTTTATCGGTGGCTTGACGCAATAGTTTTTTGTGACGAGCTCTAGTATGAATATCACAGGTGATGATGGCATCAGCCTTATCAACAATGGCTTTAACATTATTGGCAAAAATGATTTCACACTCTGCTCCAGCAGCTTCCACTAATTCACGATAGAACTGATAGTAATTGATACCAGTGAAAGGATGCTTTGATTCACCAAAATTTTTGACAAAATCTGCTTCTGTCAATGTTTCAGTCCAGGGATTGATGTTGCTCTCAACCAGTAATTCTGGATCTAACAAGTGGTTGCCCACTTCGTCGGAGGGTAAGCTCAATTGGATGACGACTTTGGCACATGCCTTAGCAATACCTTTGAGCAACACAGAAAAGCGATTGCGTGACAGAATCGGGAAAGTTAAGCCGATGGTGTGAGCACCGTTGGTTTTGGTGCGAACATCTGCTGCAATGTCCTCTGTGGTTGCGTAGTTGCCTTGGGTACGAGCCACAATCGATTCGGTAATTGCTAATACATCACGATCCTTGATCTCAAAGCCATCTTCCTTGGCGGCCGTGATCAATAATTCAGGAATGATCTGACTCAAGTCATCACCTTGACGGAAAATCGGAGCGATTATACCGCGAGATACAGTACCAACATAACTTGTCATAATAGTTTCGAAAGCTGAGCTTTCGTCCTCCTTTGGATTGTTGCTTTATGCAACTTCTAGGCACTAAAATTCAGTGCCGCAATCATCATACACTGTATTTTTAAGATCTGCTTGAAAAATGTGCAAATACACAACAAATATCATTAATTATGCACAATATGCACAAAGTTAAGTGCATAGCGAGCAAATCTTTACCAGCCTAAGGTTTTTATTTACTACAGTTATATCTTGAGTAATAGTGGTATGTATTGGATAATGGAAAAAGCTAACTCTGTGTTGAGGTTGGCAGTGTGTAGTAGGGAGGTTAGTCGTGTATAAAATTCTAACTAAGCGCCGTCTCAATCCATTTACCGTTATGATGGAGATTGAGCAACCTTTGATCGCTAAGAAAGCCAGACCAGGGCAATTTATTATTTTTCGTTTAGACGATGATGCTGAACGTGTGCCTTTAACAATTGCTGGTTGTGATCCAGATCGTGGAGCTGTCATGATCATTTTCCAAGAAGTAGGTAAGTCCACCAGTCTGCTAGGCCAAAAAGAAGCTGGAGACTATATACAAGATTTTGTTGGACCATTAGGCCGTGAATCAGAATTAGATGAGTACAAGGGTAAAAAAGTTGCAGTTATTGGTGGTGGTTTAGGTACTGCAATAGCCTATCCTCAGGCAGCATACTTACACAAAATCGGTGCTGACGTCGATATGATTGTAGGATTCCGCAATAAAGATGTTGTAATTATCGAAGAAGAGATGAGAAATGCCTGCAACAACTTATACCTAACAACCGACGATGGCTCATATATCCGCAAGGGTTTTGTTTCAGATGTCTTGCGTGAACAAATTGAGCAAGGAGTAAAGTATGACCTAGTAATTGCCATCGGTCCTTTAATTATGATGAAAGTTATTTGTGATTTAACGAGACCGCATGGCATTAAAACAATCATTTCGATGAATACCATCATGGTTGATGGCACTGGTATGTGTGGTTGTTGCCGTATCAGCTACGATGGACAGATTAAATTTGCCTGTGTAGATGGGCCAGATTTTGATGGTCACAAGGTTGACTTTGATGAAGCGATGAGACGTTCGCGTGTTTACAAAAATCAAGAAACCGAAGCCTATCATTCCTGTAAATTAACTGGCAGTTTGCGTCCAGGTCGTCACTAGGAGGTAACTATGCAAGCAGATTTAAATAAAGTAGCGCCCAGTAACTCAGATGCAGTTAAGCCTCAACGTCGCAAGCCGAATTTAGCTAAGACCAAAGTTGAGATGCCGGTTCAAGATCCCATCGAACGTGGTAAAAACTTTTTTGAAGTAGCTACTGGATACACGGAAGATATGGCTGTGGAAGAAGCTACACGTTGTTTACAATGCAAACATATGCCTTGTGTTAGTGGTTGTCCGGTCAATGTACGTATTCCGGAATTCATTGCGCAGATTATCGAAAGAGATTTTGCTAAAGCTTATGAGGTTATAACCAGCACCAATAATTTACCGGCTGTTTGTGGTCGTGTATGTCCCCAAGAAACGCAATGTGAAATGCATTGTGTCCGTGCTAAAAATGGTGAAGCTGTCGCTATTGGTAGATTAGAGAGATTTGTTGCTGATTGGTATCGCGAACATGGCACTGACAGGGTACCAGAAGTTAAAGCTAATGGTTTTAAAGTCGCTATTATTGGTTCAGGACCTGCAGGTTTAACTTGTGCTGCCGACTTAGCCAAGGCAGGCTGTAAAGTTGTTATATATGAGGCCTTGCATTTAGCCGGTGGGGTATTGATGTATGGCATACCTGAATTTAGATTACCCAAAGTAATCGTACAAAAAGAAATTGCTAAGTTGCGTGAGTTAGGTGTTGAAATTAAAACCAATATGGTTATTGGTCGTATTCAATCACTCGATGAGTTGCTAGAAGATGAGGGCTTTGATGCCGCCTTTATCGGTACTGGTGCAGGATTACCACGCTTTATGGGTATACCTGGTGAGGGATTAAACGAAGTTTATTCAGCCAATGAATTCTTGACTCGCATTAACTTAATGCGTGCCTATGAATGGCCGAATGTAGATACACCGATAAGTATTGGTAATAATGTCGCCATCATTGGTGGTGGTAATGTAGCTATGGATGCTGCCAGATCCGCAAAGAGATTAGGGGCAGAAAATGTATACATCGTTTACCGTAGATCAGAAGATGAATTACCCGCTCGTCATGAAGAAGTAGAACATGCCAAAGAAGAGGGTATTATCTTTAAGCTTTTATCCAATCCTAAGCGCTTAATCGGCGATGAAGATGGCTGGGTTAAACAGATGGAATGTGTCGAAATGGGTTTAGGCGAACCAGATGAATCTGGCCGTCGTCGTCCTGTAGAGATACCTGGCTCAGAATTCATAATTGATGTTGATACAGTGGTAGTGTCCATTGGTACTTCACCCAATCCTCTGATGAAAGACACCACTGCAGAATTGAAAACACACAAGTGGGGTGGTATCATTGTCAACGAAGAAACCATGGCTACATCTAAACAGGCAGTATATGCTGGCGGAGATGCAGTAACCGGTGCCGCGACCGTAATTTTAGCGATGGGAGCGGGCAAAACGGCAGCCAAGGCTATAGTGGATTATCTACAGGATAAAAAACCAAAACTTGCATAATGATTGAGCTTGAGAGCGACGTGCTCTGCTCGTTGAGGAGATAGCGTGGGTCGCATCAAAGAGATTTACATCGAAAGATATAATCAATTTGATAACTTTACCGCACATTTTACTGAGGGTTTACAGCAGTTGAAATTGACTGCAACCGAACAGCGTGAATTGTGCGGTTTCTTTATGTTTATCTTTTATGGTAGACAAAACGAAGCTACCACACCCAGCAATATCGGTCCCAGACATATTTCACAAGAACGACAGACAACTATTTTTCAACTCGCAGATAAAGATAGTAAAGCAGAAGATAATAAAGGTCATGTGGGTGGCTTCATTGTCTTTGCCATCGGTGAAACGGAGTATAAGGTTGCACGTTATCGAACTGAAGGTGGTGTTAACGATTTAGTAAGGTTGTGGCTGAAAAAACCAGGCGAAGAAGAGATTGACATTGATTTGTCCAACAAAACTGTATCACCTGGCAGAATGCTTTTTGGCACAGATGCTAGCACTTTCATTGATAACTTGTTTATTGATACAGCAGCTGTAGTCGACAAAGAAACCAAGCAATTAACTGCTCTAAGTCGTAGTATTTTTATCGAAGAGTGGGCAGATCTTTACACAGAGATCAAAAAACAGACCGTATACGATCCAGAAAAATATAATAGTGCCAAAGAATTATTTGTGGCTGAAGCGAACAGTTTGCTCACTTTCAATGAGTCTGAATTGAGATCAGAACTAAACTCGCAGATGCGCCAAAAGCATCACCTATCAGCCAAAGAGGCGTTGCCAGATCAAATAGAAAGTTTCATTGAGTTAAGAGTTCGCCAATATCGTTTTGAAGAACTCGGGGCAACTATTGATCAGCTAGAGAGAGAACACCAACAGTTGATGGTGAAGCTGAATGCACACGATCAAGTATCCTACATTAATCGTTATCACTTTTTACAGCAATTACTTGAAGAACGAGAACAGGTACAGCAATTAATTGAGTATAAAAAGGCGCATAAGGAAATTGAAATAACGGATCAACAACTGTCGCATCTACTTGAATTATTACAAGAGATGATGGAGAGTTCACGTAAGTTTAAGGATGGATTGCGATTAGTCGAAGAAAAGGATCTAGAGTACAAAGCGCTGAAGCAAGATGGCAAATTAAACATTCATCGCACGATAGAAGCAGAAGAACAAGCAAGAGAAGCTAATAGACAGATTAAACGTGACGAACAATATCTCAAAAATCCTTTAGGGTTCAGTGGTTTCTTCAAAGTTTTAGCTGGATTTTTAGCTTTAACAGCACTCGTATTTTTTTGTTTGAGCCTGTGGGGATTCATCAAACAGAACAATGATGGCTGGATCAGCATGATGGTGGCATGTCTAGCTAGTGGCGCTACGATTTTACTTTATCTGAAAGAAAAGAGTTCGCTCCAAAGTAGAAGACATCAATTGGTGGAAGATATCCAGCAAAATCGCAAACAGCGTAAGCAACAGTTACGAGATGTTGAAATATGGCGTAGTAAGGTTGTGGAATGCGAGACCCGTCTTAATGCTCTAAGTCAAGAAATTCAAGCTATCGATGCACAAATTAATAAAACTGAAACTATTTACAATCAGAAACGCCAAGAGCTGAGTGAAGAATTGAAACGTTGGTATCCCAATGTAGATGCTGACTCTGATCTCAAGGCGATGGTCAAAGTAATACAAGAAAAAGAAGCCAGTGTTTTGCATGATATACAGCGTTTAGAGCAATTGGAATTACGCATTGCAGAAGTGTCTGCTGGTGAGGAGCTGTACAGTCTACAGGAAAAAGCTCAGCATGCCGAAGAGTGGCTAAGTAAGAATAAGCAGGAAGCTGATGCCTATGTCGGCATAGAGATAAATGATCTTTTGCAAGAATTTAAGGAATTAGATAGCAAAATTGCGCAAAACAAGAGAAACTACCAGCAACTCAAAAATGAACTGTGTAATTTATTGTCTATTGAAGGTAATTCCTCTGAAATGCCTCGTGATTTTATTGCAAGCAAGTGCCGTATAGCTGTGATCCATCATATTTCTAAAATACGTAGAGGTTATATTGAACATATTGCTCAATCCTTGCATAAATTTGTGCTAAAACATGCCAGCTTAGAGATGGAAGAGCTAAAACAGGCGGATAATAAGTACAAGATTAATGTTAAGCGTTTGAATGAAAATGCTGAATTGATGGAGCAAATACCCTCACACTTCTTGGAGATCAGCAGTGGCAATTTGCCTCTCTTCGTGACCAACCAGCACTTGTCAGCGACCTACTTGAAGAACTTATATAATTTGCTACAAGAACGTTTACCTGGCAGACAACAACGTAAGCATCTGTATCCCAGCAATCAGTTAGAAACCACTTTGCAAGATCCCGATATTCAGTTGATTGAGATTGTTTTAATTTGACACAATAACATTGATTAAATTAAAATACGTTAGTCATGCGACCATGGCGGAATTGGCAGACGCGCACGCTTGAGGTGCGTGTGGATAACACCGTGTGGGTTCGAGTCCCGTTGGTCGCACCAGTTAAGGGGTAGAAATCGGACAACGGTTACTACTCCTTTTTTCGAGGTTAGTATGTTGCATGAATTCTATAGCCAGGCAGGCATAACAGGTGAGATTGTAAACTTGGCAAAAACAGCTGAGCAAAATTGTGCTCAACAATTCTTAGAGATCGAAGAGCGAAAGCAATATCATCAATTGCGAGTTAATCAAGCTTTTCACCAGCATGGATTACAGGCGAGTGATTTCGCTGGCTCAACCGGTTATGGTTATGATGATGGGGGAAGAGCTAGATTGGAAGCAGTGTGGGCAGAACTCTTTGAGGCAGAAGCTGCATTGGTAAGACATCAGTTCAGCTCAGGTACACATGTTTTAGCAACATGCTTGAAAGCAATCTTACGCCCAGGTGATGAATTGTTGATAGCCTCCGGCGAATTGTATGACACGCTTAAACCCACTCTAGGTATAGGGCAAACAACAGATAGTACCTCTTTAAAAGATTTTGGTATCACGTATAAACAAATAGATCTAAAAGAAGACTTTTCGCTTGATATTCCAGCAGTGCTAGCCAACATTAATTCCCAAACTAAGATGGTATATATTCAAAAATCTAGAGGATACTCTTTGCGTCCAGCTCTAACTAATCAGCAAATCGCAGAATTGGTAAAAGCGGTAAAAGAGCAGTATTCCGAGCTCTGCATCATGGTTGATAACTGCTATGGTGAGTTTGTCGAGCTAACAGAACCAACTATGCACGGTGTGGATATTTGTGCAGGATCATTAATCAAAAATCCTGGCGGTGGGATAGCGCCGACAGGCGGTTATGTGGTAGGCAAAAGCAAATACCTTGAGCTTGTAGCGCAACAATTTACAGCTCCCGGGGTAGGTAATCATATCGGTGCCACTACTACATTTAATCGCTTACTGTTTCAAGGATTGTACAGTGCACCACAGGCAGTAGCAGAAGCCCTGAAAATAGCTACTTTTACCGCAGAGTTACTCATGCTGGCTGGCTACCAAGTTGAGCCCAAGCGACAAGATAAACGCGCTGATATCGTGCAAATAGTGCAATTAGCAAATGCCAAAGAACTCATAGTATATTGCCAAGCTATCCAAGAGATGGCAGCAGTAGATTCCATGTTTAAACCACAACCAGCACCGATGGCAGGTTACGATTGTGATATCATCATGGCATCGGGCTCATTTATTCAGGGTTCATCTATTGAGCTATCTGCAGACGGACCATTGAGAGAGCCATTCGCTGTTTTTCAGCAGGGTGGTCTCAGTTATGCGGTAGGCAGATTAGCCGTATGCATGGCTCTACAAAATGTAGCTAAGTTAAAGGACGGTCAAGGTGATTAGACGCAGACAAATACTCATAGCTCTACTTGTGGTTCTAGTAATTGGTTTAGGTACTCTCTATTTTTGGCATTCCTCCAAAACAGTTAACCCTAACGACAAAGTTAAGCTCTCTTTTATTAACGAAGAATCTGTCGCTGATGAATACTATGTTCACGCTTTAATCATGCGTGATAGCCATACCTTAAAAGCACCTAGTACTGGCATGCTGACATTTGAGAGAGCCACGGGTAATCGTCTAGCAAAAGATGAAAATATTGGCTATATACTTAGTTCAGATGAGCAAGAGCTATTTAAGAATCTGCGTGCAGTAAAAAGTGAAATGCTAGATCGTCAATATACAGTTGTTCATAATGGTGCGCATCAGCAAGCCGCAAATGTTTTCAAAGATTATGAAGTAGATGTTAGAAAAGCAGTTAGCGCTGTGTACGCAAGTAATCAACAAGATAATTTGCAAAATTTAGCTAACAGTCAAGAGGCTCTGAATTCTTTGTTGAATGAACGCAATAGTAAATTAGCTAAATATGACTTTAATGATGATCCCAAATTGGTAGAGCTAAAACAAAAGATTGCTGAGATGAACGATCATATCAAAGAACGCGGGACAGTTATCAAGGCAGGAAATGCAGGTGTTTTAGCCCACAATGTTTATGCCAGTGCAGAAGAAATCAAAACTGATGATTTAGAAAAGTGGACTGTAGATCAAGTTAAACGTTGGCAAGATGCGGAAGAAAGCAATGTGATTAATCATGAGGTTCAGGCGGGCGATCCGATCGGAACCCTAACCGATAGTAGCAGACAGTACTTTGCTTGCATCTTGACTAAGGATGTTGCAGATAAGATTCAAGAAGATACTGAAATAAAAGCAGAAGCCATGGATGGACTGTATAAGTTCAATGATTGCCATCTGGAGCGTTTGGAAAAAACGCCATTGGGTTCAATGCTGATTTTTAGAGCTGATGATTATTTTGAAGATCTTGTTGCTCACCATAATATTGAGCTGAAATTAAAACTTAATTCCCAGAAAGGATTAAAGGTGCCCTTGAGTGCACTTTTTAATCAAAACGGTAAAGTAGCTGAAATTTACTTAGTAACGGGTGGCATTGTTGTGAAAGCGCAGGTTGACGTAGTTGTGACTACCGAAGATAGCGCCATCATAGCTTCACCTGAACAAAGTGAATTAAAAGTCCAAAAGGGCGATATGATAGTCATCAATCCCTCAAGTGCTAACGAGGGTCAAGTTATTGCTGATAACAGCAATTAGGTTTATGGAATTAGAGTCAAGAACCAACGAGATCAAACAACACTTAATCGAACTGTGGTCTGAACTGGAAGAATATCCTAGGGCTCGCTTGCTAGCTGTGAGTAAAAACTTCCCAGCTAGTGATATCCGAATTGCTCATTCTTTAGGGCAAAAGAGTTTTGCTGAGAATAGAGTTCAAGAACTGTTAGCTAAACAAGCAGAATTAGCAACTTTGAGCGATATAAGCTGGCATTTAATTGGCACTTTGCAAGCTAATAAAGTGCGAAAAGTAGTGGGTAAAGTTGAGTTAATACATTCGGTATCCTCGGTAGCACTACTTGAGCGCATAGAGCGAATTGCTGGGGAAGAAGCTGTAAAACAAGATTTACTGCTACAAGTGAAGCTGGCTAAAGATGACAATAAACAGGGGTTAGGTGCTGAAGAAGTGCTCAATCTTTGTAAACTGCATTGGGATAATGTTGTTATCAGAGGGTTGATGTGTATTGCGCCAAATTATGACAATAAAGAAGAAGCGAAGGCTGTATTTATGTCCGCAACTGAGTTGTGGCACAAGATGAGATCAGTGCTAGGAGAGCAATGCAATATCCTGTCCATGGGGATGAGTGGTGACTACAAATATGCTTTAGAATGTGGAGCTACACATATTCGTATAGGATCACAAATTTTTGGTAAGAGAATTTATAAATAATTTGCCAATGAGATGATTTTTTCATTATACTTAAGCAGACATAACCTACGGAGGAGCTTATGGGTTTATTTGACAAAGTTCTGGGAAACAGAGACTACTACGATGAATTTGAGGATGAGTTCGAAAATGAATCGGACTTCGGAGCAGAAACTAAGGAGACTGCACCGATAACAAAACAGCCAGAGCGTCAACAAGGCAAGGTTCAACGCCGAGTCGTAAGTCAAACTACTGAACCACAGAAAATTGTCAATGTGGCACCTAGTCATCAACAAGAAGTAGTAATTGTAGAACCGAGAAACCATACTGACGCCCAGAAGATTTGTAATGATTTAAAAGCAGGGCGCACAGTTATTTGTAATCTAGAGAGAATTGATCCAGTAATTACTCAGCGGGTTATTGATTTCATTTTAGGTGGTACATTCTCGCTCAACGGCAAAGTCACAACAATTTCTAATAGCACGATCTTTGTAATTACTCCGAGCAATGTTGCTGTTACCGATCAGATAACTCTGAACAAGATGGCAGAGCAAAATAAAGAACAAGAATAGAGGAGGGCGATCATAAGGTCGCCTTTTATTATGAGAATAAAAGTTGGTTTAGACATAGGCGGTAGTACTACCAAGGTAGTGGGATTTGCAGACAAAAAAATATTGTCAACTGCTTTAGTGCGAGCAAGTGATCCTGTTGCCTCTGCCTATGGAGCATTCGGTAAATTCATCAGTACAAATCAATTATCACTAGATGATATTGATGAAATATATATGACTGGTGTTGGTGCATCGTACTTGAATTATCAGATTTTTGATAGACCTACTCAGGCTGTGGGTGAGTTCCTATCCGTCGGCTTAGGTGGGCTTTACATCTCAGGTCAAAGCGAAGGAATCATTGTTAGTATTGGTACCGGTACATCCATTGTCTACGCAAAAGATCAAGCAGTTGAACACATCATAGGATCAGGTGTTGGAGGAGGTACCTTGCTAGGTCTAGCCAACAAAATGATCAATGTTAGAGATTTCGATTTGATCAACAAAATGGCAGAAGCAGGTCAGTTGACAGAAATTGATCTGAACATTAGTGATATTACACAAGGTGAGATACCAGGATTGAAACCTGAAACAACGGCTTCTAACTTTGGTAAGACGAAAGATAGTGCAAGTGCAAATGATCTAGCTAAAGGTATTGTTAACCTAGTGTTCCAATCAGTGGGTACAGCTTCAATCCTAGCTAGCCGATTAAAAGGAACAAATAAAATAATAGTTGTAGGTTCAGCTACAAGAATTCACGAAGCTAAGAAAGTATTTGCTGATTTTGCTCAACTATACAAAGTGCAAATAGAAATGCCTGAACAATCTGAATATGCAACTGCAATAGGAGCAGCCTTAAGCTCTAATTTACATAAAAATTAAAAGCACCGTTTATCGGTTAGTTTAATGCGAACGCACGGCGATCGTGTAGATAGTCGAGCAAAAAAGCAAAAAAACATGTTGACATTCAACTTGCTCAGCTGATACTATAGCTAAGCGCTTGTGAGGTGCGACCAAAAATCTCCAAGTGCCGACGGATCTTGAAAATTGAATAGATTGAAAGAAGACGAGCCTAAGTCAATTCAAGGGAAGCGAAAGCGGAACAGGAATTGAGTTTAGAGAAACTAGCGCAAAGTAAAGTAATAAGAGCCAAGAGCTCTCATATAACGAACAAAATGAGAGTTTGATCCTGGCTCAGGATGAACGCTGGCGGCGTGCTTAACACATGCAAGTCG
>JAEWER010000008.1 GCA_023389255.1 Bacillota bacterium
CGACTTGCATGTGTTAAGCACGCCGCCAGCGTTCATCCTGAGCCAGGATCAAACTCTCATTTTGTTCGTTATATGAGAGCTCTTGGCTCTTATTACTTTACTTTGCGCTAGTTTCTCTAAACTCAATCCCTGTTCCGCTTTCGCTTCCCTTGAATTGACTTAGGCTCGTCTTCTTTCAATCTATTCAATTTTCAAGATCCATGTCTTTTTTGACTGCGCCCTTTCGCAAGGCACCCGACTATAATCTCAAATCAGTAAATGCTTGTCAACACTTTTTTTGGCATTTTCTCGATTTTCCACTCTGTTTGTGCATTTGTCAATATCAATATGCATTTTTAGCATATTAACACAACAACTTGCACTATTAAAAATGCTCTGAATCAATTATCGAATTAATTTAGTGTAAGAAAAAGACTCCGTTAACGGAGTCTTTCGAGCTCTCAATTATTGTAAAAACTACAACTTAGCTACAAATGCGTGTGCCTGTTTTGTCTTCAATCGCCTCTCTTGCTTTGAACAAGCTAGTGATCAGAGCTTTGCGACCAGGTTTAGCTTTTACAAAGCGTAGGCATGCTTCTACCTTAGGCAACATGCTACCTTTGGCAAAATGACCCTCTGCAATATAGCGCTCTGCATCAGCAATTGTTAATTCATCTAAATCTTTTTGATCAGGCTTATTGAAGTTGATAGCAACTTTTTCCACCGCAGTCAGGATGATCAATTGATCTGCATCTAATTCATCGGCTAGTTTGGCTGACGAATTATCTTTATCGATAACTGCATCAACACCCACGTATTCATCGCCTTGTTTAACTACGGGGATACCACCACCACCAACGGCGACTACTAAAAGACCATTTTCAACCATTGTTTTAATGGCATCTAATTCAACAATACCTTGAGGTAGGGGTGAGGGCACTACTTGACGGTAACCGCGACCAGCATCTTCGACAAAGGTTGCACCAGTTGTTACTGCTAAAGCATCAGCTTCTTCTTTGGTATAGAAAGAACCAACTGGTTTGGTTGGATTTTCAAAAGCTGGATCTTTGGGATCAACTTCTACTTGAGTAACAACTGAAACTACTGATTTTTGCTTGCCTTGTTTGGCATATTCGTTGCGGATAGCTTGTTGTAGATGATAACCAATATAACCTTGGCTCATAGCACCACATTCTTTCAGCGCTACAGGAGGTACTTTGTCGTCATGCTTATTACCAGCATCCATAGCTAGTTTGATCATACCAACTTGAGGTCCATTACCGTGAGCTAAGATTAGCTCATGACCAGATTCAGCCATTTCCACGATGGCTTGAGCGGCTTTTGCTACTGCAAACAATTGTTCTTCGGGAGTATTGCCTAAGGCGTTACCACCTAAAGCAGCTACAATTTTTCCCATGAAAATTACCTTCCTTCATTTTTACTGTGTAATTACGATTTAATCGCTAAAAAATGTTCTGTGGCAGACGCCACAGAACAACTAAAGATTTATTTGATTATAACTATTTTAGAGTTGCATAGACAACGGCTTTGATGGTATGCATTCTATTTTCTGCTTCTTGGAAAACCACAGATCTATCTGATTGGAAGACCTCATCTGTAACTTCCATTTCTTTGAGACCAAATTTTTGGTAAATCTCTTCTCCAATAGTAGTTTCTCTATCATGGAATGAAGGTAGGCAATGCATAAAAATTGCTTCCTTATCTGCATGTGCAAATAACTTTTCATTAACTTGATAGGGCTGTAATTGTTGAATGCGTTGCTCCCAGATTTCATCTGGTTCACCCATTGATACCCAAATATCGGTATAGATTACATGTACACCTTGAGCTGCTTTTTGCGGATCAGTTTCTAAAGTAACTGTTGCACCAAAACGCTTAGCTAATTCTTTAGCTTTTTCTACTAGCTCAGCTTCGGGGAATAACTCTTCGGGAGAACATACGGTGTAGTTCAGACCCATGATGGCACAAGCAATCATCAAGGAGTTGGCAACATTATTTCTACCATCACCCATGTAAACGAAGTTCAAACCTTTAAGACGACCAAAGTTTTCTTCGATAGTCATCAAATCGGCAATCATTTGAGTAGGGTGGAATTTATCGGTTAAGCCGTTCCAGACAGGTACGCCTGAATATTTAGCTAGATCTTCAACGATGTCTTGGCTGAAACCACGATATTCAATACCGTCATACATGCTACCCAAAACTTTAGCTGTATCAGCAATGCTCTCTTTCTTGCCCATTTGTGAAGAACCGGGATCGAGATAGGTTACGCCCATACCTAGATCCATTCCTGCTACCTCAAAAGCACAACGAGTGCGAGTAGATGTTTTTTCAAACAACAGCACCATGTTCTTACCAGTTAAGTAGCGATGAGCAACACCATTGCGCTTCATCTTTTTGAATTCGTGTGCCAGATCTAAAAGATAGCGAACATCGCTGTAATCAAAGTCCAGCAATTTGAGAAAAGATTTTCCACTTAAGTTCTTAGCCATATTGACTCCTGTCTGCTAATTATTTTTATCGATAATCTCGGTTTTATGCTTGCTAATACTAATATATTTAGCTTCGCTTTCTAGCCATAAGATGTATCGATCTTTTACGTGATCATACTTGAGCTGTATATCTTTAGTTGGATATGTTTGCTCTCCTGCATCGGTATACAGCTTATTGTCATCGATGTAGGCGTAGCCATGGTTGCTATCAAAGAACAGAATCGTCGGTTTTTTGACTTTAGCAACTTCTTTGACATCATATATCTTCTTGTTGTCTTTGACCTGTTCAGTGACAATTTTTAGCGTTTCGTTAGCAACATAAAGAGCTGCGTTACCACTTCTGCTACCGAACACTTGCCGTGGATCAACCTGATCGCCCTCTTGGCTGATGACTTGACTTTCGAAAGTTTCATTATCTTCTAAGTACAATTTGTGTTCTAAAACATAGTATATGCCCTTGTTAGCTACGGTCTGACCTTCTAAGAGTGTTGCTCCAGCTGGCAATTGTACTTCTTTGTTATCTATGTAAACTTTGCCGTCTTTTACTTGAGTTTTACCATCTGCTGAAGTATGAACATCTACCGGTACGCTACGTCCAGCAATATCAGCAAATTTCTCTTCTGCCTCTGGTTGAGCAGTAGTGCCACTTGAAGGATTTACACTGGATGGCTTTTCGCTGGGCTGTGTACTACCAGCAGGTTGCGGTGGATCTGTAACACGTGGTGGATCCGTAGTCACTGGTTTAGGTGGATTTGTTTGCTTCGGTGCCGGTTTATTTGTCTGCTTTTCCTCAGTCTTCTTAGTGGTTTTCTTGGTGGTTTTCTTGGTGGTCTTTTTTGTAGTCTTTTTGCTAGTCTCTTTACTTTGCTGTTTAACCTCTAGCTTTTTAGTAGTCTGTTTAGGTTTTTGTTGTACAGCAGGCGCATTTTGGTTACGCTGACGAATAAGATCAGCGGCCTCATCACGTTTATTTATAATGTCTCGTAATTTGTTATTAGCTTGTTTCTGTGTTTGAGCTAAGGTTGGACGCTGATTTTTGGCACGTTCTTTCTCGATTGCGCTATTGGTTGTAGTACTGCGCGCCAAGTTTGTGGGCACAAGTTCAGCATTGTGATCGTCACCACCAAAAAACATGCGTAATACAATCACTAGAATTAAGATAAGAATTAAGGCGAGAGCACCTACTACGCCCCACCAAATAATTCGCTTTCTACGAGCAACGTCTATATCTTCTATGTCATCAACAAATTCCAGGTCCGACTCAGAAGCTACACCATATTCCGGGCTATAGCCATCTGTAAATTCGTTACCTGGGTTGGTCAGTTGCGGATTACCGTAGGGATCGTATGCTGGTACAAAATTAGGATCATAATTAGGATCGAAATCATAGGGTTCGTTCTGCCCCTGGTAATTGATTTCGTCCCCTTGCGGTTCATCATATGCAGGATACGCTTGGTAATTATTATCAGTGTATACACCTTGTTGATATGAATTGGGATCATATCCATCTGTCGCATAATTCTGCTGACCTAACGGTAAATTCTGATACGTCTGATATGGATCAGAGTTAGGACCTGGCTGATAGGGATCATTAAAAGGTTGAGTATTAGGCTCTAAATAAGGATCATAAGGTTGATTGCCAAACTCTGGATTTTGCCCGTACGAGTGCGGTTGTTGATTATATTGATTGGCATAATAAGCGCCAGCATAAGCATTTTGATTGTCTAAATCTTCAGGATTCAGTGCAGGTTCTGCCATGTTAGCCTCTTCTCCTGGACTAAAGCCAAAACCTTGATTTTGAGGAGAACCAGCTATATTTTCTTCTCTATTTTGCTGATTAAAGTCAAAAGGATCTTTATTGGACATGCTCTTCTCCTTTTCAGCTTCATTATTGCTAATTATAGCAAGTGTTAACTTATCTGCTAAACAAAATAGTGGCTTGCGATCTCAAGCCACTTTCTATGGATTCTGTAGGCAACTACAGGTGTGCCTCAAGCATTTGGATAATTTGGGGCTTCTGTTGTAGACCACTGATACGGCTTTGTTCTACTCCATCCTTAAATACTATGAGAGTGGGGTATCCGGTTACAGTAAACTCACTTGCTAGCTCTGGATTTTCATTAAATTCTACTTGTAGAATTTTGACTTTCTCACCTAATTGCTTATCGATTTCTCGTAAAACAAAGGCCAGCATTTTACATGGACCACAAGTCTTGGAATAAAACTCAGCTAGGACTAGATCATCTCTATATTGTTGTTTGAATTCAACTTGATTAACTTCTTTGAGCATAAATTCTCCTTATTTGAACTGTTGACAATATCTAGTAGCTACGCCTGCAGCTATGGCGATACCAAGCTCACGACAAAACTCTGTGATAGGTGCTAAACCGAAGATGCCTAATTAAACTTCCTTTATTTAGTCAATGTGCCTAAATGTTATTTGCCTTGATCATAGGAGTGTAAATACGAAAGTAACTCTGCACAATTAGCAAAAATGTAATTGGCTCTGATCTTTGAGGCTAAATAAGTTTCGATTGTAGTTTCTCCTGATAAAACAAGCACACTAATAATATTCGCCTTATTGCCTAACTCAATATCGGTATAAAGTCTATCGCCCACCATCGCTAGCTCGCCTTCAATCTGATATTGCTCTTTAATCATCTCTATCATAAGTTGATTAGGCTTGCCCACAACTTCTGGTACAACGCCAGTTGCCGCCTCAATCAAGGCACTGATAGAACCAGCATCTGGCATAAATCTACCTGCTTCTAAGGGACATACATAGTCTGGATGCGTAGCTACATAAAATCCATCTTGCTTGATCTTTTCACATGCTTGCCATAATTTGTCGTAGGTTAATTCAGTATCAAACCCAACGACAACTAATTGCGCTTGACTTGCTTGCTGGCATAAGTTAAAACCCGCATCTAAAAAGTGCTGTCTTAATTTTTGATTACCTAGCAGGTAGATTGCATTTACTTTTGGCTGATACTTGCGTAGATAAAGCGTCGTGGCATCAGCTGAGGAAAAAATTTGTTTTTCCGAACAAGGCAAACCTAATTTCTTAAGCTTTTTTACATAGGCTTGTTTATCTTTAGACGAGTTGTTGGTCAAATAAAAAAACTGACGCCGAGTGCTGTTGAGATAAGCTAGCAACTCCTTTGCTCCTGGTAAGAGTTGTTCTCCCAGATACAAAGTACCGTCCATATCTAATAAAAAAGTGGAGCACATACCTAAGGTATGCGCTCCTTGTTTACGAGGTAAATCTTGCTTTTGCATTATCTTTGATATTCCTGCTCAAACAAATCGAGGTATTCACCAAATAGTTGCATGGCATCTTCCAGGGCTTGTGACTCGGTCATATCTAAGCCTGCCGTTTTTAAAACTTCAATGGGATAATCTGAACTACCAGCACGCAAAAAGTCGAGATAGCGCTCTGCTTCAGTCAATCCACCCTGCAAGATACGTTTGGCAAAAGTTGATGCCGCGGCTAAACCGGTAGCGTATTGATAAACATAGTAGTAAGAGTAGAAGTGCGGGATGCGAGCCCATTCACCTACAATTTGCTCATCAACATCCAATGATGGTCCATAGTAGAACTTCTCTAAATCGCCGTAAATTTTATCGAATACTTCGGAGGTTAAGGCTTCACCTTTTTGCTCCACTTGATAGATGCTGTGTTCAAACTCTGCAAATTGAGTTTGACGGAATACCGTAGATCTAAAAGCTGTGAGATAGTTATCAATGATATAGAGACGCAATTTGGGATCATCATTGGTAGCTAGCAGGTAATTAGTCAACAGATTTTCATTACAGGTTGAAGCTATCTCCGCTAAGAAGATGGTGTAATCAGAAGTGCTGACAGGCTGATTTTTGCAAGCTAAGTATGTATGACAACTGTGACCTAATTCATGCACTAACGTATAGACATCATTCAAGGTACCAGTCCAGTTAAGCAAAATGAATGGGTTAACTCCTGCACCACCTGAAGAATAGGCACCACCACTCTTTCCTTCGTTATCCGCATAATCAATCCAACGCTCATCAAAGGCTTTGTGCAAAATCTGTTGATACTCATAACCCAGTGGTTCAAGTGCTTTAAAGACAATCTCTTTTGCTTCTTCAAAGCTTACTTTGTAATCTACATCGCCGACTAGCGGAGCAGATAAATCACAGCAACGCAATTTTTCCTGACCTAAGCATTTGCTACGTAAAGTTATCAGGCGATGCAATTTATCAATATGCTTATGCACACATTCAATTAACTTGTCATAAACAGTTTCAGGGATGAAAGTTGTACCCAGTGCCATAGCTCTAGCACTTGGATACTTACGCAAAGCGGCTAGCAAGTTATTTTTCTTAACTTCGCCCGCTAAAGTTGAAGCTAAAGTGTTTTTGAATTGCATAAAAGGAGCATAATATTTGTCATATGCTTGTTTTCTGATATCCGGATCTGCGCTATGCAGGTACTCATAAAAAGTGTTGTGGTTTAACGGCAATTCTTTACCATCAACTAGCAACGGTTCAAACTTGAGATCGGAATCAACCAACACTTCACAACTGGTGGCACTGTTATCGTAAATCTTGGAGAAGCGAGCCAATACTTCTTCAATTTCTGGAGTCAGTAGATGCTCTGCTTGCTTGACAATTTTTTCGTGAATTAGGCGATATTCTTGTAGTTTCGGCTCTTGCTCGCTTAGCTCTGTATAGCGTTCTAGGCTAATCTGCATCATTGCATTATCTAAAAATGACCAATATGTTTGATATGTAGTCAATGTCGCCAATATTTTCTCGTAATAAGCACGATAGTGGTTGTTGGTAGTCTCCACATCAAGATGCATCTTAGCATAGCTGTACAACGCTAATATCTTACACTCATGCTCATCTTTTAGTTGCATGATTTGCAACAGAGTTGTTGCATCAATCTCACCAAAATCTGTGGTTGGTAAAGGTTGTTTCAATAACTCTTGATATTCAGCTAAAGCCTTTTCAAAATCGGCATCACTAGCAAAAATAGTTGTCAAATCCCAGGTCTGCTCTAACGGGACTTCATTACGTTTAGCTCTAATACTCATAGTCATTCCTTCCTATTTATCAAACGCTCTCAAAGAATTTTTATCGCTTACTACTAACCCCGACTAATAACGCCCGACAGGACTACAACATTAAACGGTAAACTTCGGCAATTTGCTCACGGGTTAGAGGCTCAAAATTACCGAGCTTATCTCCTTTTTTAATACGACAATGTTCTGCTAAATATGGGATATCTTCTTCTTTAGCACCTAACTCTTGCAGTGTAGTAGGCATGCCAATCTCTTTGAAAAACTCAACGAACGCATTGATGCCCATGAGCGCAGTTATTTCAGGATTGGAGAAATTCATCTCGATATCCCAAACTCTGTGAGCTAATTGGGCGAAACGCAAAACGTGTTGAGGTAATACATAGGTCATGTAGGCGGGCAAAACTACTGCTAAACCAGCTCCGTGCGCAACATCGTATAGCGCTGATAGTTCATGTTCCATGGCATGAGAAGACCAATCTTGTTCTTTGCCTACACCCAGCAAGTTGTTATGAGCAATCGTACCCGCCCAAAACATATTGGCTCTTGCATCATAGTTTTCAGGTTCTTCCATAACGGTTAAGGTGTTTTCAATCACGCTTTTCATCGTGGCTTCACTCAGACGATCGGTTAGATCACAACCTTCAGTGTTACTAAAGTATCTCTCTAAGATATGCGACAAAATATCTACTGCACCACATGCCGTTTGATAAGCGGGCAAAGTGAAAGTTAGTTCTGGGTTCATGACGCTGAATACGGGACGAATCAAATCGCTACCGTAGCCATACTTCATTTTCTTTTCTTCATTGCTGATAACACTAGATGCAGAAGCTTCACTACCAGTCGCCGGTAATGTGATTACGCACCCAACTTTCATGACTTCCTCTACGGGGATCATCTTTTCATAGAGCTCCCAAAAATCTCCTGTGTAGGGGGCACCAACCGCTATAGCTTTGGCTGAATCTAAGACACTACCGCCTCCTACAGCCAAGATAAAATCAACTTTTTCTGCGCGTACTAAATCTATACCTTCGTATACTTTGCTTGCTCTAGGATTAGGAACTACACCGCCGAGTTCAACATATTCAATCTGTTGTTGATCTAAACTCTCTTTAACTCTTAGCAGTAATCCGCTTCTGACAACACTGCCACCACCATAGTGGAGCAACACTTTCTTACCGCCAAAGCGTTTAACCAGTTCACCTGTTTTCTCTTCTGCCTTGCGACCGAATTCAAAATATGTCGGACTGTAAAATTGAAAATCTAACATTTGAACCTCCTTAAGTTAGATCACATTTAGCTCAGCTTTCTTGTGTTTCACTCTCCTCAATTTCAGCTTCAACCACAGCCATATCAATCACTTTACTATCTCTGCTACGCATCAGAGTTACACCCTGAGTATTGCGCGATAAGACAGGAATTTCACCGGCTGCAATACGAATGATTACTCCTGCATCATTGATCAGTAATACATCATTTTCGTCGCTAATAACTACTGCACCGACTAACAATCCTGTGCGTCCGCTAGGTTTGTAGGTCTTAATTCCTTTACCACCACGACCTGTCAAACGATAATCAGCTAACTCACTGCGTTTACCATAACCATATTCCGTTACACACAGAATAGTATCTTCAGCTTTAGCTACAACTAGGCTGACCAACTCATCACCTGCTTGCAGGTTCATTCCGCGGACACCCATACTGGTTCTACCCGATGCACGCACCTGGTTGCTGGCAAAATGAATCGCCATACCTAAGCGACTGACAAGAACAATATCTTCTGCCTGACCGATTAAGTTAACACCAACAAGCTGATCATTTTCTCGCAAGGTAATAGCGATTTTACCGTTGCGGTTAATGCTGGCAAATTCACTAATAGCCGTCTTTTTCAGCAAACCAGCTTTAGTTGCGATCAGCAGGTAACAATCTTCACTCAGCGCCTCTTCACTGATTGCAATCACATTCATAACTCGTTCTTCTGGCGTGAGCTGCAACAAGTTAACCAAAGCCATACCTTTAGCTTGGCGACTCGCCTCTGGAACTTGATAACCTTTCAGACGATAAACTCGACCTAAATTGGTGAAAAACAGTAAGTGATCATGCGTTGAAGTAGTGATAATAGTGTCGACAAAATCTTCTTCCTTAGTCTGCATGGCAGTTATGCCACGACCACCTCTATGTTGCTGACTGTAAACTTCAACAGGCATCCGCTTGATGTAACCAAAATGTGATTTAGCAACAACTATGGACTCTTCTTCGATCAGTGATTCATCATCGATATCGTCACCAATAGTTGGATCGATAGTTGTTCTTCTCTCGTCAGCGTACTTCTTCTTAATTACTAGTAATTCATCTTTGATCACTTGATCTAATTTTTCTGCTGACGCCAAAATCGCATTGAGCTCAGCAATGGTCTTTACTAAACCATCAAATTCTGCTTGTAATTTATCTCGCTCTAGGCCTGATAAGCGTCCTAAACGCATATCAACAACATGTTGTGCCTGTTTTTCAGATAAACCAAAACGTTCTTGCAAACGAACTTTAGCTTCACTCTCATTTTTGGAGGCACGAATTATGTTGATTACTTCATCGATATGATCAATAGCTAACTGCAAGCCTTCAACAATATGCTTTCTGGCTTCTGCTTTCGCTAGATCGAATTGCAAACGCCTTGTGGTTACATCGCGCTGATGATCAATAAAGTACTGCAACATCTGAGGCAGATTGACAATCTTAGGCTCGTAACGACCCTCAGGATCTGCTACCAATGCAATCATGTTGGCATTAAAGTTATCTTGCAATTGAGTGTGGCGGTAGAGTTGATTAATCACCACCATCGGCGTCGCTTCACGCTTTAATTCAATTACAATACGAACTTCTTCGTTGCGGTCTGACTCATCACGCAAATCAGAAATTCCCTCAATGCGTTTATCTTTACTCAGCTCAGCAATACGCTCTATCAAGCGAGCTTTGTTGACTTGGTAAGGCAAGTCACGAACAACCAAGCGGAAACGATTTCCTCTCATCTCCTCAACATCAATCTTGGAACGAACAACAATTTTGCCTTTACCCGTGCGATATGCCTGGCGAATACCACTGGTACCAATAATTGTGCCGTAGGTAGGGAAATCAGGGCCAGGAATAATCTGCATCAAATCATCGGCGCTACTACCTGGATTGTCGATCAAGTAAATCGTTGCGTCGATAGCCTCTCCTAGATTGTGAGGTGGGATATTAGTCGCCATACCAACAGCAATACCTGTTGAACCATTAACCAATAAATTGGGAAATCCAGCGGGCAATACTGTGGGTTCTAGTTCATGCTCATCGTAGTTAGGAACAAAATCAACCGTATTTTTGTTGATATTGTTCATCATCTCAACAGATAAGCGTGTCAGACGGG
>JAEWER010000026.1 GCA_023389255.1 Bacillota bacterium
TTCATGACACCACTTTCAGGATCAGCAAACTTCTTAATTTTATCTCCATTTGTTCCTTTAAGCTCTTCACCATCTTTTTTACCGTCTTTATCGGTATCAGGATCGCAGGGGTTACTGCCAACAAAGAATTCTTCACGATCTTTTAAGCCGTCGTTGTCGGAGTCTTTGTTTAATTCATCAGCTAGAATGTGGGCTCGGACATCTGTCGTCGAACTGTCGTAGCAATTGTACACAGCACCAACTAGAGTTTTGGGAGAAGTGTTGCCATTTTGTACACGTTCAGTAATTTTGTTGATATCGCGAACGGTTGTAAAGGTTACCTCGATAATAGCATCCTTGTTGTGATAGTCACCGCTTGATTGAGGTCCATTCGTAGCGTATCTAAAAGCATAATAATGACCACCGTCAGGAAGGAAATAATGATAACGCTCATGTTTGCCATTATATTCAGCGGGAATACCAAAACCTTGGTCTAAATAGTGATATCTAAAGACCGTATTTTTTAGTTCTTCTTCCATCTTCACTTTGTCTTGAGGAGTCAGCGCATCATATGCCTTGAACGTATCGATTTGTTCACTATTTCCAAACTCTTGACGTATTGATGCAGTATTGAATAAGCCTTGCATCGGAATATCCATATCCAGCAAGGTCAGCATGTTATCATCTACTGCGTTCTCTTCAACATTATCTGGTCTTCTGGTGATCTTAAAGTGAATAGAATCTCCTGTCATCGTTAAGTCGTCAGACATGAACCACGAAAAGTAAGGATTTGCCTTGTAAAATCCTTTACCCAGAATTCCACCATCTAAACCACGTGTGTTATATGTCACACGCCAAGTTTGAGTGTTCTGCTCAGGGTTTTGTTCAACGAGCTCAACCATAGCAGAATGCATAACAGTTTCGTTAGTCTTGTTCGGATCCCTATAGGTCATGAATTTATTTTCTAAATCCAACTTCTGAATACCATTTTCTGGATCGCATTGTGCTGCTTCTTCAGGAGCCTCTTCCGCCTTGGCGCTGAGCGAAGGTAGATTGACCCACAGACTGCCGACCATAAGGCCAGCCACCACCAAAGACAGGATTCGCTTACCTGTTTTAGTTTTTAGCACTCTCGATTCAATGTTTTTGAGTACTTCTAACATGGTCCCTCCACATCTAAATAATCTGATTAATACAAAACGCTATATTAAAAAAAATAGAATAGAACACTATTAGTACTATATAAATCAGTAGTAATAGTATCTTTCGTACGTGATTATAGACTCTGCATGCAAAATAAAAAAAAAAAAATGAAAACTATTTTATCTGCAAGCGTTAATTTTATCGTGCAAATAGCACAATAAAGTTTGGGGATATGCAATTCGTTTGCTCATATCCCCCCCAATATATGGTTTTAAGCTTTATAAACTCTCCGTTTCCTGCAATAACCACTTTGCTTCATCTTCGCTTAAGTAATCTTTGAGCAATTCATAGGTTTTTGCTTGATAGGCATTCAACCAGGATAATTCATCAGCGGTGAGTAAATCTGGCAAAATAGCATCTTTATCGAACGGAACAAAAGAAATATTCTCGAACTTATAAAAAACATCGTCTGCATTGACGCCTGCAAGAACAACAATTAAATCATTTTCTAGACGTATACCATATTCGTTTTCACGATATACTCCCGGCTCATTTGTCACCAGCATTCCAGGTTCTAGCGGAACAAAATTCTTGGCTCTGCTTATGCGGTGTGGACCTTCATGCACACCCAACACATACCCAACTGCATGTCCTGTGCCACATTTATAATCTAGCAATTGTTGCCACAAGGGCTGGCGTGCAATTGCATCTAAGTAATAACCATCTGTACCAGCCAAAAAAACTGCCTTAGCTAACGCAATATGTGATTTAAGAGTGTAAGTATAGTCTTCTTTCTCTTGCTTGCTTAACTTACCCAAACTGATTGTTCTGGTGATATCTGTAGTTCCTTTATAGTACTGACCACCGCTGTCAATCAAGTAAAAACCCTTGGGTTCTAATTTGCTATAGTTTTCTGAGCTAGCACTGTAGTGCATCATAGCGGCATTTGCTCCGTAGGCAGAGATAGTACTAAAACTATCCTCAATAAAGTACGGATCTAAAAACCGTAATTCGTGCAAATAATCAGCTGTATTGAGTTCGTTGAGCTCACCTTGGGCTACATTTTGTTTTACCCAATAAATAAATTTAGTGAGAGCTACTGCATCAGCTATATATGCCTCTTTCAGACATTTTTGCTCTGTTTCATTGAGTATCGCTTTTTGCAATTGCACATAATCTTGTCGATTGATAATCTGCACAACTGCAGGTATCTGATGATATAGTTCGCAACTAATAATCTGTTTGTTGGTGATTAGCTTTTTCACTCCCAATGAACCTAATTCATTTGCTAAAACATCAGCTAAGGCAAAATATGGACGTAGTTCAATTTGTGCTTGTGCTAGGTGCTCTTTGACTGCCGAAGATAGTTTAGCTTGTTCGATAAATAGCAACGCTTTATTTTGTGTAACTAAAGTAAAGCAAAGAGAAACAGGATTATTGGGAATATCATGCCCTCTAAAATTATATAGCCAGCAAATATCATCCAAGCGTTGGTACAAGACAGCATCAGCAACTTCTGTCTTTAACATTTCTCTGACTTGCTCTAACTTTTGTTCAATTGTTGCTCCCGTAAATGCGAGATCGTGTACAAAGGTATCCGTACCTGGTAAAGCAGGACGATCAAGCCAAATATCTTCTACTAAATGTAAATCGGTGACTAAAGTTAATTTGGGTTCATGTTCGTGATGAGGATTTTGTTCAGCATCTAACTCAGTTAACCAACGTTCGTAATGTGCCTGGCTCATCACTTCGCCATTCATACCGAGCAAGCTACCACTGGGCAAATTTTCTTTAATCCACTGCTCTATTGTGGGATAACCTGGTGTATTCATCTTCATGAGCTCAAAGCCTGTGCCTTGCAACTCCTTTTCAGCTTGAATGAAGTAGCGACCATCTGTCCAAAGCAACGCCTTGTCTGCGGTGACTAAAGCATAACCTGCCGAACCACTAAAGCCTGTTAGCCATGCTCTAGTGCGAAACGCTTCAGCTATATATTCAGATTGGTGAAAATCAGCTGTGTTTACGTAGTAAGCATCAATACTGTGTTCTAGCATTTTTCTTCTCAGCTCAGCTAAGCGCTGGGCATGCACACTGCCATTTACGAGCTTTTGATCTTGCATAGGAGCTCCTTTTGTTATAATCAGTCTAAGGCACGACGCCTAATTAATAGTATAAATACAACATTCAGTATGTGTGGAGGGAATATGGCAATCGGTCATGAAATGCAAGTACTAGGTCATAAAAATCAAGGTATTTTTGGCGATCCCGCTGGTTTTGAAGAAATATTGTTCGTTACCAAAGAGAGTTCATACGTTTTGTTAGCTCAAGGTGGCTATGCTTCTGACTATCCTGGAGTTACTATTCGTCAATTAAGCAAGACCGAAGCTCGTTCTTGGCTCAGCGATTTGCTAGGTAAGCAAGAGGCTGAAACTTTAATTCCCACACAAAAGCGTGCCAGCAAAAAAGCAAGTAAACCTGCGAGCAAAACAACTAAAACTAAAGCGAGCAAGTAATCAAGGTCAAACTTAGTTACACACTAAAGCGAATAAAAGGCAGTTCAATTGAACTGCCTTTTTTACTTTACCTACAATTAGCTATAGTTTCTTAATCTAAAATTTCTGCCAGCGCTTCGTGCAAAGTAAGTGTTCCCATAGCCACACAGATATCTCGTTCTTGCAAGTTCTCTTTGAGGTACGCCTTTAGTGCTGAATACGTGGGGAAAAATAGCGCTTTGCCACCCAACTCATTGATTTTATCGGCGATAGTTTGGGCACTGAAACTACGCTCAGTTTCTCTGTTATCATAAATCTCTTTGACTAAAACTAAATCAGCATCTTTAAGCGCCTCTACAAATTCATCACAAAGCAACTGGGCGCGACTGGTAATAATCGGTTCTAAAATCGATATGCAACGCTCATGTTCAAACTGTTCAGCCGCTGTGCGTGCAACCTTAACCGAATCGGGATGGTGCGCATAATCGCAGATTAAACGTGCCCCATTGATACTACCTGCCTCAGTAAATCTACCTCCGGGTCCGGTAAACTGCTGCATCACTTTCTGACAGTGCTTAACGGATGCACCGCACAGATAAGCTGCTAAAAAAGCTGCCATGGCATTTTCGACATTGTAGTGACCTGGCATCTTCAATTTGAAAGTGCCTAATTTTACGCGTTGAAAACTGAGATCAAATTCGGGGTAACCACCATTAAATTTGAGATTCGTGCATACTAAATCCGGTTCGTTGTTGGATTCAGAAGATAAAGCTGTTTCATTTTCTGGATAGCCAAAAGTAAGAATACGCAGATCGCGTAATTCTGGTCTAACCGCAAACACACGCTCAAGTAATTGAGACATGTGAGAATCAAACGCAGGCAAGATTAGAGTTGCCCAGGGCTCTAGATTCAGTACAAATTGAGCAAAGACATCAATTACATCATCAAGTGTTGGGAAACAATCTACGTGGTCGTGAGCAATATTTAAGATTACGGCAGTGTCTGTTTTGAAGTGTAGCAACGATCTACCAAATTCACATGCCTCTGAAACCATGTATTCACGGTTTTTGCTCGCTTTAACTGTAGAATGAAATTCTTTGATCTCAGCTCCCACATGTACTGTCGGGTCAAGCCCCGCTTCTTGTAACATCAGCGAACAGAGTGTTGTCGTCGTAGATTTGCCGTTAGTGCCAGCAATATTGATCACGTGCTCATGCACACGATTGAGTAACCCTAAAAATACAGCACGCTCTACGAGCGGAATGCCTAGTGCCTTAGCTTGAGTGATCTCTGGATTAGATTCATCTACTGCCAGCGTATACACAACTAAATCTGGCTTAAATTGTTGGTAATGTGAGCCATCCTGACCGATAAAAATTTGTATGCCACGCTCTTCTAGGTAGGTTCTGCGCGAAAAGTCCTGCATATCTGAACCGGCTACGTTAAGCCCTTGTTCAGCTGCCAGCTCCGCCAGCCCACACATGCTGATACCGCCTATTCCTACAAAATAAATACGTTTACCTGCTCGATACAGCGGTAATAAATTTTCGTAATTTGTTGCATCTATGTATCTGTTCAAATTAGTCATTTTGCACCTTTGTTATACTGTATTTAGGTCTAAGCATGTGATATCTGTCACATCTACGATTAGGAGATAATTATGAATTTTAAAATTTTATGCTCAGACATTCTCATTTTAAGTAATCCTGAGCGCGCCGAACAGATGAAGACCTTGATGAATAACCAATATGAATTTTTGGGAGTGCGTGGTTCTGATCGGCGTAAAGTTCTCCGCGATCACGTTTTACAGGACACCCAACAAAACGATAAACCCGTACTTGACCATAAATTCATCTCTGCATTGCTCGAACAACGCTACCGTGAATTTCAGTATATAGCGATTGAGTATCTCTATATGATGAAAGATTTTTTAAGAACGAGTGATTTGAATACCATCACGGAAATTGCCACTTTCAAACCAGATCGTGATACCATCGACGCTTTAGTCAAATTGATGGGAGATTTAGCGCAACAAATGCCCGAAGCACTGCAACTTCTAGTCAATTGGTCTAGGAGTGATAATCCTTGGTTGATTAGATTGGCTATCACACATCAAAATCATTTGTTTGCTCAAACTGATAATTATGTTTTAGCCGCCATGATTGATCATAATCAAAATAACTCTAACCCCATTGTGCAAAACGCAATTTATAGTGCTTTACGCCAATATGCTAAAACTAATGCTAGTTGGGTTAAATCACTGATACTGGGTAATCCCAGGCTTTACAAGCTGATGAAAGCAATCTCTGAAGAATAAAGAGGGCATCTCGCCCTCTTTTTTATCTAACTTAATCTAATAAATCGCGATAAAGTGGCATCGACATACATCTGGGACCACCACGTCCACGCGATAACTCCGAAGATGGGATAGTGTGAATCTTAACGCCTGCTTCTTGCAATAATCTGTTGGTTACATGATTTCTGGGATATACGATTACTTCTCCTGGCGCAATGGCTAAGGTATTCGAACCATCGTTCCACTGTTCTCTGGCAGCATCAATCAAACTATCTCCACCACAGCGGATCAGCTTGATGTCGTCTAACTCTAAGTAGCGCTTAAGAATTTCAGGTAATGCTTGGTTGATCAACTCGACACGTAATTTACCGTCTACCAAAGTACAATCATAGACACGCAAGGGACTTTCTACTTCTGGATGTACAGTAAAGATATTTCTATCAACCATGGTGAAAACCGTATCCAGGTGCATGAAGGCTCGTTTTTGCGGGATCTTAAAAGCAAGAATGTGCTTAAAACTGTTCTCGCCTGTTAGTAGGCGGTTAGCTAAGATCTCAATCGCTTCTGGCTCCGTGCGCTGACTGATACCAACAGCAACCACTTCTGCACTCAAAATTAAGATATCCCCACCTTCAATTCTATATCGGTTTTCCCGCTCATAGTACTTAGGTACATCGGTAAAATCAGGATGATAATCAAAAATAAATTTGTCGATTAAAGTTTCTCTACGACGAGTTCTAGTGGCCATCGCATTAATGGTGACACCTGTACCAATCGTTGTCATAGGGTCTCTTTGGAAATACAGATTGGGCATAGGATCGATTAGAAGATCGCTATCTCGCTCTACAATCGTGGCTAAATGCTTACCTCTCAACTCGGGCATATCACTGATTCTGATACCAGAAAGTAACGCTGTAACAAGCTCTTGCGGACGCTTAGCTAACAGATACTCTTGAAAAAGCTTAGCTCTCTCGCCAAAAATACCCGCCTCCGGCAAGTATTCTTCCACAAATTGCTCTCTACGTTCTTTCCCTTGCTCTAAAACATCACATAGCAGATCATCTAAATAAAGCACCTCGATATCGTTTTGACGAAAAACTTCTGCAAAATGATCGTGCTCTTGTTGAGCTAGTTCCAAATCGGGAATATCGTCAAAGAGCAGGGTTTGCATATTATCGGGTGTGAGATTTTCTAGCTCTTTTGTCGGTCGTTTAAGCAATACTTTGCGCAAACGTCCTATCTCTGAATAAATTTGAATTGAGGACATAAAAACTCCTTGTTTGAGGCTAATTTAATCCCTTAGTTGTCATTTTAGCAAAAACGCCCGTTCTCCTTAAATCAGCCAACTGAAAACTACTTAAATTAACTCCCCTCTCCTAGCTTCATGCAAGATAGGTCTATACTGAATGTAGTAATTAGAAAGAGGTGACTTTATGATCCAAGAGTCTCTGCTGAAAAAAATGCATGAGCAGTACGCCCAAAATACTAAAGCTCAAGCCACTGGTCATGCTGTTGCTAGCGTTGGTGTAATTAAGGCAACTACCGACACCGAGCTTTTACGCCGTCATCCCTTCACTTTTTCAGTTGAAGTAAAGGCTGGCGAAATCACCAACCAAAAACAATCAGGTCGTTGTTGGATGTTTGCATCGCTCAATGCTGCACGTATTGAAGTTATGCAGAAATTAGACATGAAAACTTTTGAGTTTTCTCAATGCTATCCCCTGTTCTGGGACAAATTAGAAAAATCGAATTATTTCTTGGAGTCAATTATTGATACTTACCAAGAAGAAATTCATTCTCGCCTGTTGGATCATTTGCTTAAAGATCCCCTGCAAGACGGTGGTCAATGGGATATGTTCTCTGGTCTACTCAAAAAGTACGGCGCTGTACCCAAAACATTGATGCCTGAGACAGCAAACTCTTCTGCTACCTTTGCCATGGATACTTATCTAACCTACAAGCTACAAGAATACGCTTGTGAGTTAAGAAACAAACTGAGAAATGGTGAAAAGAAAGAGACAGTTATCGCAAGAAAAGAAGAGATGCTCACTTATATTTATCAAGTTCTTTGCCAATGCTTGGGTGAGCCTCCACAAAAGTTTGATTTTGCTTACTACGATAAAGATGAAAAATATCACATCTTAAAAGATCAAACTCCTGTTCAGTTCTTTAATGACTATGTGGGCTGGGACTTGGACAACAAAGTTTCCTTAATCCATGCACCGACTAAGGATAAGCCTTTTAACCGTCGTTTTACAGTTAAGTACTTGGGTAGCGTGAAAGAGGGCCATCCCATCGACTATGTTAATGTCGAAATGGATGTATTAAAAGATGCTACGATCCGTCAATTAAAAGCAGGTGAAGGTGTCTGGTTTGGCTGTGATGTAGGTAAATTTTTAGACCGAGAAAATGCCATTATGGATGAGCGTGCTCATCGCTATGCTGAAGTATTTGGTGAGGATTTAACCTTAAACAAAGCTGAACGCCTAGATTACTGTAGCAGTTTACTGACACACGCCATGGTAATCGCAGGCGTCGACTTGGACGAAAATGGCAAACCTAAAACTTGGAAGATTGAAAACTCTTGGGGCGAACATGGTCCTAAAAAGGGCATCTATTCGATGAGTGATGCCTGGTTTGATCAATTCACCTACGAAGTTATGGTCGATAAAAAATATGTTGATCAAGCCGTTTTAGACGAAGCATTTAAGCAGGATGTTATTGAACTAGAACCTTGGGATCCTATGGGTTCACTCGCTAGATAACTAAAGTTACAGTCTTAAAAGTGCCGTAGTGTTAGCCTAAACACAACGGCACTTTTTTGTGCACATAAACCAAATAGCTGGGCTATTTTAGGAGGAATTATGAGTTATCAATTACCTGAATTAGGTTATGACTACAACGCCTTAGAACCCGTAATCGATCAAGAAACCATGCATCTGCACCATGACAAGCACCATGCAACTTATGTCAACAATTTGAATGCCGCTTTAGAAGGCACCGAATTTGCTGGCAAATGCTTGCGCGAAGTCTTAAGCAACTTAGATAAATTACCCAGCGAAAAGCAAACTGCTGTGCGCAACAATGGTGGTGGTCACTTAAACCACAAGCTGTTCTGGCTCAGCATGCAACCTGGTGGTAGCAAGGAACCTCAAGACGAGTTAAAAGAAGCAATCGAAAAAGCTTTCGGTTCAGTCGATACTTTCAAAGAAGAATTCCAAAAGGCTGGTGCTGGTCGCTTCGGCAGCGGCTGGGTCTGGCTGGCCTACAAAGATGGCGAACTGAAAATCGTCACCACACCTAACCAAGATAACCCCGTAATGGATGGTTACACTCCTCTGTTAGGTAACGATGTTTGGGAGCACGCCTACTACCTGAACTATCAAAACAGAAGAGCTGATTACTTAAAAGAGTGGTGGAAAGTAGTTAACTGGGATGTTATTGGCGAGCGTTTTGCCAAAGCAAAAGAGGCTGATAGCTGCTTAGCCTAAGCCATAACTAATTTAGCCAAAGGACGGGTATCCGTCCTTTTTTTTAGTTATGCCGAAAAATTGTTGCCAAATGGCTTTATTTCAATTAAAATTGCTCTAAGTTAGGTTAACCTAAACTTTTAACTCTCACACCTTTCTGGAGGAATTATGTTGAAATTGAAAAAAAGTCTAGCTTGTCTCGTTGCTATGCTCCTAGTCTTAGGCATGGTAGCTTGCAGTAAATCAGGCGATAGCTCTAAAGTGAGTTCAAGTAGTGCTAAAAATGCAAGTGAACAGAAAAAAACTGTCACTGTTACCACTTCTTTTCTAGCTGACTTAGTAAAGCAACTTGCACAGGATAAAGTAAATATCGAGCTACTAATACCAGCTGGTGGTGACCCTCATCTCTACACACCTAAGCCCGAAGATAAGACAAAACTTAAAAACGGTGATTTAGTGCTTTATCACGGACTACATTTTGAAGGCAAAATGGTAGAACTGCTAGAAAAAGTCGGTGTCGCTGTATCCGAAAATTTTCCCAAAGATAAAATCGGTTACATGGATGAAGATGGACAGCAAGTTGTAGATCCACATTTCTGGTTTGATATTTCTCTATATAAGTTAGCTGCTCAAACAGTAGCAACTAATCTGGAAAAACTACTACCAGAAGATAAAGAAATTGCTAGTAACCTAGAACAGTATCTGCAAAAATTAGATGACTTAGATAAATATGTACGTGAACAAATTGCCCAAATTCCGGAGCAATCTCGCATTCTGATTACACCACACGATGCTTTTAATTATTTTGCACGTAGTTACAACTTAAAAGTGCACGCACCGCAAGGTGTATCCACAGATTCAGAAGTTTCAACGCAAAACGTACTGGAAACTGTAGATTTAATCGTGAAAAATAAAGTGAAAGCCATTTTTACTGAATCCACTACCGATCCCAAGCGCATGGATAAATTACGCCAAGATTGTAAGAGCAAAGGTTTTGAGGTCAAAGTAGTGACAGGTGAAGATAATGAACTCTTCTCCGATTCGCTTGCTCCCGAGGGACATCCTGGCGATAACTACATCGATATGTATCGCCATAACATCGATTTGATTGTCAATAATCTAAAATAATAAAAAACAAGTAAGGATGTGGGGGCTAAATTAGCCCCCCTATTAGAGAGAGATGTCTATACCAATTAAAGTTGATAATTTAACCTTGTCTTATCGTCAAAAGCCCGTGGTAGAACACGTGAGTTTTGAGCTACCCAATGGTAGCTTAACTGCTATTGTGGGTCCTAATGGCGGTGGTAAAACAACCCTGATCAAAGGTATGTTGGGCTTGCTTCCCAAAGATACTGGTAAAGTGTCTTTCGGCGATTTGAATTTGAAACAAGCTCGCAAGCAAATAGCTTATGTACCTCAGAAAGGCAATGTGAATTGGGACTTTCCCACAACTGTATTAGATGTTGCTGTCATGGGTCGCTACGTTCATTTAGGTTGGATTAAAAGACCTAAAGCTAGCGATATTGCCTTAGCAAAAGATTGTCTTAACAAGCTAGGCATGAGCGACTATTGGGACAGACAAATCTCTGAACTTTCTGGCGGACAAAGACAGCGTGTTTTTTTGGCACGAGCATTGGTGCAAGAACCAGAAATTCTGATTTTAGATGAACCCTTACAGGGTGTAGATATTCTGACCGAACACAAAATAATCGATATTTTAAAGCAGTTACAACAAACTGGAAAAACTATCTTAGTAGTCCACCACAACATTTACAATGTAGCTTCCATTTTCGATCGGGTTATTTTGCTAAACCGTCAGCTGATTGCTAGTGGTCCAGTAAATTCAGTTATGACTTCACAAAATTTAGAGCTCGCATATGGTGAAGATATAAGCCAAAACATGGCTCTGACCTCACCTGTGGAGGTATCCCACTAATGGATCTGTTGTCTATTTTGCGTGATATCAATTTTTGGATTCCCGCTTTGGGCGTAACCTTGCTCGGCTCTGTTTCAGGTATGGTAGGGTCGATTAGCGTGCTTAGAAGACAATCACTGATCGGCGATAGTATTGGACACAGCGTGCTACCTGGCATTATTTTGAGCTTCATGCTCTTTCATTCCCGTAGCCCTTTGCTCTTAATGTTAGGAGCTATTGCTTTTGGCTTGTTAAGCTATGCCTTAATTCAGTACTTTGATAGCAAATCTAAAACTACTCTTGACACATCTCTTGCCATTATTCTCTCCTCAATGTTTGGCTTAGGAATGGTTTTCATGAGCTACATTCAAGGCAATGTTAAGTATCAAGGAGCCTCGCAAGCAGGTCTAAACAAATATATTTTTGGTCAGGCTGCTTTTACTGATCGCCAAGATGTAATACTAATCGTAGTGGTAGCTCTAGTGAATTTGGCACTTTTATTATTCTTCTATAAGGAGATCCAGTTATTCATCTTCGATAATGAATACTGCGCACTGGCTGGTTTTTCTAGTCGCACCATCTCTTTTTTAGTCTTACTCTGTAGTCTTTCCTTAATTTCGGTAGGCTTGCGTATCGTTGGTGCTATTTTGATTTCATCTATGTTAATCGCTCCAGCAGTTGCTGCACTCCAGTGGAGCAATCGCTTTAGCATCGTTTTATTACTCTCAGGTGCTGTCGGAGGAATTTCAGCTTTTGGCGGTACAGTTTTAGCAACTATTGGCTTCCCCAACGGCCCCATCATCATCTTATTGATGACTATGCTGGCGTTTATTTCTCTGGTACTCGGTAAAGTTGGTCGACGCAAAGGAGCACATTAATGTCTTGGATGAATTTGTTAATTTTAGTAATCGTCGCCGTAGCCTTAGCTCTACCTGGTGTGTTTTTAGTTTTACGCAACATGGCAATGGTAGCTGATGCTATTTCCCACACGGTATTACTAGGCATTATTGTGGGATATTTCTTTGTCCCAGATATGCAATCACCATTTCTCATCTTGATGGCAGCCTTGGTCGGTCTGCTCACTGTTTGTTGTATCGAACTATTGGTGCAAAAAGGTTTACTCAAAAGTGATGCTGCGACTGGCATTATCTTCCCTAGCTTCTTTGCTTTAGGTGTAATTTTGCTCAGCCGTTATTTCAGCAATATTCATCTCGATTTAGACGCTGTAATTATGGGCGATATCACTTTTGCTGACTTCAATTTAATTTCGATCGGTCCCTGGTTCTTACCTAAATCTCTGGTTTATGGTAGTGCCATTTTAGTGATAAATTGCTTGTTCTTGTCTATCTTTTATAAAGAGTTAAAACTGAGTTGCTTTGACATTGAACAGTTTTTATTAGCTGGTTTTTCTCAAGCTCTCATCGGTTACAGTCTGATAACCTTGTTATCCTTATCTGCTGTAGTCTCTTTTGAAATCGTTGGTGCAATTTTAGTAGTTTCCTTCCTCGTTACCCCAGCTGCTTCAGCTCTGCTTCTAGCACGCCACCTACACATCACTTTGTTATTAACAGTAATTTATGCTCTATTTAACAGTGTGGTGGGCTACTTTCTGTCCATTGCCTTTAATGTGAGTTCTTCTGGTATGTGTGCTTTTGTTGCTGGAGTCAGTTTTCTCATAACTCTTCTCGCTACTAGAATAAAAAAAATTCTACGACTCAAAAGAGTTTCTCAGCAAAGTTAAAAGACCTGCCAAGTGGCAGGTCTTTTCTTTTACTAGCCAGATTATAAAATTTATTTCAAAGCGATGGCTTCAATTTCGATGCCAGCATCTTTGGGTAATCTTGCTACTTCTACAGCACTACGGCAAGGAGGTTCTGAACCAAAGAATTTCTCATAGACACCGTTGACTTTAGCAAAGTCGTTCATATCTTTTAAGAAGACAGTAACTTTAACAACTTTGTCCATGGAGGTGCCCGCTGCCTCTAATACAGCTTTTAAGTTAGTTAAGCTGTGATGTGTTTGTTCCTCGATGCTCTCGGGGAATTGACCTGTTGCCATATCCACGGGTAATTGACCTGAGGTGAAAACTAAATCACCTACTACCATGCCTTGTGAATAAGGACCGATTGCTGCAGGTGCTTTATCTGTACTAACTACTTTTTTCATAGCTAACTCCTTTAATTGTTTTCTTTATTTTACATCACCTCTGGGGGCTTTTAGAAATAGTGTTCTTCTTAACGCAAACCATTCCTCGAAATTACTTTTCTACCTTAAGCTAAGCGCTACATATTAAATACTAAACTTCTGCAAGTGTTATCCTGAATTATGATATTTATAAATGAATGAATACAACGGAGTGTACATGTCCACACTGCAATTAAAATCTAGTAGAAACAAAGAGCAAGCAAACTCAAGTTGGTTCGCTATCATCAATATTACCCCCGATTCTTTTTCTGACGGAGGCTTCAACTTTAAATTTGAAGATGCGCTCTCTCATATTGATGAGATCATTACACATAATCCCCAAGTAATTTTAGATATTGGTGGTGAATCAACTCGTCCAGGTAGCACCCCTTTAAGCGTTAAACAGGAATGCGAGCGCATTATTCCAATTATCCAAGCCGTCAGACGTCTATATCCCGATACTCTAATTTCAGTTGATACTTGGAAAAGTGAGGTTGCAGAAATTGCTCTGCAGGCAGGAGCTCATATCATAAACGATATTTACGGTTGTCAGGGTGATTTGCAGATGGCTCAAGTTGTTGCACGCTACGATGCGCAAATTATTGCTATGAGCAATATGACTCACATGTATCCCAAAGGGAGCGATGGCAAGAAATTTCCTAAAAGACCTGGGCTAACTCCTGTTTCTTTACACTTAAAACAGCTATTTAGCAAATTGAAAGTTAGCGATCAAATCAGCTATTTATCGAAAAAAGCTTGCACGAGCTTAGCTAAAGATCCTGCAGTAATCGAAGCATGGCAATTGTCAGAAACTGCTTTAGCAACACGCTTGGCTGAATTACCCCGTTTTGTGATAGCTCATAAACTTTACTTAGCTGAATCTTTACGCTTGCTTGCTCTTGCTGGTGTTAAACGTGATGCCTGTACCCTAGACCCCGGATTTGGTTTTGGTATGAGTCAGGAACAAAATATTGCTCTAAGTCAAAATCCTGCTTGGCTAAATGAATTACGCAATATTGGTGGTAATACTTATCCCTTGCTCATAGGAATTTCACGTAAGCGCTTTACTCGTCCCTTAGCAACTAGATTGCAAGAAGAGTTTGCCCTAGATGAAAAAACCGCACTAGAATGGGCAACTGCCTACCTACAAGCAGACATCACCAAAACAAATAACATCAAATACTGGAGAGTACACGACACGATGACACAGACACAATTAAAGGAGCAAGCTAACTCCCGTTGCTATCTTAGTTTAGGAGCAAATTTAGGGGATAGCAAAGCAACCATCGAAAGGGCAATCACTTTGCTTAAACATGACTCAAGAATAACTAACTTACGCTGTGCAAGTTTCTACGAAACTGAGCCTTGGGGCTTAAAAGAACAACCTAATTTTATAAACACTGCTGTCGAGCTAAATTTTTCAGGAACACCACAGGAATTACTATCCTTAACTCAAGCGATAGAGCAAGAATTAGGACGAGTTCGCACCATCCATTGGGGACCTCGAACCATAGATATCGACATCATTTTCTTTGGCGAACTAGTGGTAGATGAAGAAAATCTCAAAATTCCACATCCCTATCATCAAGAAAGAGATTTTGTTTTACTACCTATTGAGGAACTAAAGACTGGTGTTATTAAAACCACCTCCGAGGTAAAGTTGCTTAAATAGTAGGTGCTTATGGGGAAAAAAAGTTTTGTATCGGTGCCTAATTTTAGTACCAGCGATCCTAAAATAATCGAGCAATTACTAGCTTGTTTTCAGTCTCACGCAGATTTGAAGTTACTTGATTTTAGTAGCGATCAAGATCATAACCGTACAGTAATTACTGTGCAGGGTAGTAGCAAAATATTAATATGTGCCCTGGTCAACGCCTTGCAGATCTCTGTACAAAAAATAGATTTGCGCACTCATATCGGTGCTCATCCGAGAATTGGTGCTCTAGATGTTTTACCTATCGTCCCTACTAAAAACACTACTCTAAAAGAAGCAGATACAGTCGCCAAACAACTAGCTCTAGCTTGTAATTTAGCAATACCTGATTTACCGATTATTTTCTACGAATTCAGTGCTAGTACACCACAAAACCGTAATCTTGATACTATTAGACAAAACGAATGGCAGGAGCTAAATGAAAAACTACACGCTGGCTTGCAAGTAGATTTGGGTCCTAATAGATTGCATCCTACAGCTGGCGCTTTAGTAATCGGTGCTCGTAAGCCTTTGATTGCTTTCAACGTTAATTTGCAGACTTCTGATGTAACCATCGCTAAAAAAATAGCTCAAAAGATTAGAGAAAGTAGTGGCGGATTGCCTGGTGTTAAAGCAATTGGTCTGTATCTTAATTCAACTAGGCAAGCTCAAGTTTCTATGAATTTAGTAGATTACACAAAAACCAATATCGATACCGTATACCTTGCCATCTCTAAGTATGCCAAACATTATGGCGTGGCCCTTGCTCATAGTGAAATAATTGGTGCCTTGCCTGAAGATGCCCTAACTCAAGCTTTTGCCCACTTTATAAATTTAGATAACTCCCAAATAAAAACAATTAAAGATTAGCTATATACTAGCTTAGGCTTGGTAGCGTAACTTCGTAAATTGTGGATCGACATCAAACAATAATTCCAAAGGACGGAAAAATTCTTGGTCCCAATCAAAATTGCCGTCTTTTAAGCACCAAGTATATTCACAGCCGAGGAACAGATAAGCAGCAGCTCGATAAAGATCTTCAGGTTTGCCTTTGGCACGGATTTGTCCGTTAGCCTGCGCTCGTTCAATTATGATCAAGGCAAATTTAGAGAGCTGCCCTACCAAATCAAATTTGCCTAAATTGCCTTGTAAATTAATACGATGTGTTTGACTTACTAGATCAGGTCCCAGTCGTTTAGTCTGATTGATCAGCGATACAAACAACATGTGACATTGTTCCCAGTGATTGTTGGAACTTAAAACGGTCAAAAAACACTCTGTCAAATCTTGAATAACTTCGTTATAGAAAGTGATCAAAATATCATCTTTTGACTTGAGATGATAGTAAAAAGTAGGCTTAGTCACTTTAGCTTTAGCACAAATTTCGTTTACCGTAACTTGTTCATATCCTTTTTCGCGAAAGAGAGCCAGTGCTATTCCGATTAACTTTTGTTGCATAGTGACGCCTTCAATCACAGTTTGCTCCCTTCTAAAAGCCAAAAAGATAGTAAAATTTTATATAACCATAGTTAAATATTCAAGCATGCCACCATCCAGTGGCAAGGAGGATTTATGCTTTATTTAGATCGCAGTGCTATGTGCAAATGTCTATCCATGAAAGAAGCTATCGAAGCAGACAAGCTTGCACTCAAAGCCTATACCGAAGGTAATTGTAATGTTCCTTTAAGAACTAACATTGATATTGCAAAACACGCTGGTCAAGCTCTATATATGCCAGCCTATGTAGGCGGTGAACAAGAAGCATCCGGCATTAAAATTGTTTCTGTCTATCCCGAAAATAGTAAACGTAATTTGCCTGCAGTTCCTGCAACTATGATTGTCTTAGACCCAGAAACTGGTATTGCCACAGCCATTTTAGATGGCACCTATTTAACTCAACTTCGAACCGGTGCAGTGCAAGGAGCTGCCACTGACTTACTCGCTCGCAAAGATGCTCAAATTGGTGCTCTGATTGGTACTGGCGGTCAAGCCTTAAGCCAATTAGAAGCCATGCTCGCTGTTCGCGATTTGTGTGAAGTTCGTGTATCTTCTCTTAATTATGAAATGGCGAGTGATTTCGTAGATAAAGTTAAAGCGAATTTCCCTGCTGTAAAATTAGTTCCTTGTGGTTCTGCTAAAGAATGTGTTGAAGGTGCTGACATTATCACTACTGTAACTACTTCCAGAGAAGCTACTTTTGAAGCATCCTGGGTAAAACCGGGTGCACATATCAACGGTATTGGTGCTTACACTCCGCAAATGTGCGAAGTCCCTGCAGAAATAATTCAAAAAGCTGATTGCATTATTTTTGACACTATGGAAGGTGTGCTAGCTGAAGCTGGCGATTTTATTGCTCCCTTAGAGAAAGGTCTAGTAGACAAGAGCGCCTACACCGGAGAATTAGGTGAACTAGTTTTAGGTAAAGTAAAAGGACGTCAATCAGCTGACGATATCACCATTTTCAAAACTGTTGGTAGCGCTGTCTTAGATGTTTTCGTAGCTGCACAAATTGTAAACAAAGCTAAAGAACTAGGTTTAGGTAAAGAAATTGCTTAACCGCTTAAACCCTACCATCTAAAAAGAGGAGCACTTCATTTAGTGCTCCTCTTTTTCCTATTCTACAGTTACAGATTTTGCTAGATTCCTAGGATGATCTACATCAAGTCCTTTAGCTTTGGCCGTATAATAAGCCAAAAATTGTAAATGTAACGCTAACGAAAACACTAGGAAATCAGCTGGCAATTCCGCTAATTTAAGAGAATAATCGCATATTTGTTGTTCTGCTGGAAAACCTGAGCTAGCGAGCAATAAGATCTTTGCTCCTCTGCTCTTCAATTCGCAGATATTAGCTTGCATTTTTTCGTGTAAATCAGCAACACTAGCGATCGCTATAACCGGTGTATTCTCTTCTACTAAAGACAACGTACCATGTTTCAACTCACCCGCCGCATAAGCCTCGGAGTGGATATAAGAAATTTCTTTTAGCTTAATCGATGCTTCCATCGCTACAGCATAATCCAGACCTCTACCTACAAAAAAAGCATCTCTATGTTCTTTTAGCCACTCACCTAAAGCTACATGTTCACTCTCGTCTTGTAATTGTGCTTTTAATACTTGAGGTAGTTCTTTTAAGCTATTTATAGCTCTAGTTTCTTCTCTGCTATCCAGTTTACCTTGTGCTTTACTAATCGCCAGCATCAGGAGGTATAACACCACCAATTGCACGCTGTAGGCTTTCGTACTCGCCACAGCGATCTCTGGACCAGCGTGCGTATATAAAACAGCATCTGCCTCTTGAGCTATAGCAGACCCTTTCACATTGACTATGGCTAGCGTTTTGGCATGTTTACTCTTGGCTAAGCGTAAGGCGGCTAAAGTATCGGCGGTTTCTCCTGACTGAGAGATAGCTACTACCAATGTCTGCTTACGCAACAAAGCTGCGCTATAACGGAATTCTGAAGCTATTTCTGTACGACAAGGAATTGCTAACTTTTGTTCAAACCATTGTTTAGCTACCATGCCTGCATGCAAAGCAGTGCCACAGCCAACCACTACGATTTCATTCGTATCTTCTAGGGCAAATCCCTGAGGTAACTCCAGCTCCAAATGATCTTGTCTGATCCGAGGAGCAATAGTTCTTTCTATCGCTTCAGGAGTTTCGTGGATCTCTTTGTGCATGAAGTATTCATGTCCCTGTTTCTGTGCTTGTTCAATATTCCAGGAGATGATCTGCCATTCTAACTCACATTCTCTATTACCCAGCTCATACAATTTAATTTCACCTGGTTTAATACGGGCATAGCAACGATCGGGCATAGCAATAAATTGGTTATGAATTGGCGCCGTACCTAAAATATCGGAGGATGCAGCAACTTCTTCCTTGTTCATAGTTAAAATCAAGCTGGAAGCAAGTTTAGCGCAGTACAAAATTTCTGGCTGATCTAAAAAATGAATAGCCAATGCATAGCTACCATTTAATCTCGGCAAAGCCTTTTCTAAGGCTTCCTCCGCTCTCCCTTGATAATAGTAATCGAGTAACGCCGCCACAACCTCACTATCTGTGGCTGACGTAAATTGATAGCCCTGCCCTTCAAGTTCGGCTTTAAGCTCGGCGTAATTCTCAATGATTCCATTGTGCACCAGCAACACTTTTCCACTTTGATGAGGATGACAATTCGTTTCATTAGCTGGTCCATGCGTTGCCCAACGAGTATGTCCCATCGCTAGCGTAGCGCTACCTTGTTGCCCTGCTACTTTGCTTACTAATTGGTCTACTTTACCTACAGCTCTTATTATCTGGGGATTGTTTGAACCATTGCGTATCGCTAAGCCAGCACTATCATACCCTCTGTATTCCAAGTCTTTTAAGCCTTGTAAAACAACTTCTTTGGCATCTTTATTGCCGATATATGCCATAATTCCGCACATAATTCCTCTTTTCTGACAGCATAAAATAAGCCTTGTAAGCTATGCTGAAACTTAATTTGTGTGGAAGTTCTGAGCCTTTGTGTTGCTGTTACCAGCCATTTTCTGCTCCAGATGCGTAGCTCCCCACTACGGTAGGATATCCGCCGAAGATTCGATAATCCTACACCTCGTCAGCCCTCTAGCAAAGCTAGCGACAAGGGCACTGGCGCTAATTTTTCTAGCCTTACAACTGGCTAGGTGCATTTCTGCACAAAACTGACCTGTCGAGGTCAACAACCGCCATCTTAACTGTCGCTACAACAGAATGCAAGCTACAGTCAAAATTCTATTGTTCAACTAAATGCGCTTCTATATAATCCAGTGCTTGTTCGATACTCTCGCATTCATAATCTACATTGTTATGCTTACCAGGTGCTAGGCTAATAGATTTTGCACAAACATCGAACATTTCTTGATCATTTGGTCCATCGCCGATGCCTACCGTAGCGCTTAACTCATGGCATAAGTACTCACACAAACACTTAATGCCAACCCCTTTATTGGCGGCTATAGGTAAAACATCAAAACAGCCTACATGCTCAATTATACGTACCTGATCACCTAGTTCTGATTTCGCCTCATCTATTAATGAAAATGCTAAATCTCGCGCTAAAGTACCATCTGCTAGGCGACTATAAAACAGACAAGTACTCAGTTCGTTAGGCTCGACCCACAGTGCGGAGCTAGGCAAGTCTCCGCATAGAAGACGCTGTTTTAATTTAGCTTCAAAGGCTTTGATTTTAGCGATGGTCGAAAAATCTGCTGAAGTACGCCACATTGTCGCAGTTGGTAATTTAGCTCCTACCTGTACAACTAAACCATTCTCAGTAACTAAAAGCCAATGCTTAAGTGCTAGTTGTCGAGCTAGACCGTTGACATAGTATTGGGGTCTACCCGAACACAAGGCGATACCATAACCTTGTTCTTCTAGGTGTTTAAGACGCTTTACTACAGCATCGCTTACTGGCGCTGTAGCACCTTTACAGAGAGTGTTATCTATATCAAAGAAAAATATTTGTTTAAATTGCATGCTAATCATAAAAATCCCCTAGCAAGGCTAGGGGATAAACTGTCTTATTTAACGGGCTTAATCACTTCTTGACCACCCATGTACTTACGCAAAACTTCAGGGATAATTACTGAACCATCCTCTTGCTGGAATTGTTCCAAAATCGCAGGGAACAATCGGCTGGTTGCTAAGCCTGATGCATTCAAGGTATGGACAAATGCAATCTTTTTGCCATCCTTGCGATAGCGGATATTACCACGTCTAGCTTGGTAATCCATTGCATTCGAAGCAGAGCTGACTTCTTTGTAATCGTTAATGCTGGGCAACCAAACTTCAATATCGTATGTTTTTGCCATGGAGGCTGAGCAATCAGCTGCAGCTAATTTGCTGACACGATAGTGCAAACCTAATCCCTGCATCAATTTTTCAGCTTTCTTAATCAGTTCTTGTAACGCTGCTTCTGAATCTTCAGGTTTGGTATATTGGAACATTTCAACCTTGTTAAATTGATAACCTCGCAGAGTGCCACGCTCTTCTGCACGATAGCTTCCAGCTTCACTACGATAACAAGGAGTATAAGCAAAATATTTTAACGGCAGTTCCTCTTCGCTCAAAATTTCACCACGATGCACATTGACCAAAGCTGTCTCGGAAGTAGGTGCTAAGAAACGCTTAAACCCATGAGCCTTAAATGATGCTTCTTCATCTTGTTGTTCTTTAGCTACTTGATCTGGATTTCCCATGCCATCACGATGTTGCAAGGTAAAGACATCATTTTCAAATTTGGGGAATTGTCCTGCTGTATAGCCACATTCATAGTTGAGCAAGTGAGGCGGTAAAATCATGCGATAGCCGTCAGCTAGATGACTGTCCACAAAATAATTGAGCAATGCCCACTCCAATCGGGCACCATCGCCTTTATAGAGCCAAAAACCACTGCCACCCAAACGAACACCACGCATGTAGTCAACTAGATCTAATGCTTCTTCTAACGCAACATGATCTTTAGGTTCGAAGTTAAACTCAGGTTTTTGTCCGAAGCTGTACAGCTCCTCATTATTTTCTTTGCCACCTGCAACTACATCATCTGCGGGCAAGTTGGGTAAAGATGCCACAAAGCTATCTTGTTCAGCTTGCATTTTGGCAATCTCTGCGTCATTTTGCTTGATCTTATCACCAATTTCTCTCATACGATCGAAAATGGCTGTGGTATCTTCTCCTGCTTTCTTCAGCTTAGGAATTTCTGCTGAAACACGGTTACGCTCAGCTTTCAGTTCCTCTGTTTCGTGCATCAAGGCACGGCGTTCCTTATCTTGGGCTAAAAACTCCGTAAAATCGACTTCAAATTCTTTTTTCGCAAGTTTAGCCTTCACTTCTTCTGGATTATTTCTGATCAAATTAATATCTAACATACTAACCCCACTGTCTTTCCTGCTTTTTCTGATTGCGTTTACTCCGCAAATAATCGCTTGCCTCCATGCCTGCAATCGCACCTTGCCCCACAGCTACAGCAACTTGTGGGCGCTTGCCTGTGCAATCGCCACAGGCATAGATACCTGGCATATTCGTCTTCATATTTTCATCAACTTTGATAGCGTTACCTACGGTCTCTAAACCTAATTTTAGAGCAAGACTGACTGCTCCTGCTTGACCTTCTGCAAAAAACAAGCCAGCTAATTGCACACTTTCATCACTATCTAAGATAACAGAATCTAAATAACCAGAAGAATCTTTTAGTTCCTTTATTTTCCCTGGATAGACTGTAAATCCAGCACTTTGAAAATCAGCACTCGGTTCTTTACCGTTGAGGAAAACAATAACTTCTGACGCTAGCGGTTCTAATTCTTTGGCTTCACTTAAAGCAAATTCTGCACCACCCACAATGCCCACCTTTTTACCACGATAAAAGAAACCATCACATGTTGCACAGTAGGAAACACCGTTACCCAATAGTTCTTGAGCACCTTTAATTTTACTAGCTTGCTTTGCCATGCCAGTTGCCACGATTAAAGCCTCTGCTTCAACTTTTGTATTCGCCGTATGCAATTCGTAGCTTGTACCACTTAAACTAAATCCAGCACCAGTAACCTGCTCAGCTAAAATTTCAATGCCCAAGCGTTGTGCCTGTTCAATACCTGCCTGTTGCAAAGATTTACCTGTGATTGGCTCAGAAAACCCAAAATAGTTCTCAATATTGTGTGCCTTACTCAGTTCAGTTTTACCCGCTGAAATTAGAAGCGTTGAAAATCCTGCTCGTTGTGTATATATGGCTGCTTGTATGCCTGCTGGACCTCCTCCTATAACTACAACATCATATTTAGATAGCATAAATATACCTTTCGTTTAGAACTTTTTTGAGTATACAAAAAAGAGCTGACATACGTCAGCTCTTTAAGTAACAGATTTAGCTTTGTCTTATTTGATTTCGACTTCAGCGCCAGCTTCCTTGAGTTTTTCAGCGGCTGCATCAGCTTCTTCTTTGCTGACATTCTCTTTCAGTTCCTTAGGTGCGCCATCAACTAATGCTTTGGCTTCCTTCAGGCCTAAACCGGTGATCTCACGAACAGCCTTGATAGCTGCGATCTTGTTACCGCCAGCATTCTTCAGAACGATGGTGAACTCGGTCTTTTCTTCAGCAGGAGCGGCTTGAGCTGCACCAGCATTACCACCGCCAACAGCCATAGCTGAAGCATCAACACCGAAAGCTTCTTCTAAACCCTTAACCAGCTCATGGAGCTCTAAAACGGTTAAGCCTTTGACTTCTTCTAATAAGTTAGTAACTTTTTCACTAGCCATAATTATCCTCCAAAATAAGCTAATTACTCGGCATCAGCTTGAGCTTCTTCTTGGCTCTCTGCTGCCTCTGTTGTTGCTTCAGTAGCAACTTCTTGTGCGACTGCTTTTACTAAGTCAGCCACTTGCTCTTTGCCTTCTTCATCGCCTTGCTTTGCGACTAAATTTAAGACAAAGGCTAACTTGCGCACAGGGTGGATCAGGGTACCAACTAACTGACCGTGTAAGGTATGAGTGTCAGGAATGTTGGCAAGTTGCATGATGGTAGCCAGTTCAACTGTTTGACCTTCCATCACACCGCCCTTAATCTCAGTCTTCTTAAACTTTTCAGCAAACTTTTTGCTCAAACGAGGTGCGCTGACGATGTCTTCTTTGCTAAACGCTAAAGCTGAAGGACCAGTCAAAGCATCTGTAGGAGCTTCAATACCTAAAGTTTCGAAGGCGCGCTTGATGATTTGGTTTTTGACTACACGATATTGAACGTTGTTCTTACGGAATTCTGAACGCATCTCAGTATCTTGAGCTACGGTCAAACCCTGGTAATCAGTTAAGACGATGGATTGAGCATCCTTTAACTCATTCGCCAAGTCAGAAACCACTTGTTGCTTGCGCTTTAAGATTTTTGCACTGGGCATTATCGTTCCTCCTTGTTAGATTTTATAAATACCCCTCACAAGGCGGAGGGGCAGGAACGATAACCCTGCTTCCACCTCGGTCGGATGTTTTAACGTTATGCCGAAGCTCCGACTGTCTTGGGCGAGAGGATATTTAGCTTAGTTAATTTTGCTGTTTACTTTGATACCAGGACCCATGGTTGCAGTAATAACCAGGCTCTTAATGTAGGTACCTTTAGCAGCAGCAGGTTTTGCCTTAATGATGGCCTGCAATAAAGTGGTCAAGTTCTCTTCGAGTTTTTCTTGCTCAAATGAGGCTTTACCAATGGGGCAGTGAATAATGTTTTGTTTATCTAAACGATATTCAACTTTACCGGCTTTTGAATCTTTAATTGCTTGACCGATATCCATGGTAACAGTGCCTGATTTGGGGTTAGGCATTAAGCCCTTAGGACCTAAAACACGACCGATACGACCAACAACACCCATCATATCAGGAGTTGCGATGACGACGTCAAAATCAAACCAGTTTTCTTTGACGATCTTGTCGGCTAAGTCTTCTGCACCAACATAATCAGCACCAGCAGCTTGTGCTTCATCGGCTTTAGCACCACGAGCAAAAGCTAAGACACGGACATCACGACCAGTACCATGAGGCAATACAATTGCGCCACGCACTTGTTGATCAGCGTGACGTGAGTCAACACCTAAACGAGCATGTAGCTCGATGGTTTCGTCGAATTTAGCAGTTGCTGTTTCTTTAACTAAAGCAACAGCTTCGGAAATCTCATAAATTTTGGATCTCTCGACCTTTTGTGAGGTCGCATTAAATCTTTTACCTTTTTTCATCTGCGATCTCCTTACTTATCCATGTCTACGACAATACCCATGCTTCGAGCTGTACCAGCAACCATGCGAGCACATGCTTCTAAGCTAGCGGCATTGGTGTCTTTCAATTTGATCTCGGCGATCTTTAAGCACTCTGACCAAGGTACAGTAGCAACCTTGTTCTTGTTAGGAACGCCTGAACCAGATTCAATATTACATGCTTTCTTCAGCAGAACCGCAGCGGGTGGAGTCTTGGTGATGAAATCGAATGAACGATCCGCGTAAACGGTGATGACAACAGGCACGATCATGCCTAAGTCTTTTTGTGTGCGTTCATTGAAGTCTTTAACGAATTGAGCGATGTTCAATCCGTGTTGTCCAAGAGCTGGTCCGACCGGTTGTGCTGGCGTTGCTTTACCTGCGGGGATTTGCAGCTTAACTAATGCAACAACTTTCTTTGCCATAGTGGCAACCTCCCAAACTTTCTTGAATTTTAAGCGGACGCAGTTAGACCTACGTCAGCAAGTTAACTGTGTAAATATAACACAAATTTTAATTTGCTTCAGCTCCTCTTAAGATGAAAGCCAATTAAACACGCAAAATTTGTGTCAGTTCTAATTCTACTGGTGTCTCACGGCCAAACATTGAAACCATAACGACAACTTTCTTCTTCTCGGCATTGATTTCTTGCACTTTGCCGTCGAAGCCTTCCAGTGGTCCTTGAATAATTCGTACAGAATCGCCTACGGTGTAATCCACTTCTGGGACATAGTCCGTTGCCAGACCCATAATCAGCAATTCTTCGTCAGTTAGAGGCACTGGATGAGTGCTCGAGGGACCAACGAAGCCTGTAACACCACGAGTGTTGCGGACAATGTACCAAATTTCATCAGTCAAAATCATTTTGACTAGAACGTAACCTGGATATAGTTTGCGCAGATGCTGTTTGCGTTTGCCGTCTTTGATCTCGGTTTCTTCTTTAGTCGGCACTGAGACTTCTTGGATAAAGTCTTGCAATTGACGATTTTCTACTATCATCTCCAGCGTATCTTTAACCTTGTTCTCATAGCCTGAATAGGTATGTACCACATACCACAATGCATTATTTGTTTGCTCTGCGGACATTACACTCTCCGTTAATTGCCAGTTGTAGCTGTGATGGTTACTGCAGTTGTGGGATTAGTAACTGCCACTTGCGTTTCAGTAGTGGTAGCTGTACCCGTAGTAGCAGTAGTAGCTACTGTAGTGGTCTTAGGTTTTCTGGCGTGGTAGAAACCGCTGGCACTTAGAGCCGTGCTGATCACTGAATCGAAGACAAAAATCATCACTGCAATTACCAAAATAATTACTAAGACTGTGCTGGTATTCAGCTTCAGCTTATTTTTATCTGGCCAGTTGATACGGCGAATCTCTTGTCTTAAATCACCAAACCAGTTTTTAAGACGAGTAAAAAAGCCAGGTTTCTGGTTTTTCTTACTTCCCTTTTTTTCTGTTTCTTTTTTTACTTTTGCCATAGTGCTTACCCGTTACACTTACTTAGTTTCGCGGTGATTGGTGTGCTTTTTGCAGAATGGGCAGTACTTTTTCAGTTCCAGCTTATCCTTAGTATTGTTCTTGTTTTTCTTGGTGTTGTAGTTACGACGCTTGCACTCTTCACAAGCCAACATAACACGCTCTCTTGCACCAGGTTTTGCCATGATGTACCTCCGGCTTACGAGCTTAGACTCGTTCTTTTGATTTCATTTTTACTCCACATAAAAAAAGACTCCCGTGGAGACGACTCAAATATATCGTTATTTAACCCTATTTGTCAACATTGATATATACAAATAAATCGAAATAAAGAAAAGCGCTCTAAACAGGTATCGGGTTAGAGCGCTTTTACCTATCTGCACAAGTAATGAACTTCTAATTAAAAATGAACTTCTAACTTGAATACGTTGACCGTTTTAATCTTGATCCAGTCCTCTCACTTCACGGAAACGCTTGGCTAGTTTGTAGGGCATTACTTGTTTAGCGTCTACAAAACCATAACCCATCTCTTTATAACCTTTGATCACACGGTCGATAGCATCTCTTGTCCACTCGCGATCATGCATCAAAATATTTGCACCATCACGTAGATAATCGTTGTGCAACATTTTGTCTGCTAAAACATCGGCATCCCAGTTTTCTTTATCGATGTCGTACACAAAGCTCCACATCATCAAGACCATGTCATCATCGTGTACTATCTTGGCAACATCATCATTGAAATCACCAAACGGCGGACGGAACAAGGTAGGCTTCTTGCCTATAACCTCTTTGATCATGTCATTTAAGTCGAGAATTTGTGAAACTCTTTCCTCATGTGTCAATTCGGTTAAAAATGGGTGTGTCATGGTATGGTTACCAATCTCAAAACCCATATCATAGATTTCTTTAAGCACCTTTTTCTGCTCAGGTGTATATAAGAAATGACCGTTGACCATAAAAATAGCTGGAACATTGTTCTCTTTAAAGATTTTTGCCATATCCATTGAATATTTATCAGGCGCATCATCGACTGTCAAGAAAACTACGTGTGGATCAGCATCTTTAACTGGTTTCAACAAGAATGATCCCGGCTCTATATAGTAATCATACTTAGCAAATTCTTTTTCTTCTTCTGGTGTACCTAATTTACCTTTTGCTTCAGCATCTTTAGCGGTAGTAGCACTACTACCCTTTGCCTTGGTAGCTGTTTGACTTGCGCCTGAATTTTGGGCTTGATTAGTCTGACTTTGTCCCGTAGAAGTAACTAAGGCTGGCACTGTGCTATTTTTATTGGCACTGAAATTCCTGCCTGACAGCAAGAACTTATAGATAAACATACCTGCAAGCAAGGCAATTACAAGTAACATAATAACCACTACCACGGGAATACCCTGTTTAGTTGCAGATGGGCTTTTTATCACAACGGCTTGTTGTTTAGCTCTAGGGCGTGGACGATATTGCTTCGCTTTAGTTTGCTCTAAATTGACTGTACTTTCTTTGCTTTGATTTCGCTGTGGCCTAGGGCGTCTTGTAGCTTCTGTTCTAGTTTCAGGTCTATCGATGTGAGAATTATCCATATGCCCTTCCTTTTTATTTATTCATTCACTTCAATTAATTCATTTTAGTTTACATTACGACTTTTTTGCCAATTGCACATTAAGTAATTTTAAGAACGCCTAATTTGAATGCAAGTGGCAATTTATATATGATTAGTTAAGTAATGTTTATGCCCTCGGGCAGAGGAGATCATCGTGGAAAATTCATCTATTGTTGTTTTCGAGCATCCTTTAATCCAGCACAAAGTTAGCATGATGCGTTCCAAAGAGACTTCTACCAAAGAGTTTCGTGAACTTGCATCTGAGATTGCTACTTTAATGTGCTACGAGGCTTGCAAGGATATCCCCTTAGTGGATGTGGAGATTGAAACTCCCATTGGTCCTGCAACTGTCAAAGTAGTCGCCGGCAAAAAAGTGGCATTGGTACCCATTTTACGCGCTGGCTTAGGTATGGTAGATGGCGTCTTAAACCTGATCCCTGGCGCTCGCGTGGGTCATATCGGTTTATACCGTGATCCCGAAACTCTGGAAGCTGTAGAGTACTATTGCAAACTACCCTCAGACATCTCAGAGCGCGAAATCTTTGTTTTGGATCCTATGCTGGCAACTGGCGCTTCCGTAATTGCAGCCTTGGATTTGTTGAAACAAAAAGGTTGCAAGCAATTAAAATTGCTGTGCATCATCGCAGCTAAACCGGGTGTTGAAGCTGTGCACAAGGCTCACCCCGATGTTTCTATTTACTGCGCCGCCATGGATGAGGAGCTCAACGATCACGCTTACATCGTTCCCGGCTTGGGAGATGCGGGCGATCGTCTCTTCGGAACTAAGTAAACAAAAGGGAGCATTTGCTCCCTTTTTCTTAGTCTCAAATTATAGGAGAAACTAGTTTCAATTTACTTTGCCAGCTCGGCTTGCTCTTGGCAGTCTGGACAAATACCCGTTAACAAAACTGCTTGATTATGAATTTCAAAGCCAGCTAGGGCTGGGTTTTGAAATGTAGAAGCTGGCAGATCGATATCGATAAGACGTCCACACTTTTGACACTTAAAGTGAGCATGATCCATTACGTCTGTATCATAGCGAGTTTCACTATCTTTAAATTCGAGCACTCGCACCAAACCTACATCGCAAAATGATTTTAGGGTGTTGTAGATCGTACCCCTAGACATATTCTGCTTTTCAGCACGAATACCACTGTATATTTCTTCAGCTGTAGGGTGAGTTTTGCAATTCATTAAATATTTATAGACGCTCAAACGTTGCGTTGTTGCATTGAGCCCTGCACGTCTAATAATGTCTCTCATTTGTTGCTCTGAATGAACCTGACACATTTTCCTCTCCTTAACCCCGTTATGATCACACAAATCACGTAAGAATTAAAGTGTTAGAGCAAATTCTTGCACGCATCCACCACAATATTGAACTGTTCTTCAGCAATTGTTCGCATATCCAGCAGATAAACTTGATCTTGGATTCTGCCAATAATTGGATATTTACCTAAGCGCAGACTTCTCTCTAACGCAATGACATCGAACTTTGGTTCGGCACTGTTTTGTGGTGTAAACTGTAATGCCTTTGATGGTAAAGTCGCGTTGGCATAGGCGCCTCCACCCACTTTAGCTTCGCTATCTACTATCTCAATTTGGAAAGGTAAGCCCAGTTTCTCTAAGTTATGTTGCAGGCGCTGAGCTTTGCCTATTAATTCTTCTGTTTCATAACCCAGCATCCGCAATAACGGTATACGCTTAACTGCTTCTTCTTCATCAAGGTAGAGTTTGAGTGTTTGTTCTAGCGCTACTAAGGTTAGTTTATCTATCCGCAAAGCTCTGGAGAGTTGGTTTTTCTTTAGCTTATCTACCAATGATTTTTTGCCGAGAATAATGCCTGCCTGACTAGCTCCGAGCAATTTATCACCACTGAACATCACCAAATCACTACCCTGTTCTAGGGCTTCTTTAACTGTGGGTTCATAGGGGAGGCCAAAGCGTTGCATATCACAGAGTAAACCACTGCCTAAGTCATTAAAAAGATATATTCCTTTATCCTCACATAATGGTTTTAATTCCTGAATTGGCACTTGATGTGTAAAACCAACCACATGGAAATTACTGGTATGCACTTTGATAACTGCTGCCGTTTCAGCATTGATCGCTTGTTCGTAATCAAAGAGATGTGTACGGTTAGTTGCACCCACCTCACAAAGTTTAGTTTGGCTCTGCTTCATTATTTCAGGAATTCTAAAAGAGCCACCTACTTCAACTAGTTCGCCACGCGAGATCACTACTTCACGCTCTTTGCAAAATGTATTGAGAACTAGCATCACCGCCGCCGCATTGTTGTTGACTACATGAGCAGCCTCTGCACCAGTCAATTCTGTGAGTAGTTTTTCAATGTGATCGCCTCTAAAGCCTCTTTTGCCTGATTCCAAATCATATTCTAAGTTGGAATAATTCAAAGTGATATCCATCAAAGCATCAGAACATTCAGGCGCTAGTACAGCTCTTCCTAAATTAGTATGTAGTATTACACCCGTACCGTTGATCACTGGCATTAGCTCGCCACGTTGTTCTTTTTCTAACGCTTTGCTAACTAAACGAAAGACCTGTACTGATGCCACTGCTCTCACATCAGTTATTTCTCCCAAGAGAATTTGCTTGCGCAAAGTAGCTAGAACTTGTTGCATAGCTTTTTTTATTTGGCTAAAAGAGTAGTTTTTAGCTAAAACTTCTACGGCTGCATCTTCTAGTAATTTCCCCATAGCCGGAAGTTCTCGCAATAATTGATTGACAGCTGGTTTAGTTTCAATTAGTTCGCTTAGGTTGGCTTGTTCTGTCATGCTTTCACCTACTCTTTTATACTTGCAATTGCTTGTGCATAATTCTTACCTTTGATGCGGTAATTTTCTACACGTTCTGTTATTCCCAGTTTATCCATATATTCCAGCATGAGCATAGAATTTTTTCTGCTAGATTCCGTGAAATCTCTAAAATCTGCTAACGTCATCTGTTCTTTTTCTACAAAGAAATCTGCCATCAACTTTAGAGCTTTACGATAGGCTTTGATACCTATTACGTAATCGGCATCGAGAAAAATTAGAATATCTCCATCTAAGACGTGCAATAAATCTAAGCCAGCTTTACTGCCTGCTAGTTCTTCTGCTAAGGTTGCCGTAAATCCAGCTCTATCCAGTTGTTTACTGAAACTTTCTTTTTGACGTTGCTCTTTTTCACCTAGTTGCACACTGAAATCTGGCAGACGGAAAAAATTGCCATTAACTACTACTTTCTCATCGGTCACTAATCTTGAAAGTAACCCCTCAATGCCATCATTGCCAAATACTTGTCTTAGTTTTTGTCTGATCTCTTCTTTGCTAATGCCTACACGCAACGGATATTTTTCATGAAAAAGCTTTAGTTCTTGCAAGACACGGCGAGTAAATTTTTCTGCTTTATCCGCGGGTATAACAAATTCGCCTACCTTAATTAACTTTTGTTGTTGTTCAATATCCGCTAAAAGCTGCAACAGTGTTTGCTTGCTCACATTGAGGTAGTTTTGTAGCTCTTTGCTTGCAACCCCCAGACCTTTACCTTTATTGCAAAAATCGAGAATAAGGGATTCAATGTCGCCTTCTTCTTTAACTTTCAAGCTTTCCAGCATCGACTGATCAAAGCGTTTATGTTTGCTGGGATTAGCGTCTAAAACCTCACCGCCAGCAATAGTGGTAACCGGTGAATAACTGCGCAAAATAAAGCGATCGCCTTTTTTTACAGATACTTGATCTTCTAGGCGTAATTGAGCAAACGCTTCTTCGCCTGGCACAATTTGTTCTTGACCTAGGGGCACTAAGCGAGCCATAACTTCTCTGGTGCCAATGAGGAGACGAACTCTATCCCAAAGATCTAAATTCTGTTCGTGATTTTTGAGCGATTGCACTTTGCAATCTAGCATCCAGCTCGGAGTAATAGCTTGACTTGCGATCAGTACATCTCCACGTTTTAGTTGCTCACGCTTAACGTCTGCCAAGTTAACTGCTACACGTTGTCCTGGGTATGCCTTTTCACTTTGGTGCCCATAGGATTGCAAACTACGAATACGAGACTTGAGCGTAGCGATAGGTTGCTCCTGTTGCTCGGGCACGGTATAAAGCCAAACATCCTGCCCTATTTCTAAAACTCCATCGATCAGAGTACCTGTAATAACAGTACCAAACCCTTTGCTCGAAAAAACGCGATCGATATTGACTCTTCCCACACCATCTAGGTGTTGGTAGTTGAGAGCATCGCAACGCTTGCGAATAAGACTAGTTAATTCTTGAATACCTCTGCCACTAATGGCATCTGTCAAAATTATTGGCGCTTCTGCTAGCGGTGTATTTGCAAAACGCTCTTTGATATCTTCAACGGCTAACTCTTGCATAATTTCATCCACTGTATCCACTTTGGTTAATACAACAATGAAATTTTCGATGCCCAGCAAAGTTAAAATATTGACATGTTCAATTGTTTGAGGCATAACTCCCTCGGCTGCATCTACTACTAACAGCACCAAGCCAAGTCCAGGTAAACCAGCCACCATATTTTTAATAAAACGCTCATGACCCGGCACATCTACAATGCCAATTTGTCTACCATCGGGATAATCTAAGTGAGCAAATCCTAAGTTGATAGAAATGCCACGCTCTTTCTCTTGCGCTAAGGTGTCTGTGTCAATTTGCGTCAGCGCTTTTATCAGCGTCGTTTTTCCATGATCAACGTGTCCCGCTGTACCTATTACTACCTCAACCATTTTTCACCTACTAAAAAATAATTCTCCGCACTAATTGTGGGAGAATAAGTTGGCGAGGACGTGTGGGAATCGAACCCACCCAAGAAGCTATTAACCCCTCATACTGGTTTTGAAGACCAGAGGACACACCAGCACCCATCCGCCCTCATAAGAACTCTCTGATTATACCGAAGTATTGCCACTTTGTGGGCGCAAATATTACATAGATGCTATCAACAAAAGCGCATAATGAATATATCTAGTAATTTTGCTAACGCAAGGAGGACTTATGCGTTTACAAGACAAAGTGGTGGTAGTTACCGCAAGTACTCGTGGCATCGGCTTAGCCATTGTCGAAGCCTGCGCTAAAGAAGGCGCAATCGTTTATATGGCGGCACGTAACCTAGAAAAAGCGCAAGCAATTGCGGATCGCTTAAACGAAAATGGTGGCAGAGTTAGAACCGTATACAATGATGCTTCCAAGCAGGAAACTCACAGCTCGATGATTGCAGATGTTGTGGCAGATGCAGGTCGCATCGATGTTTTGGTCAATAACTTTGGTTCAACAGATGTCTCGCGCGATCGTGACTTCCTACATACCAATTACAGTGATTTCAAAGAGATTTTAGACTTAAATTTAGCCAGCGTTTATTTAACCAGTCAGGCTGCAGCCTCCGAGATGGCAAAACAAGGCGGTGGTAGCATCATCAATATTTCTTCTATCGGTGGTCAAATCCCCGATGTAGCACGTATTAGCTACGCTGTAGCTAAGGATGCCATCATCTATTTGTCCAAAAATATGGCTTTCCAATTAGGACGTGCCAATGTTCGTGTCAATGTTGTCTGCCCTGGTCAAACTGCTACCGATGCAGTTAAGGACAATATGCCTCAACACTTCCAAGAAATTTTCACCCGTCATACCCCTATTAAGCGTATGGGTTTGCCGGAGGAAAATGCAGCTACAGTCGTGCATCTAGCTAGCGATGAGTCCGCTTATACTACTGGTCAGGTGATAGCTGTTTCTGGTGGATTTGGTTTAGGTACTCCAGTCTATGCAGACTTAATTGATTTTCAGGCACAAAAACAAAAATAAAATATCTATCTAAAACGCACACAAAGAAAAGCCAAGAGAACTACTGCTCTTGGCTTTTTGTTGTTCTGATT
>JAEWER010000030.1 GCA_023389255.1 Bacillota bacterium
TTGTATTCTTGATTGAAGCAGGTATTGTTTTGGCTGTTTCTCGTTGTTCTTTACACGTAGGTAAAACAGTTAAAGAATTGCTTGCCTAGTATAAGATTGGGGATGCAATGGACGAAGTAAAAACATACTTAGTCGCTGGTGGTGGCACAGGTGGACATGTTAATCCAGCATTAGCTATTGTAAGAGCTATAACTGAACTTGAGCCTAGTTCACGTTGTATTTTTTTAGCCAATCAAAACGGTATTGAAAATCGACTGGTAAGAGAAGCGGGCTACGAACCAGAAATAATTTTTGCTCATCCATTACCTACCCGAAATCCCAGCACTTGGTTTAAGTTTTTCCATAAAACTTGGCGTGGTTTTTGGCGATGCAGAAAATTGATCAAACGCTATCAGCCACAAGCTGTGGTAGGCACAGGAGGATATGTATGTTCTCCTTTGATGCTGGCTGCTGTAGTTAGTAAAATACCTATTCTTTTACACGAACAAAATGCCTTTCCTGGTAGGTCAAATCGTTTGTTTGCCCGCTTTGCCAAAGTCACGTGTGTCAGCTTTGCTGGTACAGAAAACAAATTTGTGACGAAGCGAGTTGTCGTTACCGGTAATCCCATAAAACCAGAGTTTTTCCACAATAACAAAAGTGAATGCCGTAAAGCTTTGGGGATAGAAGCTGATGAATTTGTAGTTTTGTTACTCGGTGGTAGCTTGGGTGCACAGAGTATCAATAAAGCTGTCGTAGAGTTAGCGTCAATGATTAAGTGGCAAGAGTTTAGCCAGACTCACAAAGTGCGAATAGTCTTAGCTACTGGACAAAAAAAATATCAGCAGATGCGTGATAGATTAGAGCAACTTTCTCAGGAAAGTAGAGCTAATATTCAGGTATTCGATTACTTGAATACTACAGCATGGCTACCAGCTGCTGATGCTTTTGTTGGTCGATCTGGGGCGTCAGCTTGTTTTGAGGCCTGTGCAACTGGAGTTGCAAGTTTATTTGTACCTTATCCCTATGCAGCAGGTGATCACCAAACTTTTAATGCAGAGCGTCTAGCAAAGCAGGGGGCAGCTGAAATATGTGTGGATGCAGAATTCAATGGGGAAAAATTGTTTGCCTTCATTGAGAGACTGAATAAAGACAAAGAGTATTGTGCATCATTACAAGCTAAAGCTAAATCTCTAGCAGAGCCTGAAGCTGCTGCTAAAATAGCGCAGGAATTACGTAAATTATGATGATAGATAACAAACCACAAACAGAGCGAGCCAAATTAGATCCAAGAGTAGTGAAGGTCTTAGTGATCATGCTACTGGTGGTTCTGTTAATTGGTTTGTTTTTATACTTGCCTTTTTTGCGCATGCGGGATTTTGTAGTTAGTGGTAATTACACTGTGAGTGCTGAGGAAATAGTACAAGCCAGTGGGCTGAAGAGTAATGAACATTTCTGGATTCCTTTAGGCAGTAAAACTAACAATTGGTTGACCTTTAAATATAAGTATGCGGCCAACCAGATTGTGCAAAAATATCCCAATATCCGTAGTGCGGAGATAACCTTTGCTTGGCCAGGTAAAGTGCAGATTGAAGTTGAAGAACGCTTGCCAATTGCAATTCTAGAATATAATGGACAGCTGATTTTATTAGACAGCGAGAGCAATGCTATTGGTATTGCAGATGAAAGTACAATTGATTTACCTGTTATTCAAGGGATACAAGTTAAAAGCCTACGTTTAGGAGAAAAGGTGCAGGTAGCTCATCCACAACAATTACGGCAGGCAGTTAATGTGCTAGCACAACTGATTTTAGCGGATAACAGTGTGCCAGCCGATTTTCAGTTACCACAGCTAACTAAGACTATCACAGCAGGGGCAGATGGTCACTTTACTTTGCAGTTAGAATACCAGCACCATGAATACAGCGTAAAGTGCCTGAGCAACAGTTATTTAAAAGATAATTTTGTGTGGTTGAAGAAAGTGCTATTAGCGGATTATCTCAAAGATCATCCAGCTGGCATCATTGATTTGACTGGTAAAAATCATTATTTTGCTAAGCCCACAGTTGCACCAACAACAGTGCCTACAACTGAAGTTGAAACCATAGCAACTACAACCAGAACAATAGAACAAGTGGGCGAAGAGAAAGAAAAACGGAGCACGCCGAACCACTCCACGGAAAAACCAACCACTTCACCAACACCGTAGTGATGTCATTACAAGTTTACAAGTCGGCACGTAGCGTGTTAAAAATTAGTGCTTTTTTAAGCTGGATTGCTAGGGGCAAGCTAGCTTTTTTATTGTGAGCACTGTAACACTGTTGTAAGATTTAGAAGAAACATGTGAAAGAGCGATTTTCTTATATAAATTCATAGCTCTTAAGCGAGCTAGCTCTACGAAAGGAGTGTTGATCTTGACGGACTTCCAGAAAAATAACTTAATGGACAATGACGGTTTTGCTTCAATTAAAGTAGTAGGTGTAGGTGGTGGCGGTTGTAATGCCGTCGATCGCATGATTGAAAATGGTGTTCAAGGTATTGAATTCATTGCTTTAAATACAGACAAACAAGCACTTATCCGTAGTCTTGCACAAGTTACCATTCAGATTGGTGAAAAAGTAACTAGAGGTTTAGGTGCAGGCGCCAATCCTGAAATGGGACAAAAAGCAGCGGAAGAGAGTGCAGAAGAAATTCAAAGTGCTATCTCTGGTGCTGATATGTTGTTCGTCACCGCTGGTATGGGTGGTGGTACCGGTACTGGTGCAGCTCCTGTTGTAGCACAAATCGCCCGTAAATTAGGCATTTTAACAGTTGGTGTGGTAACCAGACCTTTCCGCTTTGAAGGCGCTAAGCGCATGCAAAATGCTGAGCGTGGTATCAGAGAATTAGAACAATATGTCGATTCTTTGGTGATTGTACCCAATGATAAGTTGTTAGATATTGCCAGCGATGATACATCAATCGATGAAGCTTTTGGTCTAGCAGACCGTGTCCTGCGCTTTGGTGTGTCCAGTATTTCTGATTTGGTAGCAGTACCTGGTTTGATCAACTTAGACTTAGCTGACGTCAAACGTGTAATGACCAATGCGGGTATCTGTCATATGGGTATCGGTCAAGCATCTGGTGACAGCCGTGCCGCAACTGCTATTCGTCAAGCTATTAACAGTCCTTTACTCGATACAACAATCGATGGTGCTCGTGGTGTGATCATCAACTTTACTGGTGGTCGTGACATGAAGATTAGAGAAATCGATGAAGCTGCCTCACAAGTACGTGAAGCGGTTTCACCTGAGGCTGATATCATCTTTGGTGCAGTAGTTGATGAAAATATGCACGATGAAATGATGATTACAGTTATTGCTAGTGGTTTTGATCAAGAAAGACCCAATAACCAAGCTGGTTTTATCAACTTGCAGAACAACTTTAGCCGTCCTCCGGTTCAACGCCAGACAGGTGGTGAGCAGAATTTTAATGCTGCTTCACTGTTTGGTAACCAAAGCGTGCCTGCACAGAATCTAAATCAAGTTCGTCCCAGAGAGAACAACCCCGAGAATCAGTTTGGCTTCGCAGCCAGCAACCATACAACAAGTAGCGGTTTTGGTGATCAGCAGTCTTTACAACCACAAACGAGAAATCAACTCAATAATTTAGCTGGTAACCAAGTGCAACCGAATGTTGCGACACAACCTAATCGTGAGAGAAGAATGCGTCCTTCTCAGGTTAATCGCAATCGTAGCCAAGCCAGTGAAAATGCTGCTATGGCTGATCTCTTACAAAAAGTTACTAATAATAACGATAGCCCTAGACAAGCAAGATCATTTGATGTATCAACTGAGCAATCAGGATCTGAGAGAAAAAAGAAGAAAAATAGCAAGGGTATACTCCCTTGGATCCTGCAGGATGATGAAGATTTTGACAATTAGTTAAGACTTTAAGGATCGCTTAGGCGGTCCTTTAATCTATAGCTCAAGGTGATGTTATGCGTTGTCCGTATTGTAATTCTGACTCTGATAAAGTAATTGAAACTAGAACACCCGAAGGTGGTCAATTCATTAGGCGAAGAAGAATATGCTTGCACTGTAATCGCCGATATACAACTGTAGAAAAAGTTGCAAATCCGCAACTATATGTAATTAAACGTGATGGTGGTAGACAACCTTTCGATCCCAAGAAGTTGAAAGACGGCATCATGCTCAGTTGTGTTAAAAGACCTGTAAACGGAGATCAGATTGATAAATTGGTGGAGCAGGTAGAGATTGAAATTGCGAAGAACCATCGTGAGATGAAGACACAAGAGATTGGTGATATCGTGATCACAGCTTTACGTGATATCGATGAGGTGGCGTTTATTCGTTTTGCCTCTGTCTATAAGTCTTTCAAGAATGGTGAACAATTTCTGGAAGAGATTCAATCACTGTTGCGCCGTTGAGTTGCAATTTGTTCGCAAATGCTTGAAGAAGTGACAAAACAAAAGTATTCTAGTACGTAAGAAGTTTCTGTGAAATTTCTACAAAGAGTATAGAGGAACCCTATGGACAAGAATTTTCGTGTCATGATCGTAGATGACGATCCCCACATCAATGAGTTGTTGCAACTTTACTACACAGCAGACGGTTTTGATACCTTGTGTTGTGAGAATGGTGAAGTGGCACTTGAGCGCATCGACGAATACAACCCCCATTTTGTGGTATTAGATTTGATGCTACCTGGAATGGATGGTTTTGGTGTTCTGCGTAATTTGCGTAGAAATCACGATGTGCCAGTGTTAATTTTGACAGCTCGTGGCGATACGTTTGACAAAGTAGTTGGCTTAGAGTTAGGTGCAGACGACTATGTCGAAAAACCGTTTGAGCCCAAGGAATTAATAGCTCGTACCAGAGCCATTTTACGTCGCACGACTTTAGAACCGAGAACGAAAGAATTGCCCCCAACATTCAAAAATGATAGCAACATGGTTGGTTATGCTAATTTGGTTGTCGACAAGAATAAATTCATCGTGCGTGTTGATGATAACAACGTCGAACTTCCACCCAAAGAAATGGAATTACTATTTTTCTTGGTCAGTAATCCGAACCGAGTTTTCAACCGTGAGCAAATTCTAGAAAATATCTGGGGATTTAATTTCTATGGTGAAACACGTACTATCGATGTCCACATTAAACGTATTCGTGAAAAATTAGATCAATATCCACATCCTAAATGGCAGATTAAGACCGTCTGGGGAGTGGGATATAAGTTCGAAACTTTTGAGCGTTAACCTAAGGAAGCTGTCGTCATAAGATGCGCTTCTTTACTTTACACAAATCGATCTACAGCCGTACGCTACGAACATTGGTAGCTTCGGTTGTAGTTCTTTTTTTATTTTTCGGTTTTCTTTTTTATTGGTTGCTAACCTATACCAACAGAAATCAGGTTAAAGAACATCTCAAGAGCCAGGCAGAAGCTGTTTGTGAAAGGCTTTCAACTAGCATGGATGCGGATCATTTGAGTTTAACTTCTTACGCAGAAGAAGGGTATATCTCTTTTGCTGCTCGCTCCAATCGTTCGTTGGTTTGGTTAGTTAACAGTCAAGGCGAAATCATAGCTTATTCTGGTGTGCCGAAAAGCACCAATGATTACTTGCGTAATGCAGATGCTAGAGCACGCTTATTGCTCGCTGATAAATACTTAAATCACGATAACAATCGGCGTGCCAAAGTAGTGAATCAGTTCAGTGAATTGTTGCCAACTGATACGGGTTGGATCTCGGTTTCTTGTCCGATGACAAGCAATAATGGCGTGTATGCTGGTGAGCTATTAATTCATTATCCGACTAGTAATGACTTCAATCAGAGCAAGTCAATTTATGCTACTTTCATCTTAGCTTTGCTAGTTACATTAGTACTTAGTTTATTGGTATTCAGTTTAGTTACCTCCTACATTACCAAGCCTATCAATCGTATGGTGGGAGTGGCGACTAAAGTCAGTCAAGGAGAGTTGCACGAACGTGTAATTTTACCTGGACAGACAGAGCCAGAATACTTAGGACAGATTTCTAGCAATACCAAACAAGCCAATGCGGAAATACAATTGCTAGCTCGTTCGCTCAATACAATGATTGAAAAGTGGAGTAAAGCGGAGGAGCACAGACGTGAATTTTTAGCCTCAGTTTCTCACGATTTACGCAGTCCGTTAACTTCTATTCGAGGCTTTTTAGAAGGTATTAAGGATGGTATTATTCCGCAAGCAAAACAACAACACTATTTAGATATTGTTTATCAAGAAACTGGCAGAATTCTTAATCTAGTACGTTCACTTTTAGAAATATCTGCCTGGGAAGAACCAGATCGTATTCAACTACTTGACTTTGATGTGTTGGCTTTACTACAAGGGGTAATTCAATCTTTAGAACCGCAGTTAGAAGAGCGATCATTAGCTTATTTAGATGAAACTGGTTTAGGCAAAGATAAAATCATGGTTAACGCAGATCAACAAGCGATACACCGTGTGCTGGTTAACATCATTGGTAATGCCATTCGGTATACCAAGCCAAACGGACATATAGCTATCACTTTACGCTTGGTAGGTAGTAAGCTAGCGGTAGTAATTGACGACGATGGTGAAGGAATTCCCGAAGCTGAGCGAGAACACATTTTTGAGCGTTTTTATAAGGTTGATAAATCACGACATGCACAAGGTTCTGGCTTAGGGCTCTATATTGTACGCACTTTACTGCAATTGCATAACGAGCGAGTAGAGGTGGGAGAGAGCCCGGCTGGTGGTGCCAGATTCAGCTTTACTTTAGCTTTAACGGAAAATAAATCTGATACCAAAGAAGAATTGACTAAAACAGAGTAATTGGGAGATGTATGCGCAAGAAAATTATTTGTTATTTGCTATTACTGATTAGTTGCTTTGTCCTCAAAACTAATATATATGCCATAAGTAACACGGAAGCAAGTGCAACCAAATCTGAGACACTAAGCCCTGCAACCATCTACGCCAAGTATCAAGATGCTGTTGTAGCTATTTTTGTTGACACGCCAAATAAAGCTGCTGTACGAGAAATGAATCAGATTGGCTGTGGTTTCATCATCGATAACGAGGGTACCATAGTCACAGATAATGCCATTTTTGATGAGTACTTTAATATCAGTAATGGTAGCCTACAAAAAGGTGTTAATTTCTATGTTTTGTTGCGGGGAGATAACAAGCTGTTGCGTGCATCTTGTGTTGGTAGGGATATTGAAAGAGATTTAGTCTTTTTACAAATTGATGCTAGCAGTTTGCCTAACAAAAAGATCAACTATCCCATGATCTCGGAACAAGAACAACCTGAATTACCACTAGTGGGTGAACCTATTTATGCAGTAAATTTAGTGAATCCCTTTCAAGGAGTGGGTGGTTTAGCTACAGGATTTGTGTCCGAGATTAGCTTGCCAGAGCAATTAGAGCATGGTGGTGAATTGCGTGTGTTCACCACGTCTTGTTTTGTTCCGAGAGATGCTTTTGGTGGTTTAGTGGTCAATGAAAGCGGTCAAGCTGTTGGTATCACCACCAAACGCTATATCAATGATATAGCAGATAAGCAAATGCGCTTTTATCCCTGGCAGATGATTAAGGAAGCGTATTCCTTTGTCTTTAACGAAGCTCCTAAACAGGATGTAGCTTGGTTAGGTATCACTGTTTACGATGATCAGCAGTATGCGGTAAAACAGAGTTTGTTTGGGTTACGTACAGGCGTGTATGTGCGTTCTGTTAAGCGCGATACGCCAGCTTATGTTGCAGATCTGCGGGTAGGAGACATTATCGAACAAATCAATGGTAGAGCTATCCGTAATTACAATGATTACTTAGTAGCGATTAAAGGTAAAAAAGTAGGAGATGAGTTGAAAATAAAATTCTATCGTTCCTCCTATAATCATTCCGAAGAGGCTACGGTTTACTTGAAACCATATCCAGTTAAACAACATATTAGAATGAACAGTAATTACAAACAGCAGGAGGAGAAATAATGCCACGTCTGAGTCTTGTGCGCAGAAAAGAGAGAGCACAAATATGTTTTGATCTGTTATGTGCGCATTATCCAGACGTCAAGCCTTCGCTTAACTTTACAAATGCTTGGGAATTATTGGTAGGTGGTGTTCTAGGAGCACAGACTACTGATGTACAAGTCAATAAAATAACTGCAGTTATGTTTGCCGATATGCCAGAGATCGAAGATTATGCGCAAGCCTCAATTGAAGAGATTGAAAGTTACATTAAAACTGCTGGGCTATATCACAATAAAGCTAAATCACTAAAAGGGGCTGCTGAAAAGATCATGCAAGTATATGCAGGAGCAGTTCCGCAAACAATTGAAGAACTGATTACCCTACCAGGAGTTGGCAGAAAGGTAGCCAATCTTGTAGTGAGTGATTACTTCGGCAAACCAGGAATGGTGGTAGACACACATAACAGCAGAATCAGCTACTTACTAGGTTTGACTGAAAGTCAAAACCCTACGGTGATTGAACGTGATTTATGCGCCGCTTTGCCCGCTGAACATTGGAGTAAATGGGGTCATTTGATGGTGACATTAGGCAGAGATTGGTGCAAAGCCAAATGCAGAGCTTGTGCAGGCTGTCCGCTGAAAGATAATTGTGCTTACGCTCTGAAGAAAAGTGTTAGAGGTACTATTGGGGAAGCTGAGAGTAGGGGTGAGGTTCGCCAGTGTCTGTAGCAGAACAAAGAAAATATTTTTGTGTATGGTCAGGCAGTGGAGCAGATACCAATGTACGTCAGTTAAAAGGTGTAGGCGATAAGACTTATACATACCTAAAGCGCCTAGGTATCGAAACATTCGCTGATCTTTTACACCATTTCCCCCGCACATACGATGATTGGTCAGAACTTAAACCGTTGTCTATGGTAGAAGATGGAGCTCAGGCTACTGTTAAAGCAAGAATCATTAGTCCTCCCAAGCAACAATTTACACGTGGAAGGCTGAAATTATTTAAGGCTGAGCTACAGACAGAATTCGCTGAAATTGTGACTGTAGTTTGGTTTAATCAACCGTGGGTAACTAGCAATGCCTGGCTAACTAATACTGAAAATATTTTGTATTTCCGTGGAACGGTGCACAGGCAATTGCACAGTAAGCATTTTCAGTTAGAAAATCCGCAATTTAAGAGTGAAGCACAGTTTCAAAAGAATAAAGTAGAACCTGTTTACCCACTAACGGCTGGTCTAAAAAACTATCAATTACAATCTTTTATTACACAGTTATTGACACAGATCAAAGCTAATTTGACCGAAACGATGCCAGCTGAGTTATTACAGAGACATAATTTGCCAGCCCTGAAAGATGCTATTTGTTGGTTGCATGCACCAGTTAACATGCAACAAGTAGACTTAGCCAAAAAGCGTCTTGCTTTTGATGAAATGGTTTTAACACGTCTAGCGCTACTTAAATTACGCTCGCTGGAAATCAGTAAGCAATACGCAACAGCGCTTAAAGCAAGTGAACAAGCCAAGCAGATTTTCACGCAGATTTATAAGCGTATTCCCTATCGCTTAACAGATGATCAAAATAAAGCGATAGATAGCATTTTGCAGGGATTGCGCCAAGACAGACCGCTTAACTTATTGGTTCAGGGAGATGTTGGTTCGGGTAAAACGATTGTAGCGATTTTGGCGATGGCATACTGTGCACTCTGTGGCGGTCAAGCCGTACTGCTGGCACCAACTACAATTTTAGCTGAGCAACACTATCGGGTAATTGAACAGATACTCGCGGGAAGCGGTATCAAAGTTGGTTTATTGACTTCTGCGAGCAAGGGCAAGGCTCGAAAGCAACTACTGACCGATATTGCCAGTGGAGAAGTGCAGTTACTAGTAGGCACTCACGCCATCCAAAGGGCAGGCATTGAGTATAACAAACCAGTGCTTTTGATCACGGATGAACAACATCGCTTTGGCGTTAACCAGCGTAGACTAGGAACCGACCAGGCGGATGATTGGCGACCGCATCACGTCGTCATGTCAGCAACGCCGATTCCTCGTACCTTAGGTCTGATTATTTTTGGTGATCTAGATATCGTCAAAATACAGCAAAAACCAGCAGGCAGACAAAGCATACAAACTAAGTCTATTGGCGATGGTGAGTTACAGGGAGTCTATGCGCATATTAGAGAATTAGTAGCAAGAGGCCAACAAGCCTATATTGTTTGTCCCTTGGTCGAAGAGTCATTGCAACTAGATATTGACTCGCTGGAAGAAGTGTACGAATTCTTGAGTAAAATTGCTCTGCCTAATTTACGTTTAGCTAAACTACACGGAGCGATGAAAGCTGAGCAAAAAGAACAGATTATGAGTGATTTCACTCAAGGTAAAATAGACGTTTTGATCAGCACTACAGTGGTGGAAGTTGGTGTCGATAATCCCAATGCCAATTTAATTCTCATCCGCAATTGCGAACGTTTTGGTATATCGCAGCTACATCAGCTTAGAGGTCGTGTTGGTAGAGGGAAAGAACAAGCCTATTGCTACCTACATAGCCAACAGACATCTGAGTTAACCCGTGAACGCATCTTGGCACTATGTCAGTCGGATGATGGTTTTATTTTGGCAGAAAAGGATCTGGAGCTACGCGGGTTTGGTGACTTTTTTGGTACGAAGCAACACGGTTTACCACAACTAACATTTGCGCAAAAGTTAGAAGATCCACACATTGTTGATCAAGCCATAGAAGCTGTTGAACAATTGTTAGCAATTGGTATTCCAGAAACTGTAGAGCAGGCGATAATTACACAATATCCGCAACTGCGGTACGGTATCGTTTTATAATATTAGTTTGCAACAAAATTCTAGGAGGTCGGTGTGTCTAAACGCCAATACGACAACGCAAGTATTTCAGCGCTAAAAGGTGCAGATAGAGTGCGCCTTCGCCCCAGCGTCATATTCGGTTCAGACGATCTGGAAGGCTGTAAACATTCGTTTTTTGAGATTCTTTCCAATTCTATTGATGAAGCGCGTGAAGGTCATGGTAAAGAAATAATCGTCACAGTATTTCCTGACGGTTCGTTGCAAGTAGAAGATTTTGGTAGGGGTATTCCCTTAGACTATAACGAAAAAGAACAACGCTTTAACTGGGAATTGGTCTATTGTGAGCTTTATGCTGGTGGTAAATACAACAACAATAGTGGAGATACATATGAGTTTAGTTTGGGCTTAAATGGTTTGGGGGCGTGTGCCACTCAGTATGCTTCACGTTGGTTTGAAGTAGAAGTTAAAAGAGACGGAGAACAATACAATCTTCATTTTGAACGTGGTGAAAATATAGGTGGTCTGACCAAGTCGCCTATATCTACCAACAAAACAGGCACCAGACAACGATGGTTACCAGATAGTGATGTTTTTACTGATGTTAATATTCCATTAGACTATTTTTGTGATGTATTGAAAAAGCAAGCTGTGATTAACAGTGGTGTCACTTTCAAATTGTTTGATCAACGTCACAATGTTAAGGAAGAGTTTTGCTATCCCGAAGGCATAATCGGTTATGTCAACGAATTGAATCAACAAGGTATCAGCGAAGCGATTTCCTTCAATGGGAGAGGACAAGGTAAAGATCGTGAGGATAAGCCAGAATACAAAGTAATGGCACAGGTGGCTTTAGCGTTCAATAACCAAGTTAACATTTGTGAATACTATCACAATTCTTCTTGGTTAGAGTATGGTGGATCTCCTGATAAAGCCGCTAGAAATGCATTAGTATACGAGTTCGATCGCTATATCAAAGAGCAAGGGAAGTATAAGAACAAGGAGAGCAAGATAACATTTAGTGATATTGAAGATTCCTTGATCCTAGTTATTTCCTCTTTCTCAACGATGACCTCTTATGAGAACCAGACTAAGAAAGCGATCAACAATCGCTACGTGCAACAGTTCATCAACGAATTAATTCGGGAAAATATTAGCATTTGGTTCATTGAAAATAAGGTGATGGCTGATCGAGTTGTCGATCAGATTTTAATCAACAAGCGCAGTCGTGAGAACGCTGAAAAACAACGCTTGAACATCAAGAAAAAATTGATGGGCACAGTCGATAACATGCTTAACCGTGTTGGTAATTTTGTAGACTGTAGATCCAAGGATAAACATAAGCGTGAACTTTATATAGTAGAGGGTAACTCAGCGTTAGGCTCTGTTAAGATGGCACGAGATTCAGAATTCCAGGGTGTTATTCCCTTGCGAGGTAAAATTTTGAATTGCTTAAAATGTGATTACGAGCGTATCTTCAAAAGTGAAATCATTATGGATTTGCTCAAAATTCTAGGCTGTGGTGTTGAGATAAGTAGCAAGCACAATAAGAATTTGAGTTCGTTTGATTTGCAAGCATTGCGCTGGGATAAAATCATTATTTGTACTGATGCCGATGTCGATGGTTTCCAGATCAGAACCTTAATTCTGGCAATGCTCTATCGCTTAACGCCCACTCTATTGCGTGAGGGCAAGGTATATATAGCCGAGTCGCCACTTTTCGAGATAACTCACAGTTACAAGCAAATAGAACAAACTTATTTTGCTTATAGTGATGCCGAGAAGAATCGCATCATTAAGCAACTAAAAACAGGCAAGGTACATATTCAACGTTCTAAAGGCTTAGGTGAGAATGAGCCGGAAATGATGTGGCAAACTACTATGAATCCCGAAACTAGGCGGTTAATTAAAATTCTGCCGGAGGATGCTGCTCGGATGCAGGGAATGTTTGATCTTTTATTAGGTGATGACTTAGCTGGTCGTAAAGACTATATCGCTAATCATGGTAATGAATATTTGGAGATGTTAGATGTCATCTAAAGATTTGACCAATTTAAATAGAGAACAAGGCATTACAGATGTACTCAAAAGCAATTACATGCCTTATGCGATGAGCGTTATTATTTCACGTGCCATTCCTGAGATTGATGGCTTTAAGCCAGCTCACCGTAAATTACTGTATACCATGTACAAGATGGGTTTGATGAAAGGCCCCAGAGCCAAATCTGCTGACGTTGTAGGTCAAACAATGTCTTTGAACCCCCACGGCGATATTCCCATCTACGAGACCATGGTACGTATGACCAGAGGTAATGGTGCCTTAATTAATCCTTGGATAGATTCCAAAGGTAACTTTGGACGCGTGTATTCACGTGATATGCAATACGCCGCCTACCGTTATACCGAGGCTCGCCTCGATGCTAGTTGCGAAAATCTTTTTACCGGTATCGATAAAAATGCGGTGGAGTTTGTAGATAATTACTCTGGTACGATGCAAGAGCCTACGCTATTACCTGTATCACTGCCCACTATTTTGGTTAATGCCAACCAGGGAATTGCTGTTGGTATGGCGTCAAATATTTGTTCATTTAATTTGCGTGAAGTTTGCGAAGCCACCTGTGCTTTGGTCAATGATGCGCAAGCAGATTTACTACAGTACATGCCTGCCCCAGATTTTTCCACTGGTGGCAACATCATTTATGATCAAGAGCAGATGCGTGCCATTTACGAAACAGGTCGTGGGAGCTTTGAGATGCAGGGCATCTATACGATTGATCGTAAACATAGCAGAATAGAAATCTCAGAAATTCCGTATAATACGACAGTTGAAGCGATTATTGACGATATAACTCGCCAGTTGAAAAAGGGTCAATTCAAAGAGATCAATGATGTGCGCGATGAAACCGATCTCAATGGTTTGAAACTGACGATTGATCTTAAGCGCTCAACCGACCTAGATAAGTTTGTACAAAAACTGCTAAAGTCTACCTCGCTAGCTTCGAATTTCACTTGTAACTTCAATGTGTTAATCGATAACCAACCCCAAGTTTTGGGAGTGCGCCAAATTTTAACAGCTTGGCTTAGTTGGCGCCGTGAATGTTTGCGTCGGGAGTATACATTTGATTTAGGTAAATTGCGGGATCGCCTGCATCTGTTACACGGTTTAGAGGAAATTCTCCTAGATATCGATCGTGCGATTCGTATTATCAGAGAAACAGAAAAAGAAGCTGATGTAGTCCCAAATTTGATGGCGGGTTTCTCGATAGATCAAGTGCAAGCAGAATATGTTGCTGAGATTAAATTGCGCCATCTCAACCGGGAATACTTGCTCAAGCGTACGCAAGATATTACAGACCTAACGAAACAGATTGCTGACCTTGAAAAATTAGTAGCAAGTGACCGCTTACTGGATAAGACCATTGCTAAGCAACTACAAAAAATTGCTCAAAAGTATGGCAGAGAGCGTAAGACACAATTGGTTGAAGCTCATCATGTGCCAGAGTTTAATGCAGAAGATTTTATTGAAGATTTCAACGTGCGCTACTATCTCACACATGATGGTTATCTCAAAAAGTTGGCGCTGACTTCCTTGCGTAAAGCTGGTGATCTCAAATTAAAAGATGGTGATTATTTTATCGCCGAGTTAGAGGGAGCCAATAAATCAGAATTATTATTCTTTACCGATCAAGGCAATGTCTATAAGCAACGTGGCTATGAATTTGCTGATCAAAAACCATCTGATTTGGGCGCATTTTTGGCGAACGAATTAGATCTGGCACCAGATGAAAATGTTATAGGCTTACATGTGACAGATGATTACAGTGGCTACCTAGTGATGGCATTTGCCAATGGCTATATCACTAAATTTGCTGTAGAGCACTATAAAACGATTACTAAACGCAAACGAATTACCAATGCGTTCTATAACAAGGAACCTATGGTTGGCATGTTCTGGCAAGCAGACATCAAACAAGGACCAGACCTACTGATAGATTTAGATGCCACGGCTAGTCGCGCCGCTAAAGCTAAACGTAGAATATTGCTAGAAGGTGATTTGATTGAATTAGTGGCTGGTAGAGCAACTCGTGGTCAGAAAGTTGTTAAGCTGCCGAAAAAATATACAGTGGTGCAGATGAAGCCAGTTGCACTGGCGGAAACAGGCGAAATAATAAGACCTGAATTAGAGTATTACAGAGTGCGTACGTTGCCTAGTGCAGGTAGATTTTTACGTGATGAAGATATGAGTGAGCGTCAACAATTATTAGGAGATTTAGTATGAGTTTGTTAGAAAAAGCTCCTAGACGCAAGTATAGCTGGCTCAGAGCTAATGGGCTGATTTTGACTGGGATAGTAATTACTTTGTTACTATCCTTAGTTGTTGTTTATATTTATAAACAGCAACAGTCGGAAAATAAGCTACAAAAGGATTTTAGTGTAGCTATCGAGAGAGAAGATTACCCAAAAGCGCTCAAGATTTATCAAGAAGTTCAAGCTCAAGTTAAGCAAGCTAATTCTTCCGATTCTTTTTACAGCATGCAACAGAATTTGGAACAGCAGGTGAAATTACGAGTTGATAAAATTACGCATTCACTAGCCCAAGGTGAAAAATTACGTCTGGAAGATGCTAAATATATTAGTGAACTGGGAAATTTATCGTTGACTGCTTGTTCGCAGAATATAGCGGAGATGACGCAACAGTGGCTCAAACAAAAAGAGAGCTATGAACATTGGTCTAAGCTTATCTACAGTTTAGCTGACATAGTTCAATTGCAACCGTTAACACAGAATTTGTTGCGCGAAGAAAAACATTTGCTCAAAGCTCAAGTGCTATTTGCAGAGCCTTTGAGTTTAGAACAGTATGCTGATACAGAGTGGGACCGCATTATTGAGCTGTGGCAAAACTTGCGTGACAACACAGAGATTGGCTCCTATGCCCAACAAATTGCCACCGATTTTCTACAAAAATTTAAGCAAGAGCAATATCCAAAGTTGCTTAACCAAACCGAGCAACTGAGCCATGAGGGTAAAGTTTATAAAGCAAATTCTATCCTAGAAAAAATGTTGCAATACTGGCCTGACGATAAGCAAATAGTGGCACAGATTAACACTATTTCCCAAAAAGTTGTCGGTAAAACATTTGAATGGCAAGGACCTGTGGAATTTGCTTCCGTCAGCGTATTGCGCAATAACTCTGATGAAAAAATAAAGAATAATCAGGAGTTGCTTACACCCGCACAGTTCAAGAAATTACTTCAAGCCTTGTATAGCCATAACTACATATTGATGAATGCTGATAGTGTATTGGCTTATGGTGAGCACAAAGATAGTCTGTTAGTGCCAGAAGGCAAAACTCCCTTAGTGTTGATTATTGATGGAGTAGCGCTCAGTAGAACACAAATTGCTTCTGGCTCTTTCTACACCATGGAATATGATGCAGATAAAGATAGTTTCTATGGCACGATTGGGAGAAATAAGCGAAACCCAACTAAAATTTACGGCGAAGATGTTTTTAGTATTCTAGATGAATTTGTAGCACAGCATCCAGATTTCAGTTTTGATGGTGCAAAAGCCTGTATTAGTCTCAGTGGCAAAGAAGGCATCTTAGGCCATAGCCTAAAAAAGAATAAGCAAGCATTGACGAATGTACTTAAGGCACTGCAAAGCAGACAGTACACATTTGCTTGCAACACATATGATCGCTTGGATTTAGCTAAAAGTACTCCTACAGAAATCAAAAAGGATTTACAAAAGTGGCAGGAAGAGATAGGTGCGATGGTAGGCAGAACCAATGTGCTCTTCTATCCCTTTGGTTCTCATGCGTTAAATCAACCAGAAAATTTACAGCAAATAACAGATGCGGGTTATCGCTTGTTAATTGGTATTGGTCCACAAGTATTTAATATGCAACTCAAACAAGGTATGCATGCTGACTCCATCAACTTAAGTCAAAGTAATTTGGAGGGTAATTATATTAACTTGCAAAATATCGATGACTTGAGTCAAATGTTTGCTGAATAATTTTATCTGTTCTTATTTTAGTTAGGTTATTCATTAGGCGCTTATAATTTGTTATTAATATCTGAGATCGCAACAAAACAGGTATAACATTAGTGCAGTATTTATGCAAAAAAGTTGCTACAAAAATAAGGAGCTTTTTTACTGTACATAGTTATGATTTAGAGATGAGTTGCGTTTATGCCATAACGCTTGATCAACCATTGTTCGATAAGGCGTTTTAGACGAACGTTTAATGCCTCCATTTGATATAAAGGTCGCACTAATAAAGATTTAGTGCCAGCTCGGTTTGCGGCCCAGATATCAGTCAATAGCTGATCGCCGATAATCAGGCACTCATTAGCTGTCACTTGATGTTTAGCTAAATATTGTCTGATTTTTTTACCAGATGGTTTGTTGGCTTGACCTAAGCAATCAATTCCCAGTTCTGTAGCAAAGGCTTTGCTTCTACTACCTTTAGCGTTGGAGAGAATCACAGTAATTAAACCAGCATCCTGCATAGCACGGATAGATTGTTTAGCGTAAGAGCTAGGCTTTGTTGCGCCGTGAGCTGCTAGGGTGTTATCTAAATCGATCAATGCTAACTTAATACCTTGAGCAGTTAAGGAATGCCAATCGATGTCGTCTAATGAACTGGCTGTGTAGGTTGGCATTAAATTATGTTGATACCATGTTGCTAATGACATAAAACCTCGAAATATTGAATTTAGTGTATTTTGCTATTTGTTATATAATAGCCTGTAGTTTTGTGCTGACAAGGAGGTAGAGAGATGAAGGTTTGCAAGTTTGGTGGTTCTTCTTTAGCTAATGCTACACAAATTAAAAAAGTAGCCGATATCATTTTAGATGATCCCCAACGCCAGTTGGTAGTAGTATCTGCCCCTGGTAAATCCAGACCCTCCGAAATGAAAGTCACTGATCTATTAATAGCTTTAGCACACGCTAAGCTCAATAAAACACAGGCTAATCATGAGCGCAATCTAGTTTTAAGGCGTTTCCAGAAAATTTGTTTAGATTTAGAATTACCAAGCGATCTGTATGTAGATATTGAGAGCCTGCTAGATAAAGAAGTAGCAGATACAGATCGTCCTGCTATCGAATATATTGATGCTGTCAAATCGTTGGGAGAACAGTTCTGTGCCATGATTTTGGCAGCCTACTTGCGTACTCTGGATTTTGAAGCAACCTTTGTTGAACCTGGTGATGCAGGTATGTTGCTGACTGAGAATTTTGGTGATGCAGATTTGATAGATGATTGCATGCCAGATTTAGCTAAACTCAAAGATATTCCGGGCATCGTAGTTTTTCCTGGCTTCTATGGCTACACCAGAAGTGGTAAGCGTGTAACTTTTTCGCGTGGTGGCTCTGATATCACTGGTTCAATTTTGGCTTGTGCTGTCGACGCTTCACTCTATGAAGTTTGGACTGATGTAGATGCAGTTTATTCAGTTAGCCCAGAATTGGTACAAGATCCTCATATGATTCGCGAGCTCAGCTACCGTGAGATGCGGGAACTAGCCTATTCAGGTGCAGTCGTTATCCATCCCGAGGCAATGGTGCCAGTTTTACACAAGGGCATTGATATTCACTTGCTCAATACCGATAATCCCGATGCAGCTGGTACTTTGGTGGTCAGAGAACGCACTAACTTTGAGGGTGTAGTAACAGGTATCGCAGGCTCCAAACACTTTGTCAGCTTGAATGTCTCACATTATTTAATGAATCGAAGAGTTGGTATTGTTGCTGATATTTTGCGTATTTTAGCCGAGGAGAAAGTTTCCTTTGAGCACATGCCGTCTGGTATCGATTCTGTCAGTATCATTCTGAGAGAAGAAAATTTTCCTAGAGAGACTGAGCGCCGTGTAATTCGTCGTATCCGTGACGAATTAGAATTGCACGAAGTTGAGGTCTATCGTGGCTTAGCCTTAGTTATGTTAGTTGGTGAAGCTATGGCAGACACCGTCGGTGTAACAGCACGTGCAGTTACAGCTTTGAGTAGAGCCAATGTTAGCTTAGAGATGATTATTCAAGATCATTCAGAAATGAGCGTTATTTTTATTGTTGATAGTAAGTTCTGTAACTACAGCGTGGAGACTTTGTACTATGAATTCTTCACTCGACAATACTAGGTAAAAAGACATGAGTAAGGGAGAAAAGTTATTGGCTGGCAATCCCAATGCTCGCCACGATTATCATATTCTATCTACGTATGAAGCTGGTATGGAATTGACAGGCACTGAAGTTAAGTCAATTCGTCGAGGAAAAGTTAATATACGTGATTCCTATATCAATATTCGTCAAGGAGAGATGTGGTTGCTCAATACCCATGTGTCACCGTATGAAGAAGGAAATCGTTTCAATGTTGATCCTTTGCGCAAAAGACGCTTGTTAATGCACAAGCAGGAAATTCGTGTCCTGGAACAAAAGGTGCGCTTAGACGGTTTGACCTTGGTGCCACTTCGTGTTTATTTACGCAAGGGTATAATTAAACTTGAATTAGGTTTAGCACGCGGTAAAAAGAATTACGATAAACGTCAAGATATGATCAAACGAGAAGCAGAAAGAGCGATCAAACAGCATTTATAGGGGGTGAGCATATTATTCAGATAAACTACACAGGTATAACCGATTCAGGTCATTCTGAGAAATCGAATCAGGATAGTTTTCTCTGTAATGAGCGTTTTCTCCCTGACACAATTCATAGTTATGAAGAGCATAGTGATAAGGCTAAACAGAAGTGCCAAATTTATGCAGTCTGTGATGGCATCGGTGGATCTGGGCTAGGAGATATAGCTGGCAGATATGCACAAGAGATTTTACTCAATGCTACTAAGTTACTCGATGAAGGTGCTGATCCAGCTTTCGTTTTTCAGGTCTTTGCCCAAAGCTATGCCCAAAGAGCAGACGAACTATTGCAAGAGCGTTTGAGTAAGCATGTAGACCAAGTGGTTGGTTGTTCTATTGCTTTTATTCTAATTATCGAAGATATTGCTTATACCCTAAACATAGGTAATCTGAATTTGCTGTTGCGTCATGAAGGCAAGGTTTATCGCTTAAGCAAGGAAAGTAGATTATCGCAGGACACACTCACTAGTTGTCCGCTTAATTTCTTAGGTAATCGCCCTGGGCAACGTGAATTGGTAGTTGATGATATGGCTGAGATTAAGCTCAACTTAGGAGATCGTCTAGTCTTAGCATCTGATGGTATGTCATTATCAGCAAAGCAGTGGGGTGAAGTTTTATGTCAAGAACAAGAGCAAGCTAGCTGTGGTAAGAAGTTGTTTGAATTAGCGCAAGAGCGCAATCCCATGGACAACAAAACATTAATTGTTTTGGATGTAGTTGAACCAGAGGTTGAAGTTAAAGACGAAAAAGTTGAGCAATCAGCAAAAACTGAAGCAGAAGAGCATCCGGTAGCGGGTGAACATCAAACGTCCAAGCAGTCAGCGATCAATTTGGATTTCCTAGTAACAAACGAGGAAGAAACCAATTCTTTACATGTAAGCGAGCAAACAGACAAGCAAGAAGATGAGAACTTGCTTGATCGTTTTACTTTGGCAAACTTTGATCCCGAACAACATCGCAATCTCGATAGATATGAAGATGTTGACGATATTTACCGTGAGGGTAGCTATCAGCTAAATAATGATCCTTTTTATCGTAATTCAGATGATTACTACGAGAACGAAGATGATGCCTACGCTTTAGGATATGAAGCAACCGAAGACGTGGCTTACAACGATGATTACGACTATGAACCAGATTATGATTTAGAGCAACCAGCTCAGGCCAAGTATCGCAAGCGTCGAAAGAAGCATGAAGTAGCTAAAAGTCGTAGTAAAGCGAAGAAACAAAGAAGAAAGAACCCGCAACATAGACAATTACCAGAAACTAAAATGAGTCTGGGGTCTCGGTTTGGGGCTGGTGTTAAACTGTTCTTCCAGTCGCTTGGTTTCGGAATTTTGCTCGGCTTTCTCTTGATGTTGTTAGCATATATTTTCTTGTGGTAGGTCAAAAGTGAAAAGATTGGGCTATATCAATTGGGATGAATACTTTATGGGTATTGCGCTGATGGCAGCGCACAGAAGCAAGGATCCTAATACGCAAGTTGGTGCTTGCATTGTTGATCAAGACAATAAAATTATTTCTTTAGGCTATAACGGTATGCCTAGAGGCTGTTCTGATGATGAGTTTCCCTGGGAACGGGAGGGAGATACCTTACAAACAAAGTATCCGTATGTTTGCCATGCTGAGTTAAACGCAATTTTGAATAGTTCAGGTAAAGATTTGCAAGGGTGCAAAATCTACGTGCCTCTATTTCCTTGCAATGAGTGTTCAAAAGCAATCATTCAATCGGGGATTAGAGAAGTGATATATCTGTCAGACAAATATGCCGATCAGCCAATTTTTAAGGCATCTAAGCGCATGATGGATGCGGCAGGTGTAAATTACCACTCGCTCAAAACAGAGCTCAAAGAACTAATGATATCGTTTGATCCTAATAGAGTATAAAAGAACCTCAGTTTAGCTGAGGTTCTCTTAATTTTACTTATTTATTTGTGTAAGTACTCGTTCAAGCGCTTAATGTTTGCTCGATACTGGTAGTAGAAGCCCAACCAAATACAGGCATAGATTAACCAGTTGATTAGTAAAAATCCAACTACACTACCCAAGGTAAAGGGGAAAAATTTTAGAAGGTATGCCATACATAACAACGAAACAGAAGTTATAGTAGCGCTACAAACTGTTTTCACCAACAAGGATTGAATTTTATCTGAATTATAAATCATACTTGTCAGACTGCCTATTCCACCGACCACGGCGTAAGCAATACGAGCGACTACAGCCGCGTGATTGATACTTTTGAATTGTTCGACAAATTCTGGCGTACCAACTAAAACATTACTTTGATACACTTCGGCAAAAATCATCTCCGAGATTACACCAATTGTTATACCGATACATGCACCGAGGATAAGGTGACCAATAATTTTTTTTATTGCTTTCATAGTGCTTTCCTTTCTACAAGCCCAAAGCCTGTTTAAAGTTTTTTATGGAACGTCTAGAAACAAAGCTATAACTTCCGTCATGTAGATAAAGCTTAATGGTTCCATCGTAGGATAGATCCAGTCGATCGATGAAGTGGCGATTGACAATCTCCGATTGCGATATGCGAATGAAGTTTTGCGGTAAACTGTTGGCTAAGCTAGAGATACTTTGGCGTAATTTCCAGCTACCTTTGGCTGTTTGTACCCAGACTTGCTTATCACTAATAAAGATGCGTTTAATCTGGGCAAGATCAACTAACACCAGCTGGTTGTCAGCATAAGCAATCAATTGCTCAGTCTGTTGTTGTAAACTATTGAGCGCTACTAATACCTGTTGTAGTTCTACAGAATTACTAGGCGCCACCAAATTTACTTGCAATTCTTGGCAACTTTCATCGTAGTTAACTTTAATCTGCATACTCGCTCCTTTTCTAGACACCTCTAGCATCGGCGATAACTATTATGAAAACAATAGCAGTTTAGCTAAGTGGTTGCTTTAATTAGTTATACGGTAAGTTTTACTGCATTTTCATATTATGTGAGTTCTGCCAAATAAAAAGCAGGATTTCAAACTGAAATCCTGCCAGAGTAAAGGAATAGAGGGATAACTATTAAATGAGATCGTAATTGACAGTTCCTTCATAAGCATCACGTAAAATCTGCTCCATATCGCTGACCAAGGGTAAGCGGGGGTTAGCAGGAGAGCATTGATCTTCGTAAGCTAACATGGCTAAATCGTGGATTGAGTCATAGTAAGCTTTTTCATCAACACCCATTTCACGGAAGCTTGAGGGCATACCTAAGCGTCTTGCCAGATCATAGACAGCTTTGGCGTAAGCTTTGACTGCTTCTCTCGGAGTGGCGCAAGGCAGACCTAGCATCTTAGCTGCTTCTTGGATCTTTTCATCAGCACGATAGTAGTTGTACTTCGGCCAAGTAGACATCTTGTTGGGCTTGGTGCCGTTATACATGATGATATGAGGCAAGAGAACGGAGTTGGTACGTCCGTGGACTGTGTGGTGTAAACCACCAATCTTATGTGCCAAGGAGTGAGAAATTCCTAAGAAGGCATTAGCAAACGCCATACCTGCAATAGTGGATGCATTGTGCATTTTTTCTTTTGCTTCAGGATCCTTATTGCCATTCTTCACTGAACGCTCTAAGTATTTGAAAACCAGCTTAATAGCTTGTAAGGCTAGACCATCAGTGTAGTCACTGGCTAGAGTAGAAATTAAAGCCTCAGTTGCGTGTGTCAGAACATCCATGCCTGTATCAGCGGCAATAAAGCCAGGAACATCCATAACTAGAGCTGGATCTACGATAGCAACGTTAGGTGTTAAGGCATAGTCGGCCACAGGATATTTCTTATTGTTTTTCTTATCTGAAACAACAACGAAAGGAGTGATTTCTGAACCTGTACCTGAAGTGGTGGGGATACAGACCATACGAGCTTTTTTACCGAGATCCGGGAAGCGGAAAGCACGTTTGCGAATATCCATGAATTTTTGCACCATATCACGGAAATCAACCTCAGGTTGTTCATAGAACATCCACATTGATTTAGCGGCATCCATAGGGGAGCCACCACCCAAAGCGATGATAGTATCGGGTTTGAAGTCGTGCATCAACTCCACACCTTTTTGAATGGTAGTGATATCTGGATCGGGCTCAACTGAGGGGAAGAGTTGGTAAACGCACTTCTCTCGACGTTGATCTAATTGATCAGTGATCTTTTTTACTAAGCCCAGTGATACCATCGCATGGTCACAGACGATGAATACACGATGCACATCGCGCATGTCACGCAGATATTGAATTGAATCGCGCTCAAAGTAAATGCGCGGAGGAACTTTAAACCACTGCATATTATTTCTTCTTCTTCCCACTTTTTTGATATTTAACAGATTGAGAGCACTGACATTGCCAGCGATGGAGTTGCCACCGTAGCTACCGCAACCCAAGGTAAGAGAAGGTAAGAATGAGTTATAAACATCACCGATACCGCCAAAGGTTGAAGGTGCATTCCAAATAACGCGAATAGCTTTCACAAGTTTGCCAAATTCATTGGACAACTCAGGATCGGCAGTATGAATAGCGGCTGAGTGACCTAAACCGTGGAATTCAACCATTTGTGCAGCCATTTGCATACCCTCTTCGGTACTGTTTGCTTTCAAAATAGCGAGTACAGGGGAGAGCTTTTCACGTGTTAAAGGCTCTTTAAAGCCAACCTCTTTACATTCAACCGCAATGACTGAAGTTCTTTCCGGAACGGAGAAGCCTGCTTGTTCAGCAATCCAAGTGGCGGGTTTACCGACTACATCAGCATTGAGTTTTGCTTGTGCTACATCTTTGCTATTCGCTTTATAACCGAACATAAACTGTTCAAGTTTGGCTTTTTCAGCTTTAGTTGCAAAGTAGACATGGTATTCTTTCATCTCCTTGCAGAAGTCGTCATAAATTTCTTTATCGACGATTGCAGCCTGTTCTGAAGCACACACCATACCGTTATCAAATGCTTTAGACATGATGATGTCGTGTACAGCTTGACGAATATTAGCTGATTTCTCAACATAAGCGGGAACGTTACCAGCGCCTACACCCAGAGCAGGTTTACCGCAGCTATAGGCTGCTTTAACCATGGCGTTACCGCCAGTTGCTAAGATAGTTGCTACATCGGGGTGATGCATTAAGGCGTTAGTTGCTTCGAGTGAGGGTTCTGTAATCCATTGAATACAATCCTTCGGAGCACCGGCTGCCACAGCTGCTTCATAAACGATTTTGGCAGCCTCAACTGAACACTGTTGTGCACTAGGATGGAAACCAAAAATGATTGGGTTTCTAGTTTTTAAACAAATCAAAGATTTAAAGATAGCAGTAGAAGTGGGGTTAGTGACCGGAGTAACACCGCAAACAACACCAACAGGGTCAGCGATGTGAACTAATCCCTCAACAGGTTCTTCCTTAATAACACCGCAAGTTTTCAGATTACGCATTTTGTTGACGACGTGTTCACAAGCAAATAAGTTCTTGGTAGCTTTGTCTTCAAACACGCCACGTCCTGTTTCTTTAACCGCCATCTCAGCTAAATAACCGTGTTTATCTAAAGCTGCGACTGACGCCTTACCTACGATGTAATCAACTTGCTCTTGATCTAATTGTCTAAATGCTTCTAAGGCAACTTGCGCCTTGGCGACTAATTGATCAATTGATTGAGTAATGGCATTTTCTGCTTTTTCCATTGCTTGGGATCCTCCCTTATACCTTTCGGCAACGTTTACGGAAAATAGCATAAAACACGTTATTTACTTTGACAATTAGTTAATTGACGATAAAAAGAGCATATCCGTAAACGTTTACTGTGCAAATAACAAAAAGTCTGCAAAGAAAAATCCTCACCATCTGGTGAGGAGAGGATTGGAGAGTTATTCAATAGTGATTGATGACTAAGTATGAATAGTTAAGGCATGCTTCTAAAGCCTTTACCAACAATCTCAGAAGTACTAGTAATCGAGATAAAGGCTTGTGGATCAACTAGGCGGATATAGTTTCTTAATTTAACTGCTTGGTAGCGCGATACTACGCAGATAAACACTGTACGTTCTGTTTTATGGTACAGACCATAACCTTTGAAGCAAGTGGCGCTGCGACGTAACTCGTGATTGATATAATTGCCGATCTCATCAGGTTTGTTGGTGATGATGGTGAAGCATTTAACTCTGCCGATACCTTCTATCATTGAATCGACCAAGAATGCTTTACAGAGCAGGCCAGCACAGGAGAAAAGACCTGTTTTAGGTCCAAACAAGGCGAAAGTTGATAGGGTGAATACAGCATCTGTGGCAAGTAAGGCTTTACCAATATCGAGACTGGAATGTTCCTTGATCAATTTGGCAATAATATCAGTACCACCACTAGAGGCTTGTAGATTGAACAAGATAGCTGAACCTAAAGCTGTTAGTAAAAAGGCGAAAAATAGTTCTAAGACAGGTTCATCTGTCATTGGTTTATTTTGAGGTATAAATTTTTCGAAAATTGGCAAGATCGCGGTTAGAACAACTGTGGCATAGGTTGTTTTTACGCCGAAAGATTTACCAAAGGAAATAAATCCGATTATTAATAACACTACATTGAGTACGGTGTTGATGTAAGTAGGAGAAAAACTGGGTAGCAAGGCGGAGAAGACGACTGACATACCAGCGACTCCACCCATTACAAAATGGTTCGGGAATTTAAAAAAGTGGATTCCCAAACCCATGATCAGGACACCCACGTTAATCAAAAAGAAATCTTTACAGTGTGAACTGGTGATACTGTGCCTAGCTAGCTTCACTTCCATGGTTACCTCAACGTCTCTGTTTACGTGCTAAACTACAGTAATTAAACGGCTAGAGTTTTACTCTGTCAATATGACACATTAGTCAAGATTAAGCAGGTAATTTTGGACAGTTTACACACTAAAGAATTATTACAACTGTATGGCTATGAACCCAAAAAGTCCTTGGGACAAAACTTCCTGATCTCAAACGAGATCACCAGCCAAATTGCTTCATTGGCAGATATTTCGCAGGATGATGTAATCATTGAAATTGGTGGAGGCTTAGGTGGTCTGACAACAGAGCTTTTGCAAAGTGGTGCACAGGTAGTTGTAATTGAAATAGATCAGCGTATGCATAAGGTTTTGGAGGAGAGCGTTGCGAGCAAGTGGAAAAACTGTGTTCTTTTACCACCGACTGATGTCAGAGAGCTAGATTTAGCCAAAGTCGAAACAGTTAGCCAAGCGCTTGAGCAAGGAAAGCACTTAAAAGTTGTAGCCAACCTACCTTATTACTGCACCTCAGAAGTGTTGCAACAAGTATTGTGTCAAGTGCCCAATTTGGAACGTTTAGTTGTATTAATACAAAAAGAAGCAGCGCAAAGAGTGAGTGCACAGGTTAATACCAAGCAATATGGTCCGTTGAGTGTGTTGCTACAGCTCTATGGCAAAAAGTTAAAACATATTACGGTGCCAGCACACTGTTTTTATCCTCGACCTACAGTAACTTCACAAGTTGTAGCGTGGGAGAAGAGAGCTACAAGTGAGCTGGCGCCTAAAGATAAAGAAGAGATAGGCAAAGAGAAAAAAGATTTTGCTTGTTTTTTGGCAAATGCTTTTGCCTACCGCAGAAAGCGTTTAATGAAGAATTTGAGCTTAGCCTATCCAGCATTAACTCTGCAGACAATCGAGAGTGTCTGGCAGTGTCTAGGTCTTGCTTTGGAAGCTAGAGCAGAGCAGATAACACCAGAGCAATTCAAACAGATTTATCTAGCCCTGAAAAGTGGGTTAAGAAAAGAGGAAATATGTTAGAGAACGTCAAAACATTTATTGAAATTGATGAGATGGAATTACCCAGTTATTCATCACTGGAGGCTGCTGGTTGTGATGTTAGAGCCAATGCAGATGTAGTGATTTTGCCTGGAGAAACCAAGATTGTGCCGACCGGCTTTAAGCTCGCTATAGAACCAGGCTATGAAGTGCAGGTTCGCCCACGTAGTGGCTTGTCTCTAAAAACATGGTTGCGCATTCCTAATTCCCCCGGAACGATTGATTCTGACTATCGCCATGAATGTGGTGTAATAGTACAAAATCAGTTCACCTCTGCAACTTTGCAGGACTTGTTGCTCCGCAAGCCAGAATTGGCGCAAGAATTAGACGCAAAATATCAAGCAGTTGATTTGCTCAATTTTTATCAAAAACGTGGTTGGTCAACTGAGAGTTTACAAAAACTACTGGTTGAAAACCCTAGCTTAAATACTAATAAAGTGTACTTGGATGCTAAAGGTAACCCTTTCGGCACTTTGTATATCGAACGAGGAGAGCGCATTGCCCAAATGGTATTGTGCAAAGTAGAGCGCATGGAATTTGTGCAACATGAAGATGTGAGCAAGATTGGCAATAATCGTGGTGGTGGCTACGGCTCAACTGGTGTCAAGTAACTAGCTTGCTAGTTACTTGTTATATTGTCTGAGATTTGCTAAAGCAATACGCAGAGTCACACCAGTTTCGTTAATTAATATTGGCTAATGACATAGTTGCCATGGGGTTAAAAGAAGTATCGGCAAAATTTTTTGCACAGTAAGCATGGTAACCTTGAGCAGCGATCATGGCAGCATTATCCGTGCAAAAGGCTAAGGGTGGAATCGATAGTTCGTAGCCTAATTTTTGACACTCTTGTACAGCATGAGTACGTAGATAGGAATTGGCTGAAACTCCTCCGGCGATTACAGCTTTTTGGTAGCCTGTTGCTTGCAAAGCTTGAAAAAAGTGTTCCAGCAAAGTGTCACATACAGCTTTTTGGAAAGAGGCACAGATGTCCTCTATAGGTATCGTTTGTCCCTGCATGCGTAACTTGTTGAGATGATTGAGTGTTGCTGTTTTGATGCCAGAAAAAGAATAGTCGAATGATTCACTAAACTTAGTGTGGGGGAGAGCGAGATAGTTCTCATTGCCATTCTTTGCTAGTTGATCAACGATGGGACCACCTGGATAACCGATACCCATCTCACGTGCAATTTTGTCAAATGCTTCGCCTGGAGCATCGTCTCTCGTACGTGCCAGGATGCGAAAGTGTGTGTAATCAACAACTTCTACGATGTGGCTATGAGCACCTGAAACAATTAAGGCTAAGTAGGGAGGCTTAATTGCGTTTTCAGTCAAATAATTGGCAGCAATGTGACCTGCTAAATGATGGATCGCCAACAGCGGCTTATTAGCACAAAAAGCTAGCGTTTTGGCAGCTGTTACACCTACCAACAAGGAACCGATTAATCCGGGACCCTGAGTTACAGCAATGGCATCGATATCAGACAAATCAATTCCAGCATCAGCTAGAGCTTGGTTAATCACTGGTAAAATGTATTGCACATGTTGCCTAGAAGCTATTTCGGGTACAACGCCACCGAATTGACGATGAATACTGGCAGAAGAAGCAATAACATAGCTCAAAACTTCAGTTCCGTTTTTGACTACGGAGGCAGCAGTTTCATCACAAGATGATTCAATACCTAAAATTAAAACTGGTTGATTTGTCAAATTATCCATAGACGTATAATACACTTAGTAGAAAGCTGAGGAGTTAATTTTACATGAGCACGAATTTTGTTGACAGTTATCGTACACCGAAACGTAGTTTCCCGTGGAAAAAGGTGCTCATAGCTTTCTTCATATTTCTTGCCTTGATTGGCCTATATGTAGCTTACAGTGTTTTTGCCACAGCCGACAATTTGATGCGTCGAGAAAGTGGAGAACGTAACCCATTTGCAACTAATATGATGCCCACCCACGATGAATTAAACTTCTATTCTTTAGATGAGGCAACCCAGCTTAATGGCTGGTTTTTTCGGGGTAATAAATATCCAGCTCTCGGGAATATTTTAATCGTCCATAACAATGGTGATAGTAAAGCGCAATTCGGCTTAAAAACAGGTGATTTATACCGTAATCTGCAAGAAGAGGGCTACAATGTGTTCGCTTTCGACTTGCAACATAGCGGTAATTCTGGTGGAGAGCTTTCTGGTTTTGGCTACTTTGAATATGAGGACGTGATAGCTGCCATGCAGACCATCAAAAAGCTGACAGGTAGTACAGATTTTGTGCTCTTTGGTATTGGTACTGGTTGTAATGCAAGCCTTTTTGCTTATGATCAATTACCGAGTAAAGATACTCCCCGTGAAAAACTGACTGAACAACAAAAGAAAATTAATGTTAGCAGAGAAGATATCAAGGCATTTATCTTTGATACACCAGTAGCCAAGGCAAGTGACTACATAAAAGCCGAGATTCCACAAGATAATTTTTATCAAAAATATGTCTTGCGCAAACTAGTTCCCCAAGCGGTCAAAATGTCTTCTGGTAGTAGTGAAACAGATAATCTGCTTCCGTTCTATAGCAGTATTACTATTCCCATGCTATTGATGGCAAATTCCGATGATCAATTTTTAGAACAAGACGATATAACAGCAGTCTTTAATGAACGTATTCGTTTACTGCCTAGTCAAACAGCGACTAAAGTATTTCAGCAGACTGGACATCTCAATGCTTATCGCCATCAGGCAGAGGAGTACATAGATCAGCTCAATGCATTTTTGGACCGTTGGCTGGGGGAAACTGAACAATAGGTTTATCTGCGCAAACGTGATTATGCTATTATAATTAACTATGTTGCAGGCATCTGCTTGCGATTTTAATGTGCAATAAATTAAATCATTAGCAAATGATTTTGGGAGGAAATATGATTAGTGCAGGCGATTTTCGCAATGGTGTAACTTTCGAAATGGATGGACAAGTTTTCCAAGTAGTAGAGTTTCAACATGTTAAACCTGGTAAAGGTGCAGCTTTTGTGCGTACCAAGTACCGCAACGTTAAGACAGGTGCCGTGGTAGAACGTAGTTTTTCACCCAATGATAAGTATCAAGAAGCTCAGCTAGAGCGTAAAGATATGGCTTATCTGTATAACGATGGTGATCTTTATTACTTTATGGATAACGAAACTTTCGATCAATTACCCATGACTGCAGCTCAATTAGGTGATGGTTTGCGCTTCCTAAAAGAGAACATGGTTTGTCGAGTTCTTTCCTACAAAGGTGAAATTTTTGGGGTTGAATTACCTTTCTTCGTTGAATTATTGGTTACTGAAGCTGAACCCGGTGTTAAGGGTGATACCGCACAGAATGCAACCAAAAACTGCATTGTAGAAACAGGGGCTCAATTACGTGTACCACTCTTTGTAAAAGAAGGAGATATCATCCGTATTGATACCCGTACGGGAGACTATATGGAGCGTGTCAAACAATAAGTTATTGATATCGCTATAGATATACAGTGAATGAATAGAGGCGAGCAAAACATATCCATCAAAGGTGAAAGGACTATGTCGCGTGGTTTTGTTGCACAATACGCAGCAGAAGCAGCTCGGCAGGTTGATGGGGTGTGCGATTTAGCTGGCGGTCTAGTGATGACTTTGAAAGACGCTATTGTTGGTAAACAAGACAGCAATGGTGTCACAGTTAGTTTCAGCACTGACAATCCAGAGCTTGTGAGCATTAATATCTATCCTGTAGCTTACTTTGGTTATGTTTTGCCCGATATCGCTTGGAATATTCAGGAAGAAGTAAAAAAAGCGGTTGAAGATTTCACTGGGTTAGTAGTTAAAGCTGTTAATGTAGAGGTTGTAGCTGTGGTGAAGAAAGGAGTAGAAGCATGAATCGTTGGGGAAGAATAGCCCTCACCTTTTTTGCCTTTTTAGCGGTGATTAGCAGTTTGCTCTTGATTTTAGCAATGCTTAGTCGAAGCATACTCAATAGCTTGATCACAGTACTGGTTACTACCGCTAGTGAAAGTGGTAGTCGTCTAACTTTACTCTTGCTATGTCTGTTTATAGCAATAACTGGCTTGATTACTCTGTCGTATGCAGTACTGGGTGCAAGAATGCGTAGAGCACACATTCAAGAAACCAATTTAGGTAACATCGATGTATCTACTGATGCCCTGGAAAGCATTGCCTTGAATGCTACCAAAGCTGCACAAGCTGGTGTTAAGAGCGCCCGCTCTCGAATCACCGCAACCAAGGATAGTAAACTTTGTATTTATCTGAGTGTTATGACCTATCCTGATGTAGAATTGCCTGCCATGATGAATAAAGTACAAGAACGCGTGCGCAAAGATATTGAGCGATATACCGGCATTGAAGTTGCTGAAGTACAAGTTAAAGTAGCGAGTGTTGAAGCTATTGCAGCCCGTGTCGAGAGATAAGCTATGTCAGAAAATAAACGCTTTTTTCGCAATCTCTTCGAAAATCTACATGGTTCAGGTGCGGGGAGGATAGGTGCAATAATTGCTTTTGTAATAGCTTTACTTTTAGTGATTTTTGGTATTTGGAAAACTCTATTTATTTTGTTGATGACCTTAGCAGGTTTTTTTATTGGAGCGAGATACTTTACGCAAAAAGAAACCTTACGCAATTTATTGGATAAACTATTCCCACCGGGTAAATTTAGATAGACAGGTTCAACCGAAAATAATAAGAAGAACGCATAGAAGAACACATAAGAGATAGATATGGCAATTTCAAGACAAAATCTGCGTGAACATTTAATTTCAGTACTCTACATTGCTGGCGTCCGTGATGATCTGAGTTTTGCTGAGGTATTAAAGAATTATTGTGAGGAGCATGATCCCAAGCTTTTGCGAGATCAGTTTTTTCAGAGTACAGCGAAGAACATTAATGAGCAACAAGAGAAGCTGGATAAGATTATCAAAAAATACATGCAAAACTGGAATTTTGAAAGAAATCCGCTCCTGGATAGATGTATCTTGCGTCTTGGTTGCTACGAATTATTATCTAGTGACACGCCTCCCAATGTTGCATTAGCAGAAGCAGTAAGATTAGCAAATCGTTTTTGTGCAGATGATTCACATAGTTATATAAACGGCATTTTGGCTTCTATCAACAAAAAAGAGCAACGCTTTTCAGATGCACCTCAGTGTGATGAATAGATGGCTGATTTATATCGCAAAATATTGCAGGACAATCAAAGAACAAAGCAGGTAATTCCTGTTGCAGAATTTGTCTCCTTATTAGAGAGCCAGTTGCAAGCTCTAAATCTAACTTATGGTTGGATAGCTATTGAGGGAGAAATCCGAGATCTCAAAATATCATCTAGGAATCATATTTATTTTCAACTAAGTAATGGTGAGGCTGAACGCGCCGTTGTTAGTTTGGCATCTGTTTGTTACGCCAACAGTAACGTGGATACTACCTTACTCAAAGAAGGCAATAAAGTTGTAGCTATCGGCAAAGTGCAATTATACAAAGTCAAAGGTAGCCTGCAATTTGTGGTTAGCGGTCTCTCTTTGAGTGGTACAGGTAGCCTGAAACAACAAAGAGCAGAAGTCTTGTCAGAACTCGATCGTTTGGGAATTTTGCGACGCGAACGCAAACTTTTGCCAGAATATCCGCAAAGAGTGGGTATTGTTACTTCCACTAACGGTGAAGTAATCCACGATATTTTAACCAACGCTAGATCGCGTCAAGATATGCTCGATATTTTGGTCTATCCCAGCAGTGTACAAGGTGCTACAGCTGCTTTTGAATTAATATCGGGGATCGAATTTTTTAATTCACCTGAAGCCCCGAAGGTAGATCTGATTCTACTTGCTAGAGGTGGTGGCAGTGCGAGTGATTTCAGTTGCTTTGATGATTTGCAGTTGGCGAAACAGATCGCTGTGTCTTCAATACCAGTTGCTACAGCTATTGGCCACACCAAGGACAACACAATTGCTGATTTAGTGGCAGATTATAGTTTTGCCACGCCAACACAAGCTGGTAAAGAGATCTGGCCTGATTTAAAAATTGCAAATAGCAAAGCCATAATTGAACAAGTTAGAGTGCAAAACCTGCTATATGTCAAAGAGTTAATGCAGAGACAACGGGGTGAGATTAAACGTACTTTTCTCGCTAACCGAGCATTACCCTTGCACAATATTAAGCAGTTAAAATTAACTTTAATAGAAACACAAGAGAGCAAAAGAAGGCTTTATCTGCAGGCAATTAAGCGTGAACGCCTAAGGCTTAAACAACTTGGAGCAAGTTGCTTAACGCAATGCAAGCAGACATTAAATAATCAGAAGAGTGATCTGAAGCGTTTAAGCGAACTGATTGAATTCAGTTCACCAAAACATATCTTAGAGCAAGGCTATGTCTTAGTTTTAGATCAAAAACGCAGACAGATCAGCAGCAAGGAGCAAGTAACAAACTTGCCGTTAAATCTCCATTTTAGAGATGGTGAAGTGCGAGTTATTCCGCTGAGAGGTCAAGATGAAAATTGCAATCGATAAGGAACCCAAAGGCTTAAAAGAAGCGATGGACGAACTGCGTGATATTCAAAACCAGATGAGCCATAATGCACAAGATATAGATGTTTTATTACAACTGTTAGAACGCTCTGAATGGTTGTATCAATGGTGCAGTGTACGTTTGGACAAATATGAAGAACGGCTGGAACAGTATGACCAGATATTAGAGCAAACACGTCCTTTAGAGATTGAGGCAGAGGAATAATGCAAACTAATTCTGAGCTACAAAAAATCATCGAAAAAAGATTGGCAGATTTTTTGCCAAAGTCAGAAGACAAAGTGGTGGAGGCTGCCAAGTATAGTCTTTTGGCTGGTGGCAAGCGTATTCGCCCAGCGATCTTGATTGCTAGTTATGCTAGTTTACCTGAAATTCATAGGAAAAAAGGATTACTAGCGAGTGAGCAAGTTTTGACTTTTGCCCTGGCTTTGGAAGCGATTCACACCTACTCACTCATACACGATGATTTACCGGCAATGGATAATGATGATTTGCGGCGTGGTAAGCCCACCAATCATGTGCTCTATGGTGAAGGTATGGCAATTTTAGCAGGTGACTATCTGTTGAATTTTGCTCTAGAAAAAGTGATGCAAGTTGCCTATGAAGCTTGTTCTGCTGATAAAAATGAAAGTCTAGCCAGTGTTGATTTGATCGAAGCTGGCTGGTATTTAGCTAAATTAGCAGGTTCTTGTGGCATGATATGTGGTCAAAGTAAAGATTTAGACCAAAGTGCTAAGCAAAATACTTATGCTACAGCGGAAGCTATCGTTATCTTGAAGAGGCTACAAGCGCAAAAGACGGGCGCATTATTGGAAGCAGCTTATTGTTTACCTCTAGTTATGACTAGAAGTTTGCGCAGTGAAGCAGAACACGAAGCCTTAAGTAAAACAATGCGAACTTACGCACAAAATATTGGTGCAATGTTTCAAATCCAAGATGATTTGTTAGATGTACAAGCTAAAACGGATAAGTTGGGCAAGAGCGTAGGTAAAGATCAACGTGATCAAAAAATGACTTATGTAACTTGTTTGGGTATAGATAATGCTAAGTCTGAATTAGAAGCCCTGGCTCAACATAATGAGAGTTTAATGACAGAGCTAAAACTGGCAGGCTTAAAGCTACAAACGCTACAAGAAATTGCTCAATTTCTCAATAAGCGAGATCATTAATAGATGAATGAGAATAATTATCAAAGTAAACCACTGAGAATATTGCCTAAAATAGCAACACCACAAGATTTGCGTCAGCTAACTGAGCAGGAGTTACTGGAACTGTGCTCAGAGCTACGTCAAGTGATTATCGAAAGAGTGTCAGTTAATGGTGGGCATCTAGCCTCCAATTTAGGTGTTGTCGAACTGACAGTAGCTTTGCTTTTGGAATACGACTTCCCCAACGATCGAATCGTATTCGATGTGGGGCATCAGTGCTATGCCTGGAAATTGTTAACGGGCAGGCAACAGGAGTTTGCAAGTCTAAGACAAACAGGTGGTTTGTCTGGGTTTCCCAAAACTAGTGAGAGTGAATTTGATAGTTTTAATACAGGGCATAGTAGCACCTCTGTATCAGCTGCTTTGGGTATAGCAAGAGCGCGTAGTTTGACACGCCGAGAGCAACGAGTTGTGGCTCTGATTGGTGATGGTGCCATGACAGGCGGTATGTCTTTTGAAGCCTTAAATGACTTAGGGCAAAGTCAGGAACCACTCTTAGTTATCTTAAATGACAATCAAATGTCAATTGATCCCAATGTTGGTGGTATGGCTTATCATTTATCCACCATGCGTGTTTCGCCACATTATCTGCAATTTAAGACAAGGTGGTTTAGACGTCTGAATGCGCTACCTGTTTTAGGCAAAGGATCGTTAAAAGTGTTGCGCAAACTCAAAAAAAGTTTGCGTGGCTTGCGTAAACAAGGTGTAGTATTTGAGCATCTCGGATTGAAATATTACGGTCCGATTGATGGCAATAATTTAACAGAAGTCAGACGTTATCTACGTGCATTGCGGACACTGAGTAAGCCAGTAATTTTGCATTGTTTAACCCGCAAAGGTCAAGGTTACAGTTTCGCTGAAAACATGCCCGCTAAATATCATGGTGTTGCTCCGTTTCGGATTGAGGCAGGTCTGGAAAGCAATTTGCAAAAGTCACCAACATATTCGAGTACTGTGGGAGAACAGCTCTGTGCGCTAGCCGAACAAGATGAACGTATTACGGTGCTAACGGCGGCGATGAAACAAGGAACAGGTACTGCTGAGTTTGCGCAAAGATTTAGCCAGCGCTTTTTTGATGTAGGTATAGCAGAACAACACATGGTTACTTTAGCTGCTGGCATGGCGTGCAATGGTTTAAGACCTTATGTCACGATTTATAGTACTTTTGCGCAACGTGCCATGGATCAGATTATTCATGATGTTTGTTTGCAGAAATTGCCTGTAACATTTTTAATCGATCGAGCGGGCGCAGTACCAGCTGATGGTGAAACTCACCAAGGATATTATGACTTAGCTTTTTTTAGCAGTTTGCCAGCAATTGACGTATTTTCTCCAGTTACTAGCGAAGATATGTGGCAAGCTTTGCAGTACAGTCTCAGCGCCAAGCAAGCGGTTGCTATACGTTATCCCCGTGACAAGGTAGCACAATTGCCTAACCCTGATGCAGTCAAGGGAGATACATTAACAGGTTTTAGGGTATATGGCGAGAGCAAACAACCTGAGCAAAAGTGTTTAGTTGTTTTGGCTATGGGCACTTTACTAGCATCAACATTAAAAAGTCTTGAGCAACTATCAGCTAAAGAACGAGAGCAGGTATTAGTTCTAGGTAGTTGTCAAAGCAAGCTAGATGAAACATGGCTTAATGAATTATGTGAATTATTAACTGGTTATCAGCAGTTGATCACACTGGAAGATGGTGTAAAACAAGGTGGTATAGGTGAGCAGATCGCTTATAGTTTAAGAGATAGTGAGATAGAGATAGAGGCTATAGGTATAACTGACCTACTAGCTGATCAAGCCAGTCGTGAAGAATTGCTACTGCGAGCTGGCTTAGTGGGAGAAGCATTAGTACAAAAAGTACGTGAGAAATTAAAAACCAAAGCCTAGAGGTGGATATGACCATACCAACTATCGGTATTTTTATAAATCCAGAGCGTGATCCAGAGCTTAAAGTAACGACTAAGCTCATCAACTTGCTGGCTTCTTATGGTGTTTGTGCCGTGATCGAAGAAAAGCAACTGAGTGCGTTTGGTAAGCAATATCTATTATTATTACAGCTAGAATGCCAAGGTAAATATTGCTTAGGTAGCTTTGCATCTTGTGAATTGCTGATCTGCTTAGGTGGAGATGGTACCTTTTTATCAGCAGCCCATCATCCAACAGCTATGGACAAGGCTTTAGTTGGCGTAAATCTAGGTAGTGTTGGTTTTTTACCCCTCATTCAATACGATGAGATGGAAATTAAAGTTAAACAATTGGTGCAACGAGAGTATGCAGTTGATAGTCGTATGATGTTGCAAATCAGTTTGCATGGGGTGGATGGCGCAATTAAAGAAACATTTACAGCGCTCAATGATGCGGTTATATATCGGGGCAGTAATCCACGTATTTTAACGCTTGATCTGCTAATCGATGACAAACAAATTGAACGCATCCCGGCAGATGGAATTATTGTTGCCACGCCCACAGGCTCTACCGCTTATAGTTTGTCGAGTGGAGGACCTATCGTTCACCCTAGCCTTAAAACACAGCTGATAACACCAATCTGTCCGCATACATTACATAAC
>JAEWER010000006.1 GCA_023389255.1 Bacillota bacterium
AGTTTATCCTTCAAGTACCTATGACGGTGAAATACTATTTGAAGATGAAGTTTGTCATTTTAAGGGCATTAAAGATAGTGAAAAGAAAGGCATCGCTATCATTCACCAAGAGTTAGCTCTAGTGCCAGAGTTGTCAGTCAAAGAAAATATTTTCTTGGGCAATGAATTGGCTCGTGGAGGCTTGATCAATTGGGATGAAACAACTAAGAAAGCTTGTGAATTATTGCACTTAGTAGGCTTAAACATCGATCCTGATTTGCCGATTAAGTACCTAGGTGTTGGTCAGCAACAGCTGGTTGAAATAGCCAAGGCTTTAGCTAAAAACGTACGCTTGTTGATTATGGATGAGCCAACAGCTGCGCTCAACGATGACGATAGTCAGCGCTTGCTTGATCTGATTAAGCAATTAAGGAAAGACAAGGGTATTTCAGTCGTTATCATCTCGCACAAGTTAGGAGAAGTTTTGAGCACAGCGGACTACGTGACGGTCATTCGTGACGGTCAGGTGATTGAAACTCTAGAAAACGATCAGAATCTCGATGAAGACCGTATCGTTAAGGGTATGGTAGGTAGACAGATTGTCGATTACTTCCCTAAACGTGAAAGTAAAATCGGTGAACCGTTACTTGAAGTTAAGCGTTGGAATGTTTTCTCACCAACAGTCAGTGATCAGCAAATTTTGCACGACATCAATCTACAAGTAAGACGGGGAGAAGTGGTCGGTATTACTGGCTTAATGGGAGCCGGCAGAACTGAGTTGGCTCGCAGTCTGTACGGTAAATCCTATGGTACAAAGATTAGTGGCGAAATTTATCTGCGAGGCGAAAAGCAAAAAATTGAAAATGTTGCTGACGCTCTGAAAGCTGGTCTAGCCTACGTAACTGAAGATCGCAAAGGTAATGGCTTGATTTTGGGCGATGACATTAAGACTAATATCACCTTGCCAAGTATGGACAAGGTATCGCATAAGGGTGTCATCGATAAAGATCAAGAAATTGAAGTTGCTGAAGATTACAGACAAAAGTTACGCATTAAAACGCCAGACGTTTTCCAGTTAGCGCAGAATTTATCTGGTGGTAATCAACAGAAAGTTATGCTCGCAAGGTATATGTTTAACGAGCCAGATCTGTTGATTTTAGATGAACCTACACGTGGTATCGATGTTGGTGCTAAACATGAAATCTACAAGCTGATTAATCAGATGGTAGAACAAGGTAAAGGTCTCATAGTTATTTCTTCTGAATTGCCGGAGGTTATCGGCATCAGCGATCGCATTTACGTAATGAATGAGGGTCGTTTTATCGGCGAAGTAAATGCTAAGACTACTTCGCAAGAAGAAATTATGGCGATGATAGTGCGCTACGGTGCCGACTTAGTGGACGAAAAATTAGTAAAAGAAGAGGAAGCGAATTATGGATCAGATCAGGCATAGATTAGCCAGTTTTAATCTGCGCAAATACTCTATGTTCATCGCTTTAGTAGCGATCATGATATTCTTTCAGCTTTTAACTCACGGCATTTTGTTGAAACCCATCAACATTTCCAAAATGGTGATGCAAAATAGCTACGTGCTGATTTTAGCAATCGGTATGTTGCCCTGTATTTTGACTGGTAATGTTGACTTATCAGTTGGCAGTGTACTCGGCTTTATCAGTGCAGTGGCAGGTACACTTACAATCAGCATGGGTTATCCTGTATGGGTCACAATTGTTGTGGCTTTATTGATCGGTTTGGCTGTGGGTGCTTGGCAAGGTTTTTGGATCGCTTATGTGCGAGTACCAGCTTTTATAGTTACATTATCTGGCATGCTCATATTTAAGGGATTGACTATGGTAATTCTCAATGGTAATACCTTAGCACCATTCCCAAAATCTTATGGCATCGTATCTTCACAATATTTACCGCAAATTAAGATCGGTAATTTAGACGTGTTAACCATGGGGCTGGGTTTGCTCTGTGCCGTAGTCGTAGTGCTGTTAGATGTGAAACGCAGACAAAAAGCGGCGAAGTATAGCCACAATCCAGAAACAACGGGTTGGTTTATTGGCAAGGTAGCTGTTAAAGCAGTGGTAATTCTCTTTTGTTGCTACTGGCTCGCTCTCTACCGTGGTTTACCACTCGTCTTACTTTTGCTACTGGCTTTGATTGTGTTCTATACGTTCATCACCCAGAATACTGTAATAGGTCGTAATATTTATGCTTTTGGTGGCAATGAATCAGCAGCTAAACTAGCTGGCATTAACACAAACCGAGTGTTCTTTTTGACCTATCTCAATATGGGGTTAATGGCTGCTGTGGCTGGAATTATTTTCTCTGGTCGCCTTAATGCTGCTTCGCCCACGGCAGGTACAGGCTTCGAGCTAGATGCAATCGCAGCTTGTTATATCGGTGGCGCTTCAGCATCTGGAGGCATTGGAACAATCATTGGCGCTGTAATAGGTGGTCTGGTAATGGGCGTACTCAACAATGGTATGAGCATTATGAGCATCGGTATCGATTGGCAACAAGCGATCAAAGGTTTAGTTCTTTTATTAGCAGTTGCTTTTGATATTTATAGCAGACGCAAATCTCGTTAGTGTAGGCTTACTATAGCTACATTTAACGAGAGGTACTTATGGCAACCATCAAAGATATAGCCAAGCGTTGTAACGTTTCTCGAGGCACAGTAGATAGAGTTTTGAACAAGCGGGGGAGAGTTAATGAAAAAACCGCCGCTTTGATCTTACAAGTTGCTAAAGAGCTGAACTATCAACCCAATCGTGCTGGACTAGCGCTCAAAGCAAGGAGTAACAGCTACTTGCTCAAAGTGATTCTCACTGCAGAGGGTAATCCCTTTTTTAGTGATGTTATTGCTGGTATTAAAAGAGCGACAAAAGAGATTGTAGATTTTGGTATCAAAGTTGAGATTATCAAAATTAAGGGATATCACCCTCAAGTGCAAGTTAAAGCCCTAGATGACGCAAGCGATGCCAATGTAGTTTTGCTCAATCCAATTAATGATGAAGCGGTCAAGGCTAAGCTACAAGAATTGAGAGAGCAAGGTGTAGTGATAGTACAAATCAATACAGCGCTTAAGGATAGTGACTGCTTGTGCTATGTCGGTTGTGACTACTATAGCAATGGTGCTACCGCCGCTAATATGTGTGGTTTGATGGCGACAACTGAGACTCACGGTTCTAAAGTTGGCTCTGCCAAGAATTCAGATATCACCAACGATCTGTTATTGATTACGGGTTCTAAAGCTATTGCTAGCCATGAGTTACGCATTCAAGGTTTTAGTGATTATTTACAAGAACACTATCCCAATTTGCGTATTGCTCAGATTATTGAGTGTCAGGATGACGATCAAACGGCATATGTCAGAACAATTGAAGCACTAGAGAAACGAGAGTTTGGTGGTATTTACATAGTGGCAGCTGGTACAGCGGGAGTCTGTAAAGCCTTGCAGGAAAAAGATGGTAACAATTATCGAGTAGTTTGCTCTGACCTCACTGAAGCCAGTCGTAAGTACATGAAACAAGGGCTGATCAAAGCAGCGATTTGTCAGCAGCCTTTTCAGCAGGGCTATCACGCCATTGATCTTGCCTTTAAGCACTTAGTTTATAAGCAAACAATTAAAGGTGATTACATCACACAAAATGAAGTAAAAATTTTAGCTAATATAGGAGGCTAATATGCGCGAATATTTCCCTAACGTTCCTCAAATTAAGTACGAGGGACCTCAAAGCAAAAATCCTTTTGCCTTTAAGTTTTACAATCCGGATGAAGTTATCGCTGGTAAAACCATGCGAGAGCATCTCAAATTCTCGTTAGCCTACTGGCACACACTGGTGGCTTCAGGTACCGATATGTTCGGTACTGACACCATGGACAAAACATGGGAGCAACAAGATGTCATGGCCATTGCCAAAGAGCGTGTCCAGGTAGCTTTTGAGATCATGGATAAACTGGATATGGATTACTTCTGTTTCCATGATCGTGATATTGCTCCTGAAGCTGGCACTTTGTCTGAAACCAATCAGCGTTTAGATGAAATTGTTGATCTGATTAAAACTGAGATGGAAAAGCGTGGCAAGAAATTGCTGTGGGGTACAGCCAACTTATTCAGCAATCCACGTTACATGGCAGGTGCAGCTACATCTCCCTCTGTCGATGCTTACGCCTATGCTTTGGCTCAAGTCAAAAAAGCTTTAGAGATTACTGTTGCTTTAGGCGGTGAAGGGTATACATTCTGGGGTGGTAGAGAAGGCTATGAAACTCTGCTTAACACGGATGTTGCTTTTGAACTAGATAACTTAGCTCGTTTTATGAAAACAGCTATTGCCTATGGTCGCAAAATTGGCTTTAAGGGCAATTTCTATATCGAGCCCAAGCCCAAGGAGCCGACCAAGCACCAATATGACTTCGATGCTCAATCTGCCTTATTCTTCATCCACAAATACGGTTTAGAAAAAGATGTCAAATTGAATATTGAAGCCAACCATGCTACTTTAGCTGGCCATACTTTCCAGCATGAGTTGCGTATGGCAGCCTGCAATGATGCTCTAGGCTCAATTGACGCTAACCGTGGAGATTTATTGTTAGGCTGGGATACTGACCAATTTCCCACCGATGTGTACGAAACAACTATGGCAATGTATGAGTTGCTCAAAGCAGGTGGCTTTACAACTGGTGGTTTGAACTTTGACGCCAAAGCACGCCGTCAATCTGTGGATCCTGAGGATGTCTTCTTGAGCCATATCAGCGGTATGGATGCTTTTGCCTTAGGTTTGCGCTTAGCAGCTAAGCTGATTGAAGATGGCAGATTGGACGAATTTGTCAAAGAACGTTACAGCAGTTTTGACAGTGAATTAGGTCAAAAGATTCTAAAAGATGAAATCAGCATTGAAGAGATTGAACAATACGCTCTCGAGTTAAAGGCTGTCAAAGCACCCAGTGGTAAACAAGAAATGCTGGAGAGTCTGCTCAATAGCATCATGTTCAGCTAAGAGGAAATTTATGAACTGTTTGATGGGTATCGATCTAGGAACTTCTGCTACTAAGACACAGATATTTGACGATAAAGGTCAAGTGCTGGTAACAGCAGTGGCAGAGTATCCAGTACTCACTCCCAAGAATGGTTGGAATGAACAAGAGCCAGAAGCGTGGAAAGTAGCTTGTTTTAAGACTGTAAAACAAGTGGTAGCCGAGCTGAAGCAGCGATTCAACCTAGGGAGTGAAAGTATTAAAGGCATCGGTATATCAGGGCAGATGCATGGCTTAGTAATGTTAGATAAGCAGGGCGAGGTAATTCGCCCTGCCATCATTTGGAGTGACCAAAGAACAGCGCAGGAATGTGTTGAAATCACTGAGTTAGTAGGTGAAAAAAGGTTGCTAGAAATCACGGCTAATCCGGCATTACCTGGTTTTACTGCTTCAAAAATTTTGTGGGTACGCAAGCATGAGCCGGCAAATTATGAGCGTTGTCATAAAATTCTTTTACCCAAAGATTATTTGCGCTTTTGTTTAACCGGAGAATTTGCCACAGAAGTATCGGATGCCTCCGGTATGCAACTCTTAGATGTAGCTAATCGTTGTTGGTCTAAGGAAGTACTACAAAAGTTAGACATTGATGCAGAGCTGTTAGCTCCTGTGTACGAGTCACCTCAAGTAACTAGTGAAGTGAGCGTAAAAGTAGCTGAGCTTACTGGTTTACGTGCAGGCACCCCTGTAGTTGGTGGTGCTGGTGATAATGCAGCCGCTGCAGTCGGTACAGGTGTAGTGACAGAGGGTCGAGCTTTTACCACTATCGGTAGCTCAGGCGTTGTGTTCGCCCATACTGACAGTATGAAATTAGATCCACAAGGCAGAGTTCATACTTTTTGTTGTGCTGTGCCTGGTGCATGGCATTGTATGGGTGTAACTCAAGCGGCAGGTCTTTCTTACAAGTGGTTTAAGGAGCAATTTTGTAGTCTAGAAGAACAGCAAGCTAAGAGTTCGAATACAAGTGTTTATGAGATCTTAAATCAACTGGCATCCACAGCGCCCATCGGGTCTAATCGTTTACTTTATTTGCCGTATCTGAATGGAGAGAGAACCCCACACTTAGATGCTGAATGCCGTGGTGTGTTCTTTGGTTTATCGAGCATGCATCAAAAGTCTGACTTAGTGCGTGCTGTGTTAGAGGGTGTCTCTTTCTCGCAATTAGATTGTCTTAACATCATGCGAGATATGGACTTGCAGATAGACGATATGTTGGTGACGGGTGGCGGTGCTAGTGACTTCTGGCGACAGATGCTGGCAGACGTTTATAACTGTGAGGTCAGTAGCTTACGTGCCAATGAAGGACCAGCCCTAGGTGTGGCATTGCTCGCTGGCGTAGGCACTGGTGTATACAGTTCAGTGCAAGAAGCATGTGCAGTGGCTGTGCATAAGGGTGAAACATCTAAGCCTACTAGCGAAGCTCATCAACGCTACATGGATTTTTATCGCTTATATCGTGCCCTTTATCCTAACTTGAAAACATGTTGGCAGGAGTTAGCAAAATTGGGCTAGGAAGCACATAAAAGAAAAACTAATTAAATGAGTAGAGGAATTATGCAGAGGAAAAGAGAAAAGAAAAAACCGACTTTCTTTTTAGCGGTTTTACCCATCATCATGATGGTTATCTTATTGGGTGGCGGCTATGCCTACTTGGGCTTGCGCGCCGAAGTGTTGATGTTGGTATCTGCCATTGTAGCTGGTATCATCGCCGTATTTTTAGGTTATAGCTGGGATGAGATCATGGACAGCGTTGTCAGTAAATTGACTAAGACGTTGCCTGCAATTTTTATTCTGATTATTGTCGGTTTTCTGATCGGTACTTGGATTATTGGTGGCACCATTCCCATGATGGTTTACTATGGCCTTAAATTAATCAGTCCACAACATATAGTTGTCACAGCCTTTTTAGTTACATCAGTGGTATCAATTTGTACGGGTACATCCTGGGGTTCAGCAGGTACCATCGGTGTAGCCTTGATGGGTGTTGCAACCGCTATGGGTGCTCCCTTGCCTGCGGTTGCTGGTGCAGTTGTATCAGGTGCATATTTTGGTGATAAAATGTCACCTCTATCAGATACGACTAACTTAGCCCCGATCGTAGCTGGTAGTACTTTGTACGACCATATCAAGCATATGTTTTATACCACGCTACCGGGTGCAGCTATCTGTATTGTTGTCTATACGATTATTGGCTACACCTCACATTCAGCGGCTACAGCTTCAGCAACTTCAGAACAAGTAAGCATCATTTCGAGTCAGATTTCTGAAATTTACAGTCTGAATATCTTTATTTTGTTACCTGTATTGATTGTTTTAGCAGGATCTATTCTGCAAAAACCTACCATCCCCGTAATGTTCTTATCTAGTGCGGTGGCTATTTTTAATGCAATTGTGTTCCAAGGATTCAGCATTCAACAAAGTTTTGAAGCAGCTATTTCAGGTTTCAGTGTAGAGATGTTGGGCACTGGTCGTGTGGCAGGAGAACTCAGTGCAGATTTAGTGAGATTGTTAGAGCGTGGTGGTATGGTTTCCATGCTATCAACTGTTTTGATTGCATTCTGTGCTTATGCTTTTGCAGGTGCAATTTCTGTTACGGGTTCTCTTGATATTGTGTTAGCTCGCTTGATGAAAGGTGTTAAGAGTACAGGCAGCTTGATTTTAACGACAGTGGTATCAACAGTTTTAACCGTCTTTGTAACCAGCAATGGTCAGTTATCTCTCTTGATTCCAGGCGAGATGTTTAGCGAAGAATACGTTAAACGTGGCTTAGATCCACGCAACTTGTCTCGTACCTTAGAGGATTCAGCAACAGTAGTGGAGCCCATCGTTCCTTGGACAGCAGCCGGTAACTACATGGCAACCACGGTTGGTGTTGCTACACTAACTTATTTGCCTTATGCGATTTTATGCTACACAGGTGTCATCTTTGCTGTTATCTACGGATACACAGGTTTTGGTATTAAGAAATTAGTACCCAAAGAAGAGCAGAAACAAGCCTAATTGAGGATAAAATGACTTTTTCAGAGAAGTATTTTGACCAGGTGCCAGATCGACACGGCACCTGGTCTTGTAAATGGGATGAATTAGATTTAAAGCAAGATCCAGAGGGTAAACGCCAGCTTATTCATTTGGGTGTTGCCGATATGGATTTTCCTGTTGCTCCTTGCATCACGCAACATTTTCAAAAAATTATTGATCATGGCGTGTATGGCTATAGCATGCTCTCAACAGAGTTTGCTTCAGCTATCGTTGAGTGGAATCTAAAACAATATGGTATTGAGATTGACCCAGAGTGGATTGTGTTTGTGCCTCGTATCACAACTTCTGCGCATATGTGTGTGCGTCTGTTTACCGATCAAACAGCATCCTGCCTGGGTCATATTCCGCTATATTCACCGTTACAAGAAGCTGTAACTCTAAATGATCGTGAACTGCTAGGAAGCCCCTTAATACAAGATAAAACACAGTCTTGGCGAATCGATTTTGCCGATATGGAGCAAAGAATTAAAGACAATACGCAGTTTCTGTTGCTCTGTGATCCACATAATCCTACGGGTAGGTGCTTTACGAAACAAGAGTTATCTCAGCTAGCTGAATTTGCGCTAAAACATAAGCTAACTGTGTTTGTAGATGAGATCCATGCCGATCTTTTACGTCAAGGCTTTAAACATAATTCTTTGCTCAACTACAGTGAAGAACTAAACGAAAATATAATTATTGCTTCGTCCTTGACTAAGACTTTTAACCTGCCTGGTGTGATTTTATCTTGGCTGATTGTTCCTTCTCAAACTAAGCGTGAACAAATTCAGTTAGAGATCAAGAAAATGGGCATGAATAATCCCACCAGTTTTGCTAGCGCTGTTGTGCCTGTAGCCTATAGAGAAAGTGAGGCTAGGGCCTGGTTAGAGGCTGTGTGCAACTACATAGATCAAAATGAAAATTTTGTTCGTCAATATCTAAATGAACATCTACCGGAATTAAACATCAGTCCACGAGAGGGCACCTACCTACTTTGGCTTGATTACCGTGCTTATGCTGTCAAACATGCAATTACTAAAACTGCTTTGGAACGTTGGTTGCTAGATGAAGCAGGAGTGGAAGTTTACTTAGGAGAAAGTTTTGGACCGAGTGGTGCAGGTTTTATCCGAGTAAATTTAGCTACTAGTCGTAAGCTCCTACAGAAAGCATTGGAAGCTGTGATTGAAGCTCTGCCTAAGTTGGATAATTATTTTTAATTATTCATGTAGCATGAACTCAAAACAGACAATTGATTTTCTTATGGCATAACGCTAATTGGTAAGGTTGGATTTTCAGGTAACTGATACAGAGAATTACTACAAATGTGGCATGGAAGTTGTGATAAAAATATGCTTTCTTGCAACTATAGTACAGATACAACTAGCAAGAGAGTTTAACTCATATAACCTATCATATTCACTATAAGGTCTAACTTTAATTTATAGCAAAGCACCAACTCAAGGGTTGGTGCTTTTTGCCTGTAAAAATGTTTGATTTGTTAGTATAGAGGAGATGGATACACAAGCACTTAAACAAGATTTATATCGTGAAGATAGTTATGACAGAGAACAGGATGATTACCTTGTTCGTGGTACAGCTAAAAACGGCTTACTTCGCTGTGTAGCAGTAAGAACAGTTAGAGTTTGTGATACAGCGAGAAAGTACCACGATTTGTCGCCTATTGCCACAGTGGCTCTCGGCAGACTGATGACGGGTGCGCTGTTACTAGGTATCGACCAAAAAAATACCAGCGATCAGCTCTCGCTGGTTGTGCGTGGAAATGGTCCCATTGGTGGAATGACGGCGATAGCTGAACCTAAAGGTAAAGTCAGAGGATTAGTGGGTAACCCCCATACTGAAGCTGTGTATTTGCGTGAGGGCAAGTACAATGTAGGCGCAGTAGTAGGGCAAGGACAACTGACAGTTGTGCGTAATACTGGCTTAAAAGAGCCGTATGTCGGCTCCACCAATTTGGTTTCAGGTGAGATCGCCGAAGATTTAACTGCCTATTGTTTCTACTCAGAGCAGGTACCTACCATTTTAGCTCTAGGGGTTAAAGTGGAATCGAGCGGAGTTGTGGCTGCCGGAGGCTTATTGATTCAAGTAATGCCAGGAGCAACAGACGAGCTCTTAGATTGGTTAGAAAAAAGAGCAGCTGGCTTTCCTGATATAACGGATTTTGTGAGTGATGGGTTTAATCCGCATCAGTTGATCGATCTGTTTTTGGGTGATCCTGAATTAGAGTATGGCAGTAGTTATCCCGTCAGTTATCAGTGCGATTGCAGTAAAGAGCGTATGGAAAAGGCGTTGCTCACCTTAGGTGATACTGAACTACAGGAATTAGCACAAGATGAGCAAGGCATAACATTGGAATGTCATTTTTGTCCGCAAAAATATCACTTTAACCAAGAAGAGATTAAACAGTTACTAGCGAGAGGGAAATAAGATGAAGCAAGATATTGTACTAACTGGTGACAGACCCACAGGTAAGCTACATATAGGTCATTATGTGGGATCATTGAGAAAGCGCTTAGAACTACAAGAGACTTATGATAGACCTTATATCATGATCGCCGATATGCAGGCGTTAACAGATCATGCCCATAATCCGAGTTTAGTTAAAGAAAGTGTTTTGGCAGTAACCCGTGATTATTTAGCTTGTGGTCTTACCTTCGAAAAGAACAGAATTTTTATTCAATCATTGGTGCCAGAATTGACCGAGTTTACAGTGTTATATATGAACTTTGTCACTCTGGCTCGTCTGCTTCGCAATCCGACCGTTAAGAGCGAAATGAATCAAAAAGAATATGGCAACACTGTTCCCTCAGGTTTCTTGAACTACCCCATCAGTCAAGCCGCTGATATTACTGCCTTTAACGCTACCTTGGTTCCTGTAGGTGATGATCAATTACCCATGATTGAGCAAACCAATGAAATAGTGCGTCATATCAACCATCACTTCAATACAGATGTTTTGGTTGAATGTAAGGCGTTGCTCTCAACTGTAACCCGTCTGCCTGGAATTGATGGTTCAGCCAAGATGAGCAAATCACTGGGTAACTGTATTTATTTATCTGATGATGCCGACACAGTCAGAAAAAAAGTGATGAGCATGTTCACTGATCCTGGTCATCTAAGAGTGGAGGATCCAGGTAAAGTTGAAGGAAATCCTGTTTTCACCTACCTAGATGCTTTTGATACTGATAAAGAAGGATTAGCAGAGTGGAAAGAGCATTATCAGCGTGGTGGATTAGGAGATGTCAAAGTAAAACGACGTTTAGAGACCTGCTTGCAGGCTGAACTGGAGCCGATTCGTGAGCGCAGAGAAGCCATAGCTCAGAACGATGAAGAGTTGATGCAAATACTGAAAAACAATAGTGAAGAAGCACGTAAGATTGCGAGCGAGAATTTACAAAAACTCAAAGCTGTTTTGGGAATCAACTACTAGAACTGTGCTACAATTTAGACTCATTCTAAAACTGAGAATTCTGAGGAGGACTTATGTCACAAATCAACAAGCAAGTCGGTGAGTTTGTAACTGACGCTTATCACAACAACGAGATCATTAAAATCTCTAGCGAAGACTTAAAAGGAAAGTGGTCAATTTTCTTCTTTTATCCTGCAGATTTTACTTTTGTTTGTCCTACAGAGCTAGCTGATTTGGCTGAGCGTTACGATAAATTCCAAGAATTAAATACCGAGATTTATTCTGTATCTTGTGATAGTGCTTTCGTACATAAAGCATGGCATGACACATCGGATACCATCAAGAAGTTGCAATATCCGATGATCGCTGATCCTACCGGAAAGATAGCACGTGATTTTGAAGTCTATATCGAAGAAGCAGGACAAGCTGAGCGTGGTAGCTTCATCGTTAATCCCGAGGGCAGAATTGTTTTCTATGAAGTCATTCAAGGAAGTGTTGGTCGCAATGCTGATGAATTATTGCGCAAATTAGAAGCCTGCCAATTCGTAGCTGAGCACGAGGGTGAAGTATGCCCCGCTAAGTGGGAGCCAGGCGCAAAAACTTTGAAGCCTAGCTTAGATTTAGTTGGTCAGCTGTAGAGGTTCTATGGAGCAAAAATCATATCAAGATCTATACGATGTGGTTATTATTGGCGGCGGTCCTGCTGGTTTAACGGCCGCCATTTATTCCGCACGTGCTAAACAAAAAACACTGTTATTAGAGAAAGAACGCATCGGCGGTCAAGTGGCACTAACGGCAGAAGTGATGAACTATCCTGGCGTGTATAAAACTTCAGGTGAATTACTGACTACTGAGATGGCTCGCCAAGCTGAAGGTTTTGGTGCAGAAATTAAGATTGCACAGGTTAAGTCTTTAGATCTTAAAGGTGAAATCAAGACAGTGACAACTGATTTCGCCACTTATCGCACCTTAACTGTTATCAATGCCATGGGTGTAAAACCACGTGTGCTTGGTTTCGAAGGAGAGCAAGAATACAAAGGACACGGCATTGCTTATTGCGCAACATGTGACGGTGAATTCTTTACTGGTAAAGATATTTTTGTTATTGGTGGCGGTCTCGCAGCAGCTGAAGAGGCAATGTTCTTAACACGCTATGGTAAATCGGTAACGATGTTGGTGCGTGAGCCAGAACTGATTTGTCCTGAGCCAATTATGGAAAAGGTTTATCAGCACGAGCCAAAGATAACAGTGTATAAAAACACGGTGCCTGTTGCGGTCAAGGGTGGAGATATGCCCAATACCATTGTTTTCCGTAATACTGAAACAGGAGAAGAAACAACTTATACCAATGATACAGATATTATTGGTGTATTTATTTTTTCTGGTTATCTACCCAATACACAGTTGCTGGAAGGACAGGTTTCCTTAGATCGAGGCTATGTTGTTACCGATGAACTGATGCAAACTGATATCGCTGGTGTTTATGCAGTAGGCGATTTACGTATTAAAAACTTGCGCCAGGCGGTAACAGCTAGTAGTGATGGTGCTATTGCCAGCACTACAGCAAAAGCCTATATAGATGAGTTGCATGAGCGCTTAGGTATTCCCAGCCTAGTAACAGAAGTAAAAGCACCTGCTCAAGTTACGCCAAGTACAACTAGCAAGCAAGAAAGTATAAATCAGCAAGCCGGTACCTTTATTGATGCGGAAATGATTCCACAACTACAGACTGTCTTTTCCCGTATTGATGCCGAAGTTACTATCTACGGCCATGTTAACAGCAGTGAATTATCACGTGAAATGCGCCAATTTTTAGCCGAGTTAGAGACAGTTGCTAATAATTGTCATACCGAATTGATTGAAATTGGTGCAGATGAAATCGCCTATATCACAGTCAAAGCTGGCGAAAAAGAATTGCCCTATCGCTTTAACGGCATTCCAGGGGGACATGAGTTTACCTCGTTTGTCTTAGCTTTGTACCACTTAGCTGGACCACAAAAGCCGTTACAAGCTGATTTGGTCACTAAGCTGGCAGGCTTAACTCAAACTCAGCACCTAGATGTGATTGTTTCACTGACTTGTACCAAATGCCCAGGATTGGTTAACAGCATCACTCACTTGATGAGTTATGCTCCTAATTTGAGCTTAACCGTGCACGATCTCAATCATGCGCCAGAACTAAAAGACAAGTATCATGTTATGTCCGTGCCGTGCATTGTCCTAAATGAAAGCACAGTTGATTTCGGCTTAAAAGATGCAAGTGAATTGGTCGAGATGCTGACACAAAACTAACATAGCTTTTTGAGCAAGTTTCTAGAAACTAAAAGGCAGTTTAAAATGAACTGCCTTTTTGCATAAATTCTTAATAAAACCTTATTTCTCACGAGCTGAGAGTAAGCAGATACATTCCATACCCTCACCTCTTCCCATACCAGTTAAGCCCTCGCCAGTAGTGCAGGTAATAGTTACATCTGTTAGCGGTAAATTGACCAAATTTGCTATAGATTGACGGATAGCAGGTAAGTGGTGCAATAATTTAGGTTTTTTAGCTTGAATGGAGCAACTAATAAAAGTTAATTGCCAGCGATTTTGTGTAGCTAAATCAGTTAAAGCCAGTTCTAAATAGGCTTTGCTATCGGTGGTCCCAGCAGCACATAAACGATCGGCAGCTGCGCCTAAAATAGGGGTGCCAGTTAAGCCAGAAATAGCATTAGTTAAAGCATGTAAAACAACATCAGCATCGCTATTCCCATCTAAGCCAAGTTCTCCAGGAATGGTGTAACCTCCCAGTACTAAGGTTTTATCACCAGAGCTGATAAAGCGATGGCTATCTTGACCGATTGTAGTCACACAACGCATTAAAGTTCTCCTATCAGCTCATCAATTTTGGCAAGCATTTTTTGACAACCAGAACGTGATCCTTTTTCTTTTTGGAAAATATCTTCAAAAGCGTTGATCAATTTTAAAACAGAAGCCACGCCTGCTTTATTGCCAGATTGTTTGAAGCTTTCGTAACCTTGACGGAAAGTTTTAAGGGCATCTTTTTTCTTGTTTTGAATCATATTGAGTTTGCCTAAAGCAATAAGTGCATTACCTTTGGCATTGTGGTTGTTATTGGGACCTGCATAAGTTATAGCATGACCCAAATAAACTCTAGCATCCGAGAACTCTTCTAAATGCAACATGATCAAACCTTGCTGATAGTAGTTCTCCGATAAAAATGAAAAGTAATTGGCAAACTCTGAACTCAATTTAGTCAATTCCTTGCGAAAATAGCCCAGTGCTTGATCGTAATTCTGACGCTGGATTTCGAGCAAACCTTGCTGATGCAAAGTTTTGGCGAGCTCGGGTAATTTATCTCTGATTTCAGCTTTCTTATAGGCTTCATCATAATGTGCACTGGCTTGCTGAAATTCTCCCAACCGAGTGTAGTACTTACCTAAAGTTAGCCAGACATCAGCCTGCTGATCTGGAGATAGTTTTTTTTCTGCCTTAAGCGGTAGCAACAGGTCGATTGCCTGTTGCCACTCACTTTGACTAGCTAATTCTTTAGCCTGATCAATGATCGGCTGAAATTTGTTCATCGGTGTAGTGTTCATTGATACCTACTATGCACAAGTTTTCTCTAGTTTTTTGATGGCAAGTATTTTGTAAGCAGTAAAGAAGCCCACGCTTATTACCAAGTTAAGGACACTGAAAATGGTAAACATAGTCTGACTGCTTATCTCAGCAGATCTGTACAAGTAATAGCAAGGAATTTGTGAGAGAGCTAGAGGTATACTCAGCAAAATCAATGCACGGAAGAATACGCCAAAACGCATTTTGAGCTGTTGGTAACTACTCCAGTTCAATAGTGGATTGATGATATCAGCGAACAGGGTAGCTGCGACACTCATCGAACTGAAAGCAATATAAACCACGATTAAATAGAGCAGTAAGTACCATTTAAGTCCTATAATCAAGCAGATCAAAACTAATAAGCTGAATACAACTCCGTTGAGCAATAACTCACACAGCCAAAATTTGCTAAACCAATAGGTATTCAAGCTAATAGGTAAACGCTTGATTAAATTGATGCGCAAATTATCACGGGTAAAGGAACTCATACACAGCTGAGAAGAGATGCTATTGAAAGCGCAGATACCAGCAATCACCATGGAGCCAATAGCAAACACGGGGATGAAGTAGGGCGAATCAAAAGTGAGGGTTGCAGTTGATTTCCTGATGCCGGAAAATAGATCGCCGAAGCGTTGACCTCCCTCCGTTAGCGCCACGTACAGACCATAGCCAGAAGATCCCAAGAGGATCAAGGGCAAGATAAGGCTGGGCATTAATGCATCGATAAGTAGCATTGTTTCGTTTTTGATGGTGTCAAAATCAGCCTGCATGAGTGATTTGAGTATGCTACGCTTTTTGATCTGCTTGTGTAATTCGCGAGGAAGCATACCACTTTGATCATAAGAGAGTTTAAGTTTTTTACGATTACTATCGCCATTTTGAAAAGAGTTGTAGACAGAGAAGAAGATGTTACCTAGCACGAATTGACTGACAACAGTTAAAGCGATAGTGGCTATCAGTGCAATGCTACCCCACATGGCAATGCTTGTAGGAGCAAACCCCCCTGATGCCATTTGGAAATAGCAAAAGGCAGGGAAGCCAAGAATGAATAAGTATGATTTGCCAGATAATTCCACTAGTTCAGATACTGTGGTAATCGGTTGTCTTGCACTGTCTATTGACGTCCTTAAGGACATTACCATAATACCCAGGATCGTGATTATAACCAGCAATATCTGTAGGTAGTGCGACAGTTTTTTCTTATTTTTTACTGGTATGATGCGCAATGAGAGTACTGCTAGCAAACTGAAAATAGAACCTACAAACAGTGGTAATAACAATATTGTTAAGGCTGAGAGTACATACTCAATGATCGATGCTTGTGTATGGAATAACCCACCGAATAACACTGACAGAGCGAAGAAAGATAGCATATAGCTAGGCAAGTAGCCGAAAAGACTTTTGGCTCTAGCAATGTTGCTGACTTTGAGTGGCAGAGTCAGATAGAGATCGGTGTCGTTCGAGGTAAACATAAAGCTGAACACAGTAAACACAGTACCCATGAAAGTAAACAGGATGGCATAACGAAAGGAAGCGATACTTGCCTCCGGTGTATAGTTCATCAGTCTACCCTGAGTCCAACCAATGAAGCCAAGATAAGCAAAGATCAAAATTATCATCACTAACTTGCCAGATTTGTTTTTGATATTGCTGAGTAAGCCAGATTTTGAACGCTTAGATAAGCCAGAAGCTGGGTTGTACTGCATCTGTTTAAGCAACAGATAAATTTCGCGTATATCAGAACGCAAACTTCCATTTCTAGGCATTGTTCACCTCGTCGTAATGGCTTTCGGTTAACTCTAGGAATAATTGCTCCAAAGAACTGCTTTGACCAGATTGAGCACGTAATTCATCTAGTGTACCGACAAAGTTTAACTTGCCATTGCTGATGATACCCACACGATCACACAGTTTTTCAGCCACCTCTAAAACGTGGGTAGAAAAAAGTACAGTGTTACCAGCTACAGTGTGTTCTTTCATCATTTCTTTAAGTAAGAACGAAGATTTCGGATCTAAACCAGTCAGTGGTTCATCCAGCACCCAAAGTGGTGGATTATTAATTAGTGCGCCCATTACCATCATTTTTTGACGCATGCCATGCGAATAGCTTTGAATCTTATCGTTCAAAACGGAAGTCATATCGAAACGTTCAGCCAAAATGGAAATACGACGGCTTGCTTCTGCTTTGGATAATTGATAGACGTTTGCTAAAAAGTTGAGATAGGTAATACCTTTGCTACCTAGCATCAGATCTGGTGAATCCATCACATACGAGAATTGCCATTTTGCTTCTAAAGGCTGTGTAGCGATATTGTAGCCGTTGATGGTAATAGTACCTTTATCAATCGGTAGAATTCCTGTTAACATCTTGATGGTAGTTGTTTTGCCAGCGCCATTAGGACCCAGCAACCCGAAAATTTCACCTTTTTTTAACTCTAAAGTTAGGTTATCGACAGCCAGTTTAGAACCGTAAGATTTGCTGACGTTTTCAATCTTTAACATAGGCATTCTCCGTTCAAGTTATAATATGGTTTCAGTTTAACATGCATAACTTGACAGATTGATAAGTATTTGACTAAATTTTTACCTATGGGCGATTAGCTCAGTTGGGAGAGCGCCGCGTTCGCAATGCGGAGGTCGTGAGTTCGATCCTCATATCGTCCACCAAGCTATCTTCGGATAGCTTTTTTTATAGAATTGAAGTCTAGTTATTCTTTTAGCACAGAGGCGCATATGTCAGATATTAATCAAGCAAGCAGAAAAGATGAGATCGAATGCATTCAGGTCGATCAGATACCTAAGATTAAGGGCATCATCTTTGATTTAGATGGTACGCTGGCTAATACGATTCAGTCCATTATTTACAGTGTGGAGCACGTGTTTGGTGAACGACAAATAACTCCTCCAACTTACGAGCAATACCGTTCAATTTTCGGTTATGGTGCTCGTAATTTTGGCAAAGATGCTTTCGCTTTAACAGGGCACAAACTCACAGCAGAAGAAGCGGAAGAAGTCTACCAACGCTACATGTACTATTTTGACCAATTTTGTTGTCATCAAGTGGAAGTCTATCCACGACTACCACAGGCTCTTTTAGAATTACAAAACCAAGGTGTCAAGATGGCTGTACTCTCGAACAAACCAGACGTGCAAGCTAAAAAAGTTGTAGATTTCTGCTTTGCGCCATATGGTATCAATTTTGCGGTGGTGCAAGGCTTGCGCGATGATTTACCTAGAAAACCAGATCCCAGCGTAGCGCTAGCAATAGCTGAGAAATTACAACTACAACCTCAGCAAATGGCGTTTGTTGGTGATGGCGATACTGATGTGCAGACAGGTATTAACGCTGGCATGTTAGCTGTAGGTGTTACTTGGGGATTTCGCAGTGCGGAACAATTGCGAGAACATGGTGCGCAAATAATTATGCATAGTCCAGATGCGTTAGAACAATTTGTCAGGGATTGTCAGAATTTTTAGACTGGTCCACCGCAATTGAGCCAAACTAATACTGAGGTTACTTATGGCAAAAGCAAAAAAGGACATATATTTCTGCAAAGAATGCGGTACTGAAGTTGTTGGTTGGATGGGTAGGTGCCCTGGTTGTGGTGAGTGGAATACGATGGTGGAAGCTCCTAAGGAAACGAAGCCTGCAAATGCGAGAGGCAAACGTGCCGGAGGAACAGCACAATTAGCTAGTGAATTAGTTAAAAGCCAAACACAAGGCTGGCTCAGTGCTAGTGCACAGCAAGATCAAATCATTGATTTAACAGAAGTCAGTGGATCCAAAGAACAACGCTTGAAAACTGGTGATAGTGAACTGGATCGTGTTTTAGGCGGTGGCTTAGTAAAGGGTTCTTTGGTTTTACTAGGTGGTGATCCTGGCATTGGTAAATCCACACTTTTATTGCAAGTACTAGGGCATTTGGCCTTAAAACATAAGTGCTTGTATATCTCGGGGGAAGAGTCGCCAGCCCAAATTAAGTTGAGAGCAGAAAGATTGAAAATTAAGAGCAAAGCAATTCGTTTATTGTTAGCAACTGACTTCAGTGTAATTGCGCAAAAACTAGCAATAGATATGCCAGAGCTAGTTATCATCGACTCCATTCAAACTATTTTTGTGCCAGAGATACCAGGAGCACCGGGCAGTGTGAGCCAAGTGCGTGAAGCAACAGCTGGGCTATTGCGTATCGCTAAAGATCTAGGTATTACCGTGGTTTTAGTGGGGCATGTGACCAAGGAGGGATCGCTGGCAGGACCTCGCATTCTTGAACACATGGTAGATACAGTACTCTATTTTGAGGGAGAAGGCTTGCAACAGTACCGTGTCTTGCGTGCCGTAAAGAATCGCTTTGGCACAACTGATGAAGTGGGTGTGTTCGAGATGAACCAAACAGGACTAAGTGCGGTACAAGATGTTTCAGCAACACTACTTGCTGGTAGACCGCAGGAATTAGTTGGTTCAGCGGTAACGGCAGGTATTGAGGGAACAAGAGCTATTTTATTAGAAATTCAAGCATTGATTGCTTCTAACGTATATAGTCAACCGTTACGCATGGCACAGGGCATAGATCGCATGCGTTTTTCTATGTTGCTCGCTGTGCTAGGTAAAATGATGAACCAGTCAACTCTGAATAGCGATGCTTATATCAATGTAGCTGGTGGCTTAAAGATCAAAGAAACAGCAGCTGACCTGGCAGTTTTGATGGCAGTCGTTTCTAGCATGTACGAAAAACCGATTAAGCAGTCGGTGATTATTTTGGGTGAAGTGGGTTTATCAGGTGAAGTTCGAGGTATCTTGAACGTAGAAAAAAGAGTGAACGAAGCGAGACGACTAGGTTGGAGATGCTTTGTACTACCAGAGCATAACCGCAAAGAATTACAGGCGCTTAAAGATTTACATGACTGTGAGATCAAGTATGTAGCCAAAGTGCAAGATGCTTTGCATTACTTGTTTGGTTAGTTTCTTGTAACTCCTCTTTTAGTGTCCTATTATAAATAATGACTTTTTACCAATTTTGAAAGTAATAGTTGATCAATAACTTAACTTTAGCTGGGGGACACATGGCTAAGATTTCGCGATACGCTACAGTTCGCTTAGCGACAACAATTAATGCAAATTATCAAAATGAAAACCGTTTGAAAGAAGGGTTCTTTCTCGATGGTCGTCTACCTGGACGCAGAGAACAAGAACATGCCGATGTAACTACAGAGCGTGAAGATCAAGGTTTCTTCTATGCGCTTTACGGCACGCAACAAGCACATTGGGATCAAGGTGACTCTGCCTTAGTTTCTATGCAGAACATGCTGGATTCAGTCAAGCGTGGAACGCAAGATATTGGGGTTGAGATCAACGATTTGGCTGATTGTGCGGTAGCAGTTACTGGTCCTGCATCATTGCTCCGTAGCAATAAGCGCCATCCATATTTTGCAGGTATTTTAGTTAAAGATGTGGAAGTTTGCGCAGTTACTACTGGTAAGGGTGTTGCGTTGCTATATCGTGATGATGCGCTCTATCCCTTAACTGACAGTGCCGAAGGTCTGCAAGCTGTAAATTATTCTGGTCAACAGCTGAGTAATTTCACCGATTATATTGCTGGTGCAGCTGGTACGATCAAGTACTCTAACATTGCACAGTTTAAGGAAAATGACTGCTTAATCTTGACTAATAGCGACCTGCTAGATGCAGTCGGTCAAGATGAAGTGTTGCATTTATTGCATGAAGCGCAAGATCAAGCAGAAGCTGCTGATTGGATTGTAGAAGCAGCCACAGAACAAAATCCTGAGCTGAATTTCCAAGTGTTGATTGCCAGTGTACGTCAAATTATCCCGGCACAGAAAACTGGTCGCTTAGGTCTTACTAGTGCCTTTAAGACGATCGATGATGAGCAAAAAACAACACTGTATAAACCGCTCAATGAACAAAATTTACAAGAGGCAAAAGCTAGCTTAGCTAAAGAAGACAAAGTCTCTCATGAGCAAGCAGAGCGCCATATCGGTTCAGTAACTGAACCTGACAAAGATTTCGACCCAGACAAGGAGATCGAAGAGCTACCTGCTGGCGTTTCCCTACTCGAAAAACAAGCAGATGAGCAAAAGCACGAAGTGTTAGGTGCAACCGAACACGCAGATAGTGCTTACGAAGCAGATAAAGTAAGTGACACTGTCCAAGACAATGAACCCAATGAGGACGAAACTGTGAAAGATGATTTCAACAAACAGGAACATGTAGAAGATAACTACGAATATTATGATGATGATTTCGACTTCGAATCGGCAGATTATGACGCTTTTGAAGCAGGTCAAGCATACGTAGCCAGCCGTGACGCACAACAAGGTGCACACCATGCTGATCATGATGAATATGAGCATGTTGAATATACTGATTATGATGGTTACGATGAGGAATACGATGACTACGAACCCAAAACATTCACAGGTGATGAGTTCGATGGTGAATACAATCCCTATGGTGAGCCTGAACAAAATAAAGGTGAGCAAGTAAAACGCTACGTGATTTATGCCGTGCTGATCTTGATTTGCCTTGCCTGTGTATTTGCTCTGTATAAGATGCTAACTTCTGGTAAAGCAGAACAACAGCAACCCACCACAGTTGCGAATACAACTCTGCCGTACATCGTACCGCAGAAGCCGACATTGGCTCCTACCACAACCAAAGCACCTACCAGCAAACCGACAACTGCTAAAGCAACCACAACGAAAGCTCCTGAGCAACAAAATAATGCCCAGCAGAATCCAGCACCCAATCAGGACAATCAAAATACACCTGCTGTTGAGCAACCAGCAAACAACGCTGAATCTGTCGGACAAAATGTCACGGTGAACGAAGATACCTACTTGTACGATGTTGCTATTCAGTACTACAACGTAGTTGATGACAGCACCATTCAACGCATCAAAGATGCCAATGGTATGAGTGATAACGTTGTGCCTGCCGGCGAAACAATCTATCTACCCTAAATGAAGTAATGTTAAATATGAAGCCCCTATGTAGGGGCTTTTTTATTGCCTTAATTAAGCAACATATTGCTTGGTAAACGAACTAGCTGATTGCGCCGTGAAAACAAATGAAAAAATATGATTGAATGTGAAAAATAATGATAAAATCATTTCCAAATAGAAAGTAGGGTTTATGATTCCGCAAGTTAGAATGCAACAATTAGTTGATTTTTTGCAGCAGAAGCGAGTGTGTAGTATTGCCGAAATCGCTGCATATTTGCAGGTGTCTGAAGCTACAGCTAGACGTGATATAAGTTTGCTGGAAAAGCAGGGTCAGGTTCAGCGAATTAGAGGCGGTGTACGTTGCGTAGATAACACTAAGCCCAGTGGTTACATACCCTACGATGAAACAATTGAAGCAAAGTGCCAGATGTTCATCAAGGAAAAAGAAGCGATCGGACGTTATGCAGCTAGCTTGATTAAGCCCTATGATCTAGTCTACCTGGATAGTGGTACTTCTGTTTTAGCTATGGTGCAACATATACAAGAAAAGCATGCTAATTATGTTACTAATAGCATTCCGGCAGCCCAATTCTTGGCGGCTCAAGGATTTTCAGTGTTTGTAACAGGTGGCATCTATAAATCAGATACTCAGTCATTAATCGGTGCACAGGCGTGGGAAAGTATCGATCACTTTTGTTTTACCAAAGGTTTCTTTGGCACTAATGGCATTGATCAATTGAGAGGTTTTTCTACGCCAGATTGGCAGGAAAGTTTTATTAAAGAGCATTGTGCTAATGCTAGTAGAGAAATTTATGTATTAGCAGATGCTTCTAAGTTTCAGAAATCTTCACACGTATATTTTCTGGCCTACGATGAGGCCATCGTGATCACAGACAACAGTTTGCCAGAAGAGCTGCGTGGAGATTCTGTCGTTGTTGTGGAGGTGGAAGCATGATCTATACCATTACTTTGAATCCAGCGATTGACTATGTATTACCAGTTGCTGATTTTAAGCTGGGAGAAACTAACAGATCACAAGGAGAACAATTTGTGGCTGGTGGCAAAGGAATTAATGTAGCACGAGTTTTGCACAATCTTGGTCTGCCAGCTGTTGTACTCGGTTTTGTGGCTGGATTTACTGGCGAATTTATTCGTGAACAATTGCATACTGAAGGACTTGAAGAGCACTTAATCACAGTAACCACAAGTCACAATGCTTATAGCCGAGTAAATGTCAAATTAAAAGCGGAAGAAGAAACAGAGATCAACGCTGGTGGTCCAGAAATTACTGCTAGAGATTGGCAAGAATTACTAAGTCAATTAGCAAGATTGAACAGTTCAGATTTTGTGGTTATGTCTGGTTCAAGTGGTAAAGCGCCACATGATGCTTATGCACAAATAGGAGAATTACTCTCTCGCAAAAATATTCCCTGGATTGCTGATACAACAGGAGCATCGCTGAAAGAGGCTCTGCAATACAAGCCAGTTTTAGTAAAGCCAAATCGTGCAGAATTAGAAGAATTTTTCTCGACTAGCTGTAGTTCTATAGCAGAAGTGGAACAATTGGCTGGTAAACTACAACAACTAGGCGCTCAAAACGTGGTGGTATCACTAGGCGGTGAAGGAGCTATTTATGTCGGCAAAGATCAATCTGGCCACGTGTTAGCACCACAAGGAAAGGTAATAAATTCGGTTGGGGCGGGTGACTCGCTGGTAGCAGGCTTTTTAACTGCTTATCTTCAAGGAATGAGTTTGCAAGATGCTGTAAGATATGGCGTTTGCTGTGGTTCTGCCACCGCATTTTCAACGGGATTTGCAGATAAGAAAACAGTCAATGCACTGTGGCAATAATCGACAACAAAAAGGAGGTTGTATGAAAATCTGTGAGCTTTTGACGAAAGAGCGTATAGCCATTGGTCAAAAATTTACAAGCAAGCAAGAAACACTGGATTTTGCTATTTCTTTGATGGATAGAACAGGTGTTTTGAGTGATGTAAATGCCTACAGCCAAGCTGTTTGGCAAAGAGAAGAGGGTGGCACGACAGGTATTGGTGATGGTATTGCCATTCCTCATGGCAGAAGTTCTGGGGTCAAACAACCAGCATTAGCTGCCATGACTATGCCTACGGGTGTAGAGTATGCATCTTTAGACGGAAAACCAGCCAATTTGTTATTTTTGATTGCTGTGCCAGAAACAGCAGATGACGAACATCTCAAGTTGCTGTCGCAATTATCAATGTTGTTGATGGATGAAACATTTAGAGAGCAGTTACTCAAAGCCACGTCGGCAGAAGAGTTTTTACAAGTTATTGCTGAACGTGAAAATGAGAAGAAAGTAGCTAGCGAAACAAGCACAGGCGCAGACGGTTATGATTTGCTAGCAGTAACTGCTTGTCCAACGGGCATAGCACATACCTATAT
>JAEWER010000017.1 GCA_023389255.1 Bacillota bacterium
GTCCTTATCTTTACGAAACTAAGTTAAAAGAAATAGGACCTCTGCCCGGATATGAAGTAGATAAAACTGTTAGAGAAAAAGATGGTTTTGTTTTTAGAGGATGGTACAAGGATTCGAACTTATCTGAGCCTGTAGATTTTAATGAAGGCTTTATCGATGCTGGCAATGAAATTTTTTACGCTAAATGGACACCGCCCATGGTGCGTGTAACTTTCCACAAAACAGGTTTCCGTGATCCTGATGCGGATACCTTGTATGGTCAGCCTTTTACCAACATCTATCAAAAGTACGCACATATTCCTGATGATATTCAAGAACATATCAAGGAGAATCCTGACTTGTATTCGAACAAGCCAGTTGAGCCAGATGGAACTGAGGTTCAGTTTAGATATTGGTATTACTACAGTAATGGACAACGTCTGATCTTTGATTTAAATCAAGAATTAGGGCAGGATTATGATCTTTATCCAATCTGGGCATCCGATTACTGTGATATTACTTTCTTACCAGAAACTGGGAACGAACATGCCTTTGTGCAACGTGTGGATCGAGATAGCATGTATCGCATGCTCACGTATGAGCGTTATCGTATCTTACAGCCAGATGCTCCTGCCGTTCCTGAAGGTAAAGTCTTTATTGGTTGGAGAGAGATAACTAACGGAGAAGACGCTAGTAGTACATTGTTTGAAGAACAACAAAACGAGCGTATCCGTTACTCACGTAAATTTAGAGCAGTGTTGCGCGATAAAAACTTGCCGATTAAATTTACTTACCATCCTAACGGAGCTCCTGGTGATGACATCATCAAAGAGAATGTGCTCAACAATGAGCGTGCAGTAGCTATTGAGAATCCTTATACATATACAGGTAAAGTGTTTTTGGGCTGGAATACCAAGGCTGATGGCACTGGCGATCATTACCAGCCATCAGATAAATTCTTAGTAGAAAACAAATCTGTTGAGGAGAACAACCATCTGTATGCTATTTGGGGAAGTATAGAGGTAGTAAAGAGTGTTCGTAAAGTTACCAATGCTGCTGATGTTCCCTATGCAGAGAAACAGGCGGAAAAAGCAGGCGATAAAGTCTACTATGATTTTGTTGTCAAAAATCCGAATAATTTTGATATACCATCATTTACCTACACTGATGATTTATTGCAACTAACAGATGTAGCTGTAAACGAGAAAATACTAAAGGGTAAGGAATATAAAGTAGAGATTCCTAATCCCTACATAGTTTTAGAAAAAGATATAACAGCTGGAAGTATAAATAACACGGTTACAGTAGAGGCTAAAACTCCTTATGATGTGCCTTTAACTGACGATTCATCGGCTAAGGTAGTAACTAAAGTTAAGCCCTTGCCTAGAGATATTGAGATAGTTAAAGATTTGGCTGAAGTTACTGACGCCGATGGCGCGGTGCGCCCAGATAATAAAATACATGCTGTAGGTGACAGAGTTAAATATAAATTCACATTCACCAATGTGGGTAAAGGCGAGATTGAAAGTTACACCTTAAAAGATGAATTGCTATTCAAGGATGAGGTGATAACAATCAATGATCACCCGTTAAAACCTGGGCAAAAATATACTTATACTGCTACCAAAGAACATGTAGTAACACCAAAGGATCTAGATACAGGATATGTTTATAACGTTGCCTATGCTGAAATTCCAGATGCACCGATTCCGGACGGAGAAGAACCTCCTAAGGATGATGAAACAGTTCCTGTAGAACCAAATAACAGCTTCAAGGTAGAGAAAGAGACCTACAAAGTAACAGATGCACAAGGCAAAGAATTAGAGAACAAAGCCTACAGTGCAGAAGGCGACTTGATCTACTACAGCTTCAAGGTAACTAATACGGGTAACCAGACGATTAAGAGCGTCAGAATAGTAGACCCGCTGATAGGTTTAGATCGCACAGTAAAAGTGGAGATAAAGCCAGGATATGTATGGATATACAAACCAAAACTGGCACACACAGTAACGGCTAAAGATCTGAACGATGGCGAGGTGAAAAACAAGGTAACCGTAACGATAACCCCGCCGGGAGGAAATGAAGTACCGCCCCAAGAGACGGAGAATATAACGCCGTCAGAGCAAAAGCCTGTCATAAAGATTGAAAAGAAGACAAGCAAGGTGACAGATAGCAATGGAAAACCGTACGAAGATGGTAAGTTCCATAAAGAGGGCGACCGCATTTACTACACCTTTAGAGTAGTGAATGAGGGCAATGTAACGATAAATTACTTTACCTTTAGCGATAACAAACTGGAGATAAAGGATAGGGAATTCTACGAAACGATAGAAAAAGGAAAGGATTTCACCTTTGCGCCAGAGGAATACTACACTGTAACTCCCAAGGATTTGGATAATGCAGAGGTAGAAAACGAAGCAAAGGTAAAAGGCAAGACACCAGGAGGAGATACACCAGAAGTACCCTCGAACAAGAACATAACTCCAGGTGAACCTGACAACAGCTTCAAGGTAGAGAAAGAGACCTACAAAGTAACAGACGCACAAGGCAAAGAATTAGAGAACAAAGCCTACAGTGCAGAAGGCGACTTGATCTACTACAGCTTCAAGGTAACTAATACGGGTAACCAGACGATTAAGAGCGTCAGAATAGTAGACCCCCTGATAGGTTTGGATCGCACAGTTGAAGTAAATATTAAACCGGGATATAGCTGGACCTATAAGCCGAACTTGCCACATACCGTAAGTGATAGAGATATCGCAGAGGGAGAGGTAAAGAATAAAGTTGTGGTCACCATAATTCCGCCTAGTGGTAATGAAGTACCGCCGCAAGAGACGGAAAACATAACGCCGAAGAAGGAAACACCACCTACTGAGCCGACAACAACAAGTACGGAAACTCAAGTAACAACTGGTGCAACCACTACGGCAACCGCAAGCGTTACGGGAAATACGACTACAACCACAGGAACAACTGTCGGGGTTACTACTGTTGCTACAACAGTTCCGGCTACAACTACAGCGCCAACGACAACCGACGTAGTAAGCACAACTACTGTTGCGCCGCCTATGCCGACAGAACCAACAGAAGCTGAGAGTACAACTTCTGTGGGTACGACCGTTGCACCGACTACGAATGTACCAACTACGAGCGTAAATACTACCAGAAGTAGAAACACAGAAACACTTCCTAGTAGAGAGGTACAACCTATAAGGACTAAGGGATCTACCACCAAAGGACAAGCTCTTGCTAGAACAGGCGAAAGCAACGATTATAGGGCAGTAGTTTCCTTATTACTAATGGCTTGCCTGGCAGCTGTAGCTACAAGAAGTTACAAGAAAAAACATAATAAATTCGATTAGACCGAAAAGTTGTACTAAGAGGAATTGATATAAACACCCAACTTGTAGATGGTTGTTATACTGTCTGTTAGTTGGGTGTTTTATATTACAAAGAAAAATTGCCAAGGAAGAATTATTACGTGAAAAAGATAAGCAAAGAAAGAATAATTAGTGACTCAGTCGAGAGCATTTCTAGCTTAAATTTGTTAAATGGATTGAATAGAGAAGAAGTCTTGTTAAGACAAAAGCAAGGACTAGATAATAAAGAACAAAGAGAAAAAACAAAATCACTTTGGCACATAATTTTAGATCACACATTGACAGGATTTAACGCACTCAATGTGGTATTAGCTTGTCTTATTTTGCTGGCTGCACTGGGTGATGTTAGTTATTATCGTAACCTGCTCTTTATGGGAGCTGTTATTATCAATACCCTAATCGGAGTTGTGCAGGAATATCGCTCCCGTAAAGCTGTGGAAGAATTATCTTTAATGACACAACCTCAAGCAGTAGTTATAAGAGAGGGAAAGCAACAAACAATAGCGGTAGCAGACATTGTTTTAGACGATATTTTATATGTAAAAGTGGGACAACAAATTCCCGTAGATGCCAAAGTAATTGCAAGCGATGGTTTAACAGTCGATGAATCGATGCTTACTGGTGAATCTGACGCTATAAATAAAGAAGTAGATGCAACGATTTTATCTGGTAGTTTTGTGTTAGCGGGAGCAGGTACAGTACAAGTTACTGCTGTAGGCGAAAAGACATACGCAACTAAGCTAACCGCTGAGGCTAGAAAAATCAAAAAGCATACCTCCCAAATAAAAAAATCTTTAGCACTAATTATTCGCTACATGTCAGTAGTGTTATTGGTTATAGGTGTTAGCCTTTTAGTATCTAAACTCTGGCTAAGACCCACTGGTGATTGGAGAGCCGTATTAGTTTCAACTACGGCAGCTTTGGTTGGCATGATACCAGAAGGATTGGTATTACTCACTTCTGTTGCTTTTGCTGTTGGTGTATATCATTTGGCTAAAAAGCAAACTTTGGTAAATAGTCTTAATTGCATTGAAACTTTAGCGAGAATAGATCTGCTTTGTTTAGATAAAACTGGAACTATTACCACGGGAGAAATGCAAGTTGAAAACTTTGTTTTGATCGAGCACGGAAACCAAGCTTCTGCTACGTTTTGGCTAGACTTACTACGATACATGTACACTGCTTTACCAGAAAAAAATGCTACCGCTAAGGCTATTTTAGACTACACAAACTCTGCAAACGAGATAGATTTACAAGAGTGGGGGGAAATAATACAAAAAATTCCGTTTAGCTCAGCCCGTAAATGGTCTGCTATCAGTTTGGCAAACAAAACTGATAAACAAAAATGTTTATCAGTATATGTGGGTGCTTTAGATGTGTTAGCAGATAAAGAATTTATAAAAGAACACTCATCAATCAATGAACAACTACGCTCGGGACTTCGTTTGGTCGGAGTAGCGTATAGCAATTCAAACTTAAGTGAAGAACTACCATCGGATCTGCAATTGGTAGGGTGGCTTGCTATTTCGGACAAGTTGCAGACCAATATAGCAAAGATGCTAGATTATTTCCGGAGGCAAGAGGTTAATTTCAAAATTATTTCAGGAGATAACCCCATAACTGTGCAAGCCATCGCTAAAAGAGCTGGACTAGAAGATTTAGGAGAAGTTTTAGATTTATCGCAAGTCGAAGAAAAGATATGGCAGACTCCAGAAATGTTAGCAGAGTTAGCTGAACAATATTCTGTTTTTGGTAGAGTAACGCCTTTTCAGAAAAAAGCTTTGGTTCAAGCCTTACAAAGTAGAGGACATCTAGTAGCGATGACAGGAGATGGCGTAAACGACGTACCAGCTTTAAAACAGGCAGATATTGGCGTAGGTATGGCTGTAGGAGCGGAAGTAGTGCGAGGTGTTGCTGATCTGGTGTTAGCGAACAATGATATGCAGGGATTGATTAATGCAGTAAAGGAGGGCAGACGAGTTATCAACAACATTGAAAGAGTAGCTATTTTGTTCTTGAACAAGACTGTTTATTCGGTCTTACTTGCATTGAGTTATGTTTTTCTTTCTGCACGTTTCCCCATTTATCCCATACAATTTACCCTCATTAGCAGTTTAACGATTGGTATGCCCGCTTTTTTCCTTGCTCTAAAGCCGAATTACCGTTTGGTAAAAGGCAAATTTTTGCCCAAAGTACTCAAACGTTCCATTCCCTCTGGTATCACCATTTTCTTCCTTGTTATGGTGCAACAATTGTTGAAGTCTTGGATAGGCTTAAATAATGAGGAAATGGCAACTTTAACGGTACATATTATCTTGGGATGTGGCTTAATTCTTCTATATCGTAGTTGTAAACCGTTTGATTTATATAATGCTATCATCTATGCCTGTTCGCTAGGACTTGCGGTAATAGCCTGTGTATTCATGCGTAATTTCTTTTTGTTTGCTCCGTTGCAGGGCTTTGTCACCTTGCTAATTTTGCTTTTCTGTTTAGCGTCTTATCCTTTGATGCGACTAATGGAATATTTCTATGATCGGATGATAAAACATTGGCAAATACAGATAGTGGACTATAATAATCAACATTAAAGCAAACGATTGAGGAGCACAAATGAAAATTGTCATCGGTGGTGGCGGCAAGGTGGGCGAAGCCTTGCTCAGTGATTTACAAGCAGAAAACCATGATATTTTCCTGATCGAAAATAACGAACAAGTGCTCTCGCACCTACTCAATAAGTATGATGTTATAGGTGTTGAAGGCAGTGTAATAGATTACGATATGCAAGAAGAAGCTGATGTAGCTCATTCAGACTTATTTTTTGCAGTCACTTCATCGGACGAGCTCAATATTATTGCAGCTATTATTGCTCGCAAATTAGGAGCAAAACATACGATAGCACGTGTGCGTAATCCTCAATACGGCAAGCATTTTTCCTTTGTTAAAGAGAGTTTGCTGGGCATTACGTTGATGATTAACCCCGAACTCGAAACAGCTAAAGAAATTATTAAATTGCTAAATTTACCACATGCCTTAAACGTTGAAAGTTTTGCTCATGGGCGAGTTCATTTAGTTGAAAGAATTGTTTATAACCAAGGTGAATTAGACCAACTACCCCTATATGAGTTCCGTAAACGCTATCCATCTTTGATTGTATGTGCAGTTACAAGAGGAGATGAAGTAATTATTCCCGATGGTGATTTTGTTTTATGTGGAGGAGATCATATATTACTGACAGGTAGAGTGTCTGATTTACAGCATCTTTATCGTAATAGTGATGGTGTAAACAGAAGTATTCACAGAGTGTTGCTGATTGGGGGAGGCAACATCAGTCACTATATTTGCAAACACTTAGACCGTTCCAACAAAAAAATAACGATTATTGAAAAGGATAGAGAAAAAGCTCGTAAACTAGCAGGCGAATTTTCCAAAGTAACGGTGATCAACGCCGATGGAACTGATTACAATGTATTGGAAGAACTTGATTTCAGTAGCTTTGATTGTGTGGTCTGTCTGACAGGATTAGATGAAGAGAATATTCTCATATCTATGTACGCTGCGAAAAAACAAATTAACCGTATCATTACCAAAGTGAATCGCACGCAAATGCTACCTATTTTGGATAACGTTGGTTTGCAAACGATTATCACGCCTAAACGGATCATAGCAGACCATATCTTGCGATTTACAAGAGCTTTGGCGAATGCGGAAGGTTCTAATATTAACGCAGTTTATCGCTTATTCAATAACAGAGTAGAAGCCTTAGATTTTGTGGTTAAAGATAACAGTCATGTTGTCGATATTCCCCTTAAAGATTTGCGGACTAAGTCCCAGGTTTTGATCGCATTCATTATGCGTAAGGGCGAAATTATTTTCCCCACAGGTGATGATGTGATTAAACGTGGAGATCATATTATCGTGATTACAACCGAAACTACCTTGCACGATTTGGATGATATTGTCTTATGAACTATCGCATGATCGGTTACATTTGTGGCAAGATCTTGATGATCGAAGCAGGCTTAATGTTAGCCCCACTCTTAATTTCTCTTATATACAGAGAGACTTTGAATTACCAAATGAGTTGGCTTTTGCCCTTGGTGGCTTTATTTCTCCTAGGGTATTTACTTAGTTGTAGAAAGCCTGCTAATCTACATATTTTTGCCCGTGAGGGTTGTATCATTGTTGCTTTATCCTGGATTTTGCTCTCGGTGGGTGGAGCCATTCCTCTGATCTTAAACGGTGATATTCCCAACGTAGTGGATGCTATTTTTGAGATGGCTAGTGGTTTTACAACCACTGGTGCGTCTATTTGTCGCAATGTAGAAGTGCTAAGCCATTCGGTCTTATTTTGGCGTTCAGAAACTCACCTAGTTGGTGGTATGGGTGTTTTGGTCTTTGCTCTAGCAGTTATGCCAGGTATAGATAGCAGCACAGTGCACCTGATGAAAGCAGAAGTCCCAGGACCTGTTTTCGGCAAAATAGTGGCAAGGATTCGCAATACGGCGCAATTACTGTACAAAATTTATTTTTCACTCACAATTCTGCTGATTGGTTTGTTACTTTTGGGTGGTATGAATTTATTCGATGCCTGTATTCATGCTTTTGGTACAGCTGGTACTGGTGGCTTTAGTAACTATGTTGCTAGCGTAGGGCATTACCACAATCTCTACTTTGAGATTGTCATCGGTATTTTTATGCTGATTTTTGGCATAAACTTCAATCTGTTTTTCTTCATTCTTATTGGACAAGTCCGGAAGGCGCTCAAAAGTGAAGAACTACTCACTTATTTAGCTATCGTAACTCTCAATGTTTTACTGATTGCAGCGTCTCTTTATCCGCAAGTCTTGAATGTGGGTGAATCTCTGAGACAAGCCTTTTTCTCTGTATCTTCAATTATTACTACCACTGGTTATGCAACAGCTGATTTCGCAAGCTGGCCTCTCTTTGCCCAGATGCTCTTACTCTTATTGATGTTTTTGGGAGCGTGTGCTGGATCAACTGGTGGAGGATTCAAGGTTTCACGTTTGATTATTTTATGCAAAGCTAGCCTGCATCAATTGCGCAATATCAGAGAACCAAACCGTATTCAAGTTATTCGTATGGATGGTAGAACCATCAACAAAGACGATGTAGCACAGGTGCGTAATTACCTGGCGGTGTATTTGTTTATGTTCATAGCATTTACTTTACTAATCACGCTAGATACGCCTGATTTCTTATCGGCAGTTAGCTCGGTAGCGGCTACTTTTAATAATATTGGACCAGGTCTCGGTGTATTTGGTCCAAGCTACAGCTTTGCCGATGCCAGCTATTTCTCCAAAGTAATTTACTCACTTGCCATGATTGCTGGACGCTTAGAAATTTATCCCATGCTGATTTTGCTCTCGCCTAGAACCTATCTGCGCAGATAGCGAGTCGTAAAAATTATTTACTAGCTAAAGTGGGGGCTTTAATCTTAGTTAAGAAGTAAGTACAGCCAAGATTTTTTGCTTTTTCCGTTCGTTCTAGCGTGTAGATAGCGTTATCTGCTTCTAGGTCACTAGGATATAAGGCAAAGATTGTTGAACCGCTACCCGTCATATCCATAAAAAGTGGATTAGTCGCTAAAACTAAGTCATACAGACAAGCAAAATCTGGCTTTAAGTCACAAACAATTGGTGTAAAGTCGTTTTGTAATTGGTATGCCTCGAGTTGAGGTACTAAGCGCATAAATCTCTCAGCTAGATCTTGTTGTTCTAAGATAAGTTTGTCGCTCATGGACGACAAACTTTTTTCTTTTTTCTCTTCTCTACGCTGATCTAAAACAGAGAAAGCTTGAGCCGTACTAATACCAAAATTGGGCTTGATTAAAAGGCAGGTAAAAGGCTCAAGTGGTGGCAAGGGAGTTACAGTTTCGCCAGTGTCTTTTACTTCTGCGGTACCACCGACTAGACAGAAATAAACATCAGAGCCTAGCTTGCTGGCAAGTTTAGGTAAAGTGGTAGCAATTTTAGCTTTGCTTTCTGGCGTTTGAGCAAATTCTTGATGTAGCAAGGCTAAGGCTTTGAGAGTTGCGGCGGCATCGGTTGAACCGCCTGCTAGACCAGCCTCAGCTGGTATGCGCTTGGTGAGTTTGATGTTGATTTGTGCGGATATAGCAAATTCTGCCAGATAGAGTTCAGCTGCCTTAACGCAAAGATTATCTGAATTTGCGGGCACTGTTTTTACGTGTTGTGTAAGATTGGATAATTCGGAGTTTATGCTAGCTTCGCTATAACAGGTATGTGAGGCATCTTCTAAGCTGAGCTTAAAGTTAATCTGGCTTTTTTCACAAGTAAAATCGGCAATAACTTCTACTGTGTCAGCAAGTTCTACTTGTTGCATTACCGAGAGTAACTCGTGATAGCCACTTGCTTGTTTATCGCCGATGGCAAGAGATAAATTAATTTTGGCTGGTGCTAAAACTGAGATAGCGAGTTTTGACATCTTGATACTCCGAAAACTGTTATTGGTAGCACTAAACTAGAATATTTGTTCCTAGTTATTTTAATAAAAACTAGTAGTTTAGAGTTGTTAGTTATATAACATAATGCGAATTTCTAACGGATATATTCCCCCCCAATTGACTACTTGATTGTAATTTTGGTGCATGTAAAGTTTTAGTGTATAAATGGTGGATACTATCGCTATTGCTATTACGAATGTGAGAGTATTACTTACCACGAGATAAAAACCTATACTGAAATCCGTAAAAGAAAAGCTACAGAAATAATCTGTAGCTTTTTTGATCTTTAAGTTTTGAGAAAGCGAATTACAGGCCAAGTTTACATGAATTCTTGCAGGCTGGTCTCAAAGCCCTCGCCTTGTACCTCGCGTGCCTCAGCTACGGCGACAAAGGCTTTAGGATCTATTTCTTTAACAATACGTTTTAATCTAGGCAATTGACGTGAAGATAACACGCAGTAAATGATGGGACGTTCGTTACCACTGTACATGCCGATACCTTTGAGCTCAGTTGCACCACGTTTCAGCTCTATGAAAATAGCTGTGGCAATTGCCTGTTTTTCGCTGGTGACAATAAAAGCCATACGACTGTGGTCGAAACCTTCGAGCACGATATCAGTTGCCTTAGCTGAAAGCGACATCGCTGTAAATGAATACATGACGAGCAAGAAAGCGGCAGGGTCGTCGTGGTAGAAGAATAAAGTTGAGATAACGATAGTAGCATCTACGGCAAGCATCATTTTGCCGATGGAAATATTGGGGAATTTGGTATGAATAACAACCCCTAGAATATCGGAGCCACCAGTCGTAAAACCACAACGCAAAACCACACCAATACCAATACCAAAGATGATGCCACCAAACAAACAGAAGATGAAAATATCGGCAGGACCATTCATCGTCGGCTTGTTGATATAAGTATCAAACCAGTGCTTCATCCAAGGTTCAGTAACGATTAGAGCGCCTGAGTAAATAACGGAGCCAATAACACTCTTCCAAACGAAACGCCAACCAAAATTAAATAAACCTATGAGCAAAGGCGGTACGTTCAGAATGGCTACCATCGTACCAAACGACATAAAAGCCCCTCTGCCAGTCAATTGATAAACAATTGAGGCCACGCCCGAAACACCACCCAAAGTAAGTTTGAGCGGATTGTAGTACAAGTGAACAGCAACAGCGATAATCAAACAACCTAAGCATACTTGCAAGATATAACGAATCTCTTGCTTCCAATCGAAAGTACTTTTCAGATACTTCATCTCAACTGACGAAATGGTATCAGAATTGCCTGAGGGATCGGTTAGTTGTGCTTTTTTGCGATCTTTACGATCTAACCCTAGTTGCTTGATTAAGCGCTTGCGCAACGAAGCGGTTTCTTTGACATCGTTACTTTGCTTCATAACATCTCCTGAGCGGTCAAAATTTATCCTACGATTTCGCCTCCGCCAATCACTCGATCGCCCACATAGAATACGGCGAATTGCCCAGGAGTTACGGCGCGCTGAGGCGTATCACAATGCACGCGAATATAGCCCTCGCCCATCTTTTCGTCAGGTGAGATGGTAGCTTTAGTAACACGTGCTTGATAGCGACCTGCCACCTCACATTTTAGAGGGAAATCGGGCATGGTTAAAGAGTTAAAAACTACATTTTTTACTAAATAATCAGTTTTTAGCACACCCTGTTCTTCATCTACGATAACTTGGTTTTTCGCACAGTTGATACCGCATACCACCATGCGTTTACCAAAGGACATGCCCAAGTGTTTGCGCTGCCCGATAGTATAGTTGCCGATGCCTAAATGTTTACCTAAAGTTTCGCCGCTAGGAGTGACAAAATCACCTGGTTTGCCTAGAGCATCGTGCTCTTCTAAGAGAGTTCTGTAGCCACGCTCAGGTGTAATGAAACAAATATCTTGTGAATCGCTTAAAGAAGCTGTGGAAAAGCCCACTTCATTGGCTAAGCGACGCACATCTGGTTTAACTTTGTCACCCAAAGGAAAGAGGGTATGTGCCAATTTCTCTTGATCTAAATGGTAGAGTACATAGGTCTGATCTTTTTTAGGATCGATGCCACGCCATAATTGGTATTCCATTTCACCGCTTGCGGTGGGAACATAGCGAATTTGAGCATAGTGACCAGTGGCAACATAATCAAACTCTTTGTCAGCTGCTTGTGCTAGCCAGTTGAATTTGAACTTCATATTACAGAGCACACAGGGGTTAGGGGTTAAACCTTGTTTGTATGCTTCGATAAAGGGTAACACGACTTCCTTATAAAAGAGTTTGCGAAAATCGAGCACTTTGAAATCTATGTCTAAAAATTCGGTTGCTCTCCTTGCCATGGCGATGCGCTGTTCATCGCCCTCAGGACTCATCTGATCTGCCCACAGTAGCATGAAAGCACCTGTGACATGATAACCCTGTTGTTTGAGCAAGTAAGCTGTCATGGTGCTATCTACACCACCACTTAAACCTACTACTACTCGAGACTTGCTTGGATCTTTGGGAGCTCTTGCCATAAATAAACCTCTCATCTAAAAAACAGAACGATTATAACCTAAAAAGTGCTCGCAAAAAGCATCGCTGTGCCTAATTGGTATAATTGCAACATAGTCGTGATAAAAGCCAGTACACTGTTCAGTATTTTGGCGAGATACGGTTAAGTAAGTGAGGTAATTATGCTATTTGCAGCAATTTTGGCTGGTGGTTCAGGCACCAGAATGAAGTTTTCTGATCTGCCCAAACAATTTTTAATGTTGGGCGATAAACCAGTCATCATTCACACTGTAGAGAAGTTTTTGTTAGTAGATGAATTTGTTAAAGTCTATGTGGGTATTAATCCCGAATGGCATGGCTATTTTGAAGATTTAGTGGATAAGTATTTAAGTAGCGCCAAAGAACGTATTCAAATAATTGATGGTGGCAAAGATAGGACATCTACACTCACTAATGTATTGACAGATATTAGAGAGAAAGCAAAAGAAGCAGGGGTATCAACAGAAGAAGTGTATGTAGTGACACACGATGCTGTAAGACCTTTTGTTGATTTGCGCATCATTCAAGATAACATCAACAAGTTGCAGGAGTGCACCATGGTAGACACAGTAATTCCTGCGGTTGATACCATCATCGTTTCCAGTGATCACGAAACTATTGAAAGTATTCCGGTGCGCAACACCATGTATCAAGGGCAAACACCCCAATCATTCCAGCTAGCAGCTTTCGATCGTATTTTTGCACAGTTGACTGAAGCAGAAAAAGCAGTTTTAACTGATGCTTGTAAAGTCTTCACACTTAAAGGCGAGCCCGTGCACTTGGTGGAGGGATCAGCTGCCAATATTAAGATCACAACTGTGGTCGATTTGAAGTTGGCACATGCCTTGATTGGAGAAACCTATGTTAAGTAAGCGTGTACAGCTACTTAGCCCTAATTTCTTTTCGGTTAACTTTTATTCTGTGCCAGTAAGTAGCGATACTGTGTTGGTGAAGCCGTAGTATTTAGCGATATGCCATGCTGATCAGCGATATTACCAAGGCAAACGCAGTGCTGCAGTCTTAGAAAAAAGTTGCCGATGTCTCTGATTCATGAGTGCTCTGGAGTTGTTTCACAAGACTTTGGTACAGACTTCAAAGCAGGAGATAGAGTGGTAATGATCCCTAATATCCCCGCTGAAGAACGAGAGGGAAAGTACGAAAACTACGGTAGAGAAGTTAAATTCAGATCCAGTGGTTACGACGGTTTCATGCAAGAAGTGTTAGCTCTTCCGCCAGATCGTGTGGTTAAAATAGGTAAGGCAGATCCCAAAACTGCAGCTATTACCGAGTTCTTTTCGGTAGCATTTCATGCGATTGAACGTTTGCTGGATGCGACACAAGATGTGAGAGATTTAGCTCTGTGGGGGGATGGAAGTCTTTCTTATACTATGGCAGTTGCGCTACGTCACAGATTCCCAGAGGCTCGTCTCACAATTATCGGTAGAAATGACCACAAATTGCGGATGTTCACTTTTGTCGATCAAACTTTTAAGGCAGATGAAATTCCTGCTGATTTTACTTGCCAGCATGCGATTGAATGTTGTGGCGGAGAAGGTAGTTCCTTTGCAATAGATGATATTATCCGCTACATCCTGCCGGAGGGAAAAGTTGTCTTAATGGGTGTAAGTGAGAATAAGGTGGCGATTAACACCCGAGATATTTTAGAGAAAGGTCTAACTTTTTTAGGATCTTCTCGTTCGGGCAGACCAGATTTTGAAAATGCTGTACAAGCTATGAACATTCCGCAAAACGAAAGACGTTTAGCGAGAATAATTAATTATGCTGGCGAAGTAAAGTCGGTGGATCAGCTACATCGAGTCTTTGTCGAAGATATGGCGAATCCATTCAAAACAGTCTTCCGCTGGCAGATATAGGGAGTTATAGATGAGTGAGCAGCAGGTAACAGAACCCCTTAGTTCTAATGTTCCGAGTATTGCCGATTTTCAACAAAAGGCATTAGAAGTATTTTTGTATTTTGCAGATTTTTGTAAGGAACACAATCTGCGTTACTTTGTTTGTGGTGGATGTTGTATTGGTGCAGTGCGCCATAAAGGATTTATTCCCTGGGATGACGATATCGATGTTTTCATGCCCAGACCAGATTATGAACGGATGTGCCAATTGTGGCGGAACTACGGAGATACACAAAACTATACTCTCTGCCGTAGTAACGAGCAGATAAACTACCACGATTGTGGCATGTTGCTTAAAGATAATAACTCCACTTTTATCCAGCAACATAGCCAAGCTGAAGATATTCACCATGGCTATATGATGGATATTATTCCACTGGACGGTGGTGCTCCACATGGGTTTAAGCGCAAAATGCAGAAGCTCTATGCAGCAGTGTTTTCGCTCTTTAATGCTCAACGTTTACCAGATAACCAAGGTAAGAAAATAAGAGCTTTAGCCAAGATAGCTTTTGCTTTAGTACCCAGTAAAAAGATGCGCTATAAGTTGTGGCGTTTTGCCGAGAAGAAAATGTCACAATATGATTTTGACGAAGCACCTTATATCACAGAATTGGTGACAGGGTTTCGTTACATGAAAAACGAATATCCGCCAGAGGTCTTTGCCGGTGTGACTTATTTACCTTTTGAACATTTAGAAATAGCTGTACCGCAAGGCTATGATACTTACTTGCGCATGGCGTTTGGTGACTACATGCAGTTGCCACCCAAAGAAAAAAGGGTACCCAAACACCAGGTAGCTTTTGTTGACTTGCAGACCCCATACACCGCCTATAAAGGCATTCACTATTGCCAGGAGCAGAAATGATGGAGCAGTTTGCGCTAACACCAGAGAATTTGCGTGAGGTGCAGTTATGTTGTCTAGATATTCTTAGAGCTCTAGACGATTTTTGCCAGAGACATAACTTGCAATACAGTTTGTGTGGTGGTTGTGCGATTGGTGCGCTCAGACATCAAGGCTTCATTCCTTGGGATGATGATATCGATGTGCACATGCCACGTAAAGATTATGAAAAATTAAATGAGCTGTGGGCACAAGATGAAGTAGCAAAGCGCTATACTTTGTGTCGTACCGGTAAAGGTAAGTTTTACGATACAATGCTGACTGCGCTAGTAGATGAGAGAACTACTTTTATTAAAGAGGGGCAACAAGACCTCGATATTCCTCATGGTATTCGCCTAGAGATAATTCCGTTAGATGGTGCGCCCCCAGGTAAGTGGCAACGCAAAATACAGTTAGTTTATGCTTTAGTTTTTTATTTATTTAATCGCCAGTTTCCACCTGAAAATAGAGGAGGCATAGCAAGAGTTTTAGGCAAGGTTGCTTTGGCTGTAATACGTACACCCAAAGCAAGAGAAAAAGTATGGCGTTTTGTAGAGCGAAAAATGACGAAGTACCCATTTGGCTCAACACCTTATGTCACAGAACTATGTGTTACTTGGAAATATATGCGCCAGCGTTATCCGTATGAAGTGTTTGCCTCAACCCGCAAGGCTGAGTTTGAAGGGGAAGAATTTAATGTACCAGTACAAGTAGAAAGATACTTAACCCAAGCGTTTGGTGATTATATGAACCTACCACCAAAAGAACAGCGTGTACCCAAACATGATGCGGTGTTGATAGATACTAAAACATCATATAAACAGTACAAGGGACAGCACTGGTGCAAAGAATAGAGTTGTTTAGAGGTATAAGCTTTGAGTTCTATTGATAAAAGTTGGAAATGTGCTTCGTTTTTTGCAGGAGTAGGAGGCATCGATTTAGGGTTTGAAATTGGTGGAGCATTTACGGTTGTTTACGCTAATGAATTTGATCGCTATCCTGTGAAGACTTATGAATTGAATTTCCCGATAAAAGTAGATGAAAGAGATATTTGCTCAGTTCCCGCCAGCGATATACCAACTGTAGATGTAATTATGGCAGGTTTCCCCTGCCAAGCTTTTAGTGTAGCTGGCTATAGACAAGGTTTTGCCGATGCGAAAGGAAGGGGCACTTTATTTTTTGAAGTGGCGCGTATTATTGAACAGAAAAAGCCACAAGTTGTTTTTCTAGAAAATGTCAAAAATTTAGTGAGTCACGATCAGGGGAGAACATTCGCTATCATTAGGCAAACATTAGTTGAATTAGGATATACAGTAAAACATCAAGTGTTTAATGCGATGACTCATGGTAATGTTCCACAAAACCGTGAACGTATCTATATAGTAGCCTTTAGAGATAAACAGACAGCAGAGCGTTTTCAATTCCCGAATTCTGTTCCCCTAACGTGTGATTTGACTGAGATTATTGATTTTGTTAATCCTGTGGCAGAGAAATACTACTATACTCCGGGTAAGTATGCAGGAAATTTGTATGAAAAATTGATTTTCGCCATGGATGATGAGAGAGCTGTTTATCAATGGCGTAGAACATATGTGCGCAAAAATAAATCAGGAGTTATACCCACCTTAACTGCAAATCAAGGTATGGGCGGTCACAATGTTTGTCTAATTAAAACGCCATATGGTATACGAAAAATGACACCAGCAGAATACTTTAGAGCACAAGGGTTTCCTGAGAACTTTATCTTGCCAACAAATATGGCAGACAGCCGTTTATACAAACAAGCTGGTAATTCCGTATGTGTAACAGTAATTGCTAATATCGCGCAGGAGATAGAGAAAGCATTTAATTAAAAAGGACTGGCATCAGTCAGCCAGTCCTAGCTTTGATTATTCAATTGGATATTTTAAGCCCCAATTATCTCTTATCTGATCCATTAATTCCATGATACGGATAGTATCTGTATGTGGCATGGATGGACATTCTAATTCACCACGTAAAATGCACTGACAAGCCTCGTATACTTCATACTCATAACCAGTGATTTGTTTGGGGATGGGCACTTCTTCTACCAACTGATGGTCTGCGTTATAAATATGCAGTGTCTCTACATTATTGATATTGGTACAAACCAAGTAGCCCTTGGTACCGAATACTGTACCCAAGCGATCAGAAGGAGTGAGCATTGAACTCATCGCTTCAGCAACAATCCCCTTACTATAGTAGAGAGTGGTGTTATTTTGAGCATCTACTGGCGTTTCGTGCCAAGAGATAGATGTTTTAATGTCTTGCAGTTCCACTTTAAGCGCACTGGTAATCATGTCGATGAAATTGAGCGGATAAACGCCCAAATCTAGCAAAGCACCGCCTGCAAGTTCTGGTTTGTACATGCGTTCCTTATCGGCAACTGGATAACAGAGATTAGCGTAAATGCTTTTAACTTCACCAATTTTGCCGGAGATAATAATCTCGTTAATAATCTGTCTAGATGGCATGTAGCGAGTCCAAATAGCTTCTGTACAAAGTAGAGATCTGCGCTTAGCTTCAGCTAGAAGTTCTTTAGCCTGCGCAGTATTAACTGTAAATGATTTTTCTACCAGGATATGTTTACCAGCCTTTAGGCAAGCCAAACCATGCTCTAGGTGGTGACTGTGCGGGGTGGCGATGTAAATTAAATCGACCTCTTGATCATTTAGCAATTCAGCATAACTGCCATAAGCCTTAGGCATTTGATATTTTTTTTGTAAGGCTTCAGCAGAGCTAAAATTGCGTGAACCTATAGCAACCAGTTTAACGATTTCAGCATAGGGTGCTTGCTGTTGCATATGATAGATGGTGTTTGCCATCAGATCGGCGATGTAGCCTGCGCCTAAAATGCCGATACCAACAAATTTCTTTGTTTTAGTCATAATTTCTCCTTAAAAGAAAAGCGGTAGCAACAGCTACCGCTTTAGCGAACAGCTTAAAGTTGTGTGAGCAAGCGATAAGTGGAGACAATGTATACGACCAAGGCATCCTTCAAGCGTTGGATTTCAGCACCTTCATTTGCGCCGTGAATTGGACCAGCAAAATCGGGATACACATCATCTAAGTGCTCAGGCCCAAAGCTGATGGCGTTCTTGAAATGGCGGGCATAGGTGCCACCGCCGATGGTATAAGGTTGCTCGTTTTTACCAAAGATCTCGTTATAAGTGTTGCAACAAATGTGTACAGCCTTGTTATTAGGATCCATGTAGAAAGTAGGAGCATCAGTTAGTACTTCTAAGGTAGCAGCGTGAGCTTTAGCATGGCGCTCTAGGTTGGCTTTAATCTCTGCCCCTGTAATTGATTTAGGATAGCGAATGTTAAAGTTTTGTACCAAGCGTTGATCTTTGAAGTTGAGCATGCCACCGATGATGGTTAGCGGTGAGAAAATATCGTCAGTGCGATCGATATCTAAATTTTTACCAGTGTAGTCACTGACTAACAGTTGTACTAAAGTCAAGTATTGATGTTCTGCTTCGCTTACTAGTTTGTTGGCTAAAACATAACTAACCAAGCGATGGATAGCGCTTATGCCAGTTTCAGGAGTTGAAGCGTGGGCGCCACGACCTTTAGCCACTAATTTAATATTGCCCTTATCCTTACTGATGCTAATGCCCTCTGCCTCAGGCAGGATAGTGGCAGATGGTTTTAACAGCATGTAGGCTTCGTCTGGTACTACATTGGATGCCATGCCACTGTGGCACTCTAAAATTTTGCCGTCGGTAAACACAGGGCTGATAAAGTTACCCTCCATAATACCTTTCTCTCCGTGGATTAACGGGAAGTTAGAGTCAGGAGTGTAGCAGAATTTAGGCTCATCGTGTTTGGATAAGAAATGGTCTACATCGCTCATGCCAGTTTCTTCGTCGCAACCAACGATGGCACGGAAAGTGTAGGGGAATTTTTCGCCAGTTTCTTTTAAGAATTTGGCGAGATATAAAGTTAACAGTAGAGGACCTTTATCGTCCATCACACCACGGCCAATGAGATAGCCATCTTTTTCGATCATGTTAAAGGGATCATTATCCCAACCATTGCCTGCAGGCACCACATCACAGTGAGCGATGGTGGCAATGTATTCTTCGCTTTCTCCCTCTACTTCTAAGTAGCCGATACGGTTGTCACAGTTGTGGCTCTTTAGACCGAAACTTTCACCTAAAGCTAGTACGGCATCGAAACAGCGCTTTACTTCGACGCCGAAAGGTGCGTCGGGAGCTGGGGTACCTGAAACAGATGGAATGGCAATAATTTCACGTAAGTCAGCCAATAATTGCGGGAAATTTTCTTCCACAAATTTTTTGGCACGTTGTTGTAATTGATCTTGCATTATGTCCTCCTCAAAAGAGTCGCTAATTCTAGTGTTATCATAACACTAGAGCCAAGTTTGCTCAGATAAGTAAGAGAAGAGAGGTTACTATGCAACACCCAGTAATTGAAAATATTCTTCAACGCAGTAGCGTGAGAAAATATACAGAACAAAAGGTAGAACCAGAATTGCTCAAAATATTAGAACAGGTTGCGATGGCATCGCCTACTGCCTGTAATTTTAGAGCTATTCGCTATACGTTCATCACCGATAGTGAAGTGATAGCGGATATCAGCAAGGCCAAATTTGCAGATCTAGAGATTAAAGGCGATCATGCCAAGATCAAGCAACTGAAAGAACGTCATGACAGCGTATTATTTGCAGCACCACTTTACATTATTATTTCAGGACCGCAAGACGATAAATATCGCTATACCGACATCGACGCTGGTATTGGCGTACAAAGCCTATGTTTGGCTGCTAAAGCCCTGGGTTTAGAGAGTTGTATTATTAACAATACCAAGGAAGTTTTTGCTAAAGATCATCCATCGCAGATGTGGCAAAAAGTTAAGTTGCCAGCAGAACATGAATTTTTCACTTCTGTTGTTATCGGTTATGGCGCCAAAGAGAAGAAACCACACGAATTTGAACCATCACAAATTTACTATTTAGAAGACTAATTCCGAAACGAGCTAAAGTACTTGGAAGACAACGCCAGCAGATGCTGGTGTTGTTTATTTTGGATGATACAGAACCTAACCTGAGCATTGGATAAGTAATTCTATTTATAAAATATCTTATCGCCTTAACAAAATAGTAAGCAAATAATTTGCTAAGAGTAGAAAATATTTCACTTGAACCTAAGAAAGATAATTTATAACTAAAAATCACCAATTAAGCTTTTTAGGCTTTACATTTCAAGTAATGTTCACTCGACTTAGAGCAGGCATTTGCTAAACTGACATCGATAAATAAGTGGAGGGTATGTAAATGAACAAAAAGATTGTTGCTGTTCTGATTACTATTCTTATGGTTATTGCGTTAGTTGGTTGTGGTAAATCTGCTAGCGATACTAAAAATACTGAACAAGTAAGCCAAGCTGGTACCGCAGGTACAGTAGTAGTAACTGGTGCAGAAGCTGATGCTACTGCAGTTGCAAGCCAAGCGCAAGCAGACGAAAAGGTACAAGTTAATGGCAATGTGACTGTTGACGGCAATAAGCTGTTTAACATTGCTAGTGTGGGTGCTAATGGTAGCGGTAAAATTGATCCCAGCATGAACCGTAAATATATTGAAGCTCTGTTATTAGGCAAGGATGCCAATGCTGAGATTAGCGATGAAGAAGCTAGCGAAAACGGCAAGAAAATCCGCGCCAATATCGATGCCACCAAGATGGTTTCATCTTTTAAGATGGTACCTCCTAGCAACGATGGTACTTTAAGCAATGGCGACCAAGTGGAACTGAAAATTGAGTTTGATCCCGTTATTGCTAAGAGCTTAAACATTACCGTTGAACCTACCACTGTCAATTACACAGTTGAGGGTTTGAAATAGGATTTTAATCTCAATAAAGAACAGACTAAAGAGCTCATTTGAGCTCTTTTTTGATGTTTAAACAATAATAAATGCCAGCTTTAGTGGTAAACTACTCTTGTTGCTTTGAGCAATAGAGGGACAGGCTTAGTCCCCGTTTGCAATAACTGAATTTAAGAAGGTGTGCTTACGCAGTTAAATCTAGCAGATCGCAATCTTTGCGATAAATACGATAAATTTATTGAAACTTCACCATACGGAAGCCTTTTGCAATCACGTGCGTGGGCTCAGGTTAAAGGTAATTGGGAAGTGCATTGTTTCTATGCGAAGCGAGATGATCAAATTATTGGCGCACTCACCGTGCTCTCTATTTTTGATCAGAGAGTTGGGCATACTTTCTTTTACGCACCGCGAGGACCAGTGGTGGATCCAAGCGATAAAGTTACTCTTAAATCTTTAATTGATGAGGCTCTAGCATACGCCAAAGTACACGATGGCTTTCTCTTGCGTATTGAACCAAAGCTGGAAGACACCGCAGATAATCGTTTATTAAGCAAAGATTTAGGTTTGCATTTAAGGTGCGAGACGAACTGTATGTCTCAACCACCGATGAGCACTGTTTTGGATCTAGGGAAAAGAAGCATAGAAGAAATTTTTGGCGCCTATAGCAAGAACACTCGCCGAACAATCCGCAATGCCTATCGCCATAATTTGCAGTTATATATTGGAAATAGAGACGATTTGCCAGTGTTTTATGAGCTGATCAAAGATATGTCAAAACGCAAGGGGATAACTCATCGCTCGCTTGAATATTTTGAGGCTATTTATGATACCTTTAAGGAGCACATTCATCTGAGTTTTGTTTTGGCTCCAGCCCTGGCAGAGAATGAATGTTCTCTTGTCTACGATTCCGTGCCGCAGATAGAACCCATTTTCGTGCGAGACACTCAGTTGGTATTAGCTGGTAGTATGGCTATTCACTATGGCAATTCAGTGATAGCCCTATATGGTGCAGACCCACTTTATCGCAATTTCAATCAAAGTTACTTGCTCGATTTCGAAGAGATTAGATATGCTTACAACTTGGGTTGTCGCTACTATGATATGGGTGGTATTTACAGCGCAGAGCCAGAAAATAATTTAGCTTCTTTTAAACTGAAAATTACGCAACAAGGTTTAGTGCGTTGGCTGGGGGCATGGGAATTTCCACTAAAATCGGAGTGTTACCATCAATGGCAAAAAGGTCTCAAAGTTGCTAAGGACTGCATGGAAATTGCTAGGGAAGAGAGACATTTTGTCTCGTAGTCTGGTTATAATTTTGGTTGATGAGCTTGTGAGTGAGTTGTTGTAGATCTTGTTTCTGTGTACTCTAAGCGATTCCTACGTGCAAAATCGTTTAAGGCATCTTGCAAACAGTCTCTTGCAAATAATAATGGTTCTACTAGAGCTACGAATGAAAAAGCCATCCTTTAATGCTGTTATTTGCGCCAAGGCTCCCCGTGCGTACAAGCGCAAAGATGGTATCTATATAGTACCGATTACATCTCTTATAGATTAACTAAGTAACGTCTTTTAGAGAAGAATTCAACGCATAAGAAACGAACAATGAAAAAGGCATTGCATCAACTCGAAAAGTATTATCAGCAACATTCAACAGAAACAGAGCGTCGTGCTTTGCAGTTTCTGATTAACCAAACACGGGAAGCTGTTAATATAGATATTCATACCTTGGCAAAGCGTTGCTACTGTAGTCCATCTACCATTGTGCGCCTCTGTCGGAAAAACGGTTTCAGTGGCTTCAAAGAGATTAAATTAGCCTTGCTCAACGATCTCAAATATAGCGATGAACTTGCAACTTTAAACTCAACTGCTAACGGGTTGAATGAACGCATTGCCTATGCCCTAAACGAAAATATCAAAGCGATTAATAATACGTATACGCTAGTAGACACGGACGAACTCAATCGTATAGGGCATCTATTAGTGGAAGCTGATTACATCTATCTCTATGGTATTGGTGCGAGTTTCCTAGTAGCCAAAGATTTTCAACAGAAAATGGAACGGCTGGCTAAACGCACTTTCCTGCACGAGGATTACCATCTGCAATTGATCAATGCAAGTAACATACGCCAAGGTGAAATAGCCTTGATCATTAGTTATTCTGGACGTACACCTGAAATAGTGGAGATAGCCAAGCACATCAAACAGCGTGGGGGAGTGCTTATCGCAATCACACAGTATTCGCACAATCCACTTGCTAGTATGGCAGATTATAAAATTTATGTGCCGACCATCGAGGCTCCGTTGCGATACAGTGCTAGCTCTAGTCGGGTTTCGTGTCTTTCTTCTATCGATATGCTATTTCAGGCAATGATTTTTAATTATGATGAGCAAGAAGTGGCTGACCGCATGCTCTCGACTAAACAATTAGTCGAAAAATATTCTCTAGATGAAACAAATTTAAGTTAGATAGTTTTTAGCTGGGCAAGTGTATTAGTTATTTACTAGCATAAAAGGTACAAAATTTGCTATTTTTCTATTTATTCATACCAAAAAATCAAACAAAGTTCGATATTACTTTGTGCGTATTGCATTAAACGTTTACTCCTCTATGATGTAGTTAAATACAACTTTAGGAGGAGCAAATGAGTAATCTAGATTTAGCACAAGCTATTTTGACGGCGCTCGGTGGTAGAGAAAATGTTCTCAAAGCGACTAACTGTATGACGCGCTTACGTGTTACTCTGCGCGAGGTAGCAACTGTAGATCAAGCAAAGATTAAGGATATTCCAGGGGTTCTAGGACTGGTAGTTGATAATGACTATTTCCAAATTATCTTAGGTCCTGGCAAAGCCCAAAAAGTTACCGATCACCTAATCGACGATTTTGGTGTGCCACGTGATGGTCGTGCGGTACAAAACGTTGAGAGTGATCTCGATTGGGAAAAGAATAAAGCAGCCATTAAGGGTGGACTAAAACCCAGCAAATTCAAAGCTGGTCTCAAAACTATTGCCGATATTTTTATTCCCCTAATTCCAGCAGTTATTGCAGCTGGTCTATTCTCTGGATTTGGTAGTTTAGTAGGACAGTTGATTGCTGATAAATATGTTAGTGGCGAATTCTTTGAGTTGTTAAAACTCTTGCTCACGACATTGGGTGGTGCTTTCTTAGGTTATTTTGCTATCTTTACTGGTGTGCGTGCCGCTGATGTATTCGGTGCCACTCCCGCACTAGGTGGTATGATTGGTGCCATTAGTATCTCTGCTAGCATTGCAGACATTTCCAAAATGCTCGGCTTATTCAACGAAGAAGTGCCCTTAGAGTCTATTCTCACAACCGGTAAGGGCGGTATTATCGGTGTTATTTTTGGTGTCTGGTTACTGGCGAAAATTGAAAAAGCTCTGCGTAAACGCATTCCCGACGTGCTCAATCTTATCTTGGTACCGTTTACCAGTCTGTTGATTACAGGGTTACTCTTTATCTTTGTGATTATGCCTTTAGCTGGTTTTGTGAGTGATGGTTTAGTTTCAGTTCTGACTGTGATTATTAACTCTACTAACCCAGTTATTCGTGTGATCAGTGGTTATTTGCTCTCCGCTTTGTTCTTGCCGATGGTACTTTTAGGCTTGCATCATGGCTTGATTCCCATCTATGCGGTGCAGCTTGAGCAGATGGGTGGTGTGAGCCTGTTCCCCGTACTTGCTATGGCAGGTGCAGGACAAGTTGGTGCAGCTATCGCCATTTATTTAACCGCCAAGAAGATTGGCCATCAACGTCTACAATCGGTGATTGCTGGTGCGTTACCTGCTGGTTTCTTAGGTGTTGGTGAACCATTGATTTATGGTGTTACCTTGCCTCTGTTTAAGCCCTTCATTACTGCGGGTCTAGGTGCTGGTTTCGGTGGCGCTTACGTTATGTTCATGCAAGTTATGGCAGGAGCCTGGGGACCCAGTGGTTTGGTTGCCGTACCGTTGATGCAAGGTACAAGTGGTATGTTGCATTACTTTATAGGTTTAGTAATTTCTTATATCGCTGGTTTTATCATTACCAAATTAGTCATCAAGGAGAATGATCTGCGAGCTATTTAGATAACTCCTCATCGAAGGCATATGAAAAAATTAAAAATGGTATTGGCGTTGCTGACTGCGAGCTTGCTCGTAGTCAGTAGCGGTTGTACGCCATCTTCTAAAACCGCAAATACTGAAGCAAGACAAGTAGCCGTCGGTGCTAAAGCTATAGCCGATAAAATTGCTGGTGCGCAACTGGATGTCACTTTTCCTGTAGATGATGAAAATCTAGATGATTCGCTAGCGATGAATAATCTAGTGACTTTGTTTTCCTATAAAGGACAAGGAAAATTAGAGGTAATACCCAAAGATACTGAAAGCTTCAATCTCTTTATCAATGGCAAAAAATTTACAACAGAAAATCAAGCGTTTACAGTAGATTTTGCTGAAGTTGCAGTTAACGGGCAAAACACGGTACAAGTTACCGACATTAAGCCAGCTAAGGCCAGCGTACAAGTTAAGGCTGATTATCCAGTGATAGTTTCTGGCACACCTGAAAGTGTGGGTATAAATGCAGATAAACTAAACTTGCTCGATCAATTGTTGACCAAAGAAGTGGAATACGGTTTTCCCGGGGGCACTCTGGTGGTAGTTAAAGATGGCGTAATGATTAAAAATACAGCTTACGGCTATGTCAACAACTATACTCAAGATGGTCAATTAATGGAAAACCGCCAAGCCAGTGATGTTCACACGCTCTACGATCTTGCCTCAAACACCAAAATGTATGCAACGAACTTTGCTTTGCAAAAGCTAGTGAGCGAGGGGAAGATTGCAATTACGGATAAAGTGAGCAAATTTTTCCCCGACTTCAAAGATCAACCAGAAGATAAGATCAAAGGCAAAGATCAGATGACGCTACAAAATATTTTGGAGCACCAAGCCGGTTTCCCTGCCGACCCACAGTATCCGAACGAAAATTATGATAAAGATGACGGCATTACCAATGGTAAAAATGATCTGTACGCCGTAACCAAAGCAGATACGAAGCAGATGATTTTCCAAACACCGTTGCAATATACACCAGGTACTGACACTGTCTACTCAGATGTGGACTATATGTTGTTAGGCTTAGTGGTAGAGCAAGTTACAGGCAAGCCCCTCGATGAGTATGTGGAAAAAGAAATCTATAAGCCATTAGGCTTGCAGCACATTGTTTTTAATCCGCTCAAAAAAGGCTTTACAGCAGAACAATGTGCAGCCACCGAGCTCAATGGCAACTCCCGTGATGGCGTGGTTTCTTTCAAAGTTAATCGTAAAAATACCATTCAAGGCGAAGTGCACGATGAAAAAGCATTCTACTCCATGGAAGGAGTTTCAGGACACGCAGGTCTGTTTGCGAATGGTGAAGAGCTGGCAGTGCTTACCCAAGTAATGTTAAATGGTGGGGGTTATGGTGCGCAAAAGCTTTTCAGCAAGGATGTGTGCGATCAATTCACCAAGCCTAAATTTACCAAGTCTACTTACGGGTTAGGATGGCGACGCATGGCAGATCATGGTTATCCGTGGTATTTCGGCGTGCAAGCTAGCCCCAGCACATTTGGTCATACCGGTTGGACTGGTACTATGACGCTAGCAGATGCCGAGAACAATTTGAGCATCATTTGGCTTTCCCACAAAATCAACAGTCCTGTGGTAGATCCGAAAAAAGATCCGAATTATTTCTTTGGTAATCACTTCTTAGGTGGTACGGTGGGAGCAATTCCAACGTTAGTGTACGAAACGCTTAACAGCGAGACGACAGACTTTTATAATCCGTTGCTTACACAAATGTTGCGAGACAAAGTGCGTTTAATGGAAACTAAGCCCGAATACCAAAATCGTGGCGACGAAGAATCTTTCTATGCGCTCTTTGATGCCATAATTGAACGTGTAACAGAGTCTAAGGATAAGGAATTAAAAACCACGCTGGAGCAACTCTTAGAAAAAGTACCAAACAAGCAAAAACAGCAAGAATTTGCGGAGAAATTAAAAAAGTAGCGGAAGAAGTTACTACCGAAAAATTATGTCAACTGAAAAGAAAATTCATTTATCACAATTAGCGACGGAGCAGGAGAATCCTGCTTCGTCGGAATTGAGTTCGTTACCACTGTCTGAAGCGTTGCAACTTATGCATCGTGAAGATATGCGAGCAGTAGCGTGTGTCGAAAGTCAATTACCAATAATTGAAAGAATTATTGAACATACGAGCAAAGCATTACAACAAGGTGGACGTATTATCTATGTGGGTGCTGGAACTAGTGGCAGACTTGGTGTATTAGACGCAGTAGAGTGTCCACCCACTTTTAGTATTGAATATGACCGAGTAATAGGGCTAATAGCAGGTGGAGAAAAAGCCTTTGTTAAAGCAGTAGAGGGTGCAGAAGATTCAGTTGAGGCAGCTCAGCAAGATTTAATTGCCTTGGAGCTGACAGCCTGTGACGTAGTGATAGGTATAGCTGCAAGTGGACGTACCCCCTATGTTATCGGTGCTCTAAAATATGCTAAACAGGTAGGATGTCAGATTTGTAGTATTGTTTGTACCTTGAACAGTCCAATTAAAGAGATTTGTCCTCTTACAGTAGAACTTTTACCTGGAGCAGAAGTGTTGACTGGTTCGACCAGACTTAAAGCTGGTACAGTTACCAAACTAGTACTTAACATGATCAGCACTCTGAGTATGGTGAAAATTGGCAAAGTCTACAAAAATTACATGGTAGACGTTAAAATCAGCAATCAGAAACTATATGCGCGCGCACTTAACATCATCCAGCGAGTTACTGGTTGTAGCGAAAAAGTGGCAGAGGAAAAGCTAAAAGAAGCGAACAAGAGTGTAAAACTTGCTATTGCAATGATTCTAACCCATACCGATGCCAAGCAGGCAAAGGATTTACTGCAACGAGCTGAAGGCAAAATCGAAAAAATCAAGGAATTATGTTAGGAATTTCTGTTTATTTACAAGATTTTGATGCTGATTATGTACGGAGTGCGAGCGCCTATGTTGATTATGTGTTCACCTCTTTACACATCATGGAGGAAGAGTTTGACAAGCCCAAATTTCTTGAGTTACTAGCACTTTGCCGAGAGATAGAACTGAAAGTTATTTGTGATATCTCGCCTAATACTTTTGCTAAATTGGGCTTAAGGGCAGATCAATTATTGGAGTTAAAGGCGCTCGGTATTGAAACAGTTCGCCTAGATTTTGGGTTTGAGGACCAAGCCTATATTGAACACTTAAAGCAATATTTTGAAGTTGTATTTAATGCTTCTGTCATTGATCCATACACCCCACTTTTGAGTAATAAAGTTAGTCATAATTTTTATCCTTTACTTGGAAGTGGCCTCAGCCGTAAAGACTTTTTAGAAAAAAATAGGTTATTTAAGGAGAAAGAACTTAAGATACAGGCTTTTATTGCTGGTGATGAATTGAAACGCTTTCCACTTTATGCCGGCTTGGTAACGCTGGAAGACCATCGCTGTGAAAATGCGTATGTGGCTGGATTAGAGATGTTTAGAGAATATGCAGTTGATGATGTTTTGGTGGGCGATTCAAAGATATCTCTACGCTATCTATCCTATCTAGCTAGGTATCTAAGAGATGGCATTATCACCATTGAGTGTTGGTTACGACCCGAATTAGCTCATTTATACAATCAAATTTTACAGTTGCGCAGAGATAATGGAAGAGATTTTTGGCGCATTGAAAGTGAGCGTAAATCAGTCGAGATAAGCCACAATGGTCGGAGACCCCGTGGTGCTATCTTACAATTCAACCGTTTGGCTAAGCGTTATAGTGGAGAGCTTTATTTAGCCCGACGAGATCTTGCCTACGATACAGCCACTAATCAGATTGGATTTGTAAGTCCAGAACTAGTAGAAGTGGTAGATTTGCTAAGTGGTGGCGATCAGATTTGTTTGCTTCCGATTGAGTTATAGTAGAGCAAAAAATAGTAGATAACGTGAGTTCGGCGTTATCTCTTTTCAAATTCTATATTTATCTACTAAATGAAGTCTTCTAAGAGAGGGGACAATTTTTTGCAAGTGATGAGAATAATCACGTGTTTCATTAGACTAACTGCAGTTGCACACTTCCTGAAATATGACTTTTTTATTTTGTTACGCAGTTCAACAAATCGTATATATAGCCACAAACAATACACAAACCCGCACTTGTCCCTGTTATTAAATTCACAGTTCACAAAAAAACAAAAAAAAAAAAACAGTCACTTAACTTAAGCCTATCAACAAGATGAAGTTTCAAAGATAAGATATGGAAGATGCTTAAGAACTGGTAATCACATATTTTAGCTTAAGCAGATCTTGTAGATATTAAAGAAATATAAAAAGGAGAGAGTAGCCCTTATGCTTACGAGTAAACATGTGGACTCAGAATCACTGGACCAAAGTGGTACCCCTGTTCGTCGCCAACATAAAACTTGGCGTGCATGGCTTGCTTTAGTTTTAAGTGGTTTGACTGTTTTAAGTTTACTACTACCTTTAGGCAATCGTCTGGTAGCAGTAAACGCAGAAGAGCAACCCTACACTAATAGTGCACCACAGCTAAAAAGAAGTGATTTTGAAAATCAGTTTTTAGGTCACTATGACGGTAGCGTCTTTGGCAGATATGAGACTAAATCATATCTTATGGCTGAAGATGAAATGATTCGTCACGTATTTGTTGAACAGCTGACCGATGAAGACAGCGATTATAAACAAACTTGGCGCATTACCTATAATGACAAGAATTTCTGGATGGATGAGACACGCACTCCCTATAACGGAAGTGATTACAACTCTGGTGGCTTCAAAGCTAATCCTTACATTGGTCTTGTTATGTCTGATGACCTTGAGCTTGATGGAGACGTAACCATTCAAGTACATGGTAGAAAAGTTGACTCAAATGAGCCTGATGGAACTACCTCTACCTATGTAGGTCCACTAGAAACAAAATATAGTCAGCAGTACTGGACTGACCCTGTATACCCAAATGGTGGTAACGTAGGTCGTCTACAAGGTGCCATCCGTATGGACCGTGAGCGTAATCTCACCTTGGGTACCGACAATATTGAAGACCTTAAGTTTGTTCTTAGCGATGACCGTGATAACAACGCCTTTTTCCGTTTTGGATATATAGAGAAAGATCGTGGAGTTCGTGGCACTGGTGCTTCACATACATTGATGAATGATGCCGGTCTTATCTTTTCAACCTATATCTATACCGGTAAAGAATATAGATACAAGGGTACATGGGTCACCATGGAGTTTACTACCAAGCGTGATCCAGGCCGTTTCTATGAGGGCGATCATGCAACCTATGTAGCAGGTTTCTACAACTCCTACGACTGGAACGGCAAAGACGTTCGCGTTTACATGAGACAGTACCTGCACTCTGATCAGAAAGACGTCGACTCCGATGGCGATGGTTTAGTTGATCGCTTGGAGTACTTCTTAAAGTCAAATCCTCATAACCCTGACACCGATGGTGATGGCAAAAAAGACGGTGATGTTGACAAGAATGGCACTGGAGATGTTAAGAAATGGGATAAACCCTTGCTCAGCCTGCACAATGGCATGTACAAAGTGACGGGTACTGACCCTACCGTAGCACCTCCTACACTTCCTGATCGTAAATTCTTTGGTATTCCTGGTGAGATTATCGAAGGTACAGCTACACCGAACAGTGTTATTGCGATTTATCCTTATGCTAATGGGGAACGTTCCGCAGAGGCTCTTGGTGAAGCTATCGCTGATAAAGACGGACACTACAAGATTGTTATTGGTAAAGTCTTCAAGCGTCGTGCTGACGAAGGTCTTCAAGGCTATAACAAGTACAACAACACTATTGTGCTTGAGGGTGACAATGATGAACCAATCGATGGTAATTTCGTACCTAAGATGAAAGATCGTAAACCTGTCATTCCTGACGGTAGTGAACTTGAACTTACTTCATGGTCAGACGGTTTTGACGGGCGTCCTTTGTTCTCACACCCTGAGCTTGCTAAAGAGCGCGGTAAACTGGTTGAAAAAGAAGATCCCTTCAAGGACTTTGAATTAACTCCTAAAGTTGAAGTTGATGACAAAACAAGTCTTACACCCGATGAAAAAGAAGAGGTTAAGAATAGAATCATCAACGATCCTAACCTTAAAGATGTAATCAAGGGCGACGATGAAACCACTCGTGGCAACAATGTCATTGTAAATGACGATGGTTCAGTGGAAATCACACTCAAAGACGATACTCCTAGAACAATTCCTAGCGAAAAAGTTGTTGTTGAGCGTGTCGTGCCCCACGGCAAACTAACCTTAGAGCCAGCAACACCAGCGGCAGGAGAGCCGACCAAACCTGCAGAGGGAACGAACATTAACATTGGCGGTAAGGTTACAAACAAAACCGAAAATGGCGATCCCTTAAAGAACAGAGAATTGACCATCGTTGTACAAACAGGAGATGGAGAAGAAATCACCA
>JAEWER010000029.1 GCA_023389255.1 Bacillota bacterium
TGCTGTACATAGCAGAGCAGAAGATTTTGCGAAAAACGAAAGAGCTAGTTTTGACATTGTGACGGCTAGAGCGGTAGCTAGATTACACACTTTATTGGAATATATGTTGCCGCTAACTCGTCTAGGTGGTTATTGTATTGCTCTCAAAGGGTCTCATGTAGAGGAAGAAGTGACAGAAGCGCAAACTGCCTTGCGTATTCTAGGTGGCAAAATTGAGCAAATAATAAAGCTCGAGTTGCCAGAAGGTGCAGGTACTCGAGCTTTAGTTGTGATCAAAAAGATTAAAGATACACCGAAACGTTATCCTAGATCTCAGAATCAGGCGCGCAAAGATCCTTTAATTTAGCGTACAGATGAACGTCTAAGTATTTTTCGCCACGCTTAACTTGACGACGCATGGTGCCTTCGTACATCAGACCTAAGGCTTGTAATAGACGCAGTGAAGCATGATTACCATCGATCACACGAGCGTATAAACGTTGCATGCCCAAGTTCTCTAAAACGTTGAGATAGGCTGTGCAGGCTTGCTTTGCTAAATGTTTACCTCGCAATTGGCGATTGGTTAAAGCTATGCCAAATTCAGCTACTCCCTGCATGCAGTCAACATTCTCTAAGGTCAGTAATCCTGCTAATTCGTCATGGTACAAAATACTGTACACAAAGCTGTCGCTTCCTAGATTCCAATCAGCGAGCAAGTCTTTTAAGGTTTCGTCTGCATAGGTTTGACTTGGTGTTGCGACGTATAGATCCATGGTGTAGGCATCGGCAAAAAAGTTCTGTAAATGCTCATCCGATAAATCGTCATCAATAAAACGGCGGATAGTTAAATCCGCCGTTTTAATTTGTAAAGACGCTAATTTTTCTAAACAATTAGACATTATTTGGCACTACCTGCTTGTACTTTTTTCAGTTCAGCGAAGCGAGGCATGCTATCGCGATAGACCAACTGCAAATCGCCTTGGATTAAAGGGAGAGCATAGTCGATGAAGTCTTCTTTGACGTAGTTGCCTTCTTCGTTAATCCATTCTAAGGGAACAGTTTTTTCGGTATTAGCAACATCAGCCAACGGTAGAGCGAAGAATTCACACTTGTATTCAGCTTGATCTGCACGCTTGAAAGCAATCATCACATCGGTTTTGCCCGCTAAGGCAGCTTTAACAGCTTCGCTACCAGCTTGGAAAGCTTCTTCAACATCGGTTTTGGATGCGATGTGAGCAGCACAACGTTGCATTAAGGAGAACTCGATAGCACGAACTTTTACATCCATGTGGTCGGTGATGTAATCCTTTAATACGCCAGCTGCGCCACCTAATTGCTTGTGACCGAAAGAATCGACTTTTACTTGACCTAGTAATTCTGGCAAGAATTTACCATCTTTGGTCTGTACACCCTCCGAGATACAGAGCAATACCTTTTTCTTTTCATCGTAGATACGCTTGATGTCAGCCATTACCTTATCTAAATCAAATTCACGCTCAGGCAAATAAATTAGATCAGGACCATAACCATACTTAGAAGCGAGAACAGAAGCCGCAGTTAACCAACCAGCGTGGCGACCCATAATTTCAACGATTGCCACCATGCCAGTGTCATACACTGTGGAGTCTAAGTAAATTTCAGAGATAGTTGTCGCAATGTAGCGAGCAGCTGAAGCAAAGCCAGGGCAGTGATCGGTACCGTATAAATCATTGTCGATAGTCTTAGGTACGCCGATTACACGACATTCATAGTTTTGCTCTTGTAAGAACTTAGAAACCTTGTTACAGGTATCCATTGAATCATTACCACCATTGTAGAAGAAGTAACGGATGTTATACTTCTTGAAAACTTCCAAAATACGATGATAATCAGTGGCATCTTTATCAGCATCAGCTAATTTATAACGTACGGAACCTAAAGCAGAAGAAGGTGTTTGTTTGAGCAATAACAGTTCTGCTTCATCCTCTTGACCCATATCAAAGAAATCTTCGTTTAAGATACCGACGATGCCATGATGAGCACCATATACTTTTTCGATCACATCGCTGTGTTTTAAAGCTTCAATAAAAACACCAGCTGCACTGGCATTGATAACTGAAGTGGGACCACCGGATTGACCGAAAATCAAATTACCTTTTAACATATGTACTCCTTGTAGATGCTCCCAGGGAGCTAGATTACAAAATTAACGTTATCAATATACCAAACAGACTATCGCTTGGCTAACTTTGGACTATAAGAGAAATATAAGCTACCAGAGGTACTTAAGTTTTTTTTAGTGGTAGTTTAACATTGAGATAGTTTAAATGAGATAGTTCAAAATAGACGCCATAAGTGAGAAGCCCATGATCGAATTAACTATAGCTGCTCAGTTGAGTGCAAAAGATATTAACCGTCACCAAATGTTGATTGACGGACAAGTAATTAACCAGCAGTTGACAGAGATTACTGATGTACTGCCCGAAGATAAAGAGACTACTTTTTTAGCCACTAACAAGCGTGAGAGTCACGTTATTTTAGGCTTGTCGACAGATGCTAAAATTTACAATCCTGAACAGAATCATAAGCGACTGGCAAAATGGCAAGAACTATACCAAAAACGTGGAGATGATGGTTTAACAGGTCTGCTTTCTGCACTCAATGACAGTCGGATTACCTGTGATTATCTTTGTGTCATTGATGCTAGATTGCACCTTTTTTGGTTGCCGGATAATTTGCGACTGCTATGGTTAAAAAATAAAGAAGTTCGTTTAGTACAACCAGTATCAAGACCTGATCATGTTTTCAATCTGCGCTATCTTAAACACTGCCATTTTTACTGTCTCAACCTCAGGCCACAAGAAAGTTTGCTTTGTATAACATTACAACAAGCGGATGAGCTGGCAACCTACCTGGCTGGGCAAGATTCACAGAAATTGATTGATTTATCGCCTCAGAACTTGATGAGCTTTTACAAACAAAAGCACAAATGGTTTGAGAAAAGACAAGAGCCAGGGAGCTGGTTTGGGTATCAAGTTAATCGTGGAGCCTACAATTATTTGCAAGGTAACAATAAGTTGTTGTATCAACAATTTAAACTCTCGCCCAAAAGCAAATTTTTACCAGGCAAAATGTTGCGAGCAGTGCCATATCTTGACGAAGCACAAAGCAAGCAGGTCAATGTTGCAGAACAGCGTGAGCTACAAGCAATTTTACAACGTGGGTATCTCATTCAAAGACGAGAGCAGGAAGTAGCCCAAAAGCTATATCAAGTAGATAACGTTAGAAGCAAGTTTAGTGACCACGAAAGAGAAAAAACTTTGCAGGCATTCAGTTCTCGCTTGAGTGAAAAAGAACAAAAATTGATCAAGGCTCAGGAATTTACTCTAGATCCCTACAAGGAAAAGGGTTTTGCTAAGTTGCAGGGATGGTTTTTCCGCTCCGAGAAGCGGTGGCTTAATCGTTTAGTAGCTGTTACAAGCTGTTTACTTTTTCTAGTGCTCTTGGTTTTCTTTGGGCGTTTAGTTCACCCGAAAACAGAAGAAAAAACAAGTGTAACTACGGCCCAAGTAAGCGAAACGGTTAAATATGTAGGTGAAAAAGCTTTGGTCATTCCACCACAAGGAGAGCTTAATTTAGAACTGATACGTGAGGTGGCAGCTGAAAGCGTTCAGATCAGACAACAAGCTGAAGCTAAAGCAGCTGTGCTTAAGATATTAAAACGTGGTGAACAAGTTAAGCAATTAAACGAAGCGGACGAAAAAGGTTGGGTTTTCGTAGAATTAGCAGATGGCACAAGAGGATATGTACTGCTCTCGTATCTAAAATGATATTGCCTACTATCTTAGTTGTATTTTGAATAAACTATATCCGCTGGATTGATTTGTGTTGGATTAGAACAAGTTTACACGTTTACGATTTAACAAAAAATAAATATTTATCCGTTGACAGATTTATACGTGTTGATTATGATTAGTTAGGTAATCGGGGTGTAGCTCAGGTGGCTAGAGTGCGTGCTTGGGGTGCACGAGGTCGCAAGTTCAAGTCTTGTCACTCCGACCAGAGCATCGTTTAGTAACGATGCTCTTTTTATTTCACTTATTTTCCACTTTTATGTGTATTTGCTACTCTAGGGTGCATAATGTTTATTATTACTCAATTCCCACATAGTTTATTAGGTGGGAGAGGTAAGGATGAGAGAACAAAATTTTGACCCAAGAAGATTTTTAAGTAAGCGTGCAAAGAGATTACCAGCATCAGGCATAAGACGTTTTTTTGATATTGCTAGGCAAAGAGAAAATGTAATTTCCTTAGCCATTGGTGAACCCGATATGGTAACGCCCAAGGCCATTTGTGAGGAAGCTATAAGCTCACTTCAGGAAGGAGATACTCACTATACATCCAATCGTGGTGCGCAAAGTTTGCGCGAAGCGATCAGCGATTATTTAGAGCGACGTTTTGCCTTAAGTTACTGTGCTGAGTCTGAAATCCTGGTTACTGTGGGTGGTAGTGAAGCGCTCGATTTGGCGTTTCGGGCAATGTTAGATATTGGTGATGAGGTGCTGATTTTAGAACCTTGTTATGTTTCCTATGTTGCTTGTGTGGAATTGACGGGCGCAACCGCTAAAACAGTGATTACATCTCCAGATAATAACTTCAAAGTAGATATCAAAGAGTTGCGCAAGGCGATCACACCTAGAACAAAAATATTAGTGATTTCTAGTCCGAACAATCCTACAGGTGTAGCCTATTCGCCTACAGAGCTTGAGGAAATAGCCGAGATTGCTCGTGAATTTGACCTATTAGTGATTAGTGATGAGTTATATGTTGAGCTCAATTATGAACAGGAGCCACACTCGTTTGCGAGCATTCCTGGTATGCAGGAACGCACAATTCTAGTGGGTGGTTTTTCTAAAGCCTTTGCTATGACAGGTTGGCGCCTAGGTTATTGCTGTGGTCCGGCTGAACTAATGGAAACAATCAATCGCATTCATCAATATGCAATTATGTGCGCTCCGACAATGGCGCAACGTGGAGCAATTGTAGCGGTTGAACAGGCGGAGAAATTGGTAGTACCTATTCGTGAAGAATTTGCTAAGCGCAGAGAAATTGTGCTGGCTAAGCTACAGGAAGTTGGTATACCAGCGGTTAAACCACAAGGTGCTTTCTATGTGTTCGCAGATATTCGGCAAACGGGGCTTGGTGCCATGGAGTTTTGTGAACGTCTACTAGCAGAAAAATATGTTGAGGTGGTGCCAGGTGATGCCTTTGGAGCGAGTGGAGCTGGACATGTGCGTATTTCATATGCCGCCTCAATGGCCGAGCTGAGCGAGGGCATCAGACGCATGGGTGAATTGTATCAGGAGTTAATCTAACAAAGCAGTTGCAGCTGAGCAAAACGTGCTATATAATCAATCGAGTTAAGAAGATTTCGATCTCACCTTCAGCGCTGAGCGCCCCTGCTTCAGTTGTAAAAAGGTTACAGCCTAAAACCATAGTTTTACCTGTATTGAGAGCGGAATCAAACCGCTTTTTTTATTGCGATTTTTTAGGAGGTGTAACATCGCAAACGCTAAGCGCAACAAAGGCAATCTCATCAATGACGAGATTCGCTTTCCGCAGGTTCGTCTGATTGACGAAAACGGAACAATGGTAGGTGTAGTATCACGCAACGATGCTTTACAACGTGCAGAAGATGCTGATTTGGATCTAGTTCTAATCTCAGCTAATCCGCAAAATCCAGTGGCACGCATCATGGATCACGGCAAGTATGCCTATGAGCAAAAGAAGCGTGAACGTGAAGCACGTAAAAAGCAAAAAGTCACTGAAGTGAAAGAAGTTCAATTGAAGCTGACCACCGAAGAGCATGACACACAAGTTAAAGTGAAGAATGCTTTGCGCTTCTTAGAAAACGGTGATCGGGTTAAAGTCGTTATTCGCTTCCGTGGACGTGAGATGGCTTACACCAACCAAGGATTTGAAGTAATGCAAAAATTCGCTGAGCGTGTCGGCGAGATTGGCGTTGTCGAACGTGCCCCTAAAGTTGAGGGCAGACACATGATGATGTTTATGTCACCGAATAAATCGCAGAACAAGTAGAAAGGGAGAGGGATATGCCTAAACAAAAATCACACAGCTCCTCGAAGAAGAGATACAAGGTAACCGGTACTGGTAAAGTGCTGCGTGCCCAAGCCTTCAAGGGTCACATCATGACAAAGAAATCTGCAAAGCGTAAACGTAATTTACGTGGCACCACTGTTGCAAGTGCTCAAGATGCCAAACGCATTAAGACCTTGCTCCCGTACAAATAAGGCTTAGGAGGTTACGATGGCAAGAGTTAAAAGAGGCGTTCGCGCTCATGCAAGACATAAAAAAGTTTTAAAGAGAGCCAAAGGTTATTTTGGTCGTAAGAGCAAACTGTTCAAAGTTGCTAACCAGCAAGTCTTAAAATCAGGTAATTATGCATACCGTGATCGTAAGAGAAAGAAACGTGATTTCAGAAGACTGTGGATCAGCCGTATCAATGCTGCTGCTCGTCAACATGGTTTAAGCTATAGCCGTCTGATGCATGGTTTGAAAGTTGCTGGCATCGAGTTAGATCGTAAGGTCTTAAGCGAGATGGCAATCAGCGATAAAGCTGGTTTCCAAAGCATCTGTGAGCAAGTTAAAAACGCTTAATTTGTTTTATTTGAATCATTAGGCTACTGCGTGCAGTAGCCTTTTTTATTTGTTAGTGTAAATCTAGCTGGGGGTTAATGATGGATTTTGCTAGTTTGAACACGATTACTTCGATAAAGAATCAGCAACTGCGTGTCGCTAGCAAATTGCTGACACGACAAGGGCGCAAAAAATCTAATCTTTGTCTGATTGATGGTTACAGGCAGATATCTCTGGCGAAGAGCATAGAAAGCTTGTTTGTAGCGGACAGCGAGGCTGGGAAAAAAGCATTGTGCAATTTAATAGAGTTGCGAGATGATCATTTAGCTGACGTACATATTTATAAGTTACCCACAAAGCTACTAGCAGAATTGAGTTCTGTTGCTAGTAATGAGGGATTGGTCGCAGTTTGCCACAAGCCAGAGTTGCATAATTTGACAGCTGAAGTATGCCAGAAGTTGTCTTTTATAGAACGTCCACTAGTATTGTTAGAAGATATTCAAGATCCGCTCAATTGTGGCACGATAATCCGCACAGCAGAAGCGTTGGGTTTTGCTGGGATGATTTTATCTCCTAACTGTGTTGATGCCTGGCATCCTGTAGCTTTACGAGGTGCCATGGGATCACAATTCCATCTGCCTATGTATCAATATCAAAATCTAGAAGAGACTGTAAGCTGGTTAAAACAGTCTGCTTACCAACTGCTAGCGACCGATTTATCGGGGGAAAAATTAGATTGGCACAGCAAGCCTAGTAGCAATACTGTTGTGGTTATGGGCAATGAAGGACAAGGTATCAGTAAAGCAATGTGTCAGTTGGTAGAGCAGAGAATTTGTATTCCGATGTATGGTAAGGCGGAATCTTTGAATGTAGCTAGCTCTTTTGCTATGTTGGCTGGTTGGATAAGTTCACATTATAGTGAGTGATGATAAAGATCTTGACCTGTGATTGATATTTATTTTATAATTGCTGATGCTTAACGGCCCTATGGTCAAGTGGTCAAGACGCCGCCCTCTCAAGGCGGAATCACGAGTTCGACTCTCGTTAGGGTCACCAGCTCCTCACAAGGGGAGCTTTTTTTATACTAATTTCGGTTACTTTTATTAGGAATTTATCTTAATTGACCCAGTGCTAAAACTAACTAATGGTTAACGGCTAAAGACCAAGAATACCAGTAATAAGCCGAGACAAATGCTGAGGGCAACATAGCTGATGGCGAGATAAGGATGATTATTTTCCAGCAAAGTTTGCGTTTCTAAAGCAAAACTAGAAAAAGTGGTAAAGCCACCGCAAAAGCCAGTTTTCCACAATAAGTTAGCGCGTAGGTTATCTGGGGGGATGAAATGACGTACCAAGAGAGCGATCAAGAAACAGCCAATTAAGTTAACACTCAAAGTGGTCCAGGGGAAAGTATATTTTCTACTCAAAGGTAATAGGCTGACTAAGTAACGACAAATGCTACCTAAAAAACCGCCGATGCCTACTAAAAGTGCATTGATTAAAGTTTGCATAATCTCTCCGTTAAAATAACAGTAAAACGATTCTAGCATCAGTTAAATAGGAGTGAGTAGTGTCAGGGCGCACAGCATATTTGATATAAGATTGTTATATTTTTAAGTGCAACAAAAGTGTAAGTGGTGAGGACTTATGGATATACAGGGACGTAGAAGAAGTAGCAATATTGAAGATAGAAGGGGACAAACACCCGTTGGAGCCACTGGTGGCAGTGGGTGTAGCCCCATGATGATATATCTCTTGCTAAATTTGATGCGCACTAAAGTCGGACGAATTATCGTGTTGATTTTAGTTGTAGGTGGCTTAGCGATTTCCTTGCTGGGAAATCAATTAGGGCTATTTGATCAAGGAATTGAACCCAGAGGTAGAGTAGAAGATCGTATTGATTACAACAATTCAGCTAATGCTGGGAACGTAGATAGCGGTCCTGCGGATAATGCCAAAGAGCGTTTAGATGGTAAGTATGGCCAAGCTAGTGATGAAGAATTAGTAGATTATCTTAAAGTTGTACTAGCTGATTTGGAAGATGTTTGGGGAGAATTATTTCAAAATCATGGTATGACTTACCAAGAGCCAACTCTCGTGTTCTATAGCGGGTATGTCCAATCAGCTTGCGGACTAAATAGTAGCCAAACAGGACCTTTTTACTGCCCTGCTGATGGCAAAGTATATATCGATGTGTCGTTTTTTAGGGAATTATCCCGTAAATATGGTGCGAGTGGCGATTTTGCTATCGCCTATGTTTTGGCACATGAAGTAGGCCACCATGTGCAAAATCTGCTCGGTATCAGTGAGCAAGTTCATAATGCACAACGACGCTCCAGCGAAAAAGAAATCAATCGTTTATCGGTACGCCTTGAACTACAAGCCGATTATTTTGCTGGTGTATGGGCACATTACGCGAAGCAACGCAATCTGCTAGATGTGGGCGACATAGAAGAAGCGATTCAAGCCGCCCAAGCGATTGGTGATGACAGACTACAAAAACAGGCTAGAGGCTTTGCAGTACCAGATAGTTTCACCCATGGTACTTCTAAACAACGTTCATATTGGTTTGATCAAGGGGTAAAACAGGGAAGTATAGAATACGGTAACCAGTTATTTAATTTAGGCTACGAACAATTGCGCTTAAGATAAGGATATACATGCCAAGAAAGCAAGTTTTAACTGAACAACAAGCAAAAAAAATTGTCGTGCGTGGTGCACGTGAACATAATCTCAAAAACATTAATGTAGATATTCCCCGCGATAAGTTGGTGGTGCTCACGGGATTATCAGGTTCGGGTAAATCATCGTTAGCTTTTGACACGATTTACGCTGAGGGACAAAGGCGCTATGTTGAATCGCTCAGCTCCTATGCCAGACAGTTTTTAGGACAGATGGAAAAACCAGATGTTGATCAAATTGATGGTTTGTCGCCAGCGATTGCTATCGATCAGAAAACTACCTCGAAGAATCCACGTTCAACCGTAGGTACTGTAACTGAGATATACGATTATTTGCGTTTGCTTTACGCCAGAACAGGAACAGTGCATTGCCCAAAATGTGGTAAAGTCATCAATCAACAATCGGTTGATCAGATGTGCGAACAAATATTGCAACTGCCAGAGCGCAGTCGATTGCAGATTATGGCACCAGTGGTCCGTGGCAGAAAAGGTGAATTTGCCAAGCAATTGGAACAATATCGTAAAAATGGTTTTGTGCGAGTGCGCATTGATGGTGAAGTATATCTGCTAGAAGAATTACCAGAAAATTTTCGTTTAGCTAAACAACATAAGCACACGCTGGAAATTGTGGTTGATCGCATCTCGCTCAGAGAGGGAATTAGATCACGCTTAGCTGATTCTTTAGAAACGGCGCTACAGTTAGCAGATGGTTTAGTATTGGTGGTTTATCAAACGGATAGCGAACAAGAGCCACAGGAAAAACTGTTTTCTCAGAATTTTGCTTGCCCAGATTGTGGGATCAGCATCAGTGAGATTTCACCTAGATTATTTTCTTTCAATAACCCTTTTGGTGCCTGTGATAGATGTTATGGTTTGGGCGTGGAAGAAGAGATTGATCCAGAACTAGTTATTGATGATGCTCAATTATCGCTAAATGAGGGGGCGATCACTGTTGCAGGTTGGAATTTTAGCGATCGTCATTCTTGGGCGCGTGGCTTTATTGAAGCTTTGAGCAAGCGCTATAAGTTTTCTCTGGACACGCCATTTGCAGAGTTACCCCAAGAAATACGCCAAATAATTCTTTACGGTAATGGCGGTGAAATACTAAGTATTGATACTACTAAATCGCGTTATGACCGTGGCAAGGATTATCGTTCAGCTTGGGAGGGAGTGGTTCCCAGCTTACAACGTAGATACCAGGAAACTGGCTCCGATGAAATGAAAGAATATTACAGTAAGTATTTAGCCGTTAAGACTTGTCCTAAGTGTAAGGGCACTCGTTTGAAAGCTGAAGCTCTTGCCGTAACTGTAAATGGTTTGAATATTGCAGAATTAACTGCTCTTTCTATTGATAAAATCAAAGAGTTTTTTGCCGACTTAAAACTAGATAGCTATCACCAAAAGATCGCAGACCCTATTTTGCGAGAGATCAAGGCACGCCTTAATTTTTTGCTAGAAGTCGGCTTAGATTACCTGACTCTTCATCGAACGGCTTCGACTCTTTCCGGTGGCGAGGCACAACGCATTAGATTGGCAACGCAAATTGGTTCGGGCTTGACGGGTGTACTCTATATTTTGGATGAGCCCAGTATTGGTTTACATCAACGCGATAATAGCCGTTTGTTAGCAACGCTGAAGCGCTTGCGTGATTTAGGCAATACTGTAATCGTGGTTGAACATGATGAAGAAACTATTTGGGAAGCTGATCATGTAATCGATATTGGACCAGCTGCTGGCGAGCATGGAGGACAAGTTGTTGCCAGTGGTAGACCAGATGATGTAGCACAAAATCAGCGCTCAATTACGGGTGATTACCTATCTGGTAGAAAGCGTATCACGGTACCAATAGAGCGCAGAAAACCACAAGGATTTTTACAGGTGCAAGGTTGCAGAGAGCATAATCTTCGCAATATTGATGTGGATATTCCTTTGGGCATATTCACGTGTGTGACAGGTGTTTCCGGTTCGGGTAAAAGTTCGTTAGTCAACAGTATTGTTTGGCCTGAATTGATGCGTCAGATCAACCATTCACAAATGCCAAGAGCAGATTTTGACAAACTTTTAGGTGCTAAACAACTGGATAAAGTAATTGCTATTGATCAATCCCCCATAGGTCGTACCCCCAGATCTAATCCAGCAACTTATACGGGAGTGTTTGACGATATCAGAGCACTATTTGCTGCTACGCCAGAAGCTAAGATGCGGGGCTATCAACCTGGAAGATTTAGTTTTAATGTTCGTGGTGGTAGGTGTGAAGCATGTAAGGGAGATGGTGTAAATAAAATTGAAATGCACTTCTTACCAGATGTTTATGTAACCTGCGAAGTTTGCCACGGTGCCCGCTACAATCATGAAACTTTAGAAGTTCATTACAAAGATAAAACCATAGCTGATGTTCTGCAGATGACGGTGGAAGAAGCGCTAGTATTTTTTGCCAATGTTCCTCGTATAGCTCGTCGTTTACAGACTTTAGCGGATGTTGGACTTGGTTATATTCGTTTAGGGCAACCATCCACGCAATTGTCTGGTGGTGAGGCGCAAAGAGTAAAACTGGCAACCGAATTGGCTAAGCGTCAGACAGGCTCAACCTTTTATGTGTTAGATGAACCTACGACTGGGTTACATACTGCTGATGTTCATCGCTTAATTGATATTTTGCAACGCTTAGTAGAAGCAGGAAATACAGTCTTGGTAATTGAACATAATTTAGATGTGATTAAGACAGCAGATTACATTATAGATTTAGGTCCTGAAGGTGGAAGTGGCGGTGGTACAATAGTCGCAACAGGAACGCCGGAAGAAGTGGCGCAGGTCACAGCCTCATACACGGGTAAGTATTTAAAATATATTCTTAATCGTGCTGTTACCTTAGCAGAAAATGAGCAACAGAAAGGTTAATTGATGGACAGACTTTGTTTCCATTGTCATAAGAATCAAGCAATCGTGTTTTTTCACAAACCAGGAGAAGGAACCACTAGAGGCTTGTGCTTGGAATGTGCTAGTAAAGCTAATCTCCCTGAGGTGGATAGAGAGATAAAAGCGATGGGGCTTGATCCCGAGCAATTGGAAGGTATTCAACAAATGGCGAACACCATTGGTAGCAAAATTAATAATGACTCATTTGCTGAGTTATTAGAGCATGCCTCCACACCCCAGGCACTAGCTGAATATATAGAACAAAATCCACACATAGCACAAGAATTTACTGAAGTATTGGAAGATCCAGAAGTAGCTGACGCTATGGTAGATAATCCATTAGTCAAAAGTTTTAATGGTGAGTCTTTCTTCGCAGAGGCTGCGCTAGGAGCAGAAGATGCGGAAGCAGATTTGGAATCAGAGGATAGCAACGCTGATGCAGAAACTGAAAATTCTGAGTCCGAAGCTACCAGCAAGAGCTCAGATGCTCCGCATAGCGATAAAGAAAAGTCGTTTGAACCATTTAATCCTTTCCGTGGTTACAATTTGTTTGGTAGTAAGGGTAAGGCTGATCAAGCTGGTGAACAACAAAAAGGTCAGGGTAAAGATAGAAAGCGTGCCACAAAGAATAGCAATCTACAAAAATTTACGGTCAATCTTAACCGCAAAGCGGCTCGGGGAGAGATTGATCGCTTGATTGGTAGAGAGCAAGAATTGAACCGCACAATTCAAATTTTGAATCGTAGACAGAAGAATAATGCTGCTCTGATCGGTGAACCAGGCGTTGGTAAAACAGCAATTGCCGAAGGATTATCCGTTCGTATCAACGAGGGCAACGTACCAGCTAAACTAATCGACAAGCAAATCCATTTGCTCAACATGACGGCGATGGTGGCAGGAACACAATTCCGTGGTCAATTTGAAGCACGTATGCAAGGCTTGATCGACGAGATTATCAAAGAGAAAAATGTAATCTTAGTAATTGATGAGATGCAAAACTTGATGTCTGCCGGTGATGCTGATGGAGCGATGAATGCTGCCAATATTCTCAAACCAGCTCTAGCTAAAGGTGATATTCAAGTGATCGGTTCTACAACCTACGAAGAATATCGCAAATTTATTGAAAAGGATACTGCGTTATCACGTCGTTTTCAGACGGTACAAATCGAAGAGCCATCCTTAGCGGAAGCGATTGAAATTTTACACGGCGTGCGTGATTACTATGAGAAGCATCACTATGTACATTATTCAGAAGCTGCGCTTAAAGCGGCAGTTCATCTATCAAGTCGCTACATGTCAGAACGCTTCTTGCCCGACAAGGCTATCGATTTAATCGATGAAGCTGGATCAAAGGTTAATTTGAACAATAAGGCGCTGATTGAGTTAAGGCAGGTTGAACAGCGCTTGGCAGAAATCAAAAAAGAACGAGAGCAGAATTTAGTCTTGCTGGAAAAAACGGAAGACGAAAAAGAAAAGCTTGAGTACTACGAAAAGGACGCCACGCTGAAGACGGAAGAACTCCGTGAGCAAAATGCTTACGAAAATTACCAGAAAATTTGTCAACCAATAGAGATTACAGAACAAGAAATTGCGCAGGTTGTCGAGTTGTGGACAGGCATTCCTGTTAAAGACTTAACAGAAACTGAAACGCAGAAGTTAATCAACTTAGAGGAGAGATTGCATCGCCGTGTCATTGGTCAAAGCAAGGCTGTAGATGCTCTAGCCACAGCGGTTCGACGTAAACGCGCAGGTTTTGGTCGCAAGAATAAGCCAGCCTCTTTCTTGTTTGTCGGACCAACTGGTGTAGGTAAAACTGAGCTAGTTAAAGCGTTAGCTGCCACCTTATTCGATTCAGAAGACGCTCTAGTGCGCTTAGATATGTCTGAATATATGGAGGCTCATACTGTCAGCAAACTAATCGGTTCTCCACCCGGATACGTGGGCTATGATGACGGTGGTCAATTGACTGAAAAAATTAGACGTCATCCTTATAGTGTGATCCTTTTAGATGAGATCGAAAAGGCACATGCCGAAGTCTACAACATTCTTCTGCAGATCTTAGACGATGGTAGATTGACAGATAGCCATGGCCGTAAGGTTAACTTCGCCAATACGGTGATTGTTATGACCTCAAATGCTGGTACATCGATACAAGCAAACGGTATGGGTTTTGGTGCAGATGGTTATTCTGCCTTGGAGAGTCGTGTCAATGACGCATTAAAGCAACAGTTCAGACCGGAGTTTCTCAACCGTATCGATGAAGTGATTGTATTCAATGAACTGAGTCAGCAAGAGTTGCGTGAAATCGTTGATTTGATGTTGCAAGAAGTCAGAGAAAATGCTTCAGCACACGGTGTGAAAATTGAATTGACTGAGCAAGCTAAGGAGCGTCTAACGCATGAAGGATACGATCCTAAATATGGTGCAAGACCTTTGCGTAAAGTGATTCAAAGAAGAATTGAAGATCTGCTGTCAGACCTATTGTTACAAGGTAAATTGGCGGAGATTACTAAACTAACTATTGATTATGATGCAACTGAAGATCAGTTTATTACTGATCTCTAAGATTCAAAGGAGGCACTATGGCAAAGATTCATAAAGATATGTACATCATGGAAGTGTTGGAATTAGATGAAAACCTAATTCCCGTTTTCTTCGCTCACGGTTTACACTGTATAGGTTGTATGTTGGCTCATGGAGAAACCTTAGAGCAAGCTTGTATGGTGCATAACATTGATTTAGATCTATTACTCATGGATTTGAATGATGCTTATGAGCTGGATATGGAAGAGATGCAGGCAGCTCAGAGCCAAGAATAATCTAGGAGTAAAAACCAAGAGGCAGTATGTTTAATCGAGCACGCGTACTCAGCACAAAAAAAATTGTGCTGATTGCTTATGATTTTGCTTCAGCAATGCTAGCCATTTTACTAGCGATGCTGATTCGCTTTGACTTCTCAATTCCAGCTCACTATTTAGAGCTGTTAGTTGGCAGTTGGTATTTCTTCCCCGTTATAGCGCTGATGATATACTATCTGCTAGGTTGTTATGATCAAATGTGGGTGTTTGCTGGAGTGCCCCAATTCTTATTGTTACCAGCAGCTACATTTGTACAGACTGTGGTGACATGGACAGTGATGCACTTTTTACACGTGCGTTTCCCTTATTCAACTTATATCATCTATATCTTCTTGATGAGTTCATTTACGGTGATGTTCAGAGCCTTGTATAAGTGGTATTCGATGCGCCAACAAGGGCTTTTCAACAAGAAGAAAGATCAAGGCAGAAAGCGTGTTCTGATTGTTGGTGCAGGTAAAGCTGGTTCACAGCTGATAGCTGAATTGCAAACTTTGCAAGTAGAGCGAGTTCCAGTAGCTATTGTAGATGATAACCCCTACACCCAGACGTTTAAGAGCAGGGGAGTTCCTGTACTAGGTAATCGCAATGATATTCCAGCTTTGGTTAAACGCCTGAAAATTGATGAGATCATTATTGCGGTACCCAGCGCTCAGAAAGCAGAGATTGGTAAGATTGTTGAAATCTGTCAGCGCACTAAAGCTGAAACTAAAATTATTCCTGGCTTGCCAGAGATCTTGACCAGCGATGCTCGTTTATCTCAATTGCGGGAAGTGCAAATTGAGGACTTGCTAGGTAGAAAGCCTGTTGAATTGGATGTTACAGCTATCGCCAATACACTCAAAGGTAAAGTAGTACTGATCACTGGTGGTGGCGGTTCTATTGGTTCTGAGATGGCACGCCAAATCTCGAAATTTAGACCTGGACAGTTAATACTCTTTGACATGTACGAGAATAATGTCTATGAGTTACAACAAGAGCTAAAAACTGCTTATGGTGAAGAACTCAATTTAGAGGTGCTGATTGGTTCAGTACGTGATAAAGAGAGACTAAACGAAATATTTGAGACCTATCATCCAGATTGTGTTTTTCATGCAGCTGCGCACAAACATGTTCCTTTGATGCAAGATAGTCCACGCGATGCTGTAAAAAACAATATTTTTGGTACCTGGAACGTTGCCAATTGTGCTGGTGAATTTGGAGCAGAATCATTTACCTTGATTTCTACGGATAAAGCTGTTAACCCCACGAATGTAATGGGTGCGACCAAGCGCTTTGCTGAGATGGTAGTTTTAGCATGTAGCAATAAGTATCCCCATACGAAATTTGCTGCTGTACGTTTTGGTAATGTTCTGGGATCTTCGGGTAGTGTTATTCCTTTATTCCGCAAACAGATTAAAGAGCAACGTCGTATTACCGTTACTCATCCTGATATTGTGCGCTTCTTTATGACCATTCCTGAGGCTGCCCGTTTGGTCTTGCAGGCTGGAGCTTTAGCTAAAGGTGGAGAAGTTTTTGTCCTAGATATGGGTGAACCCGTTAAGATTCTTGATTTAGCAATTTCTATGATCAAGCTGTCAGGGCTTGAACCGCATAAAGATGTGCCCATTGATTTTATTGGTTTGCGCCCAGGCGAAAAAATGTACGAAGAATTGTCTTTGGATCAAGAACATATCGATGCTACCGCACATGACAAAATCTTTACGGTGGGTCAAATCACGCAACGTGATTTGCTAGCAAAAGAAATGAAGCGTCTAAGTCGATTGATTGGCTGTGATAGTGAAGAGTTTACTAATTTGCGCAAAACACTTTTAGAGCAGATTGCTCAAGGTTCTACGGAGTAGTTATGGCTGACGATAGAAGTAAAGAGATGGAAGCTAAACGCGAACAAATTGATCGCATTTTGCAAGGGCTTTTGGAACGCTTCCCAGAAGAAGCTAGCAAATTAACTCAAGCAGAAAAAGTAGTGTCTGAAGTCACAGAAGACAAGTCAGATCAGAAGTTGGAAGAAGCAGTTACCAAAGCTGAGCAGGTAGAAGCAACAGAGGTTAAATCCGAAGAATTAGACGTGGCGTTAATACCAACGGGTGACTCACCGTTAGATGCTCAATTTCATCAATTTGAAGAGCAACTGATCAGTATGGTGGATGGTCTCAGTTTCAAGCATCGTTTTTTTGGTGGTTTTGCTCCTGATGATGTAACCAACAAGCTCAAAGAGTTGTTGCTAAAAATTAGGGAAGCAGCTGAAGAACTTAATTCTGTGCATTTAAGTCAAAGAAAAGAAGTGTTAGCAGAATTACTGCATAAAAATGAAGAGTTACAGCAATTACAACTAGTGCAGGCTGAAACTGTAGCGCAAAAAAATGCATTAACCGAAGAAAAAGGAGTTTTACAGGTAGAACAAGCTAAGTTAAAGGCTGAACATCAGGAGAAATTAGCGTCTTTACAAAAGAAAATTGATGAGCAAAATGAGGAGTTAATTTCACTCAAGCAACAGCAAGATACGATGGAACAAGCACATCAATTGTTGGCAGAAGCTAGAGCAGAAGCTGAACTGATTAAAGCAGAAGCTAAAAAGCAAGCTGAACAATTATTGCAGAGAGTTCAACAAGAAGCAGATGAAAGAATTTTGCTCAACCGTGTGCAGATAAGAAGTGAGCAAGCAGAGGCAGAACAAAAACATAACTTGTTGATCGCGGAAGTAAAAGAGTTGGCAGAAAAAAGAGATGCGCTCAAGCATCAATTGCAGAGTTATCGTCAAATCTTGGAGCGTGTGGAACAACAGATAAAGCAGTTAGGTAATTTGCTTTAAGAAAAGTTACTAAGATACTCACAAAAAGCAATAAAAAAGGCGAGTTTGAATAACTCGCCTTTTTCGCTAGTTTTAACGATTTTATTTCAGCATGCTCTCCATAAACCAAATCTCTTTGGCGTAATCAGCAATATCGTCTTCCATTAAGTTAGCGACTAAGAATAAATCTTTTTCGTCAGCTTCTTCACGGACTTCTCTGGCGAGTTTATCCATCAGCTCGAAGTCTGCCTTAGCAATTTTGATTGACTCTAACAATTCTACAGGCTTATCTTCTAACTCTTTGATGGTTGCCAATTCAGCATAACGTTTGACTGAAGCAGGAGGAGTCATACCGATTTGTAATTGTAACTCAGCGACTTCGTCCAACTTTTCAAAAGTCATATCGTATAAGTGCTCCAGATATTCATGGGTTGCCTTGAAAGCAGGACCAAAAACATTCCAGTGCAGGTTGTGTAGTTTAACGTTCAGATACCACAGGTTTGCCAGATAGACATCTAATTTTTTCATTTCAAATACCTCCTAAGATATTGATAAGTTAATTCTACTCTGTGTTCGTTAATTAGTTGTTGTTGCGCTGTTAAACATCGCAACAATTGAATTGAAACTTAGACTCAGTTCAAAACTGTACTTAGTATATGATGCGATTAATAAAAATGCAGGAACATAAGTCACGCACCTTTACAAGTCGAAAGTGCAAACGAAATGCACTGTAGTGTTTGGCTTGCACCTACTATCAGTTTATAATAAATAAGCTAAACCTAATTAACTGAGAAGCGGAGCATACATGGCATTAACAGAAGTCGACATTTATACCGATGGTGCTTGTTCTGGTAATCCTGGACCTGGTGGATGGGCTTGTGTATTGCTTGCAGGTCAACATCGCAAAGAATTATCTGGGGCAGATGCTTGGACCACCAACAATGCTATGGAACTGACAGCAGTTATTCGTGGTTTAGAAGCACTCAACCGGCCCTGTGCTGTACGTATTTTTTCTGATAGTACTTATGTTGTTAATAGCTTCAGTAAGGGCTGGGTTTACAAATGGGAAAAAGAACACTTTCGTCTTAAAGATGGAGTGAGACCAAATGCTGATTTACTAAAGCATTTATTAGATCTTTGTGCCAAGCATCAAGTTAGTTGGCATAAAGTTAAAGGTCATGCTGATGATAAACTGAATAACCGTTGTGATGAATTAGCACGAGCTGCTATAG
>JAEWER010000028.1 GCA_023389255.1 Bacillota bacterium
GTCTAAGCTCTAGGCGTAAAGGCTTGTGGGTATACGACCAACCTACGAAACGTCTGTTGAAAGGTAAAGAATTAGATCGAGTAATCGTTATCTATAAGCAAGAAATCAGTGTGCTTGATGTTGATCAAATTTTGCAGACTGTAGCGAATATGATCGATAACAATGTTTTTCAGACCGATAACGCAAAAGTGGCGACTACATCAGTTTTGCTGATTAGTGAAAATACTCATGTTTTAGAAGCTATGTCGGCGGGGGCAGGTATTCTTAACTATCTGGGTAGAACAGCACGTGGTTGCTTTGTAGCTATGCTTTTAGAATGCCGTACTGGCTATCTTTTCTATCCACAAGAATTGCAAGAACTACCGAGAAGGCATCGCCTGGCATGTAAAGGTCTTCTGCAAGATTTACAGAAAGGCTTTGCAAAAGCCGAATATTTTACTAGATAAGTGAAGGATCAAATGAATTTATTAGATCAAACAACAGAGGCTTTTAATTCCGAATTACGAATTGCTGTGCTGATCGATGCGGATAATGTTTCAGCTAAGTATATTGAGCCGATGATGCAGGAGATTGCCAGCTATGGCCAACCAACTATCAAGCGTATCTATGGCGATTGGACAAAGCCTAATCTCAATAATTGGAAGAGTCTGCTATTAAATCAGGCAATTATACCCATGCAACAATTCAGCTACACGACCGGTAAGAATGCCACCGATTCGTCGATGATTATTGACGCAATGGATATTCTCTACTCGGGTAATGTAGATGCTTTCTGTCTGGTCTCAAGCGATAGCGATTTTACTCGTTTAGCCATGAGATTGCGTGAGTCAGGTATGACAGTGTTTGGTTTTGGGGAACGTAAAACGCCACAACCATTTATCAATGCATGTGATCGCTTTATTTATGCTGAAGTATTACAAGAGAGTGATGATAAAGCACCTGTGGTAACAGGACAAAAAGACAACGAGAAAAAAGATAAAAGCAATATAGATGCTAAAACAATTGCCATGATTGAAAGAGCAATTATGGTTTATGAAGATGATTCAGGCTGGGCAGACCTAGGTTCTGTTGGCTCTCTGATCATGAAATTACAGCCCTCCTTTGATACACGTAAATACGGGTTTTCCAAGTTGAGCAATATGTTGCGGAGTGTTAATCACTTTGAGTTAAAACTCTTTGCAGTATCAAAAAAGGCTAGTGACAAAGTAGCTAAAGTGCGCATTAATCGTAAGCGCTAAACGGAGGTTAAGATGAAGTTAAGAATTGGTATGCTGACCAGCGGTGGTGATTGTCAGGGGTTGAATCCAACTATGCGTGGAGTTGCTAAAGCCTTGTATGAGCGCAATCCTGAAACTGAGATTTTTGGTTTTCTCAACGGCTATCACGGTCTGATGCACAGCAATTATAAGCGGATGTCCAGTTCAGATTTTTCAGGTATTTTAACGCAAGGTGGCACCATTCTTGGCACATCTCGTCAACCGTTTAAGAGTATGAAGAAACCGCTGAATGAGAACGAGCCAGATGGCATCACTAAGTTAGAAGCCATGACCAATACCTATCGTGATTTGAACCTAGATTGTCTGGTGATTTTAGGTGGTAATGGTACACAAAAGAGCGCCAATCTTTTACGTGAAGAAGGGCTTAATGTGATCCATTTACCGAAAACTATTGACAACGATTTGTATGGTACCGATGTAACTTTTGGTTTTCAGAGTGCTGTGAATGTAGCAACCGAAGTAATAGACGGAATACATACTACCGCTACATCGCATGGTCGTGTGTTCATAGTCGAAGTGATGGGACACAAAGTTGGTTGGTTAACTCTGTATGCAGGTATTGCTGGTGGTGCAGATGTTATCTTGATTCCAGAGATACCATACGACCCCGTACAGATTGTCAAAGCTCTCAATTCACGTGAACGTAAAAATAAGCGCTTCTCTATTATTGCGATTGCAGAAGGTGCTATGACGAAAGAAGAAGCTAAATTCTCGAAAAAAGAGCGAGAAAAACTAAGAAGTCATAAGTCGTTCCACTCAGTTGCCTATAGTTTGGCGGATACATTGAGTGAACTGATGAATCAAGAAGTTAGATGTACAATACCAGGTCATTTTCAGCGTGGTGGAACACCTTGTGCCTATGATCGTGTACTCACAACTGAGATTGGTGTGGAAGCAGCAGATATGATCTTCGAACAAGACTTCGGCAAAATGGTTGCTATCGTGGGCGGAGAATTAAAGCGAGTTCCCCTAGAAAAGGTGGCGGGTAAACTGAAAGCGGTTCCTTTAGATCATCCAGTACTACAAGCTGCCCGCAAAACTGGCATCTGTTTTGGTGATTAAATGTAGCGCAAATAAAGATAGGTGTAGCATGTTAGCTATCAAGAAAATGTTAGATATAGTAGATCATCTGCAAGAGAAAGCATTGACTAATTTAGCAGATTTACCCCCGCAACAAGAGCCCTACATCAATCGTGAATTGAGTTGGCTCAAGTTCAATGAGCGTGTCTTGGAAGAAGCACGTGATTCAGATAATCCTTTATTTGAACGTTTGAATTTCTTGAGTATAACATGCTCTAATTTGGATGAGTTTTTCATGGTGCGTGTGGGCTCTTTACACGAAGTCAGAGAAGCTCAACCTACGAAACGGGACCAAGCTAAATTGACGGCAGCCGAACAACTGGATGCCATCATGGCAGAAATTAAATCATTTAATAAAAAGCAGTATTCAACCTATAATCGTCAATTAATTCCAGCTTTAGCTAAAGCTGGAATTAAAATTTTGACTGCTGATGAACTGAGCGATAGCGATCTAGCCTATTTGTCTGATTTCTTTAGCGATGAAGTTTTTCCTGTATTAACGCCATTGGCAGTTGACGCTGGCAGACCATTCCCTTTGGTGGCAAATCACAGCATTAATCTATATGTCAGTTTTGAAGCCAATGAAGAAGTTGTGGGCTATGGCGATTTCCCACCGTTCGCTTTAATCCAATTACCTCAGATGTTGCCACGTTTGATTAGATTAAATGGTAAAAGCGACCGTTTTATTTTGTTGGAAGATGTGATCAGTCTCTTTTTGGATAGATTATTTCCCAATCTACAAGTGCAGGAAACGATCTGTTTTCGTATTAGTCGCAATGCTGATTTCGAATTAGAGGAAGACGAGATAGATGATCTGCTAGTTGAGATTGAAGATAAGATTAGAGAACGCCAAAGAGGCGAAGTTATTCGCTTAGAAATCCAAAAACATGCTTCAACGGAGGTTGTTGATTTACTAAAAAGTCTGCTCGCAGTAGAAAAGAAAGCCATTATTAGAATTAGAGGACCACTAGATCTACGTTTTGTGGCTAATATTCCGCGCCAAATTAAACAAAAAACATTAAGTGAATGGCGTTTTGAAGAGTTTTCACCTCAATTGGCACCTGAATTTTTGCCAGCCTTAACCGATAAGGATATCGACTCATATCTTAAGGTAATTCGTGAGCAAGACGTTTTGTTACACCATCCCTATCAGAGCTTTGAACCTGTAGTAGAAATAATCAAACGGGCGGCGGTAGATCCACAAGTACTAGCAATTAAGCAGACACTGTACAGAGTCAGTGGTAACTCACCGATTATTAGTGCTCTAGAAGAAGCTGCCAGACAAGGTAAACAAGTTTTAGTTTTAGTCGAGCTTAAAGCACGCTTCGATGAGAAAAATAATATTCATTGGGCGCGAAGATTAGATCGAGCAGGTTGCCATGTTATCTATGGTATCAAGGGATTAAAAACACACAGCAAAATCACCCTCATAGTTCGCAAAGAAGAGATGGGTATCAGACGCTATGTGCATTTAGGGACAGGCAACTATAACGATCAAACAGCTAAACTGTATACAGATTTTGGCTTGTGGACTGCCGACGAACAAGTGGGTAGAGATGCAACGCAATTTTTCAATATGATCACGGGATATGCCAAGCCTATGAAATGGGAAAAATTAGTTCCGGCACCACATTTACTTAAGCAACATATTTTGCAAAGTATTAAAAATGAGATCGAGCAAGTTGCAAATGGAAAACCAGGTTATATCATTGCGAAAATGAATTCGTTAGTTGATGCTGAAGTCATAGCTAAACTTTACGAAGCCTCAAAGGCTGGGGTAAAAATATGTTTGATAGTTCGAGGAATTTGTTGTTTGAGACCAGGCGTAAAAGGTTTATCAGAAAATATTACTGTACGTTCGTTGGTGGGTAGGTTCTTAGAGCATAGTCGAATTTTTTACTACCACAATGGAGGGGATCATAAAGTATATCTATCTAGTGCTGATTGGATGCCTCGCAATTTGCAACGAAGAATTGAATTGTTATTCCCTGTGGTAGATGAAAAATGTGCACAGATTTTACTCAATACTTTACGCTATGAATTAGCGGATACGGAGAGGGCGAGAGTTTTACTTGCTAGCGGTGACTATGAGCGTGTCGATCGTAGAGGTAGGACTAAATTAGATTCGCAGCTGAAATTGTGTCAAGAAGCTAAGAAGAGAGCCAGGGAAGCTAGAGAATAAGGGAGATATAGTATGAACCATCATACATGGGACGAGGTTAGACAACTGAGTGAGCGAGGGCATAATTTGTTGTTGCGGTTGCTTGCTTACGCTGTAGATCAACAATTTATTGAGGTGCGTGATTTGTATTGGGCGCACAATAATTTACTTGCTCTTTTTGGAGAGAATGAGTGTAAAGTTCCAGCCAGTATCGGGAGCTTAGAACAAGCCAGACGGCAATATCCGCTGAAGCTTGAAGAAATTTTAGAAGGGCTGTTACAAGAAGCCGAAGCTTTAGAGCTAATTCCACTAGGTTCTGTCACTTATCGTGACCTATTTGATAGCAAAATAATGGGTGTGCTAACACCACGTCCCAGCATCGTGCAACATCGCTTTGAGGATAATCTAAAACTCAGCGCAGAAGCCGCTACAGATCAGTACTATCGTTTTAGTAAAGCAACTAATTATATTCGGACGGAGCGCATCGCTAAAGATAAGCGCTGGCAGGTAGAAAGTGAATATGGCTTGATTGATATTACGATCAATCTATCTAAGCCAGAAAAAGATCCGCTAGCTATTGCGGCTGCAGGCAAGCAGAAGAAGGCAGGATATCCAGCATGTTTATTGTGTGCAGAAAATGAGGGTTACGCAGGACATATATCTCATCCCGCTAGACAGAATCACCGTATGGTTGAATTATCTTTGCAAGGACAACGCTGGTTCATGCAATATTCACCATATGTTTATTACAATGAACACTGCATTTTCCTGCACAGCGATCATCACCCTATGGCGATTGATCAAACTTGTTTTGCTAATTTACTAACTATTATTGAGAAAATACCACATTATTTCGTTGGTTCAAACGCAGATTTACCCATCGTAGGTGGATCGATCTTAGCGCACGAACACTATCAAGGTGGACGATATGAATTTGCCATGGCGAAGGCTAGTATCGAAAAACCTATCGTTTTCCGCAATTTCCCTCAGGTAAATGCTGGCTGGGTTAATTGGCCTCTTTCGGTTTTGCGCTTGCGAGCCAAGCAAAAAAGTGATTTACAAGAATTGGCAAGTAAAATTTTGAACTTTTGGCGTCAGTATACAGATGAAGAGTGTGGAATTTATCATCAAACAGATAAGACACCGCACAATACCATAACTCCTATTGCGAGACGTCGTGGCGAATTGTTTGAGTTAGATTTGGTTTTACGCAATAACCGTACTGATCAAGCACACCCGCTGGGTATTTTCCATCCACAGGATGCGTATCATCACATCAAAAAAGAAAATATCGGTTTAATCGAAGTGATGGGTCTAGCTGTTTTGCCTGGCAGGTTAGATCAAGAATTAAAGCGCTTAGCAGAGTACTTAGTTGCCGACTTTAGTCAAGCAGAGTTAGCAGAAACATTGCTCGCCGATCCTATGACTAAGGCTCATGCGACTTGGGCATTAGAGCTAGCAAACAACTACAATATCGGCACTGATAACGTTGAGCATATCTTGCGTCAGGCAGTAGGTGAAGTATTTGTTAAAGTGTTAGAAGATGCTGGGGTTTATAAACGAGATGCGCAAGGTACAGCAGGTAAAAAACGACTTATCAAGCAAATGGCAGAGAAGTTTTAGCTCCAACATTATCTAAATTATCAAAGGACACGAAAGAGAGAAGATATGGCAAAGCAACCTATACTTTTGATCTTGGCCGCAGGCATGGGTTCACGCTATGGTGGCATGAAACAAATTGATCCACTAGGTCCTAGTGGAGAAACATTGATGGAATATTCGCTTTATGATGCTTGGCGAGCAGGTTTTAGGCGAGTGGTTTTTGTGATACGTGAAGATTTTGCGCAAGAGTTTCAAACTAAGGTTGGCAACAAAGTGCAAGCACACTATGAGGTTGCTTATGCTTATCAGAGCATGGATAAATTGCCGGAGGGCTTGACACTGCCCAAAGAGCGTACCAAACCACTAGGAACGGCTCACGCCATCTGGGTGGCGAAGCATTTGATTGATGCACCTGTTTGCGTCATCAATGCTGACGATTACTACGGCGTAGAAGCTTTCCGTTTAGTTTATGAACATTTAACAGATAAGAATATTGATCCTGAAAGCAATTACTGCATGGCAGCTTTTCGTGTAGGTAATACGCTATCAGAAAATGGCACAGTCACCCGTGGTGTTTGTGAAGTACAGGCAGGAAAGTTGCAAGCTGTACATGAATGTTATGGTATAGCCAAAACAGATGTGGGTATCGGCTTTACTGATCAAAATAATGAATGGCATGAGCTTGCAGAAGAAACTCCCGTGTCTATGAACTGCTGGGGATTAGGTCAAAGTCTAGTCGAGTGCATTGATAGAGGTATGTCAGAATTTATTGCCAGAGTTAATGCTGAGCCAACTGCTAAAATAGAATACCTATTGCCTGAAGTTATTTCAGAGCAGATTCGTCAGGGCAAAGCAGAGGTTACAGTCAAAGATTGTCCGACGAAGTGGTTTGGGGTTACCTATCAAGAAGATAAGCCCTATGTCTGTCAAGAATTAAAAAGGAAAACAGCAACAGGCGAATACCCGCAGGAACTTTGGGTCAAGTAACCTGTTGGGAGGTATGAGTGATAAATTATAAACATTTAATTGCCGATGTTTTGGCTGAAGTCAGTGAATTAGAAACAAGTGAACTCAGTACACTTTTAGAGATTCCGCCCCAAAGTGAACTGGGTGATTTTGCTTTGCCTTGTTTTATTTTTGCTAAAGTCTTGCGCAAAGCTCCAGCACAAATTGCAAATGAATTCAAAGAAAAATTAGAAGCAAAGAGTTTAGCATGGTTAGACAGAATAGAGGTTAAAGGACCTTATCTCAACTTTTTCCTAGACAAGAGTGCTGTAATTGCAGAAGTAGTTACAGAGGTTTTAAACCAAAAGAATGGGTATGGTAAAGATACAGTTGGTGAGGGAAAAACAATTCTAGTTGAATACTCCTCACCTAATATTGCTAAACCCTTCCATATCGGACATGCTTTTACTACTATCTTGGGACAGGTGATCGGTAATCTTTATGAATCTCAAGGGTACAAGGTTGTGCGTCTCAATCATCTAGGAGATTATGGTACGCAGTTTGGTAAATTGATCAGCGCATGGAAACGATGGGGTGATGAAGAGGCGTTAAAAGAACATCCTATTGAAGAGTTAACCCGTGTCTATGTTAAGTTCCACCAGGAGGTTGAAAAAAATCCTGAACTGGAAACAGAAGCGAGAGAATATTTCCGCAAACTGGAAGCAGGAGAGAGCGAAGAGGTAGCGTTGTGGACTAAATTCCGCAATGTGAGTTTGGAAGAGTTTGAGCGCATCTATCGTCGCATGGGCATTCACTTTGACAACTATAATGGTGAAAGTTTTTACTCCGATAAAATTCCAGCGGTTGTAGATTTACTGCGTGAAAAGGGTCTTTTAGAGAATAGTGAAGGTGCTCAGATTGTTCGCTTAGAAGAGTACAAGCTGAATCCTTGCTTGATCCTAAAGTCGGATGGAACCACAATTTATGCTTCGAGAGATCTAGCATCTATTTACTATCGCGATAAAACCTGGAATTTCGATAAGAATATTTATGTTGTCGGTTTGCCACAGAAGAATCATTTTCAGCAAGTGTTTGCTGTTATGGAAAAAGCTGGCTTCCCAAAAGCTAAAGACTGTTTGCTGGTTCCGTTTGGTACGGTGAAATTTGCCGATGGTCAATTTTCTACTAGAAGTGGCAACATCATCAAATTAGAAGAGTTAATCAACCAATCTGTTGCTAAAACAAGAGAAATTATTGAAACCAATAATCCAGAAATGAGTACAGAAGAAGTTCAAGAAATAGCAGAGGCAGTTGGTTTAGCTGCTGTTGAATACACCTACCTACACAATGGTAGAGAGCGGGATATCTTCTTTGATTGGGATGAAGTACTAGACTTTGAGGGAGATTCAGCCCCCTATCTGTTATACACCTTAGTACGTTGTCGAAGTATTTTACGTAAAGCTGAGCTAGCAGAAGACGTAGATTTAACCTGTTTAGGTGCACTGCAGTCCGATGATGAGTTTACCTTGGCAAAATTGTTAGGGCAGTATCCTGAACAAATTAAGCAAGCGCTCAAGGTGCACGAGCCTAGTATTTTATTGCGCCATATCGCTTTAATTGCCAGAAATTTTAATCGCTTCTACCATCACAACCCTATTTTGAACTGTGATGATGAGAATACTAAATTAGCTAGAGTTTTATTGACTAAGGCAGTGGAACAAGTGATGAGTAATGGTCTGAAGTTGTGCTCCATACCTACAGTGGATCGAATGTAACGTGGAAAATAAAACCATTAGTAAAATTGATCTCAATTTGCATGAACTGCGCTATCAGCGACCTGATTTAGCGCAGTTTTATGCATTGGCAAGAAGTTTGATCAATGAGTTAGGCAAACAAGAACAAGCCAAAGAATTAGACGAAATAACTGAGCAACATGTGCTGGTATTGCGTGAACAAATTGGACAAATTCTTTCGCAATATCGCTTGAGTGTGTTGCAACATTTAATACATCCACAAGATGAACAAAAGATACAAGAAGTAGAAGCATGGGAATTAGAGGTTCCTGTGTTGATTACGGCTACCGCTAAAGTTTTAGCTATGTTGCGTGAACGTGCTAATGAGCTACAAGCAGAAGCCTTGGCGCACATTTTGATTTATGACCACGGTGATAAAAAAATATTGGCAAGTGAATTGACAGCTAAAGCTGAACTTAGACAGCAACTAGCTCAAATTGATGAACTATTGCAACAAACAAATATTGAAGTGGCTGGCTTAGATGACGCTAAACGTAGGTTGGCAACCAATAATGCTAAAGAGAGAACACAGTTGTTAGAAGCTATTAGTGAAGTGATGCAGCATGTGGAAGAGGAGTTGACAGAAAAGTTTAGTAAGTTGGTGAGAACCAGATGCCAGTTGGCTAGACTTTGCCAAATTGATTATTGGCAATACAGTGCGGTAGAGGAGCACTGTTTAGAATTTACAGCTAGTAGTTTGCAATTGTGGCGTCAGCAATTCTATGAAAAATTATCTCCTTTGCTTGAGACATTGGTTGAGCAACAAGCTAAGAGACTTAAGCCAAGAACTAATCAGTGGTATGAGGCACTAACCAAAGAACAGAAACAGGAAGAAATTTCTCGTTCTGAGCGACAAATGATTTTACCTAATCAAAATTGGGCGCTAAATTTACAACAACCAGAAAATAAAGAACGTTTGATCGAGATCAGCCAAAAGATTTTGGGTGTAGATGACCATAATCTGTTAGAAAGTTTGCGTTATGGCTATACATTGAGCTGTGACGAGTGGTTACAGTTCGCATGCAGCTACAGTATGAGCTTACCTAGTTGGCAAAAAGTAGCGATTTTACTCCCCAAGGATAATTGTGCTTATCCGCTAAGACCTTGTTTTACAGCGTTAGGGCATGCTCTAGCGGACTACAGCAATTTGCTTAACTTTAATTCGCATCTGGTACAGAGTCAGCCTCTGCTGATCAAAGAAATTACGGGTATGTGTCTTTGGTTTCTCGCAAGAGATTATTATGAAGACTTTTATGGTGAAAATGCGGAGCTATACCGTGATGCCGAACTGATTTCCTTTTTGCTCAACTTGCCTACGCACTTTACACAAGCTGAATTTGAGCACTATATTTACCAGACCTCGAGTGAACTAGACTATGCTTCGATCTGGCAACAGATTGCTAAACAATATCAGATATATGATGGCATAGAGGTTGATGGTTATTTTTCGGCAGGTAAAGAATGGCAGTTACAAACGGAACTATATTTTTCACCTTATATCAGTGATTATCGTTTGCTAGCTCTAGTCACTGTGTTGGCGGAAAGGCCATACAAAGGCAATAAAGAGAAACTCAAGAGCAAGCTTAACCGCTTGTTGCTCACCAATCCTGCCAAATCAATTGGCGAGAGATTGCGATACGCTGGTTTTAGTTATCCGCTAGCGGAAGATACATTAAAGAGAGCTAGCTTTAGCATCTGTGATCTCTTGCAGTTATGATAAAATTTTTAAGCGATAAACCTAGCAGTTAAGGAGTAGCTATGAGCAAAATCAAGACAATTGCTGTATTGACCAGCGGTGGAGATGCCCCTGGTATGAACGGTGTAATTCGTTCAGTGACTAGATGTGGTAATTGGTACGATCTCAATGTAATCGGTGTTAGACGTGGATATCACGGGTTATGGCGTGGAGATGTAATGGATCTAACCAATCGTAGTGTGTCGGATACACTACACCGTGGTGGAACTTTCTTGATGACTGCTAGAAGCGAAACATTTCGTACCGCCGCCGGTGTGCAAAAAGCAGCCAATATGTGCCAAGTTTTTGGTATTGATGCAGTTGTTTGTGTCGGTGGTGATGGTACTTATAAGGGTGCTCTTGAATTAGCGAAAGCAGGGGTGCCAGTTATCACAGTTCCAGGTACTATCGATAACGATATAGCCTGCACGGAATATACCATCGGTTATGACACCGCCTTAAATACAGCGATTGAAGCAGTAGACAAATTAAGAGATACGGCATCGTCCCATGAGCGATGCTCTGTTATCCAAGTTATGGGCAGACACGCAGGTTATCTAGCTCTGAATACAGGTATTGCCACAGGTGCAGAGGTGGTTTTAATACCGGAGAGAGAAGTCGATTTCCAAGCGGATGTTGTTCGTAAGATCTTGAATGCACGCAATCGTGGCAAACAGCACTACATCGTTATTGTGGCAGAAGGTGCTGGTCAAGCAATGGATGTAGCTGAGCATATCGAAAAAGAAACAGGAATTGAAGCTAGACCCACAGTTTTAGGCTATGTTCAGCGTGGTGGTAATCCCAGTTTTAGAGATCGCTACATGGCTTCCGTTATGGGTATTCATGCAGTTGAATGTGCAGTTGAAGGCAGATTTAATCGTGCAGTAATTCTGCGCAATGGCGAAGTAACTGATATGGATTTGGCAGAAGCTTTGGCAATGCAGAAGAGTATTCCGGAAAGAGTTTTAGAATATGCCAAGATCCTTTCTAAATAGAGGAGAATTATGATATCTAGTCATACTTTGACTACTTTAGAATTCGATAAAATCGTTGTTCGTTTAGGTGAACAGGCAACGACTAAAAGAGGGCGACAGCTTTGTCGCTCTCTTGTTCCATCTACCGATTTTGTTACTTGTGCACGCAGTCTATGTCAGACACAAGATGCAGAACGAGTTTTGCTACAATATGGATCTCTTTCGCTTCAGGGAGTAGAAGATTTTTCTCCCCATATGCCTTATCTGATGACAGGAGCCAGTTTGGATAATCGTGAAATTCTACTATTTGCTCGCTTTTTACGAGCGGTAGAACAGATTAGACAGCATCTACCAGCAACCTATCCACGAGCAGATCTGTCTTTCGATGCACGCTATCAAGAGTATTGTAGATTGAATGAACCGTTTGCTGAATTCCAGGATTCGACCAGTAATCAGCAGGACGATGATATGCCAATCAACTACTTGTGGGAAGTGGTTCGTTTGTTGATCCCTTTGCCTGAGATTAGCGCTCGTATCGATGAATGCATTTTGGGAGAGAAAGAAATTGCCGATAAGGCTACACCAGAGCTTTACCATATCCGCAAAAGTATGCTCCGAGCACAAGATGCCATAAAATTGCAGTTGGAACGCATTTTGAAACAATATGCAGATAAATTGCAGGAATGCATTGTCACTTTGCGCGGTGATCGTTACGTTGTACCGCTTAAAGCCGAACATAAAGGTAGTCTGCCAGGAGTTGTGCACGATACCTCATCTTCAGGAGCCACCATTTTTGTTGAACCGTTAGTGGTGGTTGAGCTCAACAATCAAATTCGTGAACTGCAGCTAGCGGAAGAAAAAGAGATTGCCAAGATCTTAGCTGAACTTTCGGGGTATTTACGAGCTAATAGCGATATTTTAGAAATGAATGCTGATCTGCTCGCTAGATTAGACTTTGTACAAGCTAAAGCACAGTTAGCTAGGCTAATGCGAGCGACTATGCCACAGCTAAATCAGCGTGGGATTATCAATTTAAAACAGGCGCGACATCCCTTGATCGATGCAAAAAAGGTAGTTCCTATCGATTTATGGTTAGGTAAAGACTTCCATACGCTATTGATAACAGGTCCTAATACAGGAGGAAAAACTGTTAGCTTAAAAACATGTGGCTTGCTAACCTTAATGGCACAAGCAGGATTGTTGATCCCTGCGCATGATGATTCGCAGATTAATGTTTTTACACAAGTCTTAGCTGATATTGGTGACGAACAAAGCATCGAACAGAGTTTGAGTACTTTTTCTTCACATATGCGAACCATCATACAGATCTTGCAAGAAGCACAGCCAAATACTTTGGTGTTGACCGATGAGTTAGGGGCTGGAACCGATCCGTCAGAGGGCGCAGCTTTAGCTATAGCTATTTTGGACGCCTTGCGCCAAAAAGGTTGTCACACATTAGGTACTACCCATTATCGAGAGCTGAAGAATTATGCTCTCAATACGCCAGATGTTAGCAATGCCTGTTGTGAATTTGATACCACTACACTGAGTCCAACCTATCGTCTTTTAATTGGTGTGCCTGGGGTGAGTAACGCTTTTGCCATCTCTGAGAGATTGGGATTGCCCAAAGAAATTGTGGAACATGCGGGTGAATTGATTGATAACCAAACTCAATCGTTTGAGAGCATGGTCAAAGCCATTGAAAAAGCACATTTAGAAAATGAGCGTATCAAAGAAGAAGTAGCTACCCTCAAGCAAGAAAGCGCGAAGCTTAAACAGAATTTAGAGCAAGAAAGACAAGCTATAGCCAAACAAAAAGAAAAGATTATCAGTAAGGCGAAGCGAGAAGCCGAAGAGCTATTTGCCATTGCGGAGCTGGAAGCGAGTGAGCTTATGGCAGAACTCAAAGCTAGCAAGAAGCAGGCTGATAATTTGCAGAGCAGACAGGCAGTGCGTGAGACTAAGCAAAAAATTGAACAGCGTAGGGCAGAGCTAAAGCCGAAACCAAAGGCTAAAAAATACCGACAACTGAGTAGAGATGAAGTTAAAGTCGGTACAGAATATCAGGCGGTGCGCCTGGGGTTCGCTGGTATAGCTGAGAGTTTGCCGGATAATAAGGGTATGGTGCAGTTGCGTAATGGTGCTCTATCGATGCGGGTGCATTTTACTGATCTCACGCATAGTGTAAGTGAGAAACCCAAACAGCAGAGTTCGGGATTTAATAAAAGCACCCAAGCTATTACCCGCCAGAAAGTGAGCAATTTCAGCTATGAACTGATGCTTATAGGCGAGCGAGTGGAAGAGGCTTTGATCAAGCTCGATAGTTATCTAGATGATGCCGTACTGAGCGGACTTCATAAGGTTCGTATTGTGCACGGCAAAGGCACAGGTGCTCTGCGTCAAGCGGTGCGTGACAAACTCAAGCGAGATAGTCGTGTTCGCAGTTTTGCCGATGCAGAATTTGGTGAGGGAGATAGTGGCGTAACTATTGTTGAGCTTTAGTTAATCTGAAAAATATTGTTGAAATCACAGCCAAAAGATATAGCTTTCAGTTACACTGAATAGAGAGTAAAGAATAAACTCAAAACAAAAAAGTAGAGGGTTTTATGTCTAATTTTATTGAGAATATTATCAGCAGAGCTAAAGCTGATAAAAAACGCATTGTCTTACCAGAAAGCTATGATCCCCGTGTAGTAGAGGCAGCTTCTCGTTTGCTTCAACGTGAGATTGCGGAGATCATCCTGATTGGTGATAAAGAAAAAATTCAAGCGGTGGCGCCTGAATGGACTGTTGATGAGGCTACATTCATTGATCCAGCACAATTTGCTGAAATGGATCAGTATGCTAATCAACTCTATGAATTACGTAAAGCGAAAGGTATGACATTAGAAGAAGCGCAGAAGCAACTGCAAAACCCCACTGTTCTTGCCATTATGTTAGTCAAAAACGGTGAAGCAGATGGCGTAGTTGCTGGTGCGGTCAACTCCACAGCAGACACATTGCGTCCTGCCTTACAAATTCTTAAAACCAAACCGGGAACTAAGTTGGTATCGTCTTTTTTCATTATGGTTGTGCCGAATTGCGAGCACGGAGCTCAAGGAACATTCCTCTTCGCTGATTGTGGCTTAAATATCAAGCCGAATGCTCAAGAAATGGCAGAGATTGCAGTTTCTTCCGCTAGTAGCTTCAAGGCTTTAACTGGCGAAGAACCCATTATCGCTATGACCTCATACTCCAGCCAAGGCAGTGGCAAAGGTGAAGATGTTGATAAAGTGCGTGAGGCAACTCAAATTGCTAAAGAATTGGCGCCCGAACTTCACCTAGATGGTGAATTGCAGATCGACGCAGCCTTGGTGGAAGCTACTGGCAAAAAGAAAGCTCCCAATAGCACGGTACAAGGCAATGCTAATTGCTTGATTTTCCCCGATATTAACGCAGGCAATATCTCTTACAAATTGGTTCAATATCTTGCTAAGGCTGAGGCTTATGGTCCCATGTTGCAAGGTATCGCTAAACCAGTAAACGATTTATCACGTGGATGCTCAGCTGATGATATTGTTGGCGTTGTAGCGATCACCGCAGTCCAAGCACAAGACCAGGAGGCATAAATGAAAGTATTGATTATTAACGCAGGTTCTTCCTCGCTCAAATATCAGTTGATGGATGTAGCTAGTCAAAGTGTGTTGGCAAAAGGTATTTGTGAGCGTATAGGAATTGCTGGTTCTCAGCTGAAACATCGTGGTAAAGGTGAAGAAGTTGTTGTGCAGCAAGAGATGAAAAACCATTCACAAGCAGTTGATTTAGTACTGCAATATCTGACGCATGCTGAATATGGTGTTATTGCTAGCATGGATGAAATTAAAGCGGTCGGTCATCGTGTGTTGCACGGTGGCGCTAAGTTCACCAAGTCAGTTTTAATCGATGAAAAAGTAAAAGAAACTATTGTTGAATACTATCCTTTAGGCCCCTTGCATAACCCTGCCAATATGATGGGTATTGAAGCATGTGAACAGGCGATGCCGGGTGTTCCGCAAGTAGCTGTATTTGATACTGCTTTCCATCAAACCATGCCACCCAAGAGTTACATGTATGGTTTACCCTATGAGTTATATGAAAAGTATGACGTGCGTCGCTATGGTTTCCATGGCACTTCACATGGTTATGTATCAAAAAGAGCTTTAGAAATCCTGCAAAATCCTAAGGCTAAAATTGTTACTTGCCATTTGGGTAATGGTTCTTCTTTGAGTGCTGTTGATGGCGGCAAATGTGTGGACACTTCGATGGGCTTAACCCCGTTATCGGGTCCATTGATGGGAACTCGTTGTGGTGATATTGATCCAGCTATCGTTCCTTTCTTGATGGATAAGATGAATTTGAGCGGTTCAGAGATGGATCACTTAATGAATAAGCAAAGCGGTGTTGCAGGTATTTCAGGTGTAAGCAGTGATTTCCGTGATCTTGCAAATGCTGCTGAAGCAGGCAACGAGCGCGCTCAATTAGCTTTGGACATGTTCACCTACCAAGTTAAAAAATATATTGGTGCCTATGCTGCTGGCATGGGCGGTTTAGATGCCATCATCTTCACTGCTGGTATCGGTGAAAATGATGCATATGTACGTGAACATGTGCTGACAGGCTTAGAGTTCTTAGGTGTGGAATTTGATAAAGAATTAAATGCCAAGTCCAGAGGTAAAGAAATCGAGTTATCAACTGCCTCATCCAAGGTCAAAGTATTGGTAATTCCTACCAATGAAGAACTAGCTATTGCTTTAGACACCGAGCGCATTGCTAGCCAAGGTTAATTGAGTGATGTCAACGCAAACCAGTAAAACTTTAACTAAACATACCAGCGAGAAACCTGAGATGATTCTCGCTGGTATTCGTCGTTATATCAAAATCATAGTTAAGCGCAGTGATCTCTTGAGCGATATTAACCATAGTTTCAACTATTGGACTACTGGTTATTTTTATGATCAAGGTGATGGTAAAGGAACGCTAATCTTCAATAATCCAGAAAATCGTCTGCAGAAAATAATGCATTTGATTATATTAGACGACCAGACAGTTATGACGGAATATTCAGATAATCCGCTTGAAAGTCAGGTTGTTTATCAAGCGGGTGAGTGCAGTACTTCTATAAATTTTGATTTGATGGATAAACCAATTCCCCAAACTGTACACGTTGAATCACTGGATATACAGCGAAAAGAATCTGCAGTTGATATTAAAATAAAATGTCAGCTAATACTGAATGACGATATTTCCTTTCGTCAAGAATTAAATTATCTGATCTCAGAACAACCTTTTGGTATCTCAGAATTACTTAGCTAAAATAAAACTTGACATTATTATTCTGATAGTAGATAATCTGCAATGCATTTTGCGCCTAAAATAACTCAATATATAGATTAATCAACGGGAGGAGGTTGAGTATGGCAGCACCTAAAAGAAGATGGTCAAAAGCAAGATCACGTCGTCAGCGTGCTCATTGGCGTCTCGCTAGACCGAATCTAGTTGAATGTCCTCAGAGCCATGAATTAGTAATGCCACACCGTGTATGTAAGGAGAGTGGCTATTACAAAGGTCGTTTAGTTATCGATCCTGAGAAATAAATAGCTCTTTAATGGAAGTTTAGAAGCAGCGTTCGACGCTGCTTTTTACATTGTGTAGGTGAATATGAGTAAGCCCATCGTAGCTCTAGTTGGCAGACCAAATGTTGGTAAGTCTACCATTTTTAATGCAATTCTAGGTGAGCGCATTTCGATTGTGCATGACACGCCTGGAATAACCCGCGACCGCATCTATGGCGATGCGTCTTGGTTAGGTCATGATTTTGTCTTGATTGATACCGGCGGTATCGAGCCCAAAGATGATAGCAATATGCTTAAAGCTATGCGTGAGCAGGCGACTTTAGCCATCGAAGCAGCAGATGTAATCGTGTTTATCACTGAATTGAAAACTGGTCTGCTAGATGCTGATAGTGATATTGCAGTGCAACTTAGACGTTCGGGCAAACCCATAATTCATGTTGTGAATAAAGTAGACCACCCAGGGGAACCACCGGCAGAGTTTTACGATTTTTATCAGCTGGCATTGGGGGATATATTGCCCCTTTCAGGTGAACATCGCTTAGGACTGGGTGAATTGCTAGATGCCATAGTGGAACATTTGCCTGAAACGCAAGAACTTGATACTGAAGAGCAAACCAAAGTTGCCATTATTGGTAAACCGAATGTGGGAAAATCTTCTTTGGTTAATTACCTAACCGGAGAGAACAGAGCAATTGTTTCTGATGTAGCTGGCACTACTAGAGATGCTATCGATATTGATATCACTTATAAAGAGAAATCTTATCGTCTTATCGATACAGCTGGTCTGAGACGCAGAGGCAAAATATCTGACAAAATTGAAAAGTACAGCGTTTTACGTACTGTAGCAGCGGTCGAGAGAGCAGAAGTTTGTTTGGTTTTGATTGATGCGCAAACAGGCGTAACTGAACAGGATACGAAAGTTGCTGGCCTAGCTCACAATGCAGGTAAAGCATCAATTATTGTTGTTAATAAGTGGGACAGCATCGAAGAGCGTGCCGATAAAAGAGCAGAATTATTGCTAGAAATTAAGCGCAGATTTGCTTTTATGGAATATGCACCTGTCGTCTTTATTTCAGCTCATACAGGTCAAAACTTGCCTAAACTTTTTAAGCAGATTGACCTAGTTGCACAAGAAGCACAAAAGCGTCTGAGTACAGGTGTTATCAATGATGTTTTAGCAGAAGCAATGGCGATGAACTCACCGCCACAAGATAAGGGTAGGAGCCTAAAGATTTACTATGCGACACAAGTTGCTGTGGCACCTCCCACCATCGTTTTATTTGTTAACGATAAAGAATTAACCCATTTTTCTTACGACCGCTATTTGATCAATCAATTCCGCAAGAATTTTGGCTTTGAAGGATCACCTATACGTATTATCTGGAGGAATCGTAAACGTGACGAACAAGAATTTGCGTAATGTAGCTATCATAGCTCACGTCGACCACGGTAAAACTACTTTGGTTGATGCATTGCTCAGGCAGAGCAGTAATTTTGATATCCGCAGAATTAAAGGTGAGCAAACTTTAATTATGGATAATAATCAGCTAGAACGTGAGCGTGGCATTACCATCTTGTCAAAGAACTGTAGCGTTAACTATGGGGATTATCGTATCAATATTGTTGATACACCAGGTCACGCCGATTTCGGTGGCGAAGTTGAGCGTGTGCTACAAATGGTGGATGGCATCTTGTTGGTCGTGGATGCTTATGATGGTCCGATGCCTCAGACAAGATTCGTTTTACGTAAGGCACTAGAAAAAAGATTAAAGCCCGTAGTTGTAATCAATAAAATCGATAGACCAGATGCACGTATCGATGAAGTAATCGACATGATCTATGAATTATTCATCGAATTAGGTGCAGATGATGAGCAAATCGAATTTCCTATTGTCTATACATCTGCTAAGCTAGGGGCCGCCTTTACAGAAGTGCCCACAGAAGAAATGGCAGAAGCACTGAGCAAGGCTACGATTGAGCCAGTATTCAAGGCTATTGTTGAACATTTACCAGCACCAACTACCAGCGAAGGCACCTTTCAAATGTTGGTTTCCAATCTGCATCATGATAACTATGTCGGTAAATTATCGGTTGGACGTATTGAACGTGGATCGCTTAAAAGTGGTGATACTGTCTGTCTTTTGACAGATGAGGGTAGTAGCACCGCTAAAATAAATACCTTGCAAGTATTCCAAGGCTTAGAGAGAGTCAATGTTGAATCAGCTGAGGCTGGCGAGATTATCTGTGTATCTGGCATAGCAGATGCTAATATTGGCGACACTTTAACTGATCCGCAAAATCCAGAACGCATACCTTTTGTTAACATAGATCAACCCACCATCTCCATGGTTTTTGCAGTAAATAATAGTCCACTAGCAGGAACTGAGGGCGATTATGTAACGAGTAGACACTTGTTAGATCGCTTAGAAAGAGAAATGAAAATTAATGTGGCGATGGAGCTGGAGCCTACAGACTCACCTGATGCCTTTGTGGTTAAGGGAAGAGGTGAGTTACAACTGTCTATTTTGATTGAAACGATGCGCCGTGAAGGTTACGAATTTCAAGTTTCTAAGCCCGAAGTGGTCACTAAAGAAATCAAGGGAAAACTATATGAGCCAGAAGATTTATTGCTCATAGATGTGCCCGAAGCATTTACTGGTGTGGTTATCGAAAAATTGGGACAAAGAAGAGCAACCCTGATTAATATGCTACCTCCGAGCAAAGGTTATGTGCGTATGGAATTTAATATTCCTGCTCGAGGTTTGATCGGTTATCGCTCAGAGTTTTTGACCGATACTCGTGGCAATGGTATTATTAACCACGTTTACAACGGATTGATCCCGTGGCAAGGTGAATTAGAAAAACGTAGCCAAGGTGTATTGATCGCTCATGAGGATGGGGAGGCAATGACCTATGGTTTGTTCCATGCTCAAGACAGAGGTGAACTCTTCATTACACCGGGAACAGTTGTATACCATGGTATGATCGTAGGTCGCACCATGACTAATCTTGATATTGTGGTCAATGTCTGTAAAACTAAGCATGTAACCAATATGCGAGCATCTGGTGCCGACGAGGCTCTGCGCTTAATACCACCCCGTGATATGAGTTTAGAAGAGTTACTTGATTTCGTCGCTGCTGATGAATGGCTGGAGGTCACACCGAAAAATATTCGTTTGCGCAAAAAGGTGTTAGATCATAACCAACGCAAACGACAACGAGGCAACTAGTGTCAAAGAAACTTTCCCGTACATACGTATTAGTTATTGTCTTAATCTTAGTGGTTCTAGTCACTTTGGTCGCTTTTTTTAGTGGCTATGACTATGTGCGACTGCAAGATAGTCGACTAAAGAATCTACAAAGCGATATCGAATTAGTAGCAGAGTCCAAGCAGGGTCAGCTGATCAATGCGGATACACCAGGGGCGATTGAAGTTGTGATACCGCGTGGAGCAGACTCAGGTGACATTGCAAAAGAGCTTAAAGATAAAGGTCTAATCAGCAATGTGCTGATGTTCAAGATTCTGTCGAAAGTCAACGGTTTTGATGACAAATACAAAGCGGGAAAACATTATCTGACCAACGACTTGAGCTATGACGAGATGATGATGTTGCTGAGTGCTAGACCTAAGCCGATTAAGATCACCATCGTTGAGGGAATGACCTATAAACAGATTCAAAAGAAACTGATTGAGGCAGGGCTGAATATCAGTGTGGACCGAATGGATGCGATGGTTCAGCGCCCCAATCAATTTTTAGAATATGATTTTGTCAAAGATCTTGTATCGAGTAAAAACCGTAACTGGTTATTGCAAGGTTATCTCTGGCCGGATACATACGAATTCGATGACAATATGGATGAAGAAGATATTTTGCGTGTCTTCTTGAACCGTACAGAAGAGATTTTGAGTGCCAACGACCAATATCAAGCGAGAGCGGAAGCGTTGGGTATGAGCATGGACAAAGTGCTAACTATGGCTTCCTTGGTGCAAGCAGAATCTGATTTCAGTCAGATGAGCCAAATTGCTAGAGTATTCTTTAATCGCTTAGATTTAGATTGGCCATTACAATCCTGTGCTAGTATCAACTTTTTGCGTGAAGAAGATGGTAAAGAGCCAATTCCTTGGGCGCAAGAAGGTGATTTAGAGCGTTATAAAAATAATCCCTACAATACTTACAGCAATCCTGGTTTACCACCTGGACCTATCAATAATCCAGGAACATCAGCTATTGAAGCAGTTTTATGGCCAGCGACTGAACGTTCATGGAGCGGTGCTAGTAGCTATCTATATTTCTGTGCTGACGGTAAGGGAAAGAATGTTTTTGCCAGTACCTTAGAAGAACAAGAAGAAAATATTCGTAAATATGAAGGTTCGTGGCAACAACATTAGTATTTCGCACACAATAATCAAGCATATTTAGAGACTAGAGGAACGTATGCAACTACCTGATTTGAAGGGCAAGAAGAAAGCTGATTTAGCTATCTTGCTAGAACTTGCTGGCATTATGAGCCAAGCAGAAGCCTTAAAACTAAAAAAGCAACAGATGGTCGATATTCTACTAGCAGCAGAGAAAGAGGCTAGTGAACAGCAAAAAGAACAGGTGGCGATTAGAGAAAATCCCGAAGTTCAACCAGAGCAGACAATCGATCAGCCAGAAGTGAAAAAAACTGCTAAGCGTGGTCGTAAGCGCAAAATTCTTCCAGAAAATATTAAAGTTGCTATTCACGAGATTGCTCCTCCCAAAACAGATACTGATGATCCAGCCCCAACAAATGAAATAGTAGATAGTTCAACTGCAAAGGAAACAGAGCAGGAGAAAGGCTGTGCTTGTGCTTCAGTAGAAACTGATGTTTTAGAAAACGAGACAACAGTTGATTGTGATGGCAAAGAAGATGAAAACAAAGAGGATAAGCGAGAGCGTAAGCGCACGGATAACCAAGAAGAAGTTGAAGGTGTGTTGGAAATCATGCCTGATGGTTATGGTTTCCTACGTCGTGACAACTATTTACAAAGTGCTGGCGACACCTATGTCTCACCTCAATTTATTCGTCGTTTTCATCTACGTTGTGGTGACTACATTAAAGGTGTTTGTCGTACGCAAAGGGATAACGACCGCTACAGAGGCTTGTGTTACATTCATACCATCAATGATTTACCTTTCGAAAAGAACTACCATCGTCCCCGTTTTGAACGTTTAACACCTATTTATCCGAACGAGCGCTACACGCTAGAAACTACTAGAACTGAAACAGCTACACGTATTATTGATTTGGTTGCCCCTATTGGTAAGGGCCAAAGAGCAATGATAGTTTCACCACCCAAAGCTGGTAAAACTATTCTGATGCAAAAAATAGCTAATGCTATTTCGCATAATAATCCAGACACTAAACTGATTGTTTTATTGATCGATGAAAGACCAGAAGAAGTTACAGACATGCAACGCTCGATCGAAGGTGAAGTGGTGTATTCAACCTTTGATAAGACGGCGGAAAACCATGTCAAGGTAACTGAATTAGTGTTGGAGCGTGCCATGCGCTTGGTTGAATTAGGGCAAGATGTGGTTATTTTGCTTGATAGTATTACCCGTATGGCTAGAGCCTACAACTTAACTATCAACCCAACAGGCAGGACTCTATCAGGTGGTTTAGATCCTGGTGCTCTTTATGGACCTAAGCGTTTCTTTGGTGCTGCTAGAAATATCGAAAATGGCGGAAGTTTGACGATTATTGCTACTGCGCTAGTGGACACGGGTTCACGTATGGATGAAGTTATTTTCGAAGAATTTAAGGGAACAGGTAACCAAGAAATTTACCTTGATCGTAAACTGGCGGAAAAACGTGTTTTCCCGGCTCTAGACTTGATGCGTTCAGGCACGAGAAGAGAAGAATTGTTGCTATCTGGTCCTGAACTTAATGCCAACTGGGCGATGCGCAAAGCTTTTGCCTCTTCAGAAACAGCAGTGGTTACAGACACTATTGTCACACTACTAAAGCGTACAGAAGATAATGAACAATTTATCGCTACAGTTACAAGCAAGTTAAACAAACAGGGAATAGTTGCTCCCACACCTAACAGCGATAACTAATCAGAGGTACTATGCCGGAACAAGTTTGTAATTTTAAGTTGCTACAAAAATCTTATATAGATGAGTTAGAGACAACGGGTTACATCTATGAACATGAAATCACGGGTGCACATTTAGTGCACCTTCCTTGTAGCGATAACAATAAAGTCTTTTTAGCTCGTTTTGCTACACAGCCACAAGACGACAGTGGTGTAGCGCATATCGTTGAGCACTGTGTGCTTAATGGTTCAGAAAAATATCGCTTGCGTGAGCCTTTCGTTAATTTACTTAAAAGCTCACTCAACACTTTTCTCAACGCTATGACTTTTCCCCACATGACAATGTATCCTGTGGCGAGCTTAAATGAACAAGATTTACACAACTTAGTAGATGTTTATTTAGATGCTGTATTCCATCCGCTATTGCATGAGAATGAACTAGTTTTCCTGCAGGAAGGTTGGCATTTGGCGCTGGATGAAACAGGTGAGCCGGTCTTCAACGGTGTTGTCTTCAATGAGATGAAAGCGCAGAATTATCAACCGCGTTATCGCCTAGATAAGATGATGAACCGTGCTCTTTTCGATAATTTTTTAGCCAATAACTCGGGTGGCGATCCCAAAGCTATGGTTGACTTAACTTATGAACAGTTCAAGGCTTTCCACCAAGAGTTTTATCATCCAAGTAATTGTGTTTTTTACTTGTATGGTGATGCTGATTTAGAACCATTTGTTGAGCAGATCGAAGAGAGTATTAAAGGGTTTGAGCGTGTAGCCAGACATAGCGAAGTACCTCGAAGTAAGGTTAAAGTAGAACCGCAATACCTAGCGGATACTTTTGATTCTACCGAAGAAGTGGGACAGGGTTTGATCGCTTGGCGTGTAGATATACCCGCAAAGGACCAAATTGCGCACGAAATGGCATTGCAAGTTGCGCTCAAAGCGCTGGCAGGCAAAGATTCCTCACCGCTTTTGCGTAAATTATTGGCGATGGGCTTGGTCAGCGATTGCTATACAGGAACAGATGACTATCGTTTACAGGATGTGTTATGGATTTCTTTTAAGGGCTTAAACGAATTTGAACCTGAAGTTTTAGAGCGTAAGGTTCTCAAGGCAATAGATGAAGTATTTGCGGAGTTTTCACCCGAACAATGGCAAGAGTTTTTTACTGCCACAATCAATTCTTTACACTTTACTTTAAGTGAAGCAGATAGCGGTAATTCACCGGTTGGTTTGCTTTATGCGATCGACATGCTCAGTTATCTAAGCCAGGATGATCCATTCAAAAGTTTACGTTTTGAAACCGCAATAGCAGAGGTCAAACGCTTAAACGAAAGTGGAGCACTTTTAACTCTACTAAAAGATGCCTTGGCGCATAAGAGCAGAGTGACTATTTGTTTAAAGCCTGATCCAGAGCATAATCAAAGACTGGCTGATGCAGAAAAACTAAAGGCTAGCCAGAGATGGCATGGTTTAAGCAAAGCAGAGCAAGAGCACTTGCGAGATATGAAGGAGCGTTTGATTGAATATCAATCAACTCCAGACAGCAAAGAACAAATAGCTACCCTACCAATGCTCTCTTTGCAAGATGTATCTAAGAAAAATAATCTACAAGCCGTCAAAACAGATAGCTTGCAACTTGCAGATAGAAACGTGACAGTTTGGCATTATCCAGTATTCACGAAACATATCACTTATCTGACACTAGCATTTGATTTAGCACATATAACGCAAGAAGACTTATTTTATGTTGATATGTTGCAGAATTTGCTCAGCAGTGTAGATACAGCTGAACATGATTTCACAGCACTTAACAATTTGCTGGATACATATATTGGATCACTTAAATTAAGTGTTGATATCGACAGTAATACTCAAAGAGCTAGCGTAGTCATTCATACTCTGAATGAAAACTTGCAGATTTCATTGGACTTAGTTTGGGAGATCTTGCAAAAGTCTCTCTTAAATGACAAGCAAAGAGTATTAGAAAACTTGCAAAGTGAGTATGTGGTGTTGCCACAAACTGTTACTAGTGTAGGACATGTAATGGCAATGCAGGCCGCTCAAGCCAGTTTCAGTTTGAATAGCACACTAACGGAACAATTGTCTGGAATCAGTTATGTCAGAAAACTGGGAGAGCTGATTAAGCGCCTGAGTTCAGCAGAAACTGGTGAGCAAGCGTGGCAAGAACTGCAACAAAAGTTAGTAGATCTGTATCAGCAAATTTTTGCTAGAGACAATCTACATGTCGAATTAATTGGTGAAGAAGCAGAGTTAGAACAAATAAAGCAAGTGTTGCCCCAATATATTGCTAAATTACCAATGCTGGGCGAAAGAGCTAAAGCAGAGCGTTATTGTTTAGCTAGTGAAAATATTGCTTATGTGGTACCAAGTCAAGTTCAATATTGTGCCCTTGCAGGTTACTGGCAAAACTTAAACAGTGTAGCGCAAACTAGAGAATTAGGTGAAAAGTCAGGCATTAATAATCCACAACTCAAAGGACAGGCTACTGTTTTACAAAACATCTTGAGCACGGAATATCTGTGGAATACTGTGCGCATGAAAGGTGGAGCCTATGGTGCTGTAGTTGGCTTTTTGAATGCAGGAATTTGTCGTATGGTTAGCTATCGCGATCCTAATATCGGTAAAACCTATGAGAACTACTTTGGAGTTAAAAGCTATATCGAATCTTTGAACTTGGATCAAGCAGAGTTAGAAAGTTTGATCTTGGGCAGTGTCAGCGTGTTAGATCAACCGAGATCAGCACGTAGTATGGGAGAACTGATGCTCGAATATTATGATGCTGGTATTGATTTAGAAGATTTACAAGCAGTGCGTGATGGTTTATTAGGCACTACTGTTGCTGATCTAAAAAAATTAGCTGCTGGTATCAATTTGCAAGATGGTGTAAAAGTCGTAATTGGTAATCGTGAGCAAATAGCTAAAGAAAGCGAGCATTTTACGCAAATAATTGAGGTATTTTAGCAACTTGCAAGACAAGCCAACAAGTGCTAATATTTAGAGCGCTAATGTAAAAAATCCGCAGGAGGTGAAGAAGGATGCCGAATATCAAGTCAGCTATTAAGCGTGTCAGCGTCAATCAACGCAAAGCCCAATTCAATAAGGCTAAAAAGAGTGAACTGAAAACTGCTTTAAAGAAAACTGAAATCGCTTTGCAAGAAGCTGCGGATAACTCAGCTGAGCTGTTAAAAGATACTCAAGCTAAGCTGGATCGTGCAGTGCGCAAAGGTCTGATTCATAAGAATAAGGCTGCACGTAAAAAGAGCCAATTAGCTCGTTTAGCTAAATAAGTAGATTTTGTATTGCAATAGCAATTTAAAGAACCCGCTATTCGCGGGTTCTTTTAATTTAATTAATTTGCGTTTAATTCTTTAGTGCTGACCTTTTTGTCCATAGTAGGCATTGGGACCATGCTTGCGCATGAAGTGTTTATCTTGTAAGTGTTGGGGAGCGGGCTTAGCCATTGGATCAACTTGCAAAGTCAAAATACCCATGCGTGCAACTTCTTCTAAGACAACAGCATGATAGACAGCCTCACTAGCTGATTTACCCCAAGTAAATGGACCATGACCGTGACAAATGACAGCAGGTACATGTTTAGGATTTAATTCTCTTTGAGCAAAAGTCTCAATAATAATTTTACCAGTGTTCTTTTCGTAATCTTCTTCAATTTCCTCAGGGGTTAAAACTCTTGCGCAAGGAATATTGCCGTAAAAGTAGTCAGCATGAGTTGTACCAAAACAAGGAATATCTTTGCCTGCCTGTGCCCAAGCTACTGCATGGCGACTGTGAGTGTGTACAATACCACCAATTTCAGGGAATGCTTTGTATAACTCGAGGTGTGTTTTTGTGTCAGATGAAGGGTTTAAATCACCTTCTACAACATTACCCTCTAAGTCTAAAACCACTAATTGTTCAGGTGTTAGTTCATCGTAGCTGACACCTGAGGGCTTGATGACGAAAAGACCTTTTTCTCTATCGATACCAGAAACATTACCCCAAGTGTAGGTTACTAAACCGCGTGCAGGTAACTCCATATTGGCACGATATACTTCTTGTTTTAATTGCTCTAACATAGCATTCACTTCCTCTAGCTAAAAGTAACTGTTGTATAATTCAGTCAAATTAAGTATAACGGCTTACTTGCAAGGAGTTGTATGAATTACGGTTCTAAGTTTCATTTAGCCCAAAAGGCTCTCACGAAGAAGATAGAAAAAGAAGGTTCCATCATGGATCGTCGGATCGTTATGGTGGATCGTTTTTTGAATCAAGGATTGGATATTAAGCTGATCGGTAAAATCGGCAAAGCATTTGCAGAAGTTTTTGCTGAATACCATGTAAACAAGGTTTTAACCGTGGAAGCATCTGGTATACCCGTCGCTTTTGCTACAGCGCAGGCGATGAAAAACATGGCAATTTATGCCAAAAAGAATGTGGATAGCAATATGACCAGCCAATGTTTGCAAAGCCAAGTATATTCCTACACACGACAACGTTACTATCCCATCACAATAGCCTCTTATCTCTTAGAGCCAGGTGATAGAGTTCTACTGGTTGATGATTTCCTAGCTCGTGGAGAAGCGATGTTGGGTCTGTTGCGGATGGTTAAACAAGCTGGTGCAGAAGTCGTTGGGGTGGCAGTTGCTATCGAAAAATCTTTTGAAGGTGGCAGTCAACGTATCAGAAGTGAGGGGTATAAGGTTTGTAGCTTAGTAGATTTTAATTCTTTGCACGGCAAAATTTGTCCGCGCATGGCTGCTAAAATGGAGGAGAAAAGAAAACAACAAGACGAAATTAGACGTCTGCAAGATGAAGAATTAGCTAAACAAAAAGCTTAATCGACGAACTATTTGGTATTTTAGGAAGAAAAAAGCTTGTCTTAGTGACAAGCTTTTTGTGTGGAGTTAATGATTATGACAAACCTACATTTTTATTTATGCAATAAAGGGCTCACTCTTTTATAAATTAGAGCTACGATCAAGGAGACAATAATAGCCTTGATTAGGTTAAAGGGTGCTATTACATACAAGATAAAAGTGGGCAGGTCGTGAGCCAGTGTATTACCAGTTGCATGTGTAATTTTGAGAATAGCCTCCATATTGAAGCCCATGGCGTTGATATAGAACGGAATATTGATGTAGTAGTTTGTCAACATGCCGAACAGAGTCATTGTGATCGTTGCTGTAATCAAACTGATTATTGCACCTTTACGATTAGGTTTGTAGTGATAAACTAGACCACCTGCTAAAACAAAGCTACCACAGACGATAAAGTTAGCTATTTCACCGACAAAACCAGTGGAAGTAAAAGGAGTGTGTGCCAGGTTTTTGATAAATTCAATCAAAACACCGGTGATGGGTCCCATACTGAATGCTCCTAGGAGTGCAGGTATGTCAGAAAAATCAAACTTGAGAAAGCCAGGCATCAGCGGAATGGGAAAATCCAAGTACATCAGGATGATGGCACAAGCAGATAAAATACCTGTTTTAGCAATCCAATGGGAAAGGTTCTTGTTACGTGCAGATGCACGCTCTTTGATAAGTGTGTTCATGTTGCCTCCAATTTTGGGCATAAAAAAGCCCAGAACTAATCCGGGGAGACATAAAGATAAAAATTTCCTTTATCCAGACTTTAACTGTCGGTCAAGGATTTGCACCTTGTCGGCCTCTCTCGAGGTTCGCGGACTTAACTATGCTCACCGCCGGTAGGGAATTACACCCTGCCCCAGAAACAACTACAAGTTAGCATAAAGTAACTGGAAGAGCAAGTGCAGATACAAAAGAAGTAATTAGCGACTGCAAAGAGAATCCTTACTAAACTGACGTGAGAAAGCGAGTAGCGTATACTACTAATAATCTATGCTTCGGTCTAAATTAGGCAACGCTTGGTGCGGTGCTATAGAATATATAAAGCAAAACTAGGGAAAAGGGTGAGCCACTTGTTGATTGTAGCCAGTATATTTGAAAGAGCTAAAAATCTGATACTTCACTTTTTTCAATTAGTTCGTGAAGGTATTTTATTCATTGGTGAACCGCGAGATATGCTATTTGCGGTCATCGATATTATTGTCACCACAGTTTTCTTTTATTTCATTCTCAAACTGTTGCGTGATTCCAGAGCGTGGCAGTTACTTAAAGGTATAATTTTGATTTTGCTACTGGCGATGGTATCGCGCTTATTTGGTCTGAATACCATCAGCTTTTTGCTCAACAACACGATTCAAGTATTTGCGATTGCCTTTGTGGTAATTTTTCAGCCAGAGCTCAGGCGTGCGCTGGAAACAATGGGGCGTTCAAGCTTGATGTCATTGCCACAAAATATTACCGCTGACAAAGTAGCAAACAATAATGGTGATCCTATCATCGAAGCGATCTGTCAAGCCTGTGAAGCTATGGCAGCTACCAGAACAGGCGCACTGATCATCATGGAGCGAATGACACAGTTGGGTGACTTATTGGAGCAAGCCAATGCGTTCAAATTGGACGCTCCTGTCAGCGCGACCATGCTCAAACAAATTTTTTACGTGGGTACGCCTTTACACGATGGTGCAATTCTTATCCGTGATAATTTGATTAAGGCTGCTCGTATCCACATCCCACTCTCGGATTCTACTAAAGTTCGTACAGATTTTGGTACGAGACATAGAGCGGCAATTGGTGCTTCAGAATTAGGAGATGCTGTAGTAATTGTTATTTCCGAAGAGAAAGGTACGATTTCCTTAGCGCAAGAAGGCAAATTACAAGTTCTCTCGGGCGCACCCGAGTTAAAATCACGTCTCTATAACCTATTTACTAGTAACGACGACAAAGCCAAGCACTGGTGGCAGAGATTGCTTCCGCAAATCAATCAATTGCGCCCCGGTTATTTAAGCGCTAATCTGCGCCGACAAAGAAAAGGTGGCATCGCTGTCTTATCACTTGTTTTAGCAGTTGCCTTGTGGGCGTTTGTACAGGTCCAAGTAAATCCTTTAGAGACTAGAACCTACCAACTCACATTGCATTATTACAATGAGGAAGCCCTCAGCGAAAAGAAACTAGAAGCAGTTTATCCAGTGCAAGATATATCCGTTCGTTTAACAGGACGTAAGAACGTAATCGATGATTTGAGTAGCGATGATGTCATTGCCTATGTGGACTTGGCAGAAATTGAGAGTGCTGGCGCCCATAATGTGGCAGTTAAAATTGATAAAAAGATTCCGCAATATGCTAGAACTGAATATCTATCACCACAAGATGTGATGATTTTGGTCAGACCTTATGATATAGCGGTTAAAGATAATAAATCTAATACAAGTTCTGCTGAGGAGTTGGTAGAGCCGACAACTACAGCTACCGAAGCAAATGGAAGGTAAACATGGCAAGATTATTTGGAACTGACGGTGTACGTGGCGTAGCTAATAAGGAATTAACCCCTGCTTTAGCTTTCAAGCTGGGTTATGCTGGCGCAAAAGTTTTGACTGGGGAAAAGAATCATAAACCAATTATCTTAGTTGGTACTGATACACGTATTTCATGTGCGATGTTGGAATGTGCCCTAGTAGCAGGCATTACTTCAGCTGGAGCAGATGCTTGCATCGCTGGTGTAATTCCCACTCCAGGCATTGCCTATCTGACGAAGAAATACCATTGTGATGCGGGTGTAGTTATTTCAGCCTCTCATAATTCTTTTGAGTTTAATGGCATCAAATTTTTCTCAGGCAATGGCTACAAACTTCCTGATGAAGTAGAAGATCGCATTGAAGAATTAATTAACCAAATGGACTTAGCTCAAGGTTCTGATTTAATTGGTGCGAATATCGGCCACCGCATAGAGCGAAAAAATGCAGCCAGAGATTATGCAGAGCATCTCAAACGTCGTATGAGTGTAGATCTCTCAGGCATGAAAATTGCTTTGGATTGTGCCAACGGTGCCTCATTCAATATAGCTCCAAATTTATTCCGTGATTTAGGGGCAGAAGTTGTGGCGATAGGTATTGAACCAGATGGCTTAAACATTAACCATGAGTGTGGATCAACACACTTAGAGCGCTTAAAACAAACGGTGCGACGTGAGGGCTGTGATTTAGGCATTGCATTTGATGGTGATGCAGATCGCATGTTGGCGATCGATGAGTCAGGACAAGAGATTGATGGAGACCAGATCATTGCTATTATCGCTTTGGGAATGAAAGATAGAGGCGAACTGAATGATGATGGTGTCGCCGTTACGGTGATGAGTAATCTAGGGTTAGATATCATGGCTGAGCAACAAGGCTTAAAATTGTACAAAACAAAAGTGGGAGACCGTTATGTTTTAGAAGAGATGCTCAAAAGTGGTTTGTCCCTAGGTGGTGAGCAATCAGGTCACATTATTTTGTTGAAGCACTCGACCACAGGCGATGGTATGCTCAGCGCTTTAGCACTCTTAAAAACACTTTATAACAGCGGTAAGCGCTTGAGTGAAGCACAAAAAGTTATGAAACCGCTACCCCAAGTATTGCTCAATGCTCGAGTTACGAATGAGAAAAAGCATACGATTGTCGATGATCCAGATATTGCTGAAGCCATTCGCAAAGAAGAAGAGAAGTTGGGTAAAAAAGGTAGAGTGCTTGTTAGAGCATCAGGTACAGAACCCAATATTCGTGTCATGATCGAAGGTGAAGACTTAGAAGAAATTAACTCCATGGCTAAACACTTAGTTGAGTTAATTACGAGTAAGTATGGTGTATAGGAGAACGTTTTGCGCGCGAGAACAGCAAGAAAAATAGTTGCCATCCTAGTTTCGCTCAGTTGTTTGATCTTATTAGTTTCTGGGGCTAAGAGCCTGCTGTTTAATAAAAATACTACTGCTCTTAATGTTGTAGATGATCGCAAGGCTAATAGCAATCAAGCTGGAGAAAAGCAAACAAATTCTAGTGCCGCTAAAGGTGATGTGCTCAATAAACAGGTAGCTCAGGGAGCTGAAATAGATGCAACTCAGGCCACTGACAAGGTGGGTCAATTTTTAGCTTGGCCGACAAGTTCAGTAATCGATGAGATTCGCAAGATAGACATGAAAGCTTATCGAGGACGAGGCAAAAAAAATCAGCCACTCAAAGGTATTTCTGTTTTCTTAATGTTGCCACCCGATGGTGTAGTTAGTATGCAAACAGCACCGCAACATGTGCCGAAGCAAACCGAAAATCAATCATCAACGACTGAGCCACAGACAACTTCTACTACAACAACAGCAACTCCAACTGATGTGTTAAACGATTTTGAGTTGAGTACCAATACACAAGATAATTATCGCAACAGTCAAGATGTGGCCAACAAAACAGTTGAGGGACAAGTTGCTCCCACGGGCGTTAACGGCTCTAAAGATTTGACAATGACCCAAGTGGAAGATGTAGTGACAACAGAAATTTCTGTCTGTGCTTCTGTCGCTAATAAAACTAAAGCCTTGCTCGAAGAAATGGGAGCCACAGTCAAAGTGATTGGTGACTTTGAACAAGCTTTCACAGACAAGAACAAAGCAGCGCAACTGGGTTCCCACATAATTACCGATTTCGCTAACATCGCTAGACAAAGCGGTTTAGATATATCTCGTATCAATCAGCTTAAACCTGCTCTAAATGAGTGGGAGTCAGGCATCAGTGTAAGTGAAGCTGGTAAAAAGTTTTATGCGGATATGGGCGTTACCAAGGATCAGCGTTTGCTTTTAGATATTGAGAAACAATACCCCGATTATGTGGTTATCGATTTTAGTACCTATGACAATAACAGCGAAGCCAGAGGTATCTCGGTATCCTGGTTAGGTCAGGCTGGATCAGCTGGTATCGCGCAATATGATGCTAAAAAACCGCAATTACAACCTCTGTACAATGGTTATGTTGCAGACCGCAGAGAAAAATTAGCTCAAGCAGTGGGTAAAAGTATCAGTAGCTTATTGCCAGATTTAGCAAGCGATAATACAGTGGCTGAGCGTCAATCGGAATTATCTACTTTTAACAATTTACCGATGATTAATGTGGTATTAGGTAGATTAAGCAATCCCATCGACGGCAAGATACTAGTAAATTTTACTAACCGTGACGTGATAGCAGAAGCTATTAGCACAGCTATTTATCAGTATTACTGTGAATAGGAGTTAGGGTGAAGCTGTACAACAGACAAAATTTGGCGTTCTATGAGTTTGCGGAGTGGCAGGAGTTCCCGATACAGCATGGCTATACGTCACGTCTAGGTGGTGTGAGCAGTGGTGATTTTGCTGGGTTGCAGTTGAGTGACTCTAGGGGAGATGATCCAAAAGCGGTACAACAAAACCGTCAATTGTTCAGTCAAGTTGTCTCAGTTCCACTGCATAAAATGGTATCTAGTCAGCAGGTTCATCAAACAAGGATTGAGCGTGTTACGGAAACAACAGCTAGTATTGTTGAACCTAAATCATGTCAACCTAAGGAAGTAGATGGATTATCCACTAACGTACCAGGTATTTTGTTGATGACGTGGTACGCTGATTGTGTTCCACTCTACGCTTATGATCCAGTACAACGAGCTGTGGCTGTAGTGCACGCAGGTTGGCGCGGAACCTATGCGCAAATGGCAAAGAGGCTGGTTGAGCATATGCAACAAGAGTACGGTAGCCTACCACAAAATTTGCAGATAGGTATAGGTCCCGCCATTTGTCAGCAAAATTACGAAGTGGATAGCGATTTACAGGCAAAACTGGTTGCGATACTGGGTGATAAAGCAGATACATTTTTTGCACAAGAGACGAAACCACATCTAGATCTGAAGCAATTGAATAAGTTTTTCTTTATACAGGCGGGTGTGCCTAAAACACAGATTGTGGTTTCTGACGTATGCACCAAAGAGCATTCTGACTTGTTTTCCCACCGTCGGACTGGAGAAAAACGCGGCAACAACTTAGGGTTTATTTGCTTGACAAAAGCGTGATTTAGGCATAGACTTTTACAGCTATATACTAAAAATAACCGTGGTGCATACGTATCAAGACTACTGTGCATTTACGCGCAACCAAGGTGAGGTAATTATGAAAGAAGGAATCCATCCTAAATACGGCAAGTGCATTGTGCGCTGTGCTTGTGGTGCTACTTTCGAGACTGGTTCGGTGCTCGAGAGCATGACCGTAGATATTTGCTCCAAATGTCACCCGTTCTACACTGGTCGTCAGAAGTTAGTTGATACAGGCGGACGTGTTGATAAGTTCAAACAAAGATTAGAAGCTTCACAAAAGAAGAACTAGCGAAAATAAGTGAAGCGGCAGTTATGCTGTAGCTTCGCATGCAAAGGAGTTGGATTTCAGCTCCTTTTTTATTACAAAGAAGAGAGTCTAATATGGGAGAACAACATAGTTGTTGCTCACAAAATCATAGAATTGGCGGTCAGGCCCTGATTGAAGGGGTGCTGATGCTATCACCCACTAAAAGAGCTTTGGCTGTACGAAATCCAGAGGGTGAGATTGTGGTTGAGCAGTTGCCGGCATCTAAGCCTACGTGGGGCGAAAATATTCCTCTCGTTCGCGGTTCGATTCGACTTGTCAAACAAATGGCTGTGGGCATGCGTGCAATGACTAGATCAGCCACTATAGCAGGTGGTGAAGATACAAGCGCAGATAACGGTGGTTGGTTAGTGCTTTTTAGTGCTCTGGTAGCGATTGTTATCTTTGTACTACTACCCAATACCTTACTAGGTTATTTCGGCACTAAGCTGGGATTAACCCAAAGTGTGGGGGGGAAAATAGCCCTAAATTTTGTTGAAGGAATTTTGCGCATAGCAATCTTCTTACTATATATATACTTAGCTACGCGCTTATCCGATATAAAACGGGTATGGATGTACCATGGTGCAGAGCATATGACAATTGCTTGCAATGAACATAACTTGCCTTTAGAAGTTGAGAATGTGAAAAAATTCAGTCGTTTGCACCCGCGCTGTGGCACAGCATTTCTCTGTTTGGTTATGGTTATCAGTATCTTAGTTATTTCACTGACTGGCTGGGGTACATGGTATTACAACTTAATTTGGCGTCTGCTTTTACTACCAGTTATTGCAGGCATATCTTATGAACTGATCACTTGGGCTGGGCGTAAACAAAATTGGTTTACACGCTTAATCAGTGCACCGGGCTTATGGTTGCAGTTGCTTACAACCGCAGAACCGACAAGTGATATGATCGAAGTAGCGATAGCAGCACTTAAAGCTGTTCGTTGAAATGGTGATTTATGTTATTACAAGACCTACTCGCAGAAGCGACTGGCATATTGACAGGCGCTAATATCGAAGAAGCTAAAGAAGAAGCTAGATGGTTGCTAGAAGATATTGTTGGCATCCCTGTTGCTAGACAACTAGCAGATCCAAACATTGATATCGCCCAAGAGGAAGTTGATGCTTATCTTGAGGGTATTAATCGCCGGGCTAAACATGAGCCGTATGCCTACATTGTAGGAAAGCAAGAGTTTTATGGGCTGAATTTTGTTGTCGAAAATTGTTTGGTGCCACGTCCCGAAAGTGAACAATTGGTGAGTATCGCACAAAGCTTTGCCAAACGTAATTTTTTGAGTGGTACCCATTTGCCAATTGCTGATCTCTGTGCAGGAACCGGCTGTTTGGGTATTAGCTTAGGCTTGAAATTACAAGGAAGTGGCTATCCTGTTGAAGTTGTGGCGACAGAATTAGATGCTGGTGCTTTGGAAACATGCAAATTGAACTATCGCAATTATGGTTTTGATGATGCCAGAGTGTTGCATACAGATTTGTTACCGCCGGATGGTCTAACATTCCAAATCATTCTCTGTAATCCGCCTTATGTCACGGAGAAAGAATATCAAGCATTGCAACCAGAAGTGAGGGTCTTTGAACCTAAACAAGCGTTAGTAGGGGGTATTGATGGACTTGACTACTATCGCAGAATCGCTGAAAAGGCTATGGATTTTTTAGCGCCTAAAGCAATTTTGTTGATGGAGCATGGCCAAGGACAACGAGAGGCAGTCAGAGAATTATTTGCTGACTGGTTAGAACAAGGATTTAACGAAATAGTAGCTGATGACGATCGAGGTATCGATCGCATTTATGGTTTAGTACGTGGCGTTTTGCCAGAGGAATAATATGCAGGGAACAAGTGAGAAATTAAGCACCACCCTCAAGCGTTATGAGGAATTATCAATGCTTCTAACCGATCCATCAGTTTTGGCAGATCAGGAGCGCTACTTAACGCTGTGTAAAGAATATAGCGATATTGAACCGTTAGCTTTGAATATTCGTGAGTTGGAGAAGCTACGTTCAGAGGTGGTAGAAAATAAAGAGTTATTAACTTCAAGCGATGATGCTGAATTACGTGAGTTGATCCGTGAAGAAATCAAAGAGAGCACACAACGTATCGAGGAGCTTGAAGCAGAAATCGAATTAGCGTTGATCCCCAAAGATCCTAATGATGACAAAAACGTCATTATGGAAATAAGAGGTGGCGCTGGTGGCGATGAGGCTGCTCTCTTTGCAGCTGATCTATATCGCATGTACAGTGCTTTTGCTGAAAATAAGGGATATCACGTAGAAATTATTGATTTGAACGAAACCGGTATCGGTGGCTATAAAGAAGTAGTCTTTGAAATCAATGGTAAAGGAGCCTATTCTCAATTACGTTATGAGAGTGGGGTGCATCGTGTACAACGTGTACCTGAAACGGAGAGTGGCGGTCGAATTCACACCTCAACTGTGACGGTGGCAGTTTTGCCTGAAGCTGAGGATGTGGAAGTAGATATAGATCCAAGTGATTTAGAAGTAGACACCTATCGAGCCTCTGGAGCAGGTGGTCAGCACGTCAATAAGACGAGCTCAGCAATTCGTATTACGCATAAACCTACGGGCATTGTGGTTACTTGCCAAGACCAACGTTCACAGCATAAAAACCGTGAGCGAGCGATGACGGTTTTGCGTGCCAAACTGTATGAATTAGAAGAAACAAAGCGTCAAGCTGAGATTGCAGGAGATCGTAAGGAACAAGTTGGTACGGGCGATAGAAGTGAGCGCATTCGTACCTATAACTTCCCGCAAGGACGTGTTACTGATCATCGTATCGGCTTAACTTTGTACCAATTACAACAAGTTCTAGCTGGTGATCTGGAACCCTTTGTTAAGGGTTTGCAAGCATATGCACATGAGCAAAAGGTGGCGGAGCAAGCTTAATGCCTCAAATCGTTCAAGGTTCTGATGATTTAACTAAAGTCGCAGAGGCTTTGGGAGCGGGTGAAGTAGTAATTTTCCCGACAGAAACTGTTTATGGTATAGGGGCTAATGCCCTAGATGCCAAAGCGGTGGAAAGTGTTTATCAAATTAAGGGCAGACCCAGTGATAACCCTATGATTGTTCACTTAGCTAGTGTTGAGCAACTAGAGCAGGTTGTTGATGAGATTACACCGCTCGCTAGCAAATTATTTGGTGCTTTAACTCCAGGACCTTTAACGTTAATCATGAAGCGTTCGGAGCAGATACCCGATAAAGTGACAGCCGGATTAGAAACTGTAGGGATAAGAATTCCTGCTAATCCGATTGCTCATAAGTTACTCGAATTAGCACAGATTCCTGTAGCTGCTCCTTCAGCTAATCTTTCAGGCAAGCCTAGTGCTACCAATTTGCACGATGCAATCGAAGATTTTGCTAGTGATGATAGGGTTAGCTACATAATTGGTGGTGAGCCTAGTACTGTAGGTATTGAATCAACTGTTTTAGATATCACAGTTGATCCACCGGTTATTCTTAGACCGGGGGCAGTTACTGCTAAACAAATCAGTGAAGTTATTGGGCAAGAAGTGGCTGAATACCATTCAGCTAAGTCTGGTGTGGTACAACCTAAAGCCCCAGGCATGAAGTATCGGCATTATGCGCCTAAGGCAAAAGTGATAGTGATGCCACGCAACCAACTATTAAATGAGTTTGCGATTGAGAGTTTTTTAGCAAATCTTCCTACAGAACTTAATAAAAAAATAGTGGGTTTAATAGTTGATTCGGAAGTTGCCACAAAGTTGAGTAAGAAATTTTTAACTGCAAGCAAGACTGAAATAGTGATAAATTCATATGCAAGTATTGAAAGTGCAATGCATCAGCTCTTTGCAAGTTTTAGAAACTTAGATCGTGCTGGTTGTGGTGTAATCATTGCACAAGCAGAGAGTGGTAGTGAATTAGCCGCCGCCTATATGAATAGATTACTGAAAGCCGAGAGTAAGAAATAGATTAAAACATGAGTAGATTAGGAGCTATTGAGAGTCTCAAAGGCAAAGAGAAAATAGATTTAGGTGAATTCCCTAAACAAGATTTCACCGTGTTGTTTGTCTGCACAGGTAATACTTGTAGGAGCCCGATGGCTCAAGTTCAATTTAATGCTTGCGTGGAACAAGCAAAGGATCAGCGTTGGTATGCCAATTCTGCCGGTATGGCAGCTGCTAGTGGTGCGCCTGCCAGTGCGGAAGCACGCATTGTAGCTATTGAACACGGTCTTTCCCTCAACGATCACCAAGCGCGACAGTTGAGCAAAGATATGCTGGAAGAAGCTACAGTGGTCTTGACCATGCAACCATCTCACTGTGAACTCTGCAAACTGTACTACCCAGAATTTGCCGATAAAATTTATACGATCAAAGGTTTTGTAGGTGAAGAAGGTGGTATCGGAGACCCATACGGCGCAGGTTTAACCGCCTATAGAGCCACCTATCAAATCTTTGAAGAATTGTTTCCAAAGTTGATAGCAAAGCTGAGTGAAATGTATCCAGCAGAGTAGTTTTGTTGTTGACTTCATAGTCCCCTTATGCTAACTTTTTAAGGCTATTTAATAGAGGCGAGCAATCTTCTAGCCTCGTTACCTGCACCTTAGCGGGTGCTACCTCGCCCGAGTAAGGGCCATTAGTCCGAGAGGAGGTGAATACATGTCGAAAGCTTATGAATTAATGTATGTCCTGAGCGTGGCTCAAGGTGATGAAGTAGTTGAAGCAACTCATCAACGTGTTCAGGATTTAGTTAGCCAAGGAGCTGAAATCGTCGATGTAGATGTTTGGGGTAAACGTCGCCTAGCATATGAAATCAACGATGAAAAAGAAGGCTACTACGTCGTAGTTAAATTTAATTCAGATCCCAATTACCCAGCTGAGATTGATCGAGTCTTGAAGATCACAGAGAATGTTTTAAGACATTTGATCGTAAAAATTGAAGAATAAGATTCGTTAACTGAAAGTAGGTAAGATCATGAATAAAGCGATTTTAATGGGTCGACTGACCAAGGATCCTGAAAAGAAGACAACACAAAATAATATTAGTGTTTGTTCTTTCACTGTTGCTTGTGACCGTAGATATAAAAATGCTAATGGGCAGAAGGAAACAGATTTTATTCCTTGTGTTGCCTGGCGTGGTACAGCTGATTTTATTAGCCAGTACTTCAAAAAAGGACAGCGCATTTTAGTTTCAGGAACAATTCAACCCAGAAGTTGGGATGACCCCAACGGTGGTGGTCGCAGATACATTACAGAGGTTGTCTGTGATGAAGCCCATTTTGTTGAGTCTAGAGGCGCAGATAGCAATGGCGGTGGTAACTACAATAATGCAGGTGGCTATGGTGGTTCGAATAATTTCAATACCAACCAAAGCTCAAATGCCAGCAATATAACACCACCAACCTACCAGCCAGATGATTCAGATGCATCGCTTCCTTTTGAGCTATAACCTAAAATTTTATGCATTGATCTACTGGAGTGAAAGGAAATAATATGGCTGAATTCAAAAAAGGTAGAGACGGTAAAGGTTTCCGTCCCCGCAGAAGCAAGAAGAAAGTAGATTACTTCCACGCCGAGAAAATCGAAAAAATTGATTATAAAGATGTAGATACACTACGTCGTTTTATCTCAGAGAGTGGCAAGATTCTACCCCGTCGTATGACCGGAACTTGCGCTAAAAATCAGAGAGCACTGACCAAAGCGATTAAGCGTGCCAGACAAGTGGCGTTGCTATCCTACACTGGTGAGTAACAACTAAGCCGCGACCGTAAGGAAGCGGCTTTTTTACAAAGGAGGCCAAGGTGAAAGTTATTCTATTAGAAGATGTAAAGAACATCGGTAAAAAAGGTGAGATTGTTGACGTAAAGCAAGGTTATGCTAACAACTGTCTGTTCAAGCAAAATTTAGCTTTAGAAGCAACGGCAAACAATATCAATATAGTAAAAACCAAGGCCAAAGCAGCTGAGGCAAAAGCAGAACAAAAACTAGAAGAAGCCACAGCCTTAGCTTCTACATTGAGTAAGAAGATTATTAAAATTCCTGTGAAATGTGGTGGAGCTGGTAAACTCTACGGTAAAGTCACTACCATCGATTTGGCAAAAGCTTTGGAAGGCGAAGGTTATAAAGTTGACAAGAGAGATATTAGCTTTACTAGCGAAATCAAGCAGCTAGGTGTTTACAAAGCGACTATCAAATTACATCCTGAAGTTACTACCACCATCAATGTTGAGGTAATCGAAGCATAATAATGGCTCGTAATACGCGGATCTCAAATGAATTGATTAAGCGTGTCAGTGAACGCATTCCGCCGAGTAACGCTGAGGCGGAAAAGGCAGTGTTAGGTATCGCCCTAGTCGATAATAGCGTGATACCAGAACTGGTTAATTTGTTGCGTCCTGAGCAATTTTATTATCAGGATAATCGGTTGATTTATCGTACGATTTTAGAATTGTTTAGTGACAAACAACCTGTTGACTTAATGACTTTGAGTCATGCTTTAGAGCGTCGTAGTCGCTTAGAGGAAGCAGGCGGTGCAGAGTACATAGCAACTTTGCCCGATGCTGCACCTGTACTCGGCAACTTTGAGCACTATGCGCAAATTATCTGTGAAAAGTATAAATTGCGTGAGATTATCCGCTCACTCAACGAGGTGTTGGTGCACGCATACGGGGATAGTGCTTCAATTGATCAGATTATTAATCTAGCTACGCAACGTTTATATGATGTACGTGAAGATCAAAACACAACGGGTTTTGAAAAAATTGGTCCAGTTGTAGCAGGTTTGCTCAATTCTTTTGCGCAAGATGAAGCGGAGCAAGGTCACCGCTCTGTGAGCTCAGGCTTTGCTGAGATAGATAATATTTTAGGTGGTTTGAAAAAAGGTGCATTGATTGTTATCGCGGCTAGACCAGGTATGGGTAAGACGGCCTTAGCTTTGAATATAGCTCGCCAAGCTGCTTTCCAGGGCCAAGCTGGAACGGCTATATTCAGCTTAGAAATGTCCAAAGAAGAACTCGCAACCCGTATTCTATCTTCCTATCTGGCAATCGATTCGCAGAAATTCAACGAGCACAATATACGTGAAGCAGAGTGGGATAAATTGCGCCAAGCATTTAGTGATATCTACCCTGCGCCTATTTATATCGATGATAGATCGGGCACAAGTACACTCGATATGTTGGCTAAGTGTAGACAGCTGAAGCTGGAGGGTAAATTAGATTTGGTTGTTGTTGACTACTTGCAACTAATGGCTGGTAATGGTGGAGCTAGAGAAAGTAGACAACAAGAAATTTCTGATATCTCTAGGCAGCTTAAAGTGATGGCACGTGAGTTAGATGTGCCAGTAATTGCTTTATCACAGCTATCTCGTTCTTGTGAAGCTAGATCAGATAAAAGACCTGTATTGTCTGATTTGCGTGATTCGGGCGCCATCGAACAGGATGCAGACGTTGTAATGTTTATCTATCGAGATTCTGTTTATAACAATGACAGTGCGCCAGCAGAAACTGAATCGGCAGAATTGATCATTGCTAAAAATCGTCACGGACAAACACGTAAAGTTAATATTGGTTGGTTGCCTGCTTATACGACATTCTATGAGTATGACTATTCTGATCATCTCGATAAGTTAGATGCTCCCGATCCTACCCCTCCTCCGTTCTAAGCTGTATGCTATATGATTTTGAAGCAGAATTTCATAATCTAGAGCGTAGAGCCTTGGAGTTGGGCGTTTTGCTAAGAGTATCAACTACTTTTGTTGTGGCAGTTTCTGGAGGGATAGATTCCGTTACTGCTTTACATTTCTTAGCTTGGCTTCAACAAAAATATCCTATAAATGTTGTGGTAGCACACGTCAATCATGGTTTGCGAGTTGAAGCAAAAAACGATAGTGATTTTGTATCTAAGCTGGCTAAAAGTTATGGTTTTCCCTATTACGAGAAAACCATAGCAGTGTCTGAAGTGGCACAAGCACGTGGCATGGGTATTGAAGAAGCAGGGCGTTATGTTCGTAAATGCTTTTGGCAAGAGCTTTGTCAGGAATTATTCGCTACGAATGAAAGCATAAGCGAAGCAGCTGAAAGTTTACTTGCGCCAGCAACTCTACCTGTTGTTGTAGAAGGTCATCAGCAAAATGATGTAGCTGAAACGGTATTACTAAATATTTTGCGTGGTACAGGGCTAGATGGTCTTTGTTCTTTAAGTGAGTGGCAGTTGATTGTAGACGCACAAAAGCAACAATCACATTACTTATGGCGACCGTTGCTGAGCTTATCACGCCAACGCATTTGTGACTTAGCAGAACACTGTGGACTGGTTTGGTGCGAAGATCAAAGCAATTATGAGACAATTTACACTCGCAATATATTGCGTAATGAACTGTTGCCTAAATTGGAAGAAAAATTTCCTCAAACTCGTTCCCAGTTAGCCAAATTAAGCCAATCACTACAAGCAGAGCGTGAAATCTTAGAGCAAATGGCGCAGAATTTGTTAGATCAAATTAGAATTAAGGAAATAAATTGTGACCGCATAAATCTTAAAAAGAGTGTGATCAGTCGTCAGCAACTAAAAAAGCAAGCGACAGGCTTGCGCAAGCGCATCATCAAACTATGGTTGTTACAATTTGGTGTAACAGATATCAATGCGGAACAATTGAATAAATTGGACATGTTGTGCACAGGAACCACGCATCATGCTAGCGTTCATTTAGCACATGGTTATATAGTTAAATTGGACTTAAAAAACTTGTATGTAAGCCAAGAGCAAGCAGAGGGGGATTCATAATGGCGAAAGAAGTTAAAAGCGTTTTGGTCGCACGAGATCAAATTAAAGAAATGTGCCAAAGGCTGGGTGCAGAGATTACCGCAGACTACAAAGATGAAGATATCGTATTAATTTGTGTTTTGCGTGGAGCAGTGGTTTTCTTAGCCGATTTAATGCGCTACATTGAGCGCCCTTGTGAAATCGATTTTTTATCAGTTTCTAGCTACTGTGGTACAGAGAGCACAGGGATTGTCAAGATAATAAAAGATTTAGATGATTCAATCGAGGGACGCAATGTAATAATTGTGGAAGACATCATTGACTCAGGATTAACTCTGTCACACCTCATCGAGATGCTCCGTGTACGTAAACCTAGAAGTATTCGCATCTGCACAGCTTTTAATAAACCTAATCGCCGTAAGGCTAATGTTAAAGTAGATTACATTGGCATGGATATCCCCGATGAATTCGTAGTAGGTTACGGGTTAGATTACGATGGACAATATCGCAATCTACCTGATATTTGTATCTTGGGTGATAGAGAAGAAAAATAATAGTTAGTATTATTGCAACGCAAACAATAAGTAAACACTTCAGGAGTGCTTAATGAATAAACGTAATGGTAAGTTCGGTTCAACTGGACTTATTTTCTACTTAGTGCTCGCGCTGGTTATTATTGCTAGTGCTTTTTTCATGCGCCGAGTGGGTGATTTAGGTGATATCACACTTTCTGATGTCAACCAAATGATCCAAAAAGGTCAAGTTGAATCAATTGTGATCAATGGCTCGCGTATGGATATAGAGCTAACGAAGGAAGCGAGCAAAGATAAATCTGCTAATCGTATCAGCAAACAGATTCACCAATTGATGGTGCCTGAATATGCTGAGATGGCGCAGAAAGCAGTTGAAAAAGGTCTAGTCAAAAAATTTGATTACACTAAACCGTTTGATACAGCTACATTTGTCAATGGTTTAACCATGTTGATATTTGTGGGTGGCATGGCTTTCTTCTTATGGTTGACCTTCAAGCAAAGAGGTGATGGTGCTGGGGCTCTAGGTTTTGGTAGAAGTAAAGCAAGGTTACAAGATCCCAAAGAGAATAAAGTTCGCTTCACCGATGTGGCAGGTGCTGAAGAAGAAAAAGAAGAGTTAGCAGAAGTCGTAGACTTCTTGCGCGACCCACAAAAATACACCAAGTTGGGAGCTAAAATTCCTCGTGGTCTTTTGATGGTGGGACCTCCAGGTACGGGTAAAACATTGCTAGCTAAAGCTGTTGCTGGTGAAGCTAATGTACCTTTCTTCTCCATCTCCGGTTCAGATTTTGTGGAGATGTTCGTAGGTGTTGGTGCTTCGCGCGTGCGTGATATGTTTGATCAAGCCAAAAAGAAAGCACCTAGCATTCTGTTTATCGATGAGATTGATGCCGTTGGTAGACAGCGTGGCGCTGGCTTAGGTGGCGGTCACGATGAACGTGAACAAACCTTGAATCAGTTACTGGTTGAAATGGATGGCTTTGGTCCCAATCAGGGAGTCATCGTAATGGCAGCAACTAACCGCCCAGATATTTTAGATCCTGCCTTATTACGTCCAGGTAGATTTGATCGTCGAATAACTGTAAATAGACCTGACCAAAAAGGACGTGAAGCAATTTTGAAAGTACATGCTAGAAATAAGCCAATTGAACAGCATATCAGTTTGGCAGAAATTGCTAAAATCACTCCTGGTTTTACAGGTGCAGACTTAGCGAACTTGTTGAATGAGGCTGCCTTGCTAGCGGCTAGAAAAAACGCCACCACTATTACCTACTCTGATATTGCTGAAGCGGTATACAAAATAACGGTTGGACCGGAAAAGAAGAGCCGTGTAATAAGTCAAAAAGAACGTGTCTTAACAGCCTATCATGAGGGTGGTCATGCCATTATCTTGCGTGCGGTATCTAAGACACAGCGAGTGGAGAGAGTTACTATAATTCCCGCAGGTGATGCTGGTGGATATACTGCCTACAAGCCAAATGAAGATCTGATTTTTAGCACCAAAGGTGATCTCTTAAATTCTATTATGGTTGCCCTTGGTGGTAGGGCTGCTGAACAATTGACGCAAGATGATATAACAACTGGGGCATCAGCTGATTTACAACACTGTAATTCAATTGCTAGAGACATGATCGTGCGCTATGGTATGAGCGAAAAGCTGGGAAACTTTGTTTTCAGTGATTCCGATGAGGTATTCCTTGGACGTGATTATGGTCATAACAGCAAATATAGTGAGGCAATCACAGCTCAAGTAGATCGTGAAGTCGAGAAAATTTTGGCTGATTGCTATGCGAAAGTCCTAGGTATTTTAGAGAAAAATCGTTTATTGATGGACAAACTAACTGAAGTTCTCTTAGCTAAAGAAAAAATTGAGGGACCAGAATTTGAAGAACTGTATCGTCAATACGCTGTGGACTTCGAACCATTACCAGAACAGGCTGAATCTGTTTATATTTCTCAGCTAGCTGGCAAGGATTCAGAGCCAAAAAGCAAAGAGCTACCGCAAGACTTGAGTGGTGGTAATGAAGCAGAAGAGCCAGAAGAACAACTCTAGTATTACTGGTCAGTGGTATACTTTTACATCATAGGAGCACTTTAAGTGCTCCTTGTTATTGGAGTTAAAATGAAGCGCCTGAAATCAGCAAGACCATATGTAATTTTATCTAGTTGGATTTGTTTAATAGTTGCCGCAGTTCTTTCGCTGGGTGGTTTTGTTATTGGCACCAATAGAGGTGTGACACAGGATTATTTCAGACAACAAGCATCAGCTAATACATTAGCAGCTGATATTGAAGATGTTGTAGGCAAGAACAAAAATAATAGCTACTGGCAAGAAATTGATGCTAAGAGGGCGCAAGTTTCCTCACAGATAGCAGAATCTAAGCGCTTGCAACAAGAGCAACAAAAGATAGCTGCTCAAGTACATTATTTTCCACCTGAAAATTCACCTTTTGTTCCTAAAGAAACTGAGGCAAAAGATTTAAGCTATTTTGATGATGCACTGTTTATTGGGGATTCGATTGGTGTTGGTACATACTACTACAGTGGTCTGGCAGAGCACGCAACTTTCTTAACCGCTATTGGCTTAAGAGCCGTTCATTATAACGAGGAATTTCCCAACCCTTTTACCCCAGAAAGACCAGAAATTAACACGATCAAACAATTTTTAGAAAGTAATGTAGATAAATTCACCAAGGTTATTCTGGAAATAGGTACTAATGAAGGATATGACTATGATACTGATTATTATCAATCTCTTTATGAAAAACTAATAGATGGTATTAAACGGACCCAGCCACGAGCGGTGATTTATATTGAATCTGTTCCACCCGTCGAAAGGGCTTTTGATGGCGTAGATATTAGCAACAAGACAGTCAAAAAGATAAACGAGTTACATTACCATTTTTGTGAACTGTTTGGCTGTTACTACTTAGATAGCTCCTCAGCAATTATGGATGATGATGGCTATTTACCAGCTGGATCAGCCGGGGATGGAATCCATTTTGGTAGCGAACTACATTTACCGAAAAATTTGTATGTGCGTAAACATATGGCAGAAAAGCCACCAGTAGTGCCAAAAGAACAAACTCAAACAATGAGTCGATCTACAACTATTACTGTAATGACAAATAGCACCAAGAAAGGGAATTAGATGAAGCGTTTACGACAATTATCGCTGTGGGTATTAGTTACTGTTCTAGTTTTAGGGTTGGTTGGTTGTGGTAATAACCAAAAACAACGTGATATGGAATCACTGTATGCTGATCTAAATAAGCAAATTAATTTTTCTAATCAGATGTCAGAGTTAACTAGTGAAGAGTTACCAGAAACGATGAATTACGATCCAGCGGATTTGGTTGACTCGATTGCTTATATTGCAGGAGATGGTGCAACAGCTGATACATGTATCATATTAGAAGCTAAAGATCGTAGAGCGTGCAAGCGTTTGGTGAAAGCGCTGAGTGGTCGCAAAGACAACTTGTTAAAATCGTTCCGTGACTATGTTCCAGCTGAGATTTCCAAAATTGAAGGTGCCGTTTTAGATAGCAACGGTAAGTATGCCGTATTAGTTATTTCTCCCGATAATCATGTAGCTCAACAAATTGTTGAAAAATGGTTTAAGTAGGTAAGCAATGGTATTTAGTAGTATTCCTTTTCTTTTCTATTTCCTTCCCATTACCTTGCTAGTTTACTACCTAGTTAAGCGTAAGTTGCGCAACTTTGTACTCTTTGTTTTCAGCTTGCTATTTTATGCTTGGGGTGAGCCCGTTTATGCATTGCTGATGCTGTTTTCGATCGTAGTTAACTATTGCTTTGGTTTAGTGCTAAATAAGTCATTACAAAGGGATAAGAAAAAACAGCTAAAATCGATAGAAAATGCGCAATTTAGCTCGGAAGCGAAAGCAAATGAAATGCTTTTCCCCTTAGAGAATAAACGATACCGTAGTGCTACGAGTAAGATCATTTTAGCTTTGTGTTGCTTATTCAATTTGGGCATTTTGTTTTATTTCAAATATTTCAGTTTCATAGTTGATAGTATCGTTGACTTAACAGGCGCTAACTTGCCAATTTATGATATTGCTCTGCCCATAGGTATATCTTTTTATACTTTTCAGATCATGAGTTATGTAATAGATCTTTATCGTGAGGATGCGACAGTAGAGAAGAACATACTTAACTTAGGTACCTACATAACTATGTTCCCACAGCTGATAGCTGGACCGATAGTACGGTTTAAGACTATCGCTGAACAATTGCGTAGCCGTAAAGAGTCGGTGAGTTTGTTCCGTATAGGTGTGCGAAAATTTGTGATTGGACTAGCTAAAAAAGTCTTGTTAGCTAATCAAGCTGGTGAAATCTGGGCACTAGCCCAAAATTATAGCAATGGAGATATGCCTACTCTTATGGCATGGCTTGCGGTAATTGGTTACACGCTACAAATCTATTTCGACTTTTCAGGCTATTCAGATATGGCGTTAGGTCTGGGCATGATGTTTGGTATGAAGTTTGAAATTAACTTCAATTACCCTTATATAGCCAGTAGTATCACAGACTTTTGGCGCAGATGGCATATTTCGCTTTCTACATGGTTCAAAGAATATCTATATATTCCGCTTGGTGGTAACCGTAAAGGTAAAATATGCCAAATCAGAAATATATTGTTAGTCTGGTTAGCAACTGGTATTTGGCACGGAGCTGGCTGGAACTTCCTGCTTTGGGGTCTCTATTTTGCCATCCTATTATTGATCGAAAAGTTTTTTTTGGCACAGATTTACAGCAAGCTACCTAAGGTGATTCCTCATTTCATTACAATGCTACTGGTAGTACTTGGTTTCGCCTTATTTGCCGAGACAGATTTTTATCGTTTAGCAGAGATGTTTAAGTCGCTCTTTGCTATCAATGGTGCTGGAATTGTGGATCAGGCTACAGTTTACTACTGGCTGGAATACATTTTCTTGCTAGCAGTGATGATCATTGGTGCTACTCCTTTGCCCAGAAATCTGTGGTATATAGCAGAAGAAAATGTCAAATTAAGTGGCTCTGTTGGCTTGCGCTTATTCTGGGAATTGGTACAAGTAGCTATAGGACTGCTTATAGTAGTACTGGTCATTGCCTGCTTGGTCCGTAATAGCTTTAATCCTTTCTTATATTTCCGCTTTTAGGTGAGATATGAACGATTCAGATAACAAAAAAATATTCGATACAACTAGTAATGATTTTGATTTGAAAGTAAGCGATTTAAAACCTAACACGCAACCTTCAAGCATAGATACTAGTGCTTATATTGCTGAGAGAATTGCCCATATCAAAGCGCAGGAAAAAGAAGCAAAACCTGTAACGGCTAGAGATGCAGTGGAACATAAAAAAAGCGCAGAAATAAAAGCTGAACACAAACCACAAATTAGTGTAGTACGTGTCAGCTTGCAAAATACTACCAGCGAAGAGCAACTAACTACGCTAGGGGTACAGAGCGAAGCTGGGGAAACAGGTGCTGTATTGACTGTTAAAGAGATAGGCAGTGAAGATAGCTCTAAGCAGCAAAATGAAATTCAAAGCAAGGTAGAAAATAGAAATACAGATGCTAACGCTGTTCAAAACCAAAAAGATAAAGAACAAGAGCAAGAACAAGTAAAAGAAAAAAATAAGACTAAGAAAGCTCGTCTAGAGGCTAAAGCTCAAGCCAAAGCGTTGCAGGCAGAAAAAGAAAAACTTAAATTGCAGAGAGCTTTACAGAAAAGAGAAGAGGCCATCGAACGTTATAATCAGCGGATGGACGATTTAGAGAAGAACGGCAAAGGTTTTGGTGCTTTTGTGTTGCTCAATCATTCCAGTATTCCAGTTTTAGTGTTTTGTTTAGTATTGTTCTTCGGTTTTTTTGCAAATATTTTTCACGCGAGTAATGAATATTCGATTTTGGAGAAAAGACCGCTACAACAATTTCCCTCCATATCTTTGCATAGCCTAAAATCAGGTCAGTTTATGCGTGAGTTTAATGATTTCGCTAATGATCAATTTGTCAATCGACAATGGTTCTTAGGCATCAATACAGCCATGCTTAAAGCTGAGCAAAGACATGATAACCAGCATGTTTATTTTGCTAAGGATAATTATTTTATTAAGAAGAATAATCCATTTGATATGACACAAGCCAGAAAAAATATTCGTCGCTTGAGCAATATCAAGACAGCTAGCTTAAGTTCAGAAAGTACACCGAGAAATTTTTATTTTATGCTTGCTCCTACAGCAAGTGAAATTCTTAGTGCCTATCTACCGGCAAAGTACCCGGCGGTTAATCAGGCTAGCTTTATTAATGAAGTCACAGAAGCCATGGGCAATTTTGCAGTGATCAACTGTTATGGCTTATTAAAAGAAGTAGGTGCGCCCGCTTATTTCCGTAATGATCATCACTGGACTACTCTTGGAGCTTTTCAAGCAGCCAAGGCTTTCCTTCAGGCTAAGGGACACACTGTGCCTAACGAAAATGAATTTGATAAAACTAAAGTTGCAACAAATTTTCTAGGTACAACCTATGCACAGACAGGTAGTTTCAGCTACCAACCAGATATTGTAGAAATTTGGGAATATCATGGCGATCATATCAACAATAATGTTCGTGTCTATGATGGGAGCAATAAATTAGTACAAGTTGGTTTATATAATCGAGAATGGCTCTTTAGCAATGATTCTTACTCAGTATATTTAGGTGGCCGTCAGAACGATCTCATTATTGATACAGGTATAGAAAATGGAAAGCAGTTAGCTATTTTCAAGGATTCATATGCCAACTCGATGTTGCCATTTTTAACCTCATATTATGAAAAAATTTATCTGATCGATCCGCGTGGCAGTAAATATAGCATGCGTTCGTTAATTGCTGAATACCCATCTATCAACGATGTGCTGATACTGTACAACGTTGATTCATTCTTAACAGATACCAGCATTTATAAAATTGCCAAGTAGAGGAGCGACAATTGGAACAGAATTTAAGTAAATTTGTTTTCCCGAGGCGAGAGCTATGGACATATAGTTTGAGCATAGCGCTACAAAATTTACTAATTCTAATTGTTAGCCTACTGGATAATATAATGCTCGGTAGCTATGCGGAAGAAGCTTTGGCTGGAGCGACTTTAGCTAATCAAGTACAGTTTATTGTACAGATGACAGTGGCCGGTTTGTGCGAGGGTTTGGTCATCATGCTAGCACAAGCCATGGGTGGCAAACGTCAGCGTGAGTATAGCTGGTTATATCGTATAGCAATGCTGTCTTCGATCATTTTAAGCGCTTTATTTTTCTTCATTATGATGTTCTATCCGCAGATGATTTTTCAGCTACTATCCACGGATAAGCAAGTTCTAAATCAAGCATTACTCTATACACAATACATACGCTTTACCTATCCAGCGTTCATTTTCACTCAGGTATTGCTAGCACTGATGCGTTGCTTTGGCATTGTCAATATTGCTTATCTTTCTGCGTTCATTTCACTGTTGCTCAACGGTGCATTAAACTATATGTTTATTTTTGGCAGATGGGGTGCGCCTAGATTAGGTATAGTTGGTGCAGCCAGCGCCACTTTAGTAGCCCGCTATGCAGCCTTGCTACTGGTTCTGGTAACTTTTATCTGGGGTAGAAGAAAACAGGTAATCAGTTTAAGTTGGCATCTTGATGCTAGTAGAAGCGATGAACTAGAGTTGGTACAAGCGACAAGGAACACCTTGGCTGGCAGAAAGTATTTTTATAAATTTTTACTGGTAACAACTCCCAATTTTATAGCTCAATTTTTGTGGGGATTATCCACTTTTTTGCAGCTAGCGGTGCTCGGTGGCTACGGCAAAACTGTGATTGTGGGCAATTCAGTTGCCGTAAATTACAGTCAAATCATTACTGTGGTTATCTATGGCTTAGCTAGTGGTGCGCAGGTAATTGTAGGTAAAGTAATAGGTGAAGGAAATGTAGTAAAACTTGTAGATTATGCAGGGAAATTACAACGACGTTATCTAGTAGTGGCTGTGATCAGTGCGTTGTTATTGTTACTATCTCATCTTACCGTTCCCTGGTTTTATCATTCGTTATCGCTTGAGGCTTTGCGGAGATGTAAAGAGTTTCTCTTCGTTCAAGCACTGTGTTGTTTAGGACAGGGATACCAAGTACCTACAGATTTCAGTTTAGTGAGAGCGACGGGTAACACAATGTTCCCACTCAAATTAAACTTTGTTACAGGTTGGATTATAGGTTTGCCTATAGCTTTTTACCTCAGTTCTCTTGGAGTTTCTCCAGTATGGGTGTTTTTGGTGATCAGATCAGATCAACTGATCAAAGCACCTATCATCTACGCCAAAGTTAAACATTATTTATCTCAAGTTCAAAGAGATCCTAGTAAATTATCGGCCATCAGGCAGACATAGGAGGAAGTATGCACGTACTGTTGATTGGTTGCGGTAGATCTGGTAGGCAACTAGCCAAGCAATTGGTTGAGCAAGGAATTGATGTTGTCGCCCTTGATCGAAATAAACAAAATTTAGATAAGATGATCGATGTTTCAGTTGAATTAGTAGAGGGTTATCCCATAGATCTAGATGTGTTAGATGATGCAGGTATCCGCCAGGCTAGCGCAGTTATAGCTTTAGACGATAATGAGAATACCAATATTATGGTATGTGAAATAGCTAAGACTGTTTTTGGCGTTAAGCGTTGTTTAGCACGTATATATTCACCAGATAATATTGAATTTGTGCAAAAGCTAGGAATTGATACCATATGCTCTACTCAACTTACAGTGGATCATACCCTTAACTTTTTAGCATCGAATTCAATTTTAGGGAGCTAACAGATGAAGGTAATGATTGTAGGTGGCGGTAAATCAGCATCTAATCTGATTAAATTGATGCAATTACATGAAGTTGATGAATTGCAGATCAGCTTAATTGATACTGATATGGAGAGCTGTCAAGAAATTGCGGACACTTTCGAGATTGAAGTTTACTTAGGTGATGGTTGCAATAGAGCAGTACTCGAACATGCAGGTATTAGACAAGCAGAAATTTTCCTAGCCTTAACAGGTCAAGATGAAAAGAATTTAGTCGCTTGTCAATTAGCTAAAAATGAATTTGGTATCAGCAATCCGATTTGCCGTGTAAACGAGCCCAAAAATATTCCGGTAATAAAAAAGTTAGGTATCTCCAATACATTTTCTAGCACGATGCTACTCGCTAAAGTGTTGAATCAGGAAGTTGAACACAGTGGTATCAACATAGTGCACTCTGTGGCTGGCACCAATAAAGCTATCATTGAATTGGTGTTAAGAGCCGATGCAGATGTTGTAGGTAAAACATTGAAAGAGATTGATTTGCCAGGAGAATCACGTGTGGTTTTGGTTACCCACCGTCCACAAAATCAGATTGAAATCCCTACGGGTGATACAGTTCTACAGGCATATGATCGTTTGATGTTGATCGCTGATAGAAAGCGCTTTGATATCCTGCGTACACAATTAGCAGTTCAAGGTGTAGCCTTAGTAGAGAATGAGGAAGAAGAGGAGTTGCAGATCTAAATGGCTGAACTCAAGCGGATATACCCCAAGCAAGAGAAAGAAAGTAAAAGCAAACAAGGAACAACAACTTCAGCTCCAACGAATGTAGCAGTTGTGAAGACTGCTTTAAATCCACAAGTTAAAAAGCATGCTGTTCAGGCAGAAATAGCGTCAATGGAAAAGCCTATCAGTGCTAAAAAAAGTAGGTTTAAGCGCTTTAAACATAAAAAAGCGCAATTTGTTTCGCAAAGCAGACGCTATTGGTCTTTGAACAATCCCTCACGGCTGATTACAACGAGCTTTTTACTTACTATTCTGCTTGGTTCCATCTTGCTAAAGTTACCAATTGCTAGTGCAAATGGTATATCTCTGCCATATTTAACTTGCTTGTTTACAGCCACATCAGCTACCTGTGTAACTGGCTTAGTATTGGTAGATACTATGCTGAGTTGGAGTCTGTTCGGCAAAGTTGTAATTCTTGCCATGATTCAAATTGGTGGTTTATCGCTTTTAACAATTTTAGCAGCTCTTGGTATCGGTATCAGCCGACAAGTTAATCTAACGCTATCGCGAGCATTGCGCAATACAACTGCAGGTTTAGACTATTCAGAATCATTTAAGCTCGTTAAACAAATTATTTTATTAACCTTGAGTTGCGAGGGTATAGGTGCCTTATTTTTCACCTGGCGTTTTGCTTACTACATGCCTCTACCGGTGGCTTTTGGTAAAGCAATCTTTCATTCAGTATCGGCATTTTGTAATGCAGGGTTTGATTTGATGGGAGATTTGACTGGACCACTTAGCTCTTTAACTCATTTTAATAATGATTTATGGATAATTATCGGCACAGCTGTACTGATTATTAGTGGTGGTCTAGGCTTTGTTGTTTGGGTTGATTTATTGCATTTTCCCAAGCACCGCATCTTAAGGTTTCACAGTCGCTTAGTCCTAAAAATGACACTGATTCTAATAGTCTTTGGTAGTATCGCTTTTTGGCTGCTGGAGAGTCAGAATAATGTTGCCGGAGGTTTGTTAGGCTTATCTGCAGGAGAGAGACCAGTTGCAGCCTTTTTTCAGTCTGTCACCTTGCGTACCGCTGGATTTAATAGCATTGATCAAGCAAGTCTAACCGATGGAAGCAAAGCCTTAGGTATCTTCTTGATGCTTGTAGGAGCTGGACCAGCATCGACTGCTGGAGGTATTAAAGTAACTACTCTTGCTATCATATTGGCTGCTGTGAGAGCGGATTTTTTTTGTAAAGGTGGCGAGGTGAGATTGATTAAGTATCGTATTAGTTCTGAGCTAATCAGACGAGCTTTGAGTATTACCATGCTCGGTATGTCACTCACCTGGGCTCTAGCGATGTTGATGGCAATTACTTTGCCCCATAATGCTCAGACAGCTAACATTCATTTTATTGATATGCTCTATGAGGCAGCTTCAGCTTTTGGCACAGTTGGTGTCTCTAGCGCAACTACCAGTAGTTTCAGTCATATAGCTCATATAGGCATAATCATTACCATTTTCATTGGTAGAGTTGGACCAGCCTCAATGTTGCTTAGCTTTGTTAGTAGAAAGCACGAACCAGCAACGCATGTCTACCCAGAGGGTAAAACCTACGTTGGCTAGAGCTTGGTTCTTGTGATTCTGCTTTGTAGCTACGGTGAAAACTGACTCAGAGAAAGCGGAACTCCCTGCAAGCGTTTGCAACATATTTGCCTTTTTATCCTCTGAAAAGTATGTTCTTTTATTTCCTATAACTGGTATATTAGGAATGCTTATAGTGTCCTAGTAGCGGTAATTTATAAGTTTGACACACAATCCCTTGTGCAATTTACACAAAAATAGATGGGCTATTCTAGTCATATGTTCATTGTTTGCTACACATTATCTATCTATAATTGCAACAGGTTGCAAGCGTATTAGCTCATACAAGCAATTGCAAACGCTTGAAACGCGTAGAGTAAAGACTGATTATCCATTAAGGATATCGGGGAAGAGGAGTTAGCGATGAGTGAATATGTTGTCGAATTGCGAAACATCACTAAGCGTTTCCCCGGTGTGTTAGCGCTCAAGGATATGCACATTGCCATTAAGCCAGGTACTATACATGGTTTAATCGGTGAAAATGGTGCGGGTAAATCTACCTTGATTAAAACACTGACCGGCGTGCACAAGCCAGATACAGGCGAAATAATCGTCAATGGTGAAGTACACAAATTTAAGGACCCCAATGACTCAGCCAAAGCAGGTATTGCCTGTGTGTATCAGGAGCTGAACATTGAAAAACTACTCAGTATTACCGATAACATTTTTATTAACAAGTGGTTGCGAAAAGGTCCATTGCTTGATTACAAGACCATGCATGAAAAAGCAGCTGAGGTGATGAAAGATCTAGGTCAGACTGTTGATACGCATAAGGCTGCTGGTACTTTCGGCATGGGTGTCCAACAGATGATCGAAATTGCCAAGGCAACCATGATCGATGCCAAGTTGATTATTATGGACGAGCCTACCTCATCTTTAGGAGAAAAAGAGGTAGAACAGTTGATGGCAACTTGTCGTTATCTCAAGAGTAAGGGTATTGCTATTCTCTTTGTTTCTCACAAACTGGAAGAGTTGTTTGAATTGTGCGATTTGGTCACAGTTATGCGTGATGGTGAACATATCATCACAGAAGACATCGAAAATATGGATCACGACAAGCTGATCACAGCCATGGTTGGTCGTTCTTTAGAAAATCAATTCCCTAAAGAGTTTGGCACCAGAGGCGAAGTTGCCTTAGAAGCCAAAGATTTAACTATTGGTGGTGTATTAGACAAGGTCAGCTTTAAAGCCTATAAGGGCGAAATCCTAGGTTTTGCTGGTTTGGTTGGCGCAGGTCGTACAGAAACGATGCGTGCTATCTTCGGTGCCGATCATCTAGATAGTGGTGAAGTTTATATTCACGGCGAAAAGGTTAGCATTAAAAACCCGGGTCATGCGGTCAAAAAAGGTATCGCTTTCTTAACGGAAGACCGCAAAGGACAGGGATTGGTTTTACAACAAAGTATTAGGACCAATCTGATCTTAGCTAATCTCAAAGGTTTTTCTAACGGACCATTCTTAAACGAGAAGCGGATTGAACAATCTGGTGAGGATAATGTTGCCTCCCTACGTATTAAAACCCCATCGCTTGACGAGATTGTAGGACAACTTTCTGGTGGCAACCAACAAAAAGTTGTTATCGGTAAGTGGGTTAATACGGATGCACGTATCTTCATTTTTGATGAACCTACACGTGGTATTGATGTAGGCGCCAAAATCGAAGTGTACAACGTTATGAACAGCCTGGTTAAAGCTGGACATTGCGTAATTATGATCTCCTCTGAGATGCCTGAAATCTTAGGTATGAGCGATCGTGTTGTGGTTATGCGTAAAGGTCGCGTCATGGCTACGATCAATCGTGGAGATAAAGAATTTAACCAAGAAGATATTATGAGCGCTGCCTGGGGAGGTAAAAAATAATGTTAAAGCAAAATAAATTCTCCAAAATTTTATCGGAGTTGGGAACTCTGCTCGCCCTGATAATTCTCTGTGTGATTTTAACTATCGCTACTCCTAACTTTCTCAAAGTTGATAACTTGATGAACATCTTAAAGCAGACATCAGTTAATGCTTTGATTTCAGCTGGTATGTTAGTTTGCTTGATTACTGGTGGTATCGACTTATCAGTAGGTGCTAACGCCATTACTTGTACATGTTTAATGGGTTTGATGTTAACTAAAGGTATTGATAATGCAGTAATCATGATTATCGCTGTTCTGGTTTTAGGTACTTTAATTGGTTTCATCAACGGTACCTTGTTAACTCGCTTACATTTACCCCACCCCTTCGTCTCGACACTGGGTATGAAAAATGTTCTCTCTGGTGTAGCTCTGTTACTGGTCAACTCTAAGATGGTATCAGGCTTCGGTAAAGATATTATGTGGTTGGGTTCACATTCAGCAGGTAGCTTCACCTATGGTGCTGGCAAACAATTCCCTGGTGTGCCTGTATCGTTCATCTTAGTAATCATTCTCTTCGCCATTATGGGTGTGTTCTTGAGCAAAACTGCTCTGGGTAGATCAATTTACTGTGTAGGTGGTAACGCTGAAGCAGCTAGACTTTCTGGTATTAATTCCGCTAACGTCTTAACTTTCTGCTATGCCTTATCTGGTTTCTTCTGTGCTGTTGCTGGTATCGTTATCGTTGGTCGTACGGGTATCTGTAATGGTGCAAACGCAACTCAGCCCTACGAAACTGATGCTATCGCAGCTTGTATCATCGGTGGTGCATCATTCCTAGGTGGTAAAGGAACTATGAGAGGTACCATGATTGGTGCTCTGATTATCTCCGTTATCAGAAATGGTTTGACCTTGCTTTCCGCCTCATCTGCCATTCAGTTTGTAGTTTTAGGTTTGGTTATCATCTTAGCGGTTCTAATCGATATTACACGTCAACAATTCGCTGTTAAAGCTCGTCGTCTAGCGATGGCTAGTAAGTAAAACAGCTAGTAAGTAGAGGAAATAAATATGGATTTTCCGAGAATTCGTTTAACAATGGCACAAGCCTTAGTCAAATTCATGGATAACCAATATGTTGAATTTGATGGCAAGGAACAAAAGTTTGTGCACGGTGTCTTCGGCATCTTTGGCCATGGTTGCGTAACTGGTGTCGGCGAGGCGCTGGAATACATGGATCACGATCTGAAGTTTTATCAAGGTAAAAATGAGCAATCTATGGGTTTAGCTGCCATGGCGTACGCTAAACAATTAGATCGTAGAGCCATCATTCCCTGCGTTTCTTCGATTGGTCCTGGTGCCACCAACATGGTAACTGCAGCGGCGTGTGCTACTGCTAATCGCATCCCGTTGTTGGTATTACCGGGAGACACCTTTGCAACACGTCAACCTGATCCAGTATTACAACAAGCTGAAATTTTCAGCAGTATCGGCACCACAGTTAATGATTCATTTCGTGCAGTGTGTCGATATTTTGATCGCATCAATCGTCCTGAGCAATTGATGAGTGCACTGTTGCAAGCTTTCCGTGTATTGACCGATCCAGCGGAAACAGGAGCTGTCTGCATTGCGATGCCACAAGATGTTGAGGCAGAAGCTTATGATTATCCAGCTTATTTCTTTGAAAAGCGTGTTTGGCATATGGATCGTCGTCCTTTGGCGGTACCACAAGGTCAACGCTTAGAAGAGCTGATCAAGCAGAGCAAACGTCCACTGATGATTGTTGGTGGTGGTGTTCGCTACTCAGATGCTGGTGCAGAAGTTGTGAAACTAGCTGAACATTGCCAGATTCCTTTTGCCGAAACACAAGCTGGCAAAGGATTGATTCGTTGGGATCATCCGCTAAATATGGGCGGTATCGGTGTAACTGGTACTGAATGCGCAAATTTAGTAGCCCAAAAAGCAGATTTGGTTATTGGCATTGGTACACGTTTCTCCGATTTCACAACTGCTTCAAAATGGTTATTTAAGAATCCAGAATGCAAATTCATTTCTATCAATGTATGTGGATTTGATTTAGTCAAACTAAATGCTCATGGTATTCAAGCTGATGCCAAAGAAGCCTTGCAAGGAATGTATGAATTCTTAAATGACTATCAATCAGCTTATGAAGAAGATGAACTGAAGAACTTAAAAGAAAATTGGATCAAAGAAGCTAATCGTTTATTTGCTCAGCCTGGTCAAAAATTTAATCAGGTCGCAGCTGTGGGCATTATCAATCAGTTCATGGCAGATGAAGATATCGTTTGCTGTGCAGCTGGTAGCTTGCCGGGTGATTTACAGCGTCTGTGGCGTCCAGGCAACAGTCATTCCTACCATGTTGAATATGGCTATTCCAACATGGGATATGATTTGAATGCTGGTCTGGGTATTAAGCTGGCAGCACCAAATTCTGAAGTGTTTACCATGGTGGGAGATGGTGGCTATTTAATGTTGAATGCAGAAGTCCATACCATGGTGCAGGAGCGAGCAAAGGTCAATATCATGTTGTTTGACAACATGGGGTGGGGCTGTATTGAAAGCCTGCAAAACAGTCATGGCGGTAATAGCTACGGTACTTGCTTCCAAGTTAGAAGAGAGGGAGAAGCAGTGCCTAAGGGAGATTTGATTCCTGTTGATTTCGCTATGAATGCTAGATCGTTAGGGTGTGCAGCCTATACCTGCCATAACGCTGAAGAACTCAAGCAAGCGTTGGTGGACAGCAAGAAAATAACAGATAAACCTGTGCTATTTGATATTAAGGTTGACCATGCTTCTATGAGTAAAGGCTATGAATCATGGTGGCGTGTAGGTGTAGCAGAAGTTTCAGAGTCAGAAGAGGTGCGTAAGGCATACGCTGACAATGTTGCTCATATTAAACAAACTCGGGATTATTAATCCAAAGGAGGATAAAGTGATTAAATTAGGTGTTATCGGTACAGGCCGCATCGGTAAATTACATGTTGAAAACATCAATAAATTTGTGCCGGATGCAAAGGTCATTGCTGTAGCTGATGTGATGATCGATTACAGCCGTGAATGGGCAAAAGAGCAAGGCATTGAACATGTCTACCAGGATTACAATGAACTCTTGCAAAATCCTGAAGTAGACGCCGTGGTCGTAGCTACATCCACAGATACCCATGCAACTGTGGCTATTGCTGCCTGCAAAGCTGGTAAAGACATTTTCTGTGAGAAACCAGTTGATACTTCAGTAGCTAAAATTAAAGAGGTTTTGGCTGCAGTTAAAGAAGCTGGTGTCAAATTCCAAGTTGGCTTTAACCGTAGATTTGACCACAATTTCCGTCGAGTACGTGAATTTGTAGAAAATGGCACAGTGGGTGAACCGCATCTATTGCGTGTTACCAGTCGTGATCCAGCCCCCCCTTCAGTTGAATATATCGCTTCTTCAGGTGGTTTATTCCTAGATATGATGATTCACGACTTTGATATGGTGCGTTATCTGAGTGGAAGTGAAGTCAAAAAAGTTACTGCGTTTGGTGCAAATCTGATTGATCCAGCAATTGGCAAAGCAGGCGATATCGATACAGCTACTGTGACTTTGGAACTAGAAAATGGTGCACTAGCTGTTATTGATAACAGTCGTCAAGCGGTTTATGGCTATGACCAAAGAGTGGAAGTATTTGGCTCCAAAGGTGTAGCGCAAGCGTTTAATGACAAGCCTTCTAATGTGGAGGTTTCAACGGCTGATGCAGTAACCACCGATAAAATCCGCTATTTCTTCTTAGATCGCTATACGGGTGCCTTTGTTGATCAATTTGTCAGCTTTATCAAGGCGCTGAAAGGCGAAGCTGAAGTTCCGGTTGATGCTCTAGATGGTTTGCGTGCAGTAGAGGTTGCTTTAGCAGCAACTGAGTCACTGCGTTCAGGTAAAACCATCACCATGGAATACGATCAATAAAAATAAGCGAATTGTAACAGTTATAGCTGTTGCAATTCGCTAAAATAATCTATAGCAAACGTTTGAAACGTTAAGTGAGGTAGCTATGTTAGCAAAAGACAAAGTACATTTAGGAATTGCTCCGATCGGTTGGACAAATGATGATATGCCCGATCTCGGCAAAGAAAACACATTTGAACAATGTGTAAGTGAAATGGCGTTGGCAGGATTTACAGGTTCAGAGGTTGGCAATAAATATCCCAAAGATCCAGCTGTCTTAAAGCCTATGCTTGATATTCGTGGTATGAGAATAGCCAACCAATGGTTTTCATCGTTGCTGACATCAGAGCCTTATGAAGTGACTATTGAGAACTTCAAAAAACAACTTGAATTTCTTAAAGCTATGGGCGCTAAGGTAATCGGTGCTTCAGAGCAAGGAAATTCTATTCAAGGTAAACAAATTCCTATTTTAGGTGAGCAAAAACCTGTCTTTACTGATGAGCAATGGCAACTCATTGCTAAAGGTATGAACGAAATGGGCAAAATTGCTCGTGATATGGGCATGACTCTAACGTACCATCACCATATGGGCACAGGCATTCAAACCATGGCAGAGGTAGACAAATTTTTGGAGCTGACTGATCCGGAATTAGTTTTCCTGCTGTATGATACAGGGCATTTTGCTTTCTCAGGTGAAGATCATGTGGTTGCCGTTGAACGCTACATGCCGCGAATTAAGCACGTGCACTTGAAAGACATTCGTAGTTCAGTCATCGAGCAAGTGAGAAAAGAAAATAAGAGCTTCTTAGAGGCTGTGCGTATGGGTGCATTTACAGTACCTGGTGATGGCGATTTGGACTTCAAGCCTGTGTTTGAGGTGCTAGAAAAGAATAATTACAGTGGTTGGATGATTGTAGAAGCAGAGCAAGATCCAGCCAAAGCGAATCCTTTTGAATACGCAGTAAAAGCGCGCAAGTTCATCCGCGAAAATACTGGTTTATAACACAGGTCATTATGGTCACGATTAAAGACATTGCCGAAAAAGCTGGTGTTTCTTACTCAACAGTTTCTCGTTCGTTGAACGATTATGCAGGAACTAATGATGAAACTAAGAAACGCATTAAAGAGTTAGCTAAGCAAATGGGCTACGAGCCTAACGATATCGCACGTTCTTTGGTGACCAGAAGATCAAATACTGTTGGTTTTGTTTTACCCGATATTGCGAATCCTTTCTTTGCTGATATTTTGTCTGCCATCAATGAGATAGCAGAAATGCATGGATTTAACACTCTGGTTTGTAGTACGGGATGGAATGCTGATAAAGAATTACAAGCCCTAAAAATGCTCTCGTCTAAGCGGGTGGATGGCATAGTTTTATACCCCGCCCGCTTGATCGAGGACGATCGCTTAGAAGTGATCAAACCTCCGGTCATAGTGATGGGCAGACCGTATGATCCAGAAAAGAATAGGATCAAATGTGTGGAAGTAGATAATGATAAAGGCGCACGTTTAGCTATAGATCATTTGGTGGCCAGTGGCTACAGCAGAATAGCTTATTTAGGTGGACCGAATCATTCTCTTTCCAACATTATTCGCAAACAAGCTTTTGCAGATGAGCTAATCAAAAAGCAGTTCGCTTGTAACGAAGAGTGGATTAGCGACGGAGAATACACCATTGATAGTGGTTGTGAGCGTGCTAGAACGTTGCTTAAGCAGACTTCTAAAAACGCAAAACAACTACCAGATGCGCTACTCTGTGCCAACGATATGATCGCTTTGGGAGCGATGCAAGCAGTTGAAGAACTAGGGTTTAAGTTAGGCAAAGATATCGCAGTGATGGGTTTTGATGATGTTCAATATGCTTCTTTACCTCAGATACAGCTCTCTACTATCAGCATCCCACGTTTTGAATTAGGACGTATCTCTATGCAGATGCTGATAGAGGCGATAGAACAGCAACCAATAGATAAAGCAGGACGTACCAACAATTCTAAGTACAATCTTGCGTTACAACAGGAAGTCAAAGGTTATAGAGTTTTGCTCTATCCAGAATTAATCGTACGTAAAACAACAGTAAAGTAGGTATTTAGAGTGCAATACACAGTAGCCATAGGAGAAAGAAAGCAGTCTGTCGAAATTCCTGAAGAATTAGTTTTGGCAGTTCTGGAGCAAAATGAGGTTCAGGTTGAACTCACTGGAGCTGATGCTGTAAGCCAAGCTATCAACAACCCTATAGGTAGTCCTAAACTGGAAGAAATCATCAAACCGGGTGAGAAGATTGCCATCATTACTTCAGATTTGACTAGACCGATACCTTCATACATCGTGTTGCCACCATTACTTGAGCGATTACGCAAAATTGGTTGTGCTAATGAAGACATAGTTATTGTGTTTGCTTTAGGATCACACCGTAAGCAGACTGAAGCAGAGATGCGTAAATTGGTAGGGGACCAAGTTTACGATAATTATCGCTGTGAGGATGGAGATATCGATGATGTGGTGCACATGGGCACTACAAGTAGTGGCACACCAGTTGATGTTTGTCGCACGGTTGCCGAAGCTGATCGCAGAATTTGTTTGGGCAATATTGAATACCACTACTTTGCTGGTTACAGTGGAGGTGCAAAGGCGATTATGCCTGGTGTTTCCACCAGAGCTGCGATTCAAGCTAATCACAGCATGATGGTTAGAGATACTGCAACTACTGGTAATGTTGATCACAACCCTGTACGTGATGATTTAGAAGAAGCGATCAACTATTGTCCTATAGATTTTATTGTCAATGTGGTTCTCGATGAACACAAAAAAATTATTCATGCCGTGGCTGGTCACTTTATCACTGCTCATCGTAGCGGTTGTAAGTTCCTGGATAGCCTTTATCTCAAACCTATTGCTAAACGTGCAGATATTGTTATCTGTTCACAAGGTGGCAAACCGAAAGATTTGAATTTGTATCAAACACAAAAGGCACTGGACAATGCTAAAAATGCGGTGCGTGACGGAGGCATCATAATTTTGGTGGGTTCTTGTCAGGAAGGATTAGGCGAAGGAGTTTTTGAACGTTGGATGTTGGAACATGATGAATCGTCCAGCATGATCAGTGATATTCAAAAACACTTTGAGCTAGGAGGGCATAAAGCCGCCGCGATTGCGATGGTATTACAACGTGCTCGTATTTTCTTAGTTTCAGATATGGAGCATGAATTTGTCAGACGAATTTTTATGACTCCGTTCAACACAGTCCAAGAAGCCTATGATCAGGCGAAAAAAGAGCTAGGAGAGCAAAGTGAAGTCATTATCATGCCGTATGGAGGTTCGACATTACCGCGCTGCCTAGCTGACAAAGATAAATAATGAGCTCAGCTCAAGTGATATGTAGGAGGTTCACATGTCAAAGGTAAAAGTAGGTGTAGCAGGTTATGGTGTCATTGGCCAAAGATTGGCTGATGGCGTTGCTCGTCAACAAGATATGGAATTAGTTGGTATTGCAGATATTGCTCCCACTTTATCCATTCGCGCTTTACATGAAAAAGGCATGCCTTATGATCTATATTTGGTCGATGGCGCTAAAAAAGAGGATTTTGAGAAATACGGCATCCCCACTAAAGGAAGTTTCGAAGATTTGGTCAACCAAGTTGATATCATGCTAGATTCTTCACCTGGTGGTGTTGGTATCAAAAATAAAGAGTTGTATGAACGCCTAGGCAAGAAAGCCATCTTCCAAGGTGGCGAATGCAATGAGGTAGCAGATGTCTTCTTCCACGGCTATGCTAACTTTGAGAAAGGTTTAGATCAAAAATATCTGAAGCTGACTTCTTGTAATACCACTGGTCTGATTCGTTCAGTGGATTGCTTAGATCGTGCTTATGGTATTAGCAATGTAGCTATCACCATTGTTCGACGTGTAGCCGATCCTGGCGATTACCACCGTGGATTAACCAATGCTTTGCGCATTGACAAGGCTCCCAGCCATCAAGCAGTAGACTTGATGACTATCATGCCTCATGTAGAAGCAACAGGTATCTTAATCCATACACCTGTCACCCATGGTCATATCATTACAGTCGTAGCTAAAGGTAAAGAAAAAATTACCAAAGAGATGGCTTTAGAGGCTTTTGCTAAACACGATCGTATTCGTTTGGTTTCAATCGATGAAGGCTTCTTAGGTAACGCATCTCTATTCCGCTATGCTCGTGATTTAGGTAATCCTCGTGGCGATATGTATGAAATCGCTATCTGGAAAGATTCAATTGTTGAAACAGGCGATGGTATCATGTACGCCATCAATATTCCTCAAGAAGCAGTTACTATTCCTGAAACTATGGACGCAATTCGCGCAGCCACTGGTATGCAAAATTCCCGTGAAGAAGGAACTGCTAAAACCAATGAATATTTAGGTTTAGGAAAATGGAAAAACAAATAAAGTCTTATAAAGAATTTTCTTATGCTGGGCGCAGAGTTCTTCTGCGTCTAGATATTAATTCTCCTTTAGATCCTAAGACCAAGCAAATTACCGATACTACTCGTATCGATAAAAGTTTGTCCACAGTTAATTACCTGCTGGAACAAGGAGCTAAAGTAGCTATCATTGCGCACCAAGGCGATACTTTGGACTATCAGAATTTATATCCATTAGCCGAGCACGCCAAGATTCTAAGCGAAAAGACTGGTCGCAAAGTAGACTATATCGATGATGTATGTGGACCAGCTGCCATTGCTAAGATCAAGGAACTCTCAGATGGTGAGGCGATTATTTTAGGCAATTTGCGCTACTTAGCCGAAGAAATTTCTACTTTTGAAACAGTGGTTAAGTTGACTCCGCAAGAGATGACTAAAACTTGGCTAATTCGTAGCTTAAGCGAGCACTTTGATTACTATGTCAATGATGCCTTTTCCGCTGCGCATCGTGCTTGTCCCTCGATGGTTGCTTTCCAAGAAGTGTTACCATCGGCTGCTGGTGAATTATTCTTTGCTGAATATTCAGCGCTCAACAACGTGCTCAAACAGCCACAACATCCATCGGTATTTGTGCTCGGGGGCGCCAAAATTTCTGATGCCTTTGGCATGATGGAACAGGTTCTAGTTAACGGTACTGCCGATAAAATTTTAACAACTGGCGTTACTGGCGTAGTGTTTCTGTTAGCTCAAGGTAAGAGCATTGGTAGTAAGTATGAGCAGTGGTTGCGAGATCGTAAGTTGTTGGACTTTGTTGAACCGGCAAAACGTTATTTGGAAGAATATGCCGGTAAAATCGAGGCTCCAGTCGACTTAGCGTACGCACAAAATGATGAAAGAAAAGAGTTAGATATTGCCCAACTACCCATGGACGATGCAATGTTCCTGGATATAGGCAGTGCTACAATAGAAAAGTATCAAGAGATTATTCAATCGGCGGCAACATTGTTTGTCAATGGCCCTGCTGGTGTCTACGAAGATCCGTTATTTGTTAAAGGTACAGAAGCTCTCTGGCAAGCTATCGCAAAAGCGCCAGGACACTCTGTTATCGGTGGCGGAGATACCGTACAAGCTGCAGGCAAGTTTATTGATCTGACTGACATAGGTTATGTCTGTACAGCGGGCGGTGCCATGGTCAGATTTATGACAGGCAAAAAACTTCCTCTGATTGAAGCGATGGAGAAATAATGATGGATAAATCACAGAAATTTTCATTAGAAAAATTTGCTGCTGAGATTCGTCTGCACACCACTAAAGAAGTTGTAAAACGTGGCTTTGGCCACTTAGGCGGATCTCTTTCAGTAGTTGATGCTTTGGCTGTTTTATACGGCAAGCAACTAAAATGCGATCCCAAGAATCCTAAAGATCCTGATCGTGATTATTTAGTGATGAGCAAAGGTCATGCGGGTCCCGCAGTTTATGCAACACTGGCTCTCAAAGGCTTTTTCCCCATTGAAGAGCTGGAAACTTTGAACCAACCAGGCACAAATTTGCCCAGCCATTGTGACCGCAATAAGACAATCGGTGTAGATGCTACCACTGGTTCCTTAGGACAAGGTTCATCTCAAGCCTGTGGTATCGCTTTAGGCAACAAATTAGCTGGCAGACAAAATTATACCTATCTGTTCACCGGTGATGGTGAGAGTAACGAAGGACAAATTTGGGAAGCCGCCTTGTTTGCCAGTCAACAAAAACTGGATCATCTGATTTGGTTTGTTGATTACAACCGTAAGCAACTTGATGGTGCTACCGATGAAGTCATGAGTATGGGTTCCATTGTTGATAAGTTTAAAGCTTTTGGATTTCATGCTGTGGAAGTAGATGGACACGATGTTTGCGCAATTGATGATGCCATCGAGCAAGCTAAACAAGTTAAGGATCAACCTTCTTGCATCGTCTTGAACACCATTAAGGGTAAGGGTTTAGACGAACTAGAGAAGATGGCATTGAATCACCATATCGCCATCGATGAAGCTTTCGGCAAATCATCAGTGGCATTCTTTGAGGAAGCTTTAGCCACAATGAAGGAGGAAGCCTAATGTTTAAAGTTATCTACGATGGTACTGCCGAGCAGAAGGCACACAAGAATGTATACGCTGATACAATTGAGCAATTAGCCAGTGAAGATAAAGATGTAATTTATCTGGATGCTGATTTGATGAATTCAGCTGGTACTTATAAATTCTGGAAAGAGCATCCCGACCAAGCCATTAACTGTGGTATTGCGGAAGCAAATATGATGGGCGTAGCTGCTGGCTTATCTTTAGTTGGCAGAAAACCATATGTACATACTTTTGGACCTTTTGCGTCACGCAGATGTTATGATCAAACTTTTTTAAGTGTTGGTTATTCCAAAAACAGTGTGCGTATTTTTGGTTCTGATCCTGGTGTGGCTGCAGCTTTCAATGGTGGTACGCATATGCCTTTTGAAGATATGGCGCTGATGCGTGCAATTCCAGAGTCACATGTTTTTGATTTGGCAGATGGCGTGCAATTTGCTTGGACTTTACGTGCAGTCAAAGACTTATCTGGCGTAGTCTACATGCGTAGTACCCGCAAGAATTACAAAAAGATCTATGCAGAGGATTCAACTTTCGAGATTGGTAAAGGCAATGTCCTCCGTGAAGGTACCGATTTAACAATCATTGCTTGTGGCTTGATGGTTGGTGAAGCGATGGAAGCAGCTGAGATGCTAGAAAAGGAAGGTATTTCAGCACGTGTTGTTGATATGTTTACAGTAAAACCCTTAGATGCAGAATTAGTTTGCGAATCTGCCAAGAAAACGGGTTGTATTGTTACAGCTGAAAATCACAATATTATCGGCGGTCTAGGCGAAGCTGTTGCTTCTGCTTTGGCTGGTGGTTGCAAAGCATGTCGTGGTGTAGCCTTTAAGAAGCATGGTGTTACCGATCGTTTTGGTGAAGTTGGACCTGTTGACTACCTGCAAGAAGTTTATGGCTTAACGGCAAAAGCGTTAGTAGAAACATGTAAACAAGCATTAGCTGAAAAGTAGTGCCGAGCGAGCTTCGCTCGGCTTTTTTTGAGGGAATTATGTATATCGAAAAAGAGCTACATCCTGGCTATAACGAATATTTAAGTTTGGATGTTGAAAACGGATATGGTAGCTGGATGGATGTCGGTTTGCTCATCTTGCAAGCTGGTGACAGCTACACTTTTGCTGAAACAGAAAAAGAAGTTTCTTGGATTTTAATGCAAGGCAAGGCTGTTGCTGAATTCGATGGACAAAATGTAGAGATGGATCGTCCCAATCCCTTTGCATACAATCCATGGTGTTTATTGATGTCTAAGAATCATAGCTGCACTGTAACTGCAATATCAGACTGTGAATTCTACGTACAAAAATCCTATAACGACAAGGAATATGCAACGCATCTTTATACTGATCAGGAAACTGATACTTGGCATCGTGGAGATAAAGGTGAATTAGGAGACTGCATTCGTCGTGATGTCAGAACTTGTTATGACTATGAGACTAGACCCGACTCCAACATGGTCTTGGGTGAAGTGGTAAATTTACCAGGCAAATGGTCAAGTTATCCGCCCCACAATCATCCACAACCAGAAGTATATTTCTATTTCTTTGAAAAGGAGCAAGGTTTTGGTGCAGGGTGGGCAGATAATCGTCCATATGAATTGCATCATCATGGGTGTTTAGTGATTACTGATGAAGTTACACACTCACAAGTTATGGCGCCAGGTTATGCTTGTTGTTATACCTGGGGTATTCGTCATCTACCAGGTAATCCTTGGGAAAAAACAAGAATAGATGATCCTAAACACGAATGGCTTTTAGCAGAAAATCCTCAATACTGGGATCAACCTAAACAATAGAATCATGTGCAATTGCACTGAAAGGTAAATTTATGGCAGAAAAAATAAATTACGCTGAGATGTCATTAGCAAAACATCAAGAGTGGAAGGGAAAGATTGAAGTTATCGCTACTTGTCCTGTTTCCAGCAAACACGAATTAGCTTTAGCATACACGCCAGGCGTTGCTGAACCTTGTTTGCAGATTCAGAAGGATGTTGATAAATCCTACGAGTTAACACGCAGACACAACTTAGCCTTGGTAGTTACAGATGGTAGTGCTGTTTTAGGTCTTGGAGATATTGGGCCTGAGGCAGGCATGCCTGTTATGGAAGGTAAATGTGCTCTGTTTAAAGCATTTGGTGATGTAGATGCTTTCCCCTTATGCGTTAAATCACAAGACGTAGATACAATAGTAGAAACCATCTATCAAATTTCGGGCAGTTTTGCTGGCGTGAATTTAGAAGATATTGCAGCTCCGCGTTGTTTTGAAATTGAAGAGCGCCTAAAAGCTAAATGCGATATCCCCATTTTCCACGATGATCAACATGGTACGGCTGTTGTAACTTTGGCTGGCTTAATCAATGCCTTGAAGATCGTAGGCAAAAAGATGGATGAGATCAAAGTCGTTATGAATGGCGCAGGTGCAGCTTCGATTGCTATTAGCAAATTGTTGTTATCAGCCGGTGTAAAAGATCTTATTTTGTGCGATCGCAAAGGGGTAATTTATAAAGGTCGTACCGAGGGCATGAATAAGTATAAAGAGCAGATGGCAGAGATTAGTAATCCACGTCAAATCAAAGGCTCTTTAGCTGATGCTCTAGTGGGTGCTGATGTGTTTGTTGGCGTATCAGCTGCTGGCGCAGTTTCTCAAGATATGGTTCGTTCAATGAATAAAGATGCTATCGTTTTCGCTTGTGCCAACCCCATTCCAGAAATCTATCCAGACGAAGCTAAAGAAGCTGGTGCCGCTGTTACAGCAACAGGCAGATCAGACTTCGCTAACCAAATCAATAATGTTTTAGCATTCCCAGGTATTTTCCGCGGAGCATTTGATGTGCGTGCTAAGGACATTAACCAAGAAATGAATGTGGCAGCAGCTCATGCTATCGCCTCACTAGTTGGGGATGATGAATTAAATCCTGAGCACATCATGCCAGATGCTTTTGATCCAAGAGTTAAAGAAGTAGTGGCTAAAGCGGTAGCAGAGGCAGCTATTAAGACAGGCGTGAATCGTATCTAAGCTGCTTAGTTAATTACAAAATTTATCATAGAAATAGCAAAGATTTAGGTCTTTGCTATTTTTGTGTTGATAGAGTACAATAGCCAGAGCGACCGCATGCGAATGGTCAGAAGATGCATTCCGGCACACCATTCGTGGCGAGACTGTTTATACAGGGAGGAAAATATGTACGCGATTATTAAAACTGGTGGCAAACAGTATAAAGTAGCTGAAGGTGACACTCTGTTCGTAGAGAAGTTAGAAGCTCAAGCTGGTGACACCGTCGTTTTCGAACAAGTATTAGCAATTGGTAAGGAAGATGGTTTGACTTTAGGTAAACCTTTTGTTGAAGGTGCTAAGGTTACAGCTGAAGTTACCAAGCACGGTAAAGCCAAGAAGATTCTGGTCATGAAATATCGTCCCAAGAAAGGCTATCGTAGAACCCAAGGTCATCGTCAGCCTTACACCAAAGTGGAGATTAAAGGCATTCAAGCTTAATGATCAGAGTTCGGTATAGCAGAGACCAACAAGGTCATATTACAACCTTAAAAATTTCGGGTCATGCTGCTTATGCTGAACATGGACAAGACATTGTTTGTAGTGCAGTCAGTGTTTTAGTCCAGACGGTAATCTATGAATTAGAACGCTATCAAATCAAATTTGATTATCGTATAGCCAGCGGTGATGTAGAAATAAATCTTGATTTTCAAGAGTTGAATGAAAGAGAAACACTGCAGGCAGACACCTTGTTAGAAGCCTGTGTTAATGGTATCAGGCAAGTAAGACTAGCAAGCGGTGCATCATATATCGATGACGAGGAGGAATAACCATGAAGCTATTTGATTTACAGTTATTTGCAAGTAAAAAAGGTGTAGGTAGCACCAAGAACGGTCGTGATTCTCACTCTAAGCGTTTAGGCGCTAAGAAAGGTGACGGTCAACACTGTCTAGCTGGCAATATTATTTATCGTCAACGTGGTACTAAGATCCACCCAGGTGCCAATGTAGGCATGGGTAAAGATAACACTTTATTTGCTCTGATCGACGGTCAAGTTCGTTATACCAGAAAAAATCGCCGTCAAACACAAGTAAGTGTTGTTGCTTATAACTAAGCAATACTTGTTGAGATGAATAATTAAAACCACAGATTTTTCTGTAGTTATGTTTTTGGAGCCAGCATTAGCTGGCTTTTTATGTATTAGCAGAGGTTTTATGTTTTTTGATCATGTAAAAATTGAGGTATTTGCTGGCAATGGTGGTGATGGTCACACATCTTTCCGTCGTGAAAAATATATCCCGGATGGTGGTCCAGATGGTGGCGACGGTGGTAATGGTGGCAGTGTAGTACTTGAAGCTACTAGTAGCAAAAACACTTTGGCTGATTTTCGTTTTCGTAAACATTTTAAAGCGGGGCATGGCAAACCAGGTGGTAGACAAAAGATGCATGGTGCATCTGCTCCTGATCTAGTTATTCCGGTACCTTGTGGCACTTTGGTGCTAGATGCCACAACTGATGAACTCTTAGCAGATTTAGTAAAAGAGGGAGATCGTGTTGTGGTTGCTAAAGGTGGCAAAGGGGGCATTGGTAATGTTCACTTTAAGACATCTACCAGACAAGCACCTAAATTTGCGCGAGCTGGTGTGTTAGGTGAAATTAAACAGATTAAATTGGAGTTAAAGTTAGTTGCTGATGTTGGTTTAATAGGTTTACCTAATGCAGGAAAATCCACTCTTTTGTCAGTTTTGACCAAAGCGAAGCCCAAAATTGCTGATTATCCTTTCACGACCATTGAGCCACAACTAGGAGTTGTAAGCTACGATTACAAAACTTTTGTTTTAGCTGATATACCTGGCTTGATCGAGGGAGCAGCTGATGGTGTTGGTTTAGGACATGATTTTTTGCGACATATCGAACGCAATAAGATGTTTATTCACGTAGTTGATCTAAGTGCGGGCGATGTGGAGCATGTGCTCAATGATATCAAGTTGATTGAAGCAGAATTACGTGCTTATGATGACAATTTGTTAGAGAGACCACGCTACTTAGCACTCAATAAATATGAATTAGTTGAGCCACAGTTCATTGAAAAGCTTGAATGCGAGCTAAAATCACAGGGCTACGAACAAGTTTTTGTGATCAGCGCAGCTATGCGCAAAGGAACGACAGAGTTGGTGAGTAAGGTAATTGAGATTATCGCTAGCTTGCCTGAACCAGTGTTTAAGATTGAACAATCAGAATTTAAGGAGTTTAAGTTTGAACCTAAACAACTGTTTCAAGTTAAAAGAGAGAATCATTATTTCTTGGTATACGGTGAATGGATCGAAAGAGTGGTACGTTCTATCAACTTAGAAGATCCTGAATCTTTCCATTATTTTCAGCGCTTGTTAGTCAAACAACAAGTAATAAAGCAACTAAAAGACATTGGTCTTAAGGAGGGGGATTTAGTCAAGATCGGTAATCTTGAGTTTGAGTGGAAAGATTAAGAAGTGGAGTCGTGAGATAAGGAAGAGAGTATGCGACAATTCTTTAATTATTTTAAGCGTTTGTATGGTCAGCCAGAGCGCTTGGCACAAATAGGAGTTTGGTTTGCTCTGACCATCGCTTTAGAAGTAACCATTCCCTTAGTGGTGGGATGGATTATTGATTTATTGCAAGCAGGTTCAGGCACTAATATTCCTGCAATTATCAAAAGACTGTTTTCGCCAGCAAGTGGCAAGGAAGCGCTGTTTCATAACCTGATTGTTTTGATTGGTATTTATTTACTGATCATTACGTTGAGAATGTTTATTTCCTACTGGCGGATGGTTACTTGTTATCTGTATCGCAATACAGCTCTATTGCGCTTGCGTGATAAATTCTTTAGCAAAATCCAAGATGCCACGATGAGCTGGTTACAAAGCAACAATACTGGCGATTTGGTGCAACGAGCCACTACCGATATGAAAGAAGTAGGTAATTTTGTTACTAATGGTATTCTGGCCATTGTCAGGCAGATAGCATTTCTCATTATTACCATTTGTATCATGTTGATTTTAGATTGGCATATTGCACTTATCTGTGTGTTGCTACTACCGCTTGAGCTATATCTAGTCTATATCTTTTCGGTTAAATTAAATGCTTTGTGGCAGGGGTATGAAGAAGCTGATTCAGCCATCGTTAATTACTTACAGCAATATTTTTCGGGTATACGAGTGGTTAAAGCTTTTGGCAATCAACAATTTGAAGAACAAAATTATGAACATCTCAATAGCAATTTACGTCAGGCAGAATATAAGACAATTTTACCCAGTGTCATGATGGGTTTTTGTACTGCGCTCATTCAGTCGACTTTAGATGTCAGCGTTTTAGCCTATGGCTTATATCGAGCAGCCAATGGCGAGATTACTCTAGGTGAACTGGTGGTATTTATGCGTTACACCTACGAAGTATCAGAGAACACACGTTTCCTATTCTTTAATCTGATGAATTCGGTGCGCATTATTGTATCCATGAGACGTCTGGATGAAGTGCTTATTGCAGAGGAAGAACCAGATGAGAGCGCACTAAAACAAGTTCATTTACAGGGAAATATCACCTTTGAACATGTCGATTTCTGCTATCCCCAAAGTGAAAGACAAGTTTTAACGGATATCAATTTAGAAATTAAAGCAGGTGAAACGGTGGGCTTTTTTGGAGCTACAGGTTCAGGTAAGAGCACCATGTTATTACTTCTACAAAAGCTTTACCAACCATCAGCTGGTCAAATTAAATTTGATGGTATACCGCTAGATGAGATTGATAGAACTTGCCTGCGCAAGCAAATAACTATCAATTTCCAAGATGCCTTTATTTTTTCTCGTCCTTTAGCCGACAACATACGCTTATCTTATCCCGAAATGAGTGATGAAGAAGTAAGGCACTATGCACATTTAGCGCAACTAGATAAAGAAGTGGAGCGCTTTACTGATGGTTATCAAACCATGATAGGTGAGCGCGGTGTAACACTTTCGGGTGGTCAGAAGCAACGCTTAGCGATAGCAAGAACGCTTACGCGCAAAAGTAAAATTGTTGCTTTTGATGATTCTTTATCGGCAGTAGACATGCAAACAGAGCAGAAATTGCGACAGTTGATCAATGAGGAAAGTGAGAAAAGCACCACAATCATCGTGTCACATCGTGTGGCAAGCTTATTGAATGCAGATAAGGTAGTGGTCTTTGATCATGGGCGAATAGTAGAGGTGGGTACACCTCAAGAATTGATTGCAGGTACAGGTTTATTTGCCAGAATTTACGACATGCAACAAAAGTATGCGAGGTAAGAATGTCAGAAACTAAAACGTTAAGTGTTAAAAGAAATCAAGACACTATCCGCGCAGAGCATAAACTTGTCATGTGGTGGAAGATATGGCAAATTATCGGTGCTCCCACTGGCATGATGGCTTCAGTGATTATGGTGCACTTGTTGAGTGGTGTTTTGAATTATTACTATATAACGACACAAGCAGATCTATTCAATAAAGTTAGTACGGGTGAAATAGTTAATATCAATGTGTCCTTCTATATATTTTTAGGTGTAGGATACGTGCTTTTAACTCTGTTATTCAATGTGAGTGAAAATTACATCACGCGCAGAATTTGCCAGCAAAGTGGTTATAATTTGCGCAAAGCAATGTTCACGCATGTGCAACAGTTAGATTTTGAATATTTTGATCACAATTCAGTGGGTAATTTGATTGCTCGTACCAACTCCGATATTGACCCGATTATCATGTTTATCGCGTATGGACCTAATGAGTTAACCGTGGTGTTATCTATTGTTGTGAGCTCAATTGCAGTCGGTTACCGTTATGACTGGAAGATAGGTTTATTTATGAGCCTAGCGGTGGCTATAGGCTTTATCATTACCTACTATTTAAGTTACTTCACCGTACGTGACCAGCGTGAACTTATGCCGATTGGTTCAGAACTAAATGCCACATTAGGTGAAGGTATCAACGCTGTCGTTACCAGTAAATCTCTTAACAGACAGGCCTTGAACAAAGCTGAATTTGCGGAGATCTCACAGAGACATTTTGCTGTATCCATGCACTTTCATCGCACTTTTTCCAAGATGCTAGCTGCTTTGACTTTTACAGCTGCTCTAATTGCCGGTGGTGTATTGCTTTTGCAGATGGGTGGTCTTCGATCTGGAACCATAGCGGTAGGTACGCTGTATGCTACCTTTACGGCATCATTACGCTTGGGAGCACCTTTTGATATTGCGAGTTACTGGTTGGGCGAATACAGTAGGGCTAGAGCGGGTGTCGAGCGAGTGATTGGTCTGTTGGAACAACCTGTCAAAATTGGTGATTCAGAAGAAGTCTTAGCACGCTATGGAGCTAGACAAGGTGAGGGTAAAGAGCCGTGGCCGAAAATGCGAGGAGAGATTGAATTTAAACAAGTTAATTTCTCGTATGTTCCAGAAGAGCCTATATTGGAGAACTTTAATCTGACAGTTCCTGCAGGATCTACAATTGCCATTGTTGGTAGGACTGGTGCAGGTAAATCGACGTTGGTCAATTTAATATGTCGTTTTTATCAGTTGAACAGTGGTGAAATAACTATTGATGGCCACAATATCGAACAGATGCCGTTGAACTGGATTTATCACAACTTGGGTTATGTGTTGCAATCTCCTTATTTATTTGAGGGTACGATTGCCGAGAATATTCGTTACGGTAGAAATGAGGCAAGTGATGCTGAAGTGGAAGTAGCTGCGCGTTTAGTAGATGCACATCAATTCATTACTGAATTGCCGGATGGTTATAATTCACAAGTTGGTGAAGGTGGTAAATTATTGTCCAGCGGTCAAAGACAATTGATCTCTTTTGCGCGTGCAGTCTTAACCGATCCACGCCTATTTATTTTGGATGAGGCTACTTCTTCAATTGATGCTGAATCTGAAAGAGTTATTCATCATGCTATCCAAAACATGATGAAAGATAGAACATCGTTCATCATCGCACACCGACTATCAACGGTAGAAGAAGCAGATAAAATCTTGGTGATGCATAATGGTAAAATCATTGAGTCGGGTACCCACCAAGAATTGCTAGAACTAGGTGGATACTACTTCAATCTTTATCAAGATCAATTTGTGGCAGGAAGCAGTGAATAGTGCACCAATCACAACTGAATTATTGCTTTTAGCTTTATTGCAATTAAAGCCTGGTATTACTGCGGAGCAGCTGAAAGAACTAGCTGTTAGCTCTTTGTATACGAACTATTTTGAAGCATCTGAAGCATTACATCTGTTAAGGCAACAGAAGTTAGTAAATCGTTATTTACCGGAGGAGAATACTTGTAAGGAGTTTGATGCTACAGGTAAGCCCATTGCTTGTTTGGAATTAACAGAGCAAGGTGAAGCTGTGTTGAATACTCTGAGTGAACAGATACCTTCACCCATACAAAGCTTTTTAAAACGTCTAGTGCAGAGACAAAATTACCAAGAAGATATTAAAGCCACGTTTGAGCCTGATCTCAAACGTGGTTACCAACTTTATCTACAACAAGCTGGTAATTTTGGCGATATTATTCGTTTGCAAATCAATGTGCCCAATGTTGAACTGGCGCAAAAATATGCAAAGGTATGGCCCAAAAGTGTAGAAGAGATTTATGCATCAATTTTGCAGATTTTGCATAACAATGCTGCCGAACTAGCGTTAAATCAACAACAAATACTTACTGAAGCAGGTGAGTTGAGTGTGAAAGAAAGCATTCCCACATTTGATACCAGCAGACAAGTTGATTTGAATTGGAAGGAAACAGATCATGAATGAGTTTGGTAATCAATTAGCGCATACTAAGTTTCTTGGACACACGCTCTATTCCCTCGCTTTAGCTATAGCGGTTGTCTTGATCAGTATTCTCTTAGCAAAAGTTGTGGCTAATTGTTTGCGTTATTTGTTGCGTAAATTTCGTTTCCATGGTCAGCCCTATGGAGCAGTTATTGCTAGTCAATGCAAACATCTCTTCCCTTTGATCAGCCCATTAATAGGTGTATATATTGCACTCTTTGGTGTTTTACATATCTCCGAGAATAATAAGCGTATATATCTTGTTATTTTGAGTAGTTTTAGCGTGATCCTAGCCACCACTTTTTTATGTCAAGTGGTGCGAGCCGTTCTCAGGCAATTACATCGTAGGCAGATGCTAGCGGGCTTAAATGAAACAGTTGAGCGCTTTTATGTAGAAGTTATCCAAATATTTCTGTGGATCTTGGCTGTTGCTTCCATTCTATCTTTTTTAGGTATCAATGTTGCTGGTATTATTACCGGTTTAGGAATTGGTGGTTTGGCTATTTCTCTAGCAGCGAAAGATACGCTATCTAATTTGCTTGCTGGTATTGCGATTATGTCTTCACATGCCTTTGAAATAGGAGATACCATTTCTTGCTCAGGTGTAGAGGGCACGGTTGAATACATAGGATTTCGTATTACCAAAATAAGAGAATATGATCAGATGCTCACTTTAGTGCCCAACGGGATGTTAGCTAATAATCCTGTCAAGAACTTAAGTCAATTGAATAAGCGAAGAATTCGTTTAGAATTTGCCATAGAGTTCAATCAGAGATTACAGGCTAGCGATTTGAATGAGTTGTGCCAAGAAATTGCTGATCATATAGCGGAAAACGATAAATTAGGAGAAGGTAAGGCCGTTGTTTGTCCCAGCGATATCATATCTGGTGGTATTAAACTGTTAGTTAATTATTATCGTACAGATGCCGATTATAGTAGAGCAACCAAAGTGAAAGCAGAACTGATTACCAGCATCTGTGATTGCTTACATAAGCGAGAGATTACCTTGCTCAAACAGCAGGTCATCAGCTCATAGGAGGATAGATGAAAGTATTAGTTTCAGGTGGTGCAGGTTATATTGGTAGCCATACCTGTGTCGAGTTAGCAAATGCAGATCATGATTTTTTAATCGTGGATAACTTTTGTAATAGCAAAGAGCAGGTTATCCAACGCATAAGTAAAATTATTGGTAAACAAGTACGCTATCTTTTCGCTGATGTCTGCGATCAAGAGTTGATGCATAAAACTTTTGCCGAGTATCAGCCGGACGCGGTAATTCATTTTGCTGGCTACAAGGCTGTCGGTGAATCAGTCCAAAAACCGTTAGCATATTATCGCAACAATTTAGATAGTACTTTGACGTTAGCTGAGTTGTGTGTGGAATATGGTGTTAAATCATTGGTCTTTAGCTCCTCAGCTACTGTTTACAATGTGGGTGATGAAATTGAGCTAAGTGAAACTGCTCCGCTAAGTGCTAATAGCCCATATGGTTGGACTAAGTATATGAGCGAACAAATCTTACGAGATGTAGCAGTGGCTCATCCAGAATTAAGTATCTTGTTGTTGCGATACTTCAATCCAGTAGGTGCCCATGCAAGTGGTCTCATCGGCGAAGATCCTCAAGGTATTCCTAATAATTTGATGCCCTACATTTCCCAAGTGGCAATTGGCAAACTAAAGCAAGTAAATGTTTTTGGCGATGATTACAATACCCCCGATGGTACAGGTGTACGCGATTACCTGCACGTGGTTGATTTGGCAAAGGGGCATGTAGCAGCCGTGAATTATTGCGCTGAACATAACGGAGCATTAGCTGTTAATCTAGGCACTGGTAAAGGAACTAGTGTGCTAGAACTTATCAATACATTTAGCCAGGTTAATGGCGTGGAAATCCCATATGAAATAGTAGAGCGCCGACCTGGAGATATAGCTGCTTGCTATGCTAATCCTAATTTAGCTAAGGAACTTTTAGGGTGGCAGACAGAGCTTGAGTTGGTTGATATGTGTAGAGATACTTGGCGTTGGCAACAAATGAATCCTCAAGGTTATGGAGAATAAGATGTCTGAAAATAAAGAGAATAATCTTAAGCAGGAAAAGCAGAAACGTGCGGATTTAGCTAATGAAGCCCAAAAAGCTGCCGATCAAGCGTTAGCGATGATTGCTGAATTTAATGAGCGTAATCAAGTGCGAGCAGAAGACAAGAAAAGATCGGAGACTAAAATTCGCCCAGTTAAAATTGAAACACCGCGTTTAGTTGCTGAGGATAAGACAGAAGAAGAGGTTATGCCCGTAATTGTTTCGCGTAATGATAACAAGCACAGCAGAAAAAAGAAGCCCAAAGTTAGACAAGCTAAATTGCACAAAAGTGATAGGAAATCTCAGCTAGAAGACGTTGCAGTATATTCTAAACCGAGTTATCCAGAGAGAGAAGAATACGATGAGTATTATTCTGAAGCCACTTTTGTAGAAGAGGCAGTAGCTAAAAAGCGTAATCCCGTAATTTTGTCAGCTATTTTGGTATTAGTGCTGCTGTGTATAGGTGGTGTGTCTGTCTTTGCTCTTTGGAATAATACATTAGGTAAATTGCAAGCTAACAAAGATCATTTGGATGATGCAAAACGTTTAAGAGAGCGTTTACCAATACAACAATTGCAACATGCCATTCCTTACGACAAAGAGATAACTAATATTTTGTTGTTAGGCATTGATTCACGAGACATGACCTCACTTCGATCACGTTCTGACTCCATGATGATTATGTCAATCAATCAAAAGGAGAAAAAAGTAAAATTACTGTCATTGCAACGTGATATGTTGGTTTATATTCCAGGTAAAACCGCTCCCGATAAACTCACTCATGCCACAGCCTATGGCGGACCAACACTAACAATGGCGACAATCGAAAACATCTTGCGCATCAAAATAGATAACTATGTGGCTATCAACATGCGCAAAATGGAAACTCTGGTGAATACTGTTGGTGGTGTTGAGCTAGATGTAACAGCAGAAATTTTGCCTTATGTGAATAGCATCATTGAAAGAACCAACCGAGTTTTTAGTAGTACGCCTGCAGTCGCCCCAATTAGTAAACCAGGCAAACAAGTCCTAAATGGTAGACAAGCCGTGTCATTCGCGCGTAACCGTGATACTGGTCGGGGTGATTACGACCGCATGGATCGACAACAAGAAGTGATTATGGCGCTGTTCAAAAAAATCAAAAAAGCAGATATTGCTACTCAGCTTAAATTAGTGAGTGAAGTTTCCGGGATGATTGCCACTGATTTAACTAATAATCAGATATTGGGGTTAACACAAACTGTACTTCCATTACTCAGCGAAAAAATGGAGCGTATGACTATCCCTATCCCAGGCTATCACCGCGAATATATGGGAGAGATGTGGGTTAATCTCTGTGATTTCAATGGTATGATCCCCCACGTACAAAAGTATTTGTACAACAAAACTTTTCCCTTTGACCTAGTGCCACAAATTCCAGGAGCACCGAATAGCGAAGCTGATATTGATGACTTTTCTGATAAAGATGAATGGGTGCCGAATGATCAAGAAATTGATGAAGTGATCAACGATAGTAACTACACCTACGAGCCAGAAGAGGATTATAGCTACGACAATTATTATGAGAATAGTGATTCTGTTAACGACGGAGACAATTATAGTCAACCAGCTGAATCCGTAGCTCAAACCGAGCCCGAAAATGAGAGTCAGCCAGCTGATACTGAAACTCACCCTGAAGATAACAACCACGATCATTCTGATCCAGTAGTAGAACAACCCAATGGAGAAGAGTAGGAAATAAATATGATTTTAGATTTAATACTCATAATCATTTTTGCGGCCATTGCGTACTGGGGCTGGTCACATGGCATTTTGCGGATGTTGTCGCGCATCTTCATTTTTCTAGTGTCGGCGGTAGCTTCTCTTTTGGTTACGCCCTATTTATCAGGTGCATTAGAAAGAGTTTTGATGCCAAGCGAAGCTAAAATTAATCTGAGCAACCAGCTGGCACAAGCCACTACGACAACGAACAACAGTGATCAATTATGGTGGAATTTTGGTCTAAAACAGAATATGGCCAAAAGTTTATTGGATGGAGTAGTTGGCAATAGTTCTCAGGCTATAGCAGACCGCCTAGCCAGTAGTTTCGTAGGCTTAGTATTGTTTGTGATTTTGATCATCATTTTCCAATTTGCTTTGAGTATGGTGATAAAAGGTTTAACAGCCGGTATGGATAAATTGCCCATTGTGGGAACAGCGAATCATTTTTGTGGTTTGCTTGCGGGGATAGTTTTGGCATATTTTGTCTGTTTTTTAGTGGTTTCTGTTTTAGGAGCTATGGCACCCTTTAAGCCAGAAGTTGCTACATTAGTCAAATCATCCATGTTATACGGTTGGATAAGCGATGGTATTTTGCCACAAATGATACTGAAGCAATTTAAGTGGTAAGTTCAGTTGACAGTAAGCAAAATCAAACTTATATTTTAATTAGCACTCCGAGCATTAGAGTGCTAATGTTTTTGTTCAGGAGGTTTTTATGCATATTAAACCATTAGGTGATCGTGTGGTAATCAAGATGGTTGAAACCGAGGAAAAAACCAAAAGCGGTATTATTCTACCCGGATCGGCTCAAGAAAAGCCACAAGTCGCAGAAATAGTTGCAGTTGGTCCTGGTACTAATGAAGATGGCAACGTGGTAGAGATGGAAGTCAAGGTTGGCGATCACGTTTTGGTCAGCAAATACGCTGGTACAGAAGTAAAAATTGAAGGTCAAACCTACACCATTCTTAAATATAGCGATATCTTAGCTGTTGTTGTCGACTAGACGATAACGATGTTTATAAATTAGTTAGGAGGAATTATGGCAGTAGAATTACGCTATAACGAAGATGCCAGAAAAAAATTACTGGCTGGCGTTAATAAATTAGCAGATACAGTAAAAATTACTCTAGGTCCGAAAGGACGTAATGTTGTTTTAGATAAAGAATACGGTTCACCGCTCATCACCAATGACGGTGTAACCATTGCCAGAGATATTGAACTTGAAGATCGTTTTGAAAACATGGGCGCTCAGTTGTTACGTGAAGTGGCAACCAAGACTCAAGACATTGCAGGTGATGGTACAACCACCGCTACAGTCTTAGCCCAAGCAATTTTCCGTGAAGGCTTGAAAAATGTAGTCGCTGGTGCCAATTCTATGGATATCAAACGTGGTATTCATGAAGCTGTCAAAGTAGTAGTGGATGGTATTCATACTGCAGCTAAAAAAATTGATTGCAAGGAAGATATTGCTCGAGTAGCTTCTATTTCAGCGGATGATAAAGTTGTTGGTCAACTGATTGCTGATGCTATGGAAAAAGTGTCTAGCGATGGTGTTATCACTGTTGAAGAATCCAAAACCATGGGAACTGAGTTAGAAGTGGTTGAGGGTATGCAATTTGATCGTGGCTATATCTCTTCTTACATGGTCACAGATACCAACAAAATGGAAGTCGTTTATGATGATCCTTTCATTTTGATTACTGATAAAAAAGTAGCTTCTTTGCAAGATATTCTGCCTTTGTTAGACCAAATTATGAAAGCTGGCAGAAAATTGCTGATCATCGCTGAAGATGTCGAGGGTGAGGCTTTAACTGGTATTATCCTCAACAAATTACATGGTATTTTCCACTGCGCAGCGGTTAAGGCTCCTGGTTTTGGTGATAGAAGAAAAGAGATGCTCCAAGATATTGCTGTACTAACAGGCGGACGCGTAATCTCTGAAGAAGTAGGTCTGGAATTAAAAGACACTACCATTGAAGACTTAGGTAGAGCTGCTCAGATCAAGATCAACAAAGACCATACCATTATCGTAGATGGTGAGGGTAACAGCGATGCTATTAAAGCTCGTATTGATCAAATCAAAGCTCAAATTGAAGAAACCACTTCGGAATTTGATCGTGAAAAGCTCCAAGAACGCCTTGCTAAATTAGCAGGTGGTGTAGCAGTAATTCGAGTTGGCGCAGCTACTGAGACCGAAATGAAAGAAAAGAAACTGCGTATCGAAGACGCCTTATCGGCTACCAGAGCAGCGGTAGAAGAGGGTATTGTCGCAGGTGGTGGTACAGCCTACCTAGATACCTATAAAGCGGTTGAAGAATTGATGAACCAAAGCGAAGGGGACATCAAGACTGGTATTGCCATTATTCTTAAGTCATTAGAAGAGCCTGTACGCCAAATTGCGAGAAATGCAGGTGTGGATGACGGTGTGATTTGCAACGAAGTAAAGAGCAGAGAACAAGGTGTGGGTTACGATGCCTACAACGATCAATTCGTTGACATGCTTAAAGAGGGTATTGTTGATCCTGCTAAAGTTACCAGATCAGCGTTGCAGAATGCGGCCTCAATTGCCAGCACAATGTTGACAACTGAAGCAGTTGTAGCAATTATTCCTAAGCCAGAACCACCCATGCCTCAAGGTGCACCAGGAATGTATTAAAAGAACAGAGTAGCCCAGCATCAAGCTGGGCTTTTTCTTTCTATGAATAACTGATGCCTCATTTATATAGTAGTCTCGCACCTAGAACTTAAAAGTTGCATGTTATAATAAAAAAAGTTTACCTCGAAAAATTAGTAAATATGCAGTATATGAGGTGCATATGGAACAACCATTTATCACACAAATTCACCAAGCAGAAGCAGAAGCAAAGCAAATAGTGGTAGAAGCTGAAGCTGAAGCGCGTGAATTGCTAGATCAATCCCGCAAGCAACAATTGCAAACGTTAGAAGAAGCTAGAAACGAAGCAGATCAATTACGTCTAGAAATTGTGCAAGCTAAAGAAGCTGAATTGCGCAAAAATTGTGAAGCTACTAGCCAAACCAGTAGTGAAACTGAGCCTGATACTTATCTCAACGCCACCAAAGCAGTAGCAGAAAGGATTGTGAGTTACCTTGGCAATCGTTAAAATGCAAAAATTAGTTCTGTTGGCGTTAGCGAAAGATAGACCTGATATTCTTGATCTTTTGCAACGGCGAGGATGCGTGCAAATTATTGAAAATGCACAAACCGCAGATGGTGACGTTTCTGATGTGCCAACAGATGAACATGCAAATAAGCAACTACAACAAGTTCTCTTAGCACAACAAGAACTTGAGAGAGTACTGGATAATCTAAAAAAGAGATTTCCAGAATATAAAGTTGCTAGTGAACAACGCTTAATGCCAGAGAGCCAATTTGTTGCCTATAGCAAGGAAGCGGATCGCTGGGTGCAAGAAGCTCGTCAATACGAAAATTTAGTTGAGCAAGAGCGTAAGTTAGAAAATAAAATTGAACAGCTTAAGCGCAAGTTAAATCTACTCAAACCTTGGTGTTCAGTTGAAGTTGATTTATCTAATTTAGGCACTGAGAATACCTGTTTCTTTTTGGGTCAAATTGAAAGCAGTAAAGTCAATGACTTTTTGACAGATTTAGCTAATGTTAGTGAAACAGCAACCTATATTCCCTTAGCGATAGAAGATGAAGAGTCTTTAAGTACTGGACAAGTATCAGAATTACAAGGTGCACCAGCTGTGGTTGTTGCTTTACGTCGAGAAGAATATACCATTAGCAATTTTTTGAAGAGCTCAGCCTTTAATCTTTTGCCACTAGAGAATGAGATAGGTAGTGCAGCAGATAATTATGATTCTTACAGCACAGAGTTACAAAGTGCAGAAGAAAAGATGGCTCAAGTTAGAGAGCAGATTGGTGACTACCGAGATCACACCATTGATTTTATGCGTTCCTATGATTATTTAGCAGTCTTAGCAGAACGCATCAATGCCAGACTTAAGTTATTTCACACACAGAGTACCTTTGTTTTAGAAGGTTGGATCCCCGTTGAAGACTCCGAAAAATTAGCCCATGATTTGCAAACTAATTTTGTAGTTGATTTACAGTTCAATGCTACTTCAGAGGAGGAAGAACACCCCATCAAATTAAAGAACGCACCATTTGTGCGTGATTATGAAGTAGTTCTAGAAATGTTTGGTGCACCTGATCACCGAGAGATTGATCCCACCCCTTTGATGGCGCCGTTTGAATTTATTTTCTTCGGCATGATGTTGAGTGATGTGGGTTATGGACTGTTGCTCACTCTTGGTACAGCTTTCATGCTGTATGTCAAAAAAGCACATGGTGAAATGCGTAAAATGTGCAAATTCCTGATGCTTTCAGGCATTTCATCTACGATTTGGGGTTTCATTTTTGGTGGTTTTTTCGGCGATTTAATTTCAGTCGTTACCCAACACAAGGTTGAGTTTAAGGCACTGTGGTTTAACCCGATGGACGCACCAGTAAATCTGATGATATGGACGATGATTTTTGGTGTTATTCATCTGTTCTGCGGTATGGCTATCAATATCTACAACTGTATAGCTATTGGTCAGTGGCGGGAAGGTGTCTATAAAATCGCACCCTGGTACTTAATCATTACAGGTATCGGTTTGCTGATGGGCACCAGTTTCCCTTACGCCTTGCACATTACTCTTTTAGGTGTGGTGCTGATGGCATTGTTTGGTGCATACGATACTAAAAATCCGATCATGCGTGTCTTGAAAGGTTTAGGATCGCTATACAATATCACTTCGTTCTTAGGCGATATCGTTTCTTATGCGCGTATCTTAGCTTTAGTTTTGGCAACCAGTGTTATCGCCATGGTTATCAACATGCTGAGCTTCTTGCCTGGACCGGGAATTATTGGCTATCTGATGTTACTCGTGTTTGGTAGCTTTGGACATGTATTTAATCTAGCATTGTCTGGTTTATCTGCTTATGTCCATTCCTGCCGTCTGCAGTACGTTGAATTCTTCGGCAGATTTTTTAAAGGTGGTGGACGTTTCTTCAAACCTTTGGATTATAAAACGAAGTACATTCATGTCACGGAGCGAGTTAAATAATTTTATAAAAATGCCTGCCTTAGGCATTAGATAGGTTAACAACCAATTTTGGAGGTTTTTATGTTAGAGAATCTAGGAACTATTCTGACCATTGCTGGTGCCGCTTGTGCAGCTGCTTTCCCCGGTATGGGTTCAGCTCGTGGTGTTAGTGGTGTAGGTCAAGCTGCTTCGGGTGTGCTGTCAGAAGATCCAGATAAGTATGGTAAATTGCTAGTTTTGGTCGCTTTGCCTGGTTCACAGGGTATCTACGGTCTTTTGATCTTCTTCTTAGCCTTGTTCTTCTCAGGTGTTATGAGCGGAAATGCAGTTGGTTTAGCCCAAGGTTTACAATACTTCTTTGCCTGTATGCCAATGGCTATCGTTGGTTATTTCTCAGCAGTGCATCAAGGTAAAGTCTGTGAGTCAGGTGTAGCTTTAGTAGGTAAACGTCCCAGCGAGCAGTCCAAAGCTATGATTTTTGCCGCTCTGGTAGAGACTTATGCCATCTTAGCTTTATTGACATCAGTTATCGCATTCCTCTTCATCAAATAACAGAAACAGGAGTTGGCAGTGTCTGGTTTAGACAAAATTATTGAAACCATCAAAGCAGATGCTAAGCAAAAAGCTGAGGCTATAGTTGGTCGCGCCAAAGAGCAATGTGAGCAAATCAAGCAAGATACAGAAGCACAAGCTTTGGCAATAAAGCAACGTGCTCAAGTGCAAGGTGAACAAGATGCCAACACCTTGGCTGTGCGTATTAACAGTATTGCTGAAGCTAACAAGCGTAAAGAACAATTGACTGTACGCAGAGGTCAGATAGATCAAGTTATCACAGGAGCTGTCAAGCAACTCAATCAGCAGTCTGATGAGCAAAAACTGGCTCTCTATCAATCTTTCGTACAGCAAAGCTCGATAAAGCAAGGCTTACTACAAGCAAATCAAGCCGATCAACATCTGCTAGAACAACTTGTCACATTGGTTGATGGCGATTTTAAGGTAGATAAGACCGTCGCCAATATCAGTGGTGGCATTATCGTTAAAGGTGATGAATTGATCGATAACTTTAGCTTTGATGTAGCGATTAGAGATCACTTGCCAGAGCTCTCAGCCTTAGCAGCTCAGCATATCTTTAAGGAGTAGTCATGTTGCTGTATAAGCAAGAGATAAATGATCGTCAAATCGGTTCTTGGAATTATGCTTTTGGCGTGATTGCTGCACGTGAGACTAAACTCCTAAAGCAAGATGCGATTGATCGCTTGTTTGCTGCTCGCACTCTAGCTGAATATGACAGTCTGCGTGTGAGTATGGGTTACAGTGGTGATGATTATCGCCAAGCGATCGAATTGAGCAAAAAGGAAGATTATCGCTTGCTCTCAGAGATCATGCCTCAGGGTGTTTACCTTGAATTGCTTTTACTAGCTAATGAATATCACAATCTCAAAGCTATGCTCAAGGCACAACTCTTGGCAGAAAAATCTCTAGAACAATCAGATCTTGAGCGCATCAGTATGGGTCCATATCTGACAGATCCACAGAAAATGTTGGAATTCTTGCAAGAAAAGAGTAATGACTTAAAAGTTGATTTAAGAACCCTCGTAGCAAGGGTAAAAGAAAACTGGCTCGCAACATACGATGTTGCTAACTTGGACAACGAGATTACTCAGGCATACTGGCAGGAATTGATTACGAAATTAGCTGAGCTTGACGATGAGTTTTTGCGCAACTATTTTGCGTTGCAACGTGATCTAATCAATATCGAAGCAGTGCTCAGAGCCAATCAGTTGAATATGAAAACTGAGCAATTAGCGAAAGTGTTGTTGCCTGAGGGGCAAATTAAGCACGAACGTTTGCTGAATTGGTTAACTGAAGGTGTGGAAGTTATGGCAACTTATTTACGTCATAACGGCTTCAAAGAGCTAGCAGAGGTAGCTAGCGAGTATGGTAAGCCAGGTACAGCGTCGTTATATGCAAGTGCAAGCGATAAATTATTGCTCAACTTTTTGCGTGAACAAAGCACCACTAAGGCTGGACCAGTGAGAGTATTGCTCTATTTCTTGCGTCGCGAGCAAGAGCGAAAAAATATTGAACTAGCTCATATCGCAGTAGCCAATCAGTTGAGCGAAGAGCGCATACGTGAGATCAAACGGGAGGTAGTCTGATGCAGAAAATTGCAGTAATGGGCGATTTGAGTGCAGTACTTGCCTTTCGAGGTCTAGGTATGACTGTTGTAGCAACTAATGATGGTAAAGAAGCGCTACATAATTTGGACAGATTAGTGGATCAAGGGTACGGCATCATCTATGTGACAGAGCCCTTAGCCCTAGCTGAACCACAGCTTTTGACGAAATACCGTGAAGAGATCACGCCTGCAGTTATTGTGATCCCAGGAAGTAGTGGCTTTGCTGACTTGGGTATGACGACCTTAAGAGAGCAAGTTAAGCGTGCTGTGGGTATGGATTTACTCAAAGATCGTGAAGATAATTAGGTGAGGAACATGAATAAAGAAGGCAGAATTGTTAAAGTATCAGGCCCTCTAGTTATTGCCGAAGGTATGCGCCATGCCAATATGTTTGATGTGGTACGTGTATCTGAACAAAAACTGATCGGTGAGATCATTGAGATGCACGGTGATCGTGCCTCAATACAGGTATATGAAGAAACCGCTGGTTTAGGACCTGGCGAAGTTGTAGTTTCTGAAGAAGCACCTCTATCAGTTGAATTGGGCCCTGGTATGATCGGCGGTATCTATGACGGCATTCAACGCCCGTTGGAAGAGTTGGTAAAAATTGCTGGAAATAGCATTACACGTGGTGCGACGGCGCCTGCTCTAAATCGTACTAAGAAATGGCAATTTGAAGCTGTTGCCAAAGTGGGTGATCAAGTTTCAGGTGGCACCATTATTGGTACAGTACAAGAATCAGAATTAGTCAAGCACCGCATCATGGTACCGCCGAAAAGTAGTGGTGTAATCACATCGATTCAGAGTGGTGAATTTACAGTCAGCGATACTGTTTGTGTAATTAAGCAAGAAAATGGTGAAGAAGTAGAGCTCACCATGATGCAGAAGTGGCCTGTACGTATTGGTAGACCATACAAAGAAAAGATTGCACCAGGTGAGCCATTGATTACTGGTCAACGCCCTATCGATACATTTTTCCCCGTTGCTAAAGGTGGTACTGCTTCAGTTCCTGGACCGTTCGGTAGCGGTAAAACTGTTATTCAGCACCAATTAGCGAAGTGGGCAGAGGCTGACGTAGTTGTCTACATTGGTTGTGGTGAACGTGGTAATGAAATGACTGACGTTTTGAATGAGTTCCCTGAGCTGGTCGATCCTAGATCTGGCGAATCACTCATGAAACGTACGATTTTGATCGCTAATACATCCGATATGCCGGTAGCAGCTCGTGAAGCATCTATCTATACAGGAATTACCATTGCTGAGTATTTCCGCGATATGGGTTACTCAGTTTCAATCATGGCAGACTCCACCTCCCGCTGGGCAGAGGCTTTGCGTGAGATGTCAGGTCGTTTGGAAGAGATGCCAGGTGAAGAAGGTTATCCTGCATACTTAGGTTCACGCCTTGCTCAGTTCTATGAGCGTGCTGGTATGGTTAAGTGCTTAGGTTCAGGAGAGCAGGCAGATCGTATTGGTGTGTTGACAGCCATCGGAGCAGTGTCGCCTCCTGGTGGTGACTTATCTGACCCTGTTGCGCAGTCAACTTTGCGTATTGTGCAAGTTTTCTGGAGTTTGGATTCAGCTTTGGCATACAAGCGTCACTTCCCAGCTATCAACTGGTTGACTTCATATTCACTGTACGCCAATAAAATCGATAACTGGATGAATGCTAATGTTGCTCGTGATTGGTCAGATCTGCGCAGTTCTGCTATGGCCTTATTGCAAGACGAAGCTGAGTTAGAAGAAATCGTGCGCTTGGTTGGACAGGATTCTTTGTCAGATGGAGATCGCTTAAAGTTAGAAGCTGCACGTTCCCTACGTGAGGACTTCTTACATCAAAACTCCTTTGATGAAGTTGATACTTATACGTCATTGCAGAAACAGTACTACATGTTATCTCTGATCATGAATTTCTACCGAGAGGGTGTAGCTGCTCTTAAACAAAATGCATCATTTGATCAATTATTGGAATTGTCGGTGCGTGAACCGATCGCTCGTATGAAATACGTGCCTGAAGATCAAGCAGAGGCAAGATACCAAGATTTAATTGAACGCGTGAGAAGTGAAATAGCAGCCTGTATCCCCCAGGAGGTCTAAAGTGGCAAGAGAATATAAAACAATTGAAGAAGTAGCCGGTCCTTTGATGTTGGTTAGAAACGTCGAGGGTGTTACCTACGATGAGCTAGCTGAAATTGAGTTACCTGGTGGTGAAGTTCGCCGTTGTAAAGTTTTGGAAGTTAATGGCACAGATGCGTTGGTACAGCTGTTTGAAAGCTCAATGGGCATCAATGTGAGTGAGGGACGTGTCCGCTTTTTAGGACGTGGCATGCAGCTCGCAGTATCACCTGATATGTTGGGACGTGTCTTTGACGGTATGGGCAAAGCCATTGACGGTGGTTCAGAGATCATTCCTCAAGCCATGCGTGATATTAACGGACTTGCCTTGAATCCCGCAGCCAGAGATTACCCTAATGAGTTTATTCAGACAGGTGTTTCGGCTATTGATGGCTTGAATACCTTAGTCAGAGGACAGAAATTGCCTATCTTCTCTGGTTCTGGTTTACCGCACAATCGCTTAGCAGCTCAGATTGCTCGTCAAGCTAAAGTACTAGGTGGTTCAGACAATTTTGCTGTTGTTTTCGCCGCCATGGGTATTACCTTTGAAGAAGCAAACTTCTTTATTGAGGATTTCCGTGAAACTGGCGCTATCAGTCGCTCAGTTATGTTCATTAACTTAGCTGATGACCCTGCGATTGAGCGTATTTCTACTCCACGTATGGCTCTGACAGCTGCAGAGTACTTAGCTTTTGATTTGAATATGCATGTATTGGTCATAATGACTGATATAACTTACTATGCTGAGGCGTTGCGTGAAGTTTCAGCTGCTCGTAAAGAAGTGCCAGGACGCCGTGGTTATCCTGGTGCGATGTACACTGACTTGGCATCTTTATATGAGCGTGCAGGTAGACAAAAAGGTAAAGAGGGTTCAATTACTTTTGTACCGATTTTGACTATGCCTGATGATGATAAAACTCACCCCATCCCTGACTTAACTGGTTATATCACAGAGGGTCAGATCATCTTGAATCGTGAATTATATCGTCGTTCTATCATGCCACCCATCGATGTTTTACCTTCTCTATCACGTTTGAAAGATAAGGGTATCGGTGAGGGCAAAACACGTGCGGATCATGCTAATACCATGAACCAGCTATTCTCAGCATATTCCAGAGGTAAAGAAGCTAAGGAGCTACAAATTATTTTGGGTGCCGAGGCTCTATCTGAAACCGATCGTATCTATGCTTTATTTGCCGATCAGTTTGAAGCCAGATATGTTTCTCAAGGATTTGCCCAAGATCGAACCATCGAGGAAACCTTAACCTTAGGTTGGGAATTGTTGTCAATTCTACCGAAGCAAGAATTGAAGCGTGTTAAAGAAGAGTTCATCGAAAAGTATTACAGCGATGAAATTCATCAAGAGTTTATGCAAAGGATCTAGTAAGATATGGCAGTAATGCGGGTTAACCCCAACCGCATGGAACTCATGCGGTTGAAAAATCAATTAAAAACCGCTAGACGTGGTCATAAATTGCTCAAGGATAAGCGCGATGAGTTGATGCGCCAATTCTTAATCCTAGTGGGTGAGAATGCCAAATTGCGCAGAGAAGTTGAGCATTTGTTACGAGTTGCTAATGCAGAGATGTTGCTAGCATCGGTATCTATGCAACAACCTGTCATTGAAACTGCTTTATTTTCTGGTCAGTCAGGTTTAGCAGTCGAGATGAAAGTGGAAAACGTAATGAGCGTGAGAGTACCTGATTTTCAATATCAAGAAAGTCGTCTTTCCACGGATCAATTACCATACAGCTTAACTTCTACTACGGGTGAACTAGACCAAGCGATTGTCGCACTGCAAAAAGTCTTGCCAAGGATGATTGAACTAGCCAATATTGAAAAGAAAACTCAATTGATGGCTGATGAGATTGAAAAGACGAGAAGACGTGTAAATTCACTTGAACATCGTCTGATTCCCGATCTTGAGGATACCATTCGCTCTATCACAATGAAGATGGATGAGAATGAAAGAGGTAATTTAACTCGTCTGATGAAAGTCAAAGACCTAATTTTAGAAAGAGAGTTACGCAATCGTAAGCGTAAGCAGGAACAAGCGTAATGCGATATCCACAATTGATAAAGAATCGTTGCTGGTTGGAGTTATCCGCCAGCAATTTGCGTTTTAATGTCAGGCAGATCAAAGTACAGTTACCAGCAGGCTGTCATATGATGGCAGTGGTCAAAGCTAATGCCTATGGTCACGGTAGCACTTGGGTTGCTCGTGTTATCAGCGAAGAAGGTATAGATTATTTTGGCGTTGCTTCACTAACTGAAGCGATTGAGTTGAGAGAGGCTGGGATAACTGAACCAATTTTGATTTTCGGTAGAATCAATCTCCAGTGTTTAGATTTGTTGCTTGATTACAATTTAGAGTGTTTGGTTACCTCGCTACATGAGGCTTATGTTATTCATGAATTCGCCCAAAAGCACCAGGTACAGATAAAGTGTCATATTAAGCTGGACACAGGAATGTCACGCTTAGGTTTTGCGTGTGGGCATAATTGGGAGCAGACAGTATCTGAAATTATGCAGATTACAAAGTTATCTGGCTTAGAGATAAAAGGCTTGATGACTCATTTTCTTAATGCGGATAAAGAAACCTCTAATTTCTATTTGCGACAACAGCAACGCTTGCTGCGTATTGAAGAAAGTTTGCGTAAGCAAGGTTTACGCATGCCGTTTACGCACTGTTGCAATAGCGCAGCCATACTCAATCAGTTACCCATTATTGGTAACTTAGTTCGCCCTGGCATCATTATTTATGGCACGCTAGGTGGTAATGCTAATCCTCGCAATTTAGAACTTAGACCAGTGATGACCTTTAAGAGTCGTATTGTGGCAATTAAAGAGCTAGAAGCAGGGGAAGCAGTAAGCTATGGACCGAGTTATGTCTGTGATAGACGTAGGACGATAGCGGTAGTAGAAGCTGGTTATGCTGATGGCGTTCCGAGAACGCTATCAAATCGTGCACAGTTCCTAGTAAAAGGCAAACGAGTTCCCAGTATAGGAGCTATTTGTATGGATCGCCTAATGATAGATATTAGCGACTGTCCAGATGCGGAAATTGGTGATGAAGTTGTCTTGTTTGGTTTAGACAATACGGGTAACCTGCTGAGTGTGGAAGAACAGGCACAACATGCACAGACTATTTCTTATGAATTGTTATGTGCAGTAGCGCCGAGAGTTCCTCGTATAGAAGTCTAGCGCTAGTATAAGTTTTAATGTATCGACTAGCTTGAATAGTTAGCAGTTGCAAGGGAGAGTTAGTGGCTCTCCCTTTTTAGTTAGTCTTTGCTAATCTTTTCTGAATTGCTTGCACGACTTATTTTAGTATGTTATTCTTTTACCACGGTAAGGAAAGAAATTACTCGCATCAGTCGGGAGTTGACCCAAGTGTTGGCTGTTAGATCGTAAGGTAAGGATCAAGCAGGAGCGAGTAGTAATAAAACAAAGGAGAAAAATTATGGCATACAAAATTACTTCTTTATGTGTATCTTGCGGAACCTGCGAGGGTGAATGCCCAGTATCAGCAATCTCTGAGGGCGATACCCAATACATCATCGATGCAGATACCTGCATTTCCTGCGGTGCTTGTGCAGCTGTTTGCCCCGTAGATGCAATCGAAGCTGAATAATTTAGCTAGTTAAGTACACTGTACATAACTTATATCCCAGAATTCTAAGTGAGAGAACGATAAGAGCCACGAATTTTCGTGGCTCTTGTCGTGTAAGCAAGTAGTTAGTCTTTCAATTTTTGAATCAGTTTATATAACTGATTCTTTTTCGGAAGTTGCCAATTATAAATTGGTGCTGTTTCTTGTAAAATTGTGAGTATATCTCGTGTGCTTAAGTCGGTTTTGGCAAGAGATTGTAGCAATCCCATAAAATTGCTAATAGAGCTTTCAGGTTGGCGGTTTTCAGAATTTGTAATCGCCCGATGCAGGAGCATTACATATTCGCCCCGGGCAGGTTTATCCGCTAATAGTTTTAGCAAAGCATCGGCACTACCAACTTGATACTCTTCGTACTTTTTACTGATTTCTCGTAGCAACACTACTTGCGCTTCTTGCCAATATTCATGCCCAGCAATGGCGAGCAGAGTTTTAGTTAGGCGGTGAGGTGCTTCATAAATAATCCAGGTACTGAGCAAAGCAAGATTGCTTTGCGCTAAGCGGTCTAGTGCGCTTTGTAGCTCTGTTTGTTTGCGTGGTAAAAACCCAACAAAACTAAAAACAGTACTTGGCAAACCAGAAGAGGCTAGAGCAGTTAATGCTGCATTAGAACCCGGTAAAGCAATTACAGGTATATTTGCTCGCCGTAGAGCATTTACTAATATTTGGCCTGGATCGGATATACATGGCATACCAGCATCAGAAACTAGCGCTAGTGTTTTGCCAACTTGCAATTGCGCTTTAATTTCTTCGATGCGTGATTTTTCATTGTGTTGATGGTAAGACAACAGAGGTTTTTTTATTCCATAATTACTCAGCAGTAGAGCGGTGGTACGAGTGTCTTCAGCCAACAACAAATCAGCGTTGGCTAGTACATACAAACTGCGTAAAGATATGTCGCATAAGTTGCCTATTGGCGTAGGTACCAAGTACAAAGTGCCAGCATCCAAAGACGAAAATTCTGGTAGAGTTGTAAAAATGTTAGTAATATCACTCATTGTCGTTTTTTCTTAGCTATCTGATGGTGAATAGTTTAATATGAGTTGTAACTTGAGCCATTAGGGTTTAGTTTCACTCAGCTTAAATTTACTACAAAATGCTAGCTTGCATGTAGGAGGTTATATGTCGAGAGCTTTAATTATCGGTTGTGGCGGTGTTGCTACAGTCGCCATCCATAAATGTGTTGAAAACCATCAAGTTTTTTCTGAAATTTGTATCGCTTCACGGACAAAAGCCAAGTGTGATGCCCTCAAAGAAAAACTGCAGGGCAAAGGTTGTGAGATTACAACCGCCCAGGTAGATGCAGATAATGTCGATGAATTGGTAGCTTTAATCAATGACTATCAACCCGATATCGTAATGAATCTGGCATTACCCTACCAAGATTTAACTATTATGGATGCTTGTCTCAAAACTAAAACAAGCTATTTAGATACAGCTAACTACGAACCAGAAGATACTGCTAAATTCGAGTATAAGTGGCAATGGGCATACCGTGAAAAATTCAAGAAAGCCGGTATCACAGCTATTTTAGGTTGTGGATTTGATCCTGGCGTGACAGGTGTATTCTCGGCATACGCCCAAAAACATCATTTCGATGAAATTCATTACCTGGATATTTTAGATTGCAATGGTGGTGATCACGGCTATCCTTTTGCTACTAACTTTAATCCAGAAATCAACATTCGCGAAGTTTCTGCTAATGGTCGTTACTGGGAAAATGGAGAATTCATCGAAACTAAACCAATGGAAATCAAGCGCGAATATGATTTCGAAGAAGTAGGTAAAAAAGATATGTACCTGCTGTACCATGAAGAACTTGAATCTCTTGCACAAAATATCAAGGGCATTAAGCGTATTCGCTTTTTCATGACTTTTGGTGAGAGTTATTTAACACATCTCAAGTGTTTAGAAAATGTAGGCATGACTTCAATCGAACCGATTGAATTTGAGGGTCAACAAATTGTGCCCTTACAGTTCTTACGTAAAGTCTTGCCTGATCCTGCAACATTAGGTCCTCGTACTGTGGGTAAAACCAATATTGGTTGTATTTTCCAAGGTATCAAAGACGGCAAAGAGAAAACGTACTATCTCTACAACATTTGTGACCACCAGGTAGCCTATAAAGAAACAGGTCTGCAAGCTGTTTCCTACACAACTGGTGTACCGGCGATGATTGGTGCCATGCTTTACCTGCAAGGTAAATGGCAGAAGCCAGGTGTTTACAATGTAGAAGAATTTGATCCAGATCCATTCATGGATGCCTTAAATAAGTACGGCTTGCCCTGGCATGAGGATTTCAATCCCGAGTTGGTAGATTAATAATGAGTAGTTCCCGCTTCATGTGGGAACTATAACTGTTAAAGGAGGATAGAGTTGCGCAAGACAGAAATAAAGCGAGCTAAATCACAAAAATTTTCTACAGCTTCACTAGATCGCAGTTTTGCCCTAAAACACACACCGGCATATGTTATTGATCTGGAGCTATTAGAAGATAACCTACGCCTACTCGCAGAGGTTAAACAAAAGGCTGGTTGCAAAATTATTTTGGCGCAAAAAGCCTATAGCTTGCCACATACCTATCCTTTGATTGCGAAATATTTAGATGGAACAACTGCTAGTGGTAGCAACGAAGCTTTGCTGGCTTCTGAATTTTTTGCTGACGGTGAAATTCATGTTTACTCAGCAGCGTATGGACTGGAAGAAATCACCCAGCTTGCACAATTTTGTGACCACATACTCTTTAACAGTTTTGAGCAGTGGGTGCGCTTTCGTTCAGTTATTGAACAAGCTCGCAAGGAGCGTACCAGCCCCTTACATGTGGGCTTAAGAGTTAATCCAGAATATACAGAGCAAGAGCATGCTATGTACGATCCTGCAGGCTCTTTTTCGCGATTGGGTATAACAGAAGCGAAATTTGCACAAGGAGTAGAGCAGTACGGCTTAGACGGTATTGATACCTTGCATTTCCATACGCTATGTGAGCAGAATTCTGATGCACTAGCCAATACCGTTAAAGTTTTTTGTGCTAAATTTGGTAAATATTTCAAGCAAATCAAACATCTTAACTTAGGTGGTGGTCACCACATTACCCGTAAAGATTACGATTTGGCTTTGCTAATTCAAACCGTGCAAGAGTTAAAAACTACTTATGATGTTGAAGTCTACTTAGAACCAGGTGAAGCTGTAGTTCTAGATTGTGGTTTCCTAGTTTCGCAGGTACTAGATATAGTTGAAAATGATAAGCAAATAGCCATTTTAGATACATCGGCTACTTGTCATATGCCCGATGTGCTAGAGATGCCCTATAGACCACGCTGTTTCCTACTCAAGCAACCAGCTGAGGTAGCTGCTGACCCCAGGCTGGCAAGTGAGAATAGTTATCAATTAGCTGGTGAAGCTGGGGAGTATGCTCATAGTTATTTGTTTGGTGGTCCTACTTGTCTAGCCGGTGATGTGTTCAACGAATACAGTTTTACTGAACCGCTACAAATAGGTGATAGAGTGGTGTTTTGTGACATGGCACTGTATTCATTTGTCAAAAACAATACGTTTAATGGCATGCCGTTGCCAGATATAGTGGTACGCCAAGAAGATGATTCCTACCAAGTGATCAGACATTTTACCTATGAGGATTTTAAGAAGCGTTTAAATTAGATATGCGAATTAGAAGAAGTACAAACTTAACTGAAGGTGTAATTTGGGAGCAGATCTTATTTTTTGCTATTCCCTTGTTTCTGACTAACTTTTTACAACAGTTATACAATGCTGCCGACCTAGTTATTGTGGGTCAATTTGCGGGAAAAGAAGCGATGGCAGCCGTTGGTGCAACAGGTTCCATCAGTAACATGATTATCGGCATGTTCATGGGTTTGGCAACTGGTTGTTCGGTAGTCATTGCTCAAAAATATGGTGCAGGCGACTATAAAGGCTTGTATCGGGCGGTGCATTCAGCCTATTGCATCGCTATTTTGGGTGGTATTGTTTTAACGATTGTCGGCGTTATATTTACACCCAATTTCTTAGGTTGGATGGGAACACCAGTAGAAATTATCGATGATGCAAGTAAGTATATGCGACTTATTTTTGCAGGCATGATTCCACTTTTGATGTACAACATAGCAGCTGGTATTTTGCGTGCAGTGGGTAATTCTCGTTCACCGTTCTTCTTCTTAGCCTTTTCTGTCACTTGTAATATCGCTATGGACCTATTGTTTGTAGCTGGCTTTAAGATGGGTGTTTTGGGCGCAGCGCTAGCAACTTTTATCGCCCAATTACTCGCTTCACTGTTTATTACTTGGCATCTCTGTCGTAGAGATACAGCCTATCGTTTGCATATCAAACAAATTAGGTTGTATAGAGATGTGGTGCGTCAAATTATTTCCATTGGTATTCCAGCTGGTTTACAAAGCTCCGTTATCTCCTTGTCCAACGTCTTAATTCAAACTGAGATCAATAGTTTCGGACCGAATGCTATTGCTGGTATCGCAGCTGCTGGTCGTATTGATGGTTTCAACTTTACCGCTTTGGATGCTTTCGCCATGGCAGCTACTACTTTTTCAGGGCAAAACTTGGGTGCAGGGCTCTACGATCGTGTTAAAAAAGGTGCTAGGGTATCAATTGGCATTGTGGTGTTGGTATCAGTTACGATTAGTGCCATTGCCATCATATTTGTTTATCCCTTGCTCGGACTCTTTAATCAGAATGCAGAAGTCTTAGAATACGGTGCCAATTTCATGCTTGTATTGGCTCCGTTCTATTGGATTTTAGGTATTTCACAGGTGATGACAGGATTTGTGCGTGGAGCAGGTAAATCAGTTTTGCCGATGATTTCTGCGCTCACGGGTATGTGCGTACTGCGTATGATATTCATCTACGGTATGTTGGCAGTTTGGCACAATGTGCGAGTTATAGCGTGGGCATATCCCTTTAGCTGGTTTATCACGTTTAGCATCAATTTTGTTTACTACATGTGGGGCAAGTGGATGCCCAAAAAGGTGGAAGCATAGAGAGGACTATTCATGGAGTCTTTAGATAGAATTAAAGATGGATTATTCGAAGATGTGGTAGAGAATCACAGTATCGAACTAGAAGAATTGCAAAAACAAAAAGAAGCTAGTAGTACGTTTGCCTACATGTATCCTGATAGTTGGCAGCTAGTACCCTTGATTTCGGTTAACCCCGACTTCGTTACGCCGAGTACACGACTGGAATTAGCAATTGACAACGATAAACCACAAGTGAGTGGTTTTGACTTTGCCATGCGTCAGCCGTTGAGCAATAAGCGAGCATATTTAGCTGTTACCGATTTACCATATAACTTGCCAGAAGATGAAGATGTTATACCCCAAAGAGCAGTGCTGTGTGAATTAGCATCGGTACAAGCGGATCAAGATGGTCTTAAAGTCGATCTCCGTGGTAATGAAGTTGTAGAACTAAAGCGACTAGAGGACTTGAGTTTAGCTGAATATGCAGACCAAGCAATACTTAAGGAATTGCAAGAGTTAGCGAGTGAAAACGCGGTAAAACTAGTTGCAGCTCGCATGTGCTACAGAAACAACGAAGTGGATTTGGTTGGTGATGAGAAAGAACGCTTCAAAGCTCTCAAAGAAAAACTGTTTGAGGGATTAGAATTCTACAAAAAATTTAATCAGCGTGTGTCCGACGAGCGCTATGAAAGTTTTTTGGCAGCTACGTTGAACATGCAAGTTCGCATGGATCATGTGGTGGAAATCTTAGATTTAACGGCAGAACAGCGTCATAAAATTTTATATACCACTGATTTGTTTGAGCGTATGCTTGAAGTCATTGCCACTATTCCAACCTTAACGCAAAGACGTCTAGTTATCAGTCAAATTGAAGCCCGTGTACGCGATAAAATGGAACGGCAAAACCGTGAGTATTTTTTGCGTGAAGAATTGGCTGAAATTCAGAAAGAGCTGGATGGCGGTGATTTTAGCGATCAAGCTAAACTGACACAGAAATTGAAACAGAAAAAACTGAAGCCTGAAATAGAACAGCAAATTCAAAAAGAGATAGATCGTCTACAACGTATTTCAACTAGTTCACCAGATTACACTACGCACTTAACCTGGCTAGAAGAAGTGTTGAAACTACCTTTTGGTTGTGTGGATAATGAACAGCTCGATATAGCTAAAGCAAGACGCATCTTAGAGCGTGACCATTATGGCATGCGCAAAGTGAAAAAACGTATTCTCGAATATTTAGCAGTGCGCAAGTTGCAGGTGGAGCAAGGAGAACGAGCAGTCAAAGGTTCTATTCTCTGCTTGGTCGGTCCTCCAGGTGTGGGTAAAACATCAATTGCGAAGTCCATAGCTGAAGCCACTGGCAGAAAATACATTCGTATGTCCTTGGGTGGTATCAATGATGAGAGTGAGATTAGAGGTCATCGTCGTACGTATGTCGGTGCTTTACCTGGCAGAATCATGAAAGGTATATCTTTAATCGAACGTGATAATCCACTGTTTTTGCTCGATGAAATCGATAAATTAGGTAACAACTACAAGGGCGATCCATCTTCTGCGCTGTTAGAAGTGCTTGATCCAGAGCAAAACAACAGTTTCCGTGACCACTATGTGGAATTACCCTATGATCTGTCGCAAGTGATGTTTGTCACCACAGCAAACTATCCGGGCAATATTCCAGAGCCTTTGCGTGATCGTATGGAAATAATTGAGCTGAGTGGCTATACAGAAGAAGAAAAATACGAGATCGCAAAGAACTATCTTTTACCCAAACAATTACAAGCACATTGTCTGAGTAAAGAGCAACTGCGGATCAGTAAGAGTGCTATGGAAACACTGATTAGTTGGTATACGGCAGAGGCAGGTGTGCGTCAACTGGAGCGAGTGATTGCCCGTGTCTGTCGCCGAGTTGCCATGTTGATCACTGAGGGTAATAAAGAGCAAGTTAAGATCACTATCAAAGATTTAGAAAAATTGCTCGGTCCACGTCAATATACTTTTGAAGCTATTGACAAACAACCTGAAGTTGGTGTGGTACGTGGTCTAGCATGGACATATGCCGGAGGTGATACACTCACTATCGAAGTAAATATTTTGCCAGGCAAGGGTCGACTGGAACTGACAGGACAGCTAGGTGACGTGATGAAAGAATCTGCTAAAGCAGCACTCACATATTGCAGAAGTAGAGCAAAGCTGTGGAAGCTAGAGGACGATTATTTTGATAAGCACGACATCCACATTCATGTGCCGGCTGGCGCTGTCCCCAAAGATGGCCCCTCGGCAGGTATCACCATGGCTACAGCACTGTCGTCTGCCATTTTGAATCAACCTGTGCGCAATGATCTCGCTATGACAGGTGAAATTTCGTTGCGTGGTAGAGTAATGCCTATAGGTGGCTTAAAAGAAAAAACAGTGACAGCTAAGCGTGCCAAGGTCAAGCAAGTGTTAATTCCGCACGACAACGTGCGTGATTTGGAAGAGATTAACGATGTCGTGAAAAAGTCTTTACAGATAACCCCAGTGAAGACGATGGACGACGTCTTAAAGATTGCCTTACTTAAATAAAGGCATACCAGTAAAGGAGTAGGCTGTGAATCGACTACGTAAAACTAAAATCATTTGCACAATTGGACCAGCTTGTGATTCAGATACCATGCTCAGAGCCATGGTAGAAGCTGGCATGAATGTAGCTCGTCTAAACTTTTCACATGGTACCCATGAGTCGCACAAGGTCAATGTGGACAGAATCAAAAAAATCAGAGAAGAGATGGATACGCCCATCGCTTTGCTTTTAGACACCAAAGGGCCAGAGGTGAGAACTGGCTTTTTCCCTGAGCCAGTGATGCTGGAAGAAGACTCCGAAGTGATTATTCGACATGAGGATATTGATGGAGATGCTACTCAATTCTCGTGTAGTTACAAAGATTTAGCCAAAGACTTGCATCCAGGTTCAGTAGTGCTGATAGATGATGGTCTAGTAGAGATGCATGTGGAGCGCATTGAGGGCCAAGATGTCTATTGTCGCGTGATGAATGGCGGACCAGTATCAACGCATAAAAGTATTAACCTACCAGAGACGGAGCTAGGCTTACCTGCTCTAACGGCACAGGATGAAGCAGATTTAAAATTCGCAGTCGAGAATGATATTGATTTTATTGCTGCTTCTTTTATCCGCAAGCCACAAGATGTAGTAGATATTAAGCGCTTATTGAAAAAGCTGGGTGGCGACAATATCAATGTTATTGCGAAGATAGAAAACCGCGAAGGTGTCAACAATTTCGAGGAAATATTAAAGGTTTCAGACGGTATCATGGTCGCCCGTGGCGACTTGGGTGTTGAAATTCCAGCGCACGAAGTTCCCAGCATTCAAAAACGTCTGATCCATTCTTGCTATCGTGATGGTAAACCCTGTATAACAGCAACCCAGATGCTAGATTCCATGATCAGAAACCCCAGACCGACTAGAGCGGAAGCATCTGACGTGGCAAATGCCATTTTAGATGGTACTTCAGCCATCATGTTGTCTGGTGAAACCGCTGCTGGTAAATATCCGTTAGAAGCAGTAGCGATGATGGATCAAATCGCCTCCTATACAGAGGAGCAAAGCGATTACTGGGCAGCCTTTGAACAGCAAAAAATTTATACAGGACCTTCTGTAGCTAATGCCGTCAGCCATGCTTGTTGTTTAACGGCTAAAGACTTAAAAGCCAAAGCGATTATTGCTGTTACACATTCTGGTAGAACGGCTCGCTTGCTTTCACGTTTTCGTCCAGCCTCACCGATCATTGCTACCACGGTTAGCCAAAAAGCTTTCTATCAACTAGCACTGTCTTGGGGTGTCATACCTTATATCGTCGATGAAAAAACAAATACTGACGATGTGTTTGAAGAAGCGAAGAATCGTGCGATGGAAACAGGCTTAGTCAGTAATGGCGATATCGTAGTTATTTCGGGTGGAACACCTGTTGGTATGAGCGGTACTACCAATACATTGAAAGTACAAAATATCGGCAGAATTCTCTGTCATGGTAATGCCATTGGTGAAGGTCAATTATCAGGTGAAACCTTGATTGTGACAGACGGAAATATACCAGAGAGAAAACAAGAAGGTAGCTATATTTTGGTAGCAGAAAAAACGGATAATCGCTTGATCAATCTCATCAAAAAGGCAACCGCTTTAGTAGTAGAAGATCAAGATGTTAACGGACATGCAGTGACAGTAGCGATGGCGTTAGATATTCCAGTAGTCTATGACTGCGAAAATGCAACACGCATTCTCAAAAATGGAGCGATCATCACCATCGATTGCAACACAGGAAATATTAGCTAAATAACTGTAGCAAAAAGAAGAGAGGCGGTTCATTCTAAATGAATCGCCTCTGTTTGTTTATTCAAGATTAGAAGACAGCAATACAACTTTTAACTATTTTAATATCCCTTTTTAGTGGTCTTAATTCCACTGTTTGGAGCTGATCAATTTGTTGTTCTAATTGCTCCTTTAGTTCTATAACTTGTGCTTCGTTTTGAGTGCTAAGATCTGTTAAAGCTTGTTTTAATTCTTCCACGCTAGTTGTGGCTACGGCTACATCTTCTTTTTCTTTGGCTTGACGTGAATAGGATCTAGCAGTGGTAGTGGCACGTGATAGTGAACTCGAATTAATCCGCTTCTTGCCGAAAAGAGAACTTAAGACTGTTGCGCCGAGCGAGATGAGAGTTTGTACACCTGCTTGTTTGGCTTGTGCATTTTCCCGTTCTAACTTTTGCTCAGCTGAAGCCAACTTGCGCTCTAGTTGGTCCAATTCCTGCTGTTGCTTGCTGGCTAATTTTTGCTTTGCTCTAGCAAATTCTGCTTGTTTTAATTCCTCTAACCTGCTAGCAAAATCAACATCACTTTCTGTTGGTGCTTGGGTGAGTTTAGTGTTGCTCTTGTAAGTGAAATTAGCTAGCGACACATTAATATCGCCACTTTGTTTTATTGGTAAAACCACTGTGTGGTAAACGAAATCTAGCACTTGCTCAGCAATTGGTTTGAGAAAGTCAGGATCTAAGGCCTCTAGTGGTAAGTTAGCTGTTGGCGCCTCAGGGTTAAACCCAGGTGGCATCGTAGTATAAATATCTTGTTCAGCCAGTTCTTGGGTGTCGCTAAAACTGAGCTGTCCTAACTCGTTAAAGGGTGTAAGATACCAGCTTTCTTTTAATTCTCGGATGCCTTGCTTTCTGTCTTCAAAGAAAATTTGTACAGAGGTAGCGATGGCACCATGTAAAGTGCTATTTTGCGCTAGATTACTACCAACAAAAACTACAGGCACTCCTTGTGCTGAAAGTTGAGCAACTAAATTCATAAAATCCTCTACATAAAAATTCACCTAGACTGTGAGCAACTTTGTTGCCAATTACAGTATAGGTGAAAAAGAAAGGTTCAGTATCAATTCACTGGAAATGTGAATACTAATTTACTGGATGTGTGAATCGGCAGGAATAGGAATTGTTTCTCTTAACTTACCGTATACTAGCATGCGATAAATAGCTGCGCCATTAGCGTATTCATCACCGCAGGTAACTAACAGAATTTCATTATCGGTGCTGGTTTCTTCAACTCGATCAAGCAGATCTTCAGCATAAATTTTGTCAAACTTATAAACCTTGTAGATGTAGCGTTTGCGATCCTTTAGATTATCGACATAAATATCGTCGCCAACTTTTACTTCGTCCAGGCGCGAGAAGACACGTCCACGATCGTGGAAGTTGTGACCTAAGATTACCGTTCTACCTTTTTCTTCGATACGGGGAGAAGGATTATGGCGTCCAGCACTGTAGCGCAATGCGTAGAGAGAATCATCGGAAGCGAGCAGAGTAGTAATTTTAGTTCTAGGCATGATTATTCTTCCCTCATAGCGCAGAATAATGTTGCCATACTCATCACGTTCTGGTTCGGGGATTGTTAAATCATCGCCATAATACTCATAGTCCTCACCAGGTACGGGCTTAGCATTGGGATCAACCTTAGCCAAGAGTTCACCACTTTGTTTTGATAACAGGCTATCGAACTCAGAGAGATGTTTTTTCTCTTCTTTGTCTTGCAGATAAGATCGATAGATTGGCTCAAAATAGAGGTAGGCTGCACCTAGTAAACAGCCGACAATGATGATATCTAAAACAATTCTGAAAATTAAATTCTTCTTTTTACGCTTGGCTGGTTTTCGCTGGGGATCAGCAATTGGAGATCTTTGTTTTTTCATTTCCAGATCCTTAGATTTTAGATTTTATTTACTATGGCAGAGAGATTTTCTAATACCATATAAGTGTGAAAAGTATAACACGGCATTTTATTGGTTACGCAGAGCCGTGATTTTTCGTAATATATATACAAAAAGGATTTACGCATGAAGTTACTTTCAATTGCAGTGCCTGCCTATAATTCAGAAGATTATCTCGAAAGATGTATCGACAGTCTTTTGCTCGATGATGATGCTTTAGAGATACTGATTATCAACGACGGATCTAAAGATCGGACAAAAGAAATCGCAGAGAGCTATGCAGCTAAGTATCCTCAAATAGTGCGAGCCATCAACCAAGAAAATAAGGGACACGGTGGAGCCGTTAATACTGGTATTGCTGCTGCCACTGGTCTGTATTTTAAAGTCGTAGATAGTGACGATCGTTTAGATCATGAATCCTATCTCAAAGTAATGAACTTGTTGCACGAGTGGCACGATAAACAAGTAGCAGATCCAACATTTGCTAGCCCAGATTTGCTGATCGCTAATTACGTTTACGATAACCAAGAAAAGAAGCATAAAAAAGTGGTGCGCTTCAATAATGTGTTACCAGAAAATCAAGTGTTTTCTTGGCAAGAGGTATCACGTTTTAGGAGAGGGCAGTATCTCTTAATGCACACGCAGATTTATAAGACAGATATCTTGCGTCAAAGCAAGTTGCAATTGCCTGAACACACGTTCTATGTTGACAATCTGTTTTGTTATTTGCCGTTACCATACGTCAAAACTATGTACTATCTCAATACCAATCTGTACATGTATTTCATCGGTAGAGAAGACCAATCGGTGCAAGAGCAAGTGATGATCAAGCGCATTGATCAGCAGTTGCGAGTAAACAAACTGATGGTTAAAGAGATGGACTTTACGCAGATAACTTCTGAGGCTATGCGGAATTATCTCTACAATTATTTAGAGATTATCACCATGGTTACTAACTGCTTGATCTACTTGGACAATTCGCCAGAACTCTATAAAAAACAAGCGATGTTGTGGCATTACATTGAAGAGCATAATCCCTGGGCGTATGAAAGATTAAAAAAAGGGGTGCTAGGGCAAATAGTTAGTAAGCCACGAGCCATTGCACGTACTGTAGCTTTATCTATTTATCGCATTACACATAAGATTTTTGGGTTTAATTAATGTACGACTATTTAATTGTTGGCGCTGGTCTCTACGGTGCCTGTTTTGCACGTTTAGCAACCGATGCTGGCAAGAGATGTTTAATCTTAGAAAGAAGACCTCATATTGCTGGCAATGTATACAGTGAACAGATAGCTGGTGTAGAAGTGCATCGTTACGGTGCGCATATTTTCCACACGAACAATGACGCTGTATGGCAGTTTGTCAATCGCTTTGCTGAGTTTAATAATTTTGTTAATTCACCTATCGCTAACTACAAGGGTCAGCTGTTTAATTTGCCGTTCAACATGAATACCTTTTATCAGATGTGGCAGGTTGTCACTCCTGAAGAGGCTAAAAATAAAATTGCCGAGCAACAAGCCGAAGCAGATCTCGCTGATAAAGAGCCACAAAATTTAGCTGAGCAAGCCATGAAGTTGGTAGGAAAAGATATTTTCGAAAAGTTGATTGCTGGCTATACCGAAAAGCAATGGGGCAGAAAATGCTCAGAGTTACCAGCGAGTATTATTAAACGCCTACCCGTACGTTTTACATACGACAACAACTACTTCAATGCCAAATACCAAGGTATTCCTAAACAAGGGTACACACAGCTTGTAGAGCAGATGCTAGCTGGAGTTGATGTAAAATTAGAAGTAGATTTTTTGGCAGATAAAAACCATTGGCAAAAGCAGGCAAAAGAAGTGATTTACACTGGACAGATAGACGAATATTTTGCCTATCAATTAGGAGCTCTAGCCTATCGTAACGTTCACTTTGATACCAAGGTTTTGCCTAGAGGTAACTATCAAGGGGTGGCAGTGATGAATTTCACAGACAGAGAAACGCCCTATACTCGTATTATCGAACATAAGCATTTTGCACTAGATCAACTAGATTTACCGCAGACAGTTATTTCTTACGAATATAGTGCTGAGTGGAAGCCGGGAGAAGAAGCCTACTATCCTGTTTGTGATCAAACCAACAATGAACTCTATCAAGCATATTGTCAGTTGGCAAAAAAAGAGTCACAGCTTCATTTTGGAGGGCGCTTAGGTACCTATCGCTATTACGATATGGATAAGATTATCGAACAAGCCATGCGAGATTTTCATGAGTGGAATCGTTAATTCCACTCATTTTTTAAGTTCAGCAATTTCTTTAGCAGTCAGATAACGCCAATCGCCAGGTTGCATATTGCCTAAAGTGATGTGCATGATGCGCAAGCGTTTCAAACTTTGGACTTCATAACCACAGTATTCGCACATGCGTCTGATCTGACGATTAAGCCCCTGCTCTAGGATAATACGAAAGCGCTTAGGACTAGTTTGGCGCACTTGGCAAGGTTTAGTTACAGTGCCTAAAATAGGCACTCCGCTTGACATTTTTTGCAGGAAATCAGCGTCTATTTCTTGATCAACAGAGACTAAGTATTCTTTGGGCTTATGATTACTAGCACGCAAGATGTGATTTACTACAGAGCCATCATTAGTCAGTAAAATCAAGCCCTCTGAATCACGGTCTAACCTTCCGATCGGGAAAACACGTTCAGGATAGCCGAGATAAGTAATGATGTTGTCGCGTCGTCTTAAATCTGTAGTACAGGTTATACCAACCGGTTTATACAAAGCGATATAGACATAGTCTTTACTACGACGGCGCAGACGTTTACCGTTCACTAGGATTTTTTCTTTGCCACTGACACTCATGCCTAAAGTAGCAATCTGAGTATCAACCTGTACCTTGCCAGAAGCGATCAATTTGTCAGCTTCACGCCTACTACATAAACCAGTGTCGGCGATGAATCTATTTAAGCGAACTTGTTTAGACATTCTCTTCTCCGTTTTTAAGCGTCTTTAACGAATTTTTCAGCACTCAAAACATCGTTGGCAAAGGGGAGTTGTAAACAGAAAGTAGCCCCCTCGCCTGGAGCGCTAGTGACAGATAAAGTCATATGCATACGGTTAGCTAATTCACGAGCAATGGATAACCCTAATCCTGTGCCTCTCTCGTTGTGCGCTTTATCTGCTTTGTAGAAGCGATCAAAGATATGGGGCAGATCTTCTAAGGAGATGCCAGAACCATTATCTATTAGCTTGATTGCATAGTGATCTTCGAGTTCACATAGTTGTAACTCAATGTGTCCAGTTTCTGGTTCGGTAAACTTGATCGCATTATCGAATAAGATGTAGATAATTTGTTCAATGCGTTCGGCATTACCCCAAGCCGGAGGACAATTTTTGAGCTCTGTTTGGAAAGTAAACTCACGTGCCTGCTCACTAGCGTGCATTTCTAAACTAAACGCTAGATCAACTAATATTTCTTGCAAGTTGATGGGGCGTTGAGCCACAACGTTAGACCCTGACTGCAAGCGAGATAATTCCAACATATCATCGATCAGATGGGATAAGCGAATGCTCTCCCGTAGCAGAATACTGTAGTAGCGCTGTTGAGTAGCAGGATCTTGTACCATGCCGTCATGCAACGGTTCTAACAGACCACGCATAGCGGTGATCGGTGTGCGCAATTCGTGAGAGACGTTAGCCACATATTCACGTCTGGTTTGTTCCAAACGTTCCGCTTGTGTGATATCTCTAAACAGACCTACAGCGCCCGAAAGATTTTTACCATCTCTTAGGGGAGCGATTAGATAGGAGATTACTTCACGCTCAGTCGGTATGGTGCCACTGACACTCTCTTGTGTCTGCATACATTGCAGGAATAAATCTTGCAGGTTGATTGCCTTGAGCAAAGCGTGATGATCGTACAGTGCAGGATCACGATGAAACAGACGCCACATCATTTTATTAGCGAGCGTCACTTCACCCTTTTCCGACACTGCCATGATGCCCTCAGCAATACTCTCAATAATTTCTTGTAACTGATTGCGTTCGTGCGTTAATTCGGAGATGGTTGCACTCAATCTGTCAGCTAACAAGTTCATAGCACGACCTAAGTCAGCAATTTCATGAGTTCCCTCTTCGCTAGCTTTCAAACTGAAATTACCTTGTGTCATGGCTAGTGCAACTTTACGCATTCGCGTTAGCGGAGAAACTAAGCGCACTGCGATGAGAGCGGAGGGTATGAACAAAATAAAAGCAACGATAATACCCGAAGTCAATAGAGCAATATTCAAACTGCGTATACCTGCGTTGAGCTCATTTAACGGTTGCATCATTACCAGCGTGCCATTAGATCTAGTACCGCTAGCATTTTTGATCGGTGTAGCAATGAGCAAAAATTCACCGACTTCTTCGGTGCTAAGTTGAGGTTGATAAACGGAAGAACCGATATCCCCTGTGTTCTGTACGGTGCTAGCGAGTTCTCTAATCTGTTTGTCTAAATCATTGCGAAAGGCATCGCTGAACTTAGCTTCGGCGCTAGCTAAGGGACGCTGTATTTGATCGTCTGCTCCCAAGTAGTAAGTGGTAGAACCATAGAACTGATAATAGAGATTGATCAAGTAATTGATTTCACGATTTCTATCTTGGCTACTATTTTCCATGGTCTGAGCCAACAGTCGCACCTGCGGTAAAATATCCCTTTGTTTGAGCTGAATAAATAGAGGTCTGGCGATGCGAGAATACAGCAAGCCTGTGCAGATAGACCATAAGATTAAAGCGCCCAATAAAATCGCTAAAATTCGACGTAAAAAATAGCTGTTGCCAATCGTGATAGAAGTATCGGGCGCGCTCTCTAATTTAGTTTTTTGCTTTAACCAATTAAGCATTAGTGACACCAGGCTCGAATTTGTAGCCCACACCATAAACAGTTACTAAGGCATACTGATGTTTGTCACAGTTAATTTTGTTGCGGATACGCTTGATATGGGTATCCACCGTTCTGGTATCACCAAAATAGTCATAACCCCAAATATGATTCAAGATTTTTTCTCTATCCATCACTTGCCCAGCATTAGAAGCTAGCAGATACAGAATTTCCACTTCCTTGGGCGTACATCCCACATTTACGCCATCGACAATTACACTGTAATTATCAATGCTGATAGTAATGCCAGGGAATTGCAACACGGAGTTGTGCTTAGTATCGCTTTCGCTGGTACGTCTAAAAATAGCTTTAATTCTTGCTAGAACTTCTCGAGGGCTGAATGGTTTTACGATGTAATCATCTGCGCCCAGTTCTAAGCCTAAAATACGATCAATTTCTTCCCCTCTAGCGGTCAGCATCATGATGGGAACATTGCTATTTTTACGAATTTCACGACACACTTCTGTGCCTGAAAGTTTAGGCATCATCAAGTCGAGCAAGATTAAATCAGGATTATTTATTTTGAACTTATTGATAGCATCTTCACCGTCAAAAGCAGAAACAATTTTGTAGCCCTCTGCTTTGAGATAAATAGATAAGGACTCATGTACTACTGGATCATCATCAACAATCAAGATTACTGCTGGAATGTTCATAGTCACCTTCCATTCTTTAACATAGATAACTTAATTATAATGCTATAGATAGAGAATACAGCTGGGAGCAACATGGAAACAAAGTATACAGTTTATCAGCCAGGTTATGGCTTGCCATCCTTAACCATTGTTTATGAAGATAATCACTTACTTGCCTGCGTCAAACCAGTAGGCATTTTGTCGCAAGAAGATAATACGGGCAAGCCAGATATGTTGACTTTGCTCAAACAATATCTGAAAGAAACTTATAACAAGCCTGGCAATGTGTGGCTCAGTTTGTTGCATCGCTTAGATCAACCTGTCGGTGGTTTAATGTTGTTTGCTAAAACCTCAAAAGCTGCCAGTCGTTTAAGTGAACAAATCAGACAAAAGCACTGGCAGAAATTCTACTTAGCGGTGACACATGGAGTACCTGAAGCTAATTGTGGCAATTGGCAGGACTATATTTCTACTGCTAAACAGGCTGGTAAATTTTGCGTAGTTAAAAAGCCCTGTCTACCTACTAAACAACAAGCTAAAACCAAAGCGCTAGCTAAGCGTTGTGAACTCAATTACGCTTGTCTCAAAACCATAACTTACGCAGAAGAGCAACTTAGCTTGCTGAAAATTGAATTGGTTACGGGCAGGCGTCATCAAATCAGAGTGCAGACAAGTAATCGTAATCTGCCACTGGTAGGCGACCGTCTCTATGGCGAGCAAAAATCAAAACTAGATCATCAGAGCCTAGGACCAGCACTCTATGCCTACGAGTTAGGTTTTACTCATCCAATTAGCAAAGAAAAAATGGTGCTTCAAGCACCGATGCCGAATGCTTTACCTTTTAATTTATTTGCTTAGTAATAACTAAACAACGAAAGAACGAACTAACCAGCTCAGCGGTTCAGCTAAGCATAAGCAGGGCGCAAAAGGTATAGATAGTCTAGGGCGTAGATCTTTCGCTTGTGAGTAAATAATGTGGTAGCAAAAGCAAAAAGCAAAATAAATTAGCGCCAACAGACAAGCGATAAACCAGAGCAGGAATACATGCATTAAGTCTTGATGCCAGAGGTATAAAACTAGACTTAGTTTTAGATCGCCTGCGCCTAGCCAAAAGCGCTGGGTGAGTATTTCAAGTGAGTGCAGACCAAATAAGAGTAGCCCACAAAATATTATGCTTATACTTAACTCGTAACCAAAATAGTCAAGCTTGCCTACCGATAAAGCTCTTGCGTAACACAAGCCAAGCAGATAGCAGAGCAAGTTGTTACGAATCAAACAGCAACTCAAGTCTTCTAAAATTATTAAAAGGTAGCAAAGTAAAAAGCAGGTTGTAAAAAAGAGAGTGTAGTTGAACATAAGTTCATAGTGTCAGTTCGGCATGGTTGCGAGTTAAGAAAAAAGGACAAAAGAGGACAAGTGTTGCAGATATACTGCTTAAATTGACCCTAAACTTAATTCAAAATATAATGCACAACGATTATATAAGTGTACGAACCTGTTACAAAATGTTGATAGGAGTAGCAATGAAGCACCAAGCATTAATTGATAAGATTGAAACTTTTCTTGCTGGCGTTTACGGAAAAAGCCTAAAAACAGCAACGAAAAGAGAAATTTGGACCTGCGTTTCTTTGGCGGTAATGGAAAACATTACTCCAGCCTGGGAAAAGAGTAGAGAAGTGTATACCTCTGGTAAACAAGCGCATTATTTTTCTGCCGAGTTCTTGGTAGGCAGAAGTTTGCTGAACAATCTCGTTAACCTAAATTTAGAACAGCCAGTTAAGGAAGTTTTAGCCGAACTCAATCTGGAGTTGAGCGAGTTAGAACAAGAAGAGATTGATCCCGGCTTGGGCAATGGTGGTTTAGGTCGTTTAGCTGCCTGCTTCCTCGATTCATGCGCCACCCTAGATTTACCGGTTTCTGGCTACGGTATTCTCTATCGTTACGGTCTTTTGCGTCAGGAAATTGAAAATGGCTTTCAAAAAGAATACCCCGATGCTTGGATGGAAGAACCCTATCCTTTCCACGTACGTCGCGCTGGTGAAAAAGTTATTGTTCACTACAACGATGTTGACGTTTATGCCGTACCTTACGATTTGCCTGTAACTGGTTATGACACCCAAAATGTCAACACTTTACGTCTGTGGAAACCTGAACCAGCAGAAGAGTTCGATTTCAATTTGTTCAATTCACAACGCTTTGATGATGCAGTAATTCAACGTAATCGTGTTAACGATATCTATCGCGTTTTGTATCCCAACGATACTTCGTATGACGGTAAAGTCTTGCGTGTACGTCAACAATATTTCTTTGTTTCAGCGTCCTTGCAACATATTATTAAGCGTTTTATTCAGCATCATGGCACTGATTTTAGTCAATTCCCCGAGTTTAACTCCATTCAGCTAAACGATACGCACCCGGTTCTTGCCATTCCTGAATTATTGCGTCTATTAGTTGATGAACAAGGGGTGAATATTGATCAAGCTTGGCAGATTGTTACTAAAACTTTTGCTTTCACGAACCACACCGTCATGCAGGAGGCGCTAGAGCGCTGGGATATCAGCATCTTCCAATTCTTATTCCCTCGCATTTGGGAATTGATTCAATTTATCGATCATAAAATGCGTCAGTACATGATCGAAAACAATATGCCCAGTGATCAAATTGAACCGCTCTCGATTATTCACAACGGACAAGTGCACATGGCGAACATGGCTGTTTGTGCTTCCTACTCCGTGAACGGTGTGGCAGAGATTCACTCCAATATTTTGAAAGAGGACACGTTCAAGGGCTACTACAAGTTGTGGCCCAGTCGTTTCCAAAACAAAACCAATGGTGTAACCCCCAGACGTTGGCTCCGAACCTGTAATCCTGGATTGGCGCAATTGTTGACCGAAAAAATTGGTGACGATAGCTGGGTGAAAGATATTGATAAATTGGCAGAGCTAGCACAAGAACCTGTGGATGATGCGTTGCTGGAGCGTCTGCACAACATCAAGCATCAAAACAAGGTGCAGTTAGCTAACTTAATCGAGCAAAAAGAGGGCATTAAAATTGATCCTAACTCTATTTTCGATGTGCAGATTAAGCGCTTCCACGAGTACAAGCGCCAGCTGCTCAATGCTCTGCTAATCTTAGATCAATACTATTCCTTAAAAGAGAATCCTAAGTTGCGCACTAAGACCCAACCAGTCACGTATCTGTTTGGTGGCAAGGCTGCACCTGGCTATTTCCGTGCTAAGGGTATCATTAAATTCATTAACGAAGTGGCTAACTTGGTTAACAATGATGCAGAGATTAACGGCTTGATTAAGGTTGTGTTCATGCACAATTACAATGTTTCGTATGCTGAGCGCATCTTGCCAGCTGCGGATATTTCCGAGCAGATTTCAATGGTCGGTAAAGAAGCATCGGGTACTTCGAACATGAAGTTTATGATGAATGGTGCTTTAACCTTAGGCACGTACGATGGCGCGAACTTAGAAATTTGTGACATCGTGGGTGAAGAAAATTCGTTCATGTTTGGTTCGAAGATCGAAGATATGCAACCAACTCTGGATTACTACAATTCCAGCTGGCAATACGAACATATCCCAGGGATCAAGCGTGTGGTAGATAGTCTGATCAACGGCACGTTCGATGATCAAAACTCGGGTATGTTTATGGATATTTACCGTTCCCTGTTGCAGGGTAGTAGCTGGGAAAAAGCTGATGTCTACTACTTGTTAGGTGATTTTGATGCCTATCGCAAGCGTAGACAGCAGGCACATCAGGCTTATGCTAACCGAAAGCAGTGGCAAGCAATGTGCTGGCAAAATATTTGTTTGAGTGGTCATTTCAGTTCCGACCGCACCATCTCAGAATACGCTCGTGATATCTGGGACATTAAACCAACAAAGGTCTAAAAGAGAGGAGTATATATGGCACCGAAAAAAAGTGAAATTAAGTACGAGATCAAACAGCAATTAGGAGAGTTAGGTAGTAGCCGTGCTGGCTGGACCAGAGAATTGAACTTAGTTAGCTGGAACGATGGCCAGCCCAAGTTAGATATTCGTGATTGGAATGAAGACCACAGCCGTATGAGCAAGGGTATCACTTTAGATTATGAGCAAACTGCCATTTTGCGTGAATTGCTCAATGATGCTGAGTTAGATAGTATTTTCGCTGAATAAAAAGTATGATTAAGGCATTAAACCGTGCTTTTTAACTCACAAAAGAGATTGTTATGTAAGTATAAGAAGAAAAGCTAGTTGCTAGCATTTTGTGCTTCACTATGCTTTTAGGTCTTTATCTTCCCGTAAACCGTAGTCGAGTAGCCTAAAGTGGTGTTCGCGACTACCATATTTACGCAGATGCAAGACATTGCTACTTATTAGCAACTGATTTATTTGAGCATGCAAAACCAAGCCACAACTACAGCAAAACCTGGTGCAAGTTCCTTGCTCAGAACAGGTGAGCAAGATGCACCGTTTATCTACACGCTCATCTTGGTAGCAATAGCTGGTATTGGTGGCGTAGTACGTAGTAAATTACGTCAACGCTAAAGCTAAATAATCAATCTTAAGGCGTGATTTTGTAGCACGCCTTTTTTAGTTACAATCAAAAATTATGGAAAAGCAAGATTTTGTACTCAAGGATAGTTATAAATTTGCCGAGTTAGTAGAAATTTGTCGCTACTTGCGCAGTGAACACGGTGGTGCTTGGGAAAAAGCACAATCCCATCGCAGTCTAGTGAAAAATTTAGTAGAAGAAGCGTACGAAGTGGTTGATGCGATCGAGCAAGCCAATCCCAGCGCCTTGCAGGATGAATTATCAGATCTGTTGTTTCAGGTATTATTCCATGCAGAATTCGCCAGACAGGATGGCAATTTTACTATTGAGGATGTAATTACCAGCCTAGCTAGAAAACTGATCGCTAGAAGTCCTCACGTTTTTGCCAATACAGAGGCGCAGACTGTGGAAGAAGCATTGCACAGTTGGCAACAGAGTAAGTATCAACAAAAAGGTTTCGATACTTTAGCAAAGGTGCTAGCAGATGTTCCTAAGACTCTACCAGCGGCGCTAAGAGCTGAAAAAGTACAAGAAAAAGCAGCCAGTTGGGGCTTTGACTGGCAAGGGGATCTCACACCAGTTTGGCAAAAAGTGCAAGAAGAGGCAGAAGAATTAAAAGAAGCCTATGCTCAGCAAAAGCAATATCAACCTAAAGAATGTCAAATTCAGCCTGGATTCAGCCAATTAGATAGTTATCAACAAGCAGTACTAGATGAAGCTGGTGATCTTTTATTCATCACAATCAATCTATTACGTAAAATGAATATCAGTGCTGAAATTGCACTCAATCATGCCAGCGAAAAATTTATCAATCGCTTAGCGCTTGCTGAAAAAATGGCTATGGCTGATGGCACTGGTTTTAAGCAATTGTCAGACACAGAATTAGAAAATTATTATCAAAGGGCAAAAGAAGAACTGAAGCATGAGACTAGATAAATTTTTGAAAATATCACGTTTGATTAAGCGTCGTACAATTGCTAACGAACTAGCCAGTGCTGGCAGAGTTAAAGTAAACGACAAGATAGCTAAGCCAGGCACTGATATAAAAGTTGGCGATATTATAGAAATCACGTTCGGCGAACAAGTGAGCAGAGTAGAAGTATTACAAATCAGAGAACATGTACTCAAAGAGCAGGCGAGCGAGCTCTATCGCTTGCTCTAAATTGTAGTCTAGCAGTAATATTTTTGACTCTTAAATCTGCTAGAGTAATTTTGTATGGCGACAAAAAAACAACAAAGTTTAGAAAAATATGTGCAGAACATTCGGGTGATCAAGCGTCGATCCATCATGGTCAGAACGTTTGTTGTTGTCGCACTAGTAATTAGTTGTCTGTGCGTAGCAAGTATGTTGATCAAACAAAATGGTGAGTTTGAGCGCCTGAGCAAAGAACGACAAGAACTAGAATATCAATACAATCAAGCTCAATTAGCCAAAGAACAAGCCAATCAAGAAGCAAATCGTGCAGGTACTGATGAATTTATTGAACAGGTAGCACGTGATGAGCTGGGTTTAGCGAAACCTAACGAATTAATCTTCAAATAAAAAAGCACCTTTAGGTGCTTTACATTTTTTGTCTACCTTTCAGAGCTTTAGCAAGCGTTACTTCGTCCGTGTATTCCACATCGCCTCCAGCCGGTAAGCCAGCAGCAATACGTGTTATGGTATAGCCCAGTGGTTCAAGTAACTTAGCAAGGTAAATTGCTGTGGCATCTCCTTGCAGGGTAGGATTGGTAGCAATAATAATCTCTTTAATTTCTGCATGCTCACGCAAACGCACGATTAACTCTTGTAATTTCAAATCTTGCACCTGAACGTTGCGCTCGGGATTAAGTGTGCCATGCAGAACATGGTACAGACCATCATAGCTCTGAGAGCGTTCAATAGCATTGACATCCCGTGGAGTCTCAACGATACAGATCACACTTGTATCTCGGTAGTTGCTAGCGCAGATAGGACAAGGATCTGACTCTGTAAAGTTATAACAGGTGGAACAGAGCTTTATACGTTGCTTGGCTTCAAGAATAGCGTTAGCAAGTTCTTTTGCTTCCTTTTCTTTCATACCAAGAATATGAAAGGCAAGTCGCTGGGCACTTTTTCTACCAATAGAAGGTAATTTACCCAATTCAGTGATTAAATTATTGATAGCAGGCGAGAAATTATCCATCTATAGACCCAGCATACCGCCCATGCCAGCTAGCCCAGAAACTGAACCCATACAACCTTCAACTTTTTCGTCTAAATCTCGCATGGCTTCATTTACAGCAGCGACAAATAAATCTTGCAACATCTCAGTATCTTCCGGATCAACGATCTCAGGTTTGATCACTAATTCCGTGATTTGATGATTAGCATCTACTTTCAAAGTGATAGCACCGCCACCAACCGAACTTTCGCCAACCATTTCTGCCGCTTTGGCTTGTGCTTCCTGCATATCACGTTGCAGTTTTTGCGCTTGTTTCATTAAGTTATTCATATTACCGGCACCCATGCCACCCATGGGGAAACCGCCTCGACGATTAAATCCTTTAGCCATAGTTCCTCCTCGAACTTTATCTATTTATTCTAACCTAGTTATGTCGCCATAGCCCATATCTGAAAGTATGGAATGGACTTCTTGTTGCGAATTAAAGCCAGGCTGCACAGCTTCAACAATCTGAATATCAACCTGTAGACGCCGATTAAAATGTTGCTTTACCTGTTCCACAATCATATCCAAAGATGCTTTATCCATCGATTGCTTGAAACTATCCACATTGTTCAAAACATAAGGTGGAGCTAATTCACGTTTGAATTGGAAAGCAACGATATTATCATCAGCTTTAATATCTACATAATTAAGGTTTTCAGCGGTACATTTGAGTGGTAAAAACATATACATTAAGCCTGTTTTAGCCACTTTTTTGCACAGCTCAACCTTTTCCTCAATAGATAGATACAAATCAGCATTTGAATTTGTCTGTGCAGTACTTGCTGGAGCATCTGGTTTGCTTTCAGGTAACAGTTGTGCAAACATATCCGCTTGCTTATCCAGCGGTGTAAACTCTTCTGTTTCCAAAGGTTCAGCTGAGGTTGCAATATCTTCGGCAACATGCGTTGGTGGCAGTAACAGATCTTCATCTACAGGTGGGGGCTCAGGCAGGGCATAATCAGATAGATTATTTACTTGTGCCTCTTCAATTTCTGTCGTTGTCGCAGTTTCCTGCTTTGCAGGCGCTATTGGCTCTGTATGCTCTGTAGGTTCTGCAGGTTCTGCAGGTTCTGCAGATGGTTCTGTAGGCTCCGCCTGTTCTACAGGTTCTAGAACATCTGCCGACTCAGTCAGTTCAGCTGGTAAAGTAGTGGGGATAACTGGTTTTATAGGTGTAGGAACGCCCTCATTAGTATCTTTGCTAGCGGAGTTACTGGCACTCCCTATAACTTCACGCACGACAGTGTGATAGTTGAGAGGAAGTTCTAAAGTAGTATCAGGCTTAATGCGTGTGAGCATAGCTAAAAAAGCAACTTCCAAGACAGTCCTCTGATCGCTGGCATGACGCAATTCAGAAGCTAACTCAGAAAGGGCACTGATCAAACTGATCAGGCAATTAGGTTCTAACAAGTTAGCTAATTGTCCTAGATGAGCAATATGTTCAGCAGTAAATGGCAAAATGCTCGCAGGGTTTGCAACCGTCTTAATTACCAAAAGATTGCGCAGATATTCAGCAAAATCTAAAGTGAAGCGCTGTAAACTAATACCTGAAATTGCCAAGTTGTTTATTTGTAATAGAACTTGTTCCACATCGTGCTTGAGCATCGCGCAGAACAGAGCATCGATTAAATCATCTTGTGCTACACCAACCATGGCGAGTAGTTGCTCACGGGTGATTTGTTTGGCGTTTGATGCAACTTGATCTAAAAGAGAGAGAGCATCACGCATTGCACCTCGAGAAAGATGCACAATAGTTTGTAAAGCTTCAGGCGTGGCATCAATCTGCTTTTGTACACAAATTTTCTTCAGATGCGCCAACATGTCTTCACTGGAGATTTGACGGAAATTAAAGCGTTGGCAACGAGAAATAATGGTGGTGAGCAACCGCTGTGGATCAGTGGTTGCCAAAATGAAAATAGCATGTGCAGGCGGTTCTTCCAAAGTTTTGAGCAAAGCATTCAAAGCTCCCATAGAGAGCATATGTGCTTCGTCGATGATATAAACCTTATACTTCGCTTTGGTGGGCGAGTAGACTACCTCGTCGATCATACGACGTATATCTTCCACGCTGTTATTGCTGGCAGCATCAAACTCGATAACATCCATCAAAGAGCCGTTTTCATAGGCTCTACAAATTTCGCATTCACCGCAAGGATTACCGTTTTCGGGCTTTTGACAGTTGATCGCTTTAGCAAAAATTTTAGCTAAGCTAGTTTTACCAGTGCCATGTGTACCACAGAAAAGGTAAGCGTGACGAATATTCCCCGAGATCACCGCCTGTTGCAGAGGTGCAACAATATGTTTCTGTCCCACCACTTCAGTGAAAGTTTTGGGACGCCATTCACGGTATAAAGCCAAATCTGACATAGATGCTCCTATTTTGCTTACCAACTGTTCATCTTAAAACTAAAAAACGCCGGTTCCGACTCAAGACCTTGCAGGTTTGCCGCGGCACATACAGGTAACCACTTACCGCTGCTTCCTTCCGGACCTGACGGGGTTCATGGGCCGATATTGCACGGGACCAACAAGGTCACGACTCGGAATCGACGTCGGTTTTAATATTACATGTTAGAGCAAACTTGAGCAAGGACAGGGTAAACAAGAGATGTATAATTGGTCTAAGGAGTAGGGCTTATGTGGCGATTGACCAAACAATCATTAAAGGAAAACTGGTTTAAAGTTTGTGCTAGTTTGTGTTGCGTTCTAGGTTATGTCTATGCCTCCACAGCCATTCCTCTCAAAGTTGGTGATATTCTCGATAGCAACATTAAGCACCGGAATATAAAAAGTTTTGTTTCTCAATTTTCCCATTTTGCTTTTCTGATATTGCTGGTCTTTATATTTTTAACGCTTATCTTACGCTTTGCGAATCAACTGGCAGGAGAGGTAGCACACCGTTTGCGCAAAGAACAATCAGAACAGCTACTAAATCTATCTGAAGAAGTTTTGTTGGCACACAAATTAACTACGGGAACATTGCTCAGTAGATTGACTAGCGATACTCAAATAGTGAATGAAATATTGGTCAGACTATTTAGTGATTTGCCACAATATTCTATGCTTTTTCTCGCTACAAGTTTAACCATGCTGAAAATATCACCTCGTTTAGGAGGCTATTTGTTGGTTGCTTTTATTTTGTTAGCTATCTTTCTCATCGTTACTTTCAGATATAACCTGCGCAATTATCGACAATGGATGGAACAAATCGATCAACTTAATGTGACAGTCAAAGAAGATATTGTGAATGTAGCTAATATCAAATCATTTGTGCGCAGAGAGCATGTTTTACAAAAATTTCTGCATGTGGCCAAACAATTGTATCGTGCCCAAGGTAGATCACAGCGCATCAATTTAGCGTTGATGCCTTGTGCCACGATTATTATTTTTTTCATGCAAGCTGTAATTGTTTTTGGTGCAGGTGTGTCTGTTCTAAAAGGAGAATTGACTACAGGTGTGGTCTATACATTCTTGGTTTATAATTTTTTAGCGCTTAGTTCTTTACTTCAAATACAATTTTGTCTTAACCAAGCTGGTAAAGGGCTTGTATCGGCAAAGCGTATCTCAAACTTTCTAGCCTTAAAATCACTGACAAAATCTAAGACGAGGGTAATTGATAGTAGCTCAAATGTAATGGATAGGGCTATGGATCAACTACCGTTACTAACTTTGGAAAATGTAAGCTACAGCTATCCCAATAGCGAGGAACCAGTTTTGCAAGATATCAATTTACAGATTTATGCCACAGAAAAAATTGGTATAGTTGGGGCTACAGGTTCCGGTAAAAGTACTCTATTAAAAATTGTTGCGGGAATCTTGCAACCTACATCAGGATCGCTTACTTGGCATATTCAAGCAGGGGAGAACTCAGCACAAAATAACTCTCTTTTTTCTAAAGAAATCAGCTACGTACCACAGACTAATTTTTTATTTAGTGGCGATGTAGAAAGTAATTTGACTTTGGCAAATGACAAGGCAAGTGTTGAGCAAATGTGGCAGGCTATCGCTAAGGCAGAATTAGCACCTACGCTAAAAAACAAACAGGGCTTAGCAAGTGAGGTGCAAATAGCAGGTGCTAACTTTTCAGGAGGTCAAAAACAGCGCTTGTGCCTGGCAAGATCTTTTTTGAAATCTGCTTCTCTTTTGTTATTAGATGATGCAACCAGTGCTTTGGATCAAGTGACAGAGCGCCAAGTTATTGCCAATCTAAATCAGCGCAAGCAAGCAGAAATAAGAGTTACCACGCGTATATCTTCACTCGTTGGCTGTCAGCGTATTTTGGTGTTGGACGAGGGGAGAATAGTAGCGATAGGCAGTCACGAAGAATTACTAGTCAACTGCTCTCTTTATGCAGAAATGTACCAAATACAACAAGGGATAGCATAATGCCAGTCCAAATGAATGTTTTTACTATCTTTAAACGCCTGTTACGTTACTTAGGGCAATATAAATACTTTTATCTGTTAGCAGTAGTGTTCATGCTGAGCAGAAAAGGTGCACATGTTGCGATGACTAATATGTTAAAGCCTATCATCAATGGCTTGGCTACTGATCCAAATTACCAAGAATTAGTAAAGCAATGTATAGTTTTGGCTTTGCTAGGCCTAATAGTAGCTATTTCCCATTTGATTTGTAATCAGTTGCTTATTTCGGTGTCGCTTAAGACATCAAGTCATTTGCGCACTGAACTGTTCAAGCATATGCAAAAATTACCTCTCAGCTATTTTCATAAGCACGATACAGGTTTTATTCTCAGTACTTATGTTAACGATATCGTACAAGTAGACAGCGTTATTGCTGATACCAGCGCTGGTTTGATTGAATCGATCATTACTATAGTTTTGATAGTTGCAGTTATGCTCTCCCAAAGTTTAGTTTTGACAGTTGTAGCTCTGCTAACATCTTTGGCTAGCGTATTATTGACCTGGTTTGTCGCACGTAAAGGATTGATGAGTTTTAGCCAAAGGCAAGCTGAATTTGCTCAATTGAGCAGTTTAGCCGAGGAGTCAATAGCTGGTCGTCAAGAGTTAAAATTATTTGCTAAAGAAGCAGAACAAGCCTTGAAATTAGCTGAAAAAAGTACTCGTGTTAAACAAATAACGACTAAGGCTGGTATTTTAGGCAGTTTGCCTATTCCCCTCAATACGCTCACAGCATTGTTACAACAGTTGATTATTTTAGGTTTTGGTAGCTACTGTTTAGTTACTGGTAGCTTTAACCTGGATTTAGGAACGTTGGTTGTATTTATGCGTCTTTCAGCCAATTTTGCTGATCCCATGATTCTGCTTTCCACCATTAGTAGTATGTTACTGTCTGCGCTTGCCTCAACAGAGCGTATTTTTAGGATGTTAGATAGCAAAGCAGAACAGGATCTAGGCACCTTTACTTATCAAGTTCAAGAGAAAAAGAATTGTTGGTGTAAGGGAGCAGAGAGTATACCAGCTCAAGGTGCAATTGTTTTTAAAGATGTGCAGTTTAGCTATGTTGCCGATAAACCAGTCATTAGGAATTTATCTTTTGTCGCTGAGCCCAAGCAAACCATTGCTTTGATTGGTAGTACAGGTTCTGGCAAATCCACAGTGCTCAATTTGCTCAATCGTTTTTATGCTGTAAATCAAGGGGCTATCACTATAGATGGAATTTCCGTGTCAAGCATCAAACAGGACAGTCTGCATCAAGCCATCGCCATGGTTATGCAAGAGGTGCATCTCTTTCAAGGAACTATTGCCGAAAACATTCGCTTTGGTAAATTAGACGCCACTAGAGAAGAAATAGAACGAGCAGCTAAATTAGCCCATGCACATCAGTTTATTAGCAAACTGCCAGGAGGCTATGATTTTGAGCTAACTGCTGATGGACAAAATATTTCTTTGGGACAGAGACAACTTATATCGATCGCTCGAGCTACGATCAAAGATCCTTTAATTCTCGTCTTAGATGAAGCTACTAGCTCAGTTGATACCTACACTGAACGCTGTATTAGTCAGGGATTAGCTCAGCTGATGAAACGTTGTACGGTGTTAGTTGTGGCGCATCGTTTAGCTACGGTTAGGGGAGCAGACCAGATTTTAGTTTTAGATCAGGGCGAAGTAATTGAGAGGGGAACTCACAGCGAGTTACTCGCTAAACGGGGATTCTATTATCATTTAGAGCAAGGCGATTTTGAACTAAGCTAGTTATTGTCTTTTAGGTTGCAGGGTGATATCCGGAGTGACTCCTATTTGGTGAATATTATTAAATTTTTCCTAATCAAATTACATTAACTGCAACATGAGTAAAGTGATAGTTCAATAGATATATATGTTACTAGCTATCAGTATATTAAACTTCATTGATTTTTTTATACATGACTAAAAATACGGTTGAAAATTTGCCTAGTTAGACCACAGATTAGTTATTTTGCAGAACAATATTTGGACAAGTTCTTATTCATCCGTTTTTTTTAGTAAGTTATATTAAAAAATATCGATAACAGACATCATTGAAGTAGTCTTGGATTAGCGTATATAATCTTCCCAATAATTTTAGAAAGGGATGTTTATGAAGAGTAAAGTGAAAAAATTATTATCTATTTTTATTTGCTTTTTAATGCTAGTAGCTACTTTAAATCTTTTTACATCTTCAGCGATTTTCGCTGAGAATAATGATGCAGGTGAAACTGCACCTGTAGTAGCTCTAGATAGCAAAATTGAAAACAAGCTTGTGGCATTATCTGAAGATAGTGCATCTGCATCTGTAGAGGAAAACGCAGATCCCAACGCTGAGGAGCGTGTAGCTGTTTACGCAGAAGAGGGCGACGATGATCGTGTCATGGTACCTGTAGAAGATGAAGTTGAGGCACCTGCCACTCCTGTAACTATTAACCTAGTTATTCCTTTTAGTCATGATGGATACAAATTCCCTACTAAGACAGTGACCCTCAACGCCGGAGAGAAACTTTCCAGCAACGAGGACGCAAGAGCTTATATCGAAGACTTTAGAAGAATTAGTTACTACCAAAACGTCAGACCGAAGACGTGGAAAGATCAGGAAGACCATATTCTTACCAATGCGGAGCTCTTAGAAAAACCGCAGGACAAAGACGCAACCTACACCATTTACGAGTCTGAACGAAAACTGATATATGCCTTTAATTACATCGACGGCAGGGAAAAAGAACTCCGACCAGCCGATTACGCTTCATATAAAATTCCAACACAAGGAACCATCAAAAATACAGAATTAAATAAATACGTCAAAATTAATTTCATTGAGCAAAAAGGAAACACTCTTCAAAATGCCCAATTCGATCAGTTTGAGCATTTCCATGCCAGATTGGTAGGTGAGGCAATAGTCGAACATAACAAACCAGGAAAGTTTGACCAATTCTATAATTGGGAACCGAAAAATGAGAAGAATATCGACTTAGATAATCAAATGGGTATAAAAGACTTTCTAGGTACAGATATAGGTTTGGGGTCTAACGGTGGTCAAACCACTTTCCAATTTAGGATGGATTTCGGTACGCTGTTGAAAATTTCTGACGCGAGTGAAGATAATCCAAAAGAAGTCAATTATAAAACCATATTTAAGGACTACAACAAAGATGGTGAAGTGGTCACCAAACGAGACTTTGCAGTCACACTGAATTCCACTTCAACAAGATTGCGTTTAGGTGGAAGAGATAAAGTTTTTGATGGTCAGAGTGCGTACTCTTATCCAGATCTCATGGCCATTCAAACTTCTTCGGGTTATTCATTGGACAATCCCCTTGTTTTAGGTAAACGCTCACTCAGTTTTGAGTGGCCAGAAGATCTGACAACAAACTATAAATTGGTTGTAACTGGTAGCAACGAGATGGGTTACTCAGTTAGAAAATCATATAGCTTCTATCGTCGCGTCGTGATGACCGTCGATAATGGCGATGGTGACACCAGCAAATACACGGTCTACCAAGGACAAAAAGTCAGCGAAGGTGATAATGTCGAAGGGCTCGCACTGCCCACAGCCCAAGAAGGCAAGATTTTCCGCGGTTGGAAACTTGACGACAATAAGACCTTTACGACAGTGGAAGCGTTGAAAAATTTTGTCGTCACTTCGGGAAAAGACTTTACAATCCAGGCACAGTATGAAGTTGACAAGAGCAA
>JAEWER010000037.1 GCA_023389255.1 Bacillota bacterium
GCTCTTTAAGCTCGTATCATAGAAAGCTAAGTCCTCAAGCGTGGTTAAATTCTCATTAGTACTTAAATCTAAATCTCTAATTCTGGTAAAAGCGAAAGCATAACCTCCAACCAACTCTAAAGTTTGAGGTAATTCCAGCGCTACTACTTTACTCTCCTGATAAAAAGCAAAATCACGAATCGCCGTTACTTTAACGCCTTCAATTTCTGCGGGAATTTCTAGGTAGATGTTCTTGGTCTTGGACCAATCCATCTTTTCATTTAAGCCAGTGATCTCACCATGCTTTTTGTCAAAAGCAAAATCTTTCGCCACAGTATGGTAAGCATTTTTAATATCTTCTTTTAACTTGCGATCTGCCTCAGCTTCACGCTCTGCTTGAATTTTTTCTGCATCCTCCTTGGTCGGAGCAGTAGTAGTTACTGTGGTCGGTTGGCTACCTTCTTCACTGTCAGTAGTAGCAGCTTCCTCCGAATCACTATGGTAATTGCTATCGGCAGTAGTTTGATCTTCATTTTCGCTTTGAGTGCTAGGAGTAGTTTCAGTAATCTTTTGCTCAGCAACAAGTGCCCCCTCAGTGGTGGGCTCTGTTTCTGCACCTACGCTTTGCAGAGGTGTAACAACCACTGTCAGCAGTAGAATTAATGCCAAAAGCAAACTCAAACACTTAGTAGACTTGTGTGGTCCTCGCATAGCACTCCTCAACATCTAATTAGAATTAAGAATTTAAGTTTTTAGCTAAAAGAAGCTAAAAAAAATTTCTAGTTAGACTGGCTAACCAGAAACCTGCTAACCAATTTTAGAAAAAAAAAAAAATAGGAGGCACCTAAAAATTTTTCTGCGTTTTACATGTTACGGCGATGCGGTTATCTTAACCGCATCGCCGTATGTGATTGTTCTAACTGTATGTTTCGGAAACAAATTTATAGCTCTTATATAAAATTTTATTATTAATGCGATTCATTCGCAAATAAATTGTGAGTAAATGGTGAGCTGAACTCCAAGAGGAAATTGTTGTTTTAACTTATGTCTCGCTTACAGAAAGAATCTCTACCCACCCACAATAAAGCTACGGTAAATAGCCCTAAATATAGCGCAGAAAACCAAAGATTAGGTTGGAAATTGAGCAATTCAAATTGATTAGAAGCAATAGCGCTGACTAGCAGAATGCTGTCTGTTGGCAAAATATTCTCTACCTGCAGAATGTGCGGATAAGGCAAGATGTTCAGCCAGAAACTACCTAAATAATTGTAGTTAAACATTGCCACACTTATTCTGCCCATGTAGGCGCAAGTACCTATCGCTATAGCAAAGCCCGAACTCCTAATCAAACAGCTAGCTGCATAAGTAAAGATCATTACACACCAGATGAAGTAATAGGAAATTAGGCTACTGAGCAAAAACTCCAGCCATTGCGGTACCACAATGTAGGAATTAGCATACTGAATCACTTGCGGATTGCTCAGACCACCTATGAATGGCAAAGCGATCAACATACACAGCAAGTAATGTAGCAAAACTAAGAACAAACCCATCAGACTAAGAGCTAGGAATTTGCTCCAATAAATGCGTGAGCGCTTAATCGGTGAAATTAGCATCATTTTAATTGCACCTGAGCTGATCTCGCCGGCGATAATATTACCTGTTAATACAATCAAAAGCATAGTGACAAAGAAGCGCGAGCTAAAACTGATGCGCAGAACACTATTGAGCGTACTCTCGGATTCATTGAGCAGGTAGGTGTGATGCTCTAGCTGATAAGTATTAGCCTGTATTCTGCTCTGTAGCTGTTCTCTTAAACCCTCATCTAACAGAGTTCCTTGCGAGAATTTACTGTAGCTAGTATCAAAATAGCCGAGCTCTAAAGTGTTCTGTAATTTTTCTCGTTGCTTGATGATGTCAATCAAGGAGCGATAATTAGCGTTTAATGCTTGCAATTTCTTTTCGTCACTTAGGCTTTGCAAGCTCGCTAACAATTGCTCAACACTGTCAATACGCCGTTTAATCCAGACACTCTCCGCATTAGTAGTCGGCTGATGTTGCGCTAGGATCTTAATATATGCCTTAAACGTTGTCTCGTAATCACTAGTGATGTTTCGACACAATTGCTCGATTGCTGCATTAGCTAAAATTACATGTCTTTCATCTTCCCTAGCGTAAATCGGACTAAAGTGATTGTTTAAAAGCTCGTACAAAATACCGCTACCGCCACTCCTAGTATTCAGGTGTTGTTTACGGTAGGTTTGCAAGATCTTTAGCTGCAGTTGCAGAAGTTGCATTGAACTAGGTGAACTATGGGGTGTGAACTCCCCTTTCATACTCTTAGCTTTTTGTTGTTCTTTTTGCAGATAAGCTAAATTACTCTCTACATTCTTGATTTGCTCTTCGATGTCTTGATCGATTTCCGCAGTGCTTAAATCAGCGGTACTCACCAGATCGTTAAAGCTTTTCAGTGATATATAGCCGATGCCTGTGATTAAGCAGGTAAACAGCACCATTATGAGCAAAATGATCCACGTAACAGGACGCAGAATTATTTTGCGCATTTCGTTGCTGAGTAACGCACATCCCTTTTGCATTACAGCTTTCTCCCTACAGTTTCTAGGAACAACTTTTCTAAGTTGTTTTGCTGATAATTGATGCGGAAAACAGCACAATCATTGTTGATCAAATGCTTGAGAATGCCAGGTATCTGTGTGGTTAGAGCTGAAAACTGCAAATCACCATCTACGATTTGGCAATCAGTAAAATATTCAACCAATAATTTATGCGCTTTGCTCACTGGCTCTACTTCCATCACATAGTGGTTACGTTGTTGTTTATTTGCCGTGATATTCTCAATCTTTTCGATAGCTACCAAGGTGCCTTGATCAATAATACCCACTCGATCACAAATCAATTGCATTTCACTGAGTAGGTGACTGGAAACGAAAATAGCTTTCTTCTGTTCATGTGCCAGCTCTTTGAGAATATTACGCAATTCTTGAATACCTGCAGGATCTAAGCCATTGGTTGGCTCATCTAACATCAGTAGTTTGGGATCATGTAACAACGCCATCGCTAAGCCCAGACGTTGCTTCATACCTAAGGAGTATTTTTTTACTTTATCGTGGATGCGTGTTTCTAGGTGCATCAAGCGCACTACATAATCTATGCGCTCTGCGTCTACTCCCTGTAATTTTGCGTAAAAACGTAGATTATCCAAGGCAGAAAATTCTAAATACATATCAGGATTTTCTACAATGCCACCCACATTCGCCATCGCTTTTTCAAAATTTTCTTTCAGATCGATACCGCAAATGCGAATCGTACCAGAATCAGGGGTGAGAAATCCTAACACCATCTTGATGACTGTAGTTTTACCTGTCCCGTTGGGCCCTAAAAAACCAAAAACTTCTCCAGCATTAACTTGCAAACTTAAGTCTTTGATTACGTGGTGCTTACGAAAATGCTTGTTGATATGTTCTAATTCCAGGTAAACCATGACTATCCCCTGCCTTTTTCAACAAAGCGCTCCCACATACTGGTTCCGAGCAGGCGAAAACCACGCTTAGTTTGCACAAAATAAAAATCACAAACTATATTGCTAGTGTCAACATTCTCGTAATGCCAGAGCATGCTACAACGAAAAGTATAGTAATGTTGATGCTGTTCGATTAAGCTGAGATCTTTAATTTCGTATTTTGCTTGCAAAACTGCATTACTACTGAGAAGCGAACGGTATAGCGAGAATAACCCCTCAGCTTGTCCATCTAACTGCGCCTGATCTGCTGTGTACCAATAGGGATATTGTTGTACGGCATGAGCGCAAAACTCTAAAGCTGCGCTCTCAGTCAACTGTTGTTCTTGCAAACTTCGTATGGTGCTATTGACCATATCAGCAAATTCTTCTGTTTGTGGCTCAATGATAGTGCTCAGATTTTCATAATGTTTAATCTGGGCATACATATAAAAAAGCATACCCACTAGCACGACTAAGAAAAGAATTACTCCGCGATTAACTTTGCGCATCTTAGTTCGTCCTCTAGTGGGTACAATTTACTTAGCTTTAGTTTCAGCTTTATTTTTAGCTTCTTCGCCTAACTTTTCTTTATGAGCAATCGATGCTTGAATGAAGCCATTAAACAAAGGATGAATTTTGGTCGGGCGAGATTTGAATTCGGGGTGGAATTGGCAGGCAACATAGTAACCATGACTATTATCCTCCGGCAACTCCACAATCTCAGCTAACTCTAGCTCTTGGTTAACGCCACAAATATTTAAGCCCGCTTCTTCTAACCGTTCTCTATACTCGTTGTTTAACTCGTAACGATGACGGTGACGCTCAATAATATCAGTAGTGCCATAAAGTTTTGCAGCAATACTGTTTTTATCAATCTGGCAACTATAATCGCCTAAGCGTAAAGTACCACCGATGTTATGAATGTTTTTTTGCTCTTCCATCAAGGTTATAACTGGATTGTCTGTTTCTGAATCAAACTCAATGGAATTGGCATCAGCTAAGCCGAGCACATTTCTGGCATATTCGATACAGGCAATCTGCATGCCCAAACAAATACCAAAATAAGGAATTTTATTGAGACGACAATAGTTAGCTGTTAAGATCATGCCCTCAATACCACGATTGCCAAAACCACCTGGTACGATGACACCATCCACACCTTTCAGCTGTTCTTCAACATTATTGGCATCAATAAATTCAGAGTCGATCCATTCAATCTCTAGCAAACAACCATTCTCATAGGCTGCATCCTGCAAGGCATTTTCCACTGACAGATATGCATCATGTGCTTTCACGTATTTACCAACCAAGGCGATTTTTAACGGTTTGGAGGCAGATTTGAAGCGAGCTACCATCTCATCCCATGCTGTATCAGCCTTATCTTTGGGTAATGCTTTCTCGTGTAAATGCAGGCGACGCAAAATGTAATCATCTAATCCTTGACGTGATAGCGATTGTGGCACTTCATAGATCAGTTCCACATTCTCTGATTGTACGATTGCTTCACGGGGCAAATCACAGAAAAGACCGATTTTGTCTTTGAGTTGGTCTGTAATAACTCCATCACTTCTGAGCACTAAAATATCTTCTTTAATGCCGTAACTCATCAACTCTTTGTGTGAGTGTTGTGTCGGTTTGGTTTTTAATTCATCTGAACCGGGCACTAAAGGAACTAAGGCTGTATGGATGAAGAGAACATCATGTCGATCCATCGATGCATGGACCTGACGAATGGCTTCAACAAAAGGTAGTGATTCAATATCGCCAATGGTGCCACCAATCTCAGTGATGATAATATCGGCGCCTGATTCTTGCAGAGCCGCTAAGATATTGCGCTTGATCTCATTAGTGATGTGCGGAATAACTTGCACCGTAGCACCATGGTAGTCACCTCTACGCTCACGCTCAATTACGGTGTTATAAATGCGACCGGTTGTGATATTGGATTTTTGAGTGAGTTCAGTGTCGATAAAGCGCTCATAATGACCTAAGTCCAAGTCAGTTTCGGCTCCGTCCTTAGTGACAAACACTTCACCGTGTTGAAAGGGGTTCATCGTACCAGCATCAACATTAAGATAAGGGTCTAGCTTCTGCATGAAGACTGAAAAACCTCTGTTTTTCAGCAAGCGACCTATAGAAGCACCTGAAATTCCTTTACCAATACCGGATACTACACCACCAGTTACAAATATTAATTTACTCATCTCTATCCTCTTAACTCAACTACTGACTTAATCCCGCTATAAAGTTAAAACGCCTAGGAAACTAGGCGTTGTATTTTCTATTTGGAGCGCCAAGTGATGCGACCTTTGCTTAAGTCGTAAGGCGATAGCTCGAGCGTCACATGGTCACCAGTCAAAATCTTGATGTAGTGTTGACGAAGCTTACCCGATAAGTGAGCAATAACTTCATGCCCGTTTTCTAGTTGTACACGGAACAGGGTATTAGGTAGAGTATCAACAACTACGCCTTGAACCTCGATCAGATCTTCTCTTGCCATATATTCTCCTTGATTACAAAATTCATTGCCTATTTTACACCATGCTAATGGTTTGTTGTAGACAACCTTTGCTAAGTAAATCAATTTGTAAATCTGGTGTACCAAAACAGATATCAAGATGCAGATCGCTTTGGTTATAAAACTGCGATAATTCAGCTTCACTTTTACCTTGCAGGCAAGGAGTATATGTTAAGGGATAGCTAGCTCCTAAGGCAAAATGACAACCCGCATTTTCATCGAGTAAGGTATCGTAGTAAACACGCTTAATACGCTGAGCTAAAACTATAGCTATTTCACCTAAATATGCTCTATCCAGACGATCAGCCAACAAGTTATTCAAAGGTACATAATCGCTTTCAGCTTTTCCCGCCTTAAAAGATAAATTGCAAGGTGCAAATTCTGCTCCTGCGTAACAGAAAGGTCTTTGCGTCAAAACGTTACCTTCTACCCCATATTTAAGTGGTGCCGTAAAACATTCAAAAGTAGGGAAATTAGGTAAATATTTACGTCTCTCTACACCTTGGCAAATTTGTCTACCACCAATAAACGGAGCATTGGCAGGTAGCTGAACTCGCAAATCACAAGTACTACTTCTAAAGTGCAAACTATCGATTGTACTTTGATTTAAGCAACGCACTAGCGCTTCGATTTTTGCTAGGTCAGATTGATAGTTACGAGTTATTTCACCTAATTCAGCCGCTAATTCCACTTCGCTAAGTTTTAGTTTATTCGCCCAGGCTTTACTAGCAATTACCGCCGAACAACTCACCACTTTACCTGCTTGGGTTAATTTCTTGAATGGTTTCAGCGCATCTATAAAAGCAAGATAGACTAGTTCCGATAGCTGTCTTAAGCAACTTTGATTCAATTTAAGAAAGCAAACTCCTTGCCTATGATAAGCACAGAGTTTTGTTGCTAATTTTCCAACGCTAGCTAGCTTTCCTGTCGACTTAAATTCGGTTTCTAACTCTTCTATTATCAGAGTATCTACGTATGGTCTATTTCCTGAAATAGCAGTAGCCTGACTAACAAGTTCATTTATATCTAACCCATCAACACACAAAATGTGGAGCTGATCTCCCTTGATCAGCCCCACGCCTAAAGTCAGTAACTTATGTAAATAATCACTATAACTATTGCAAACCATATTCTTTGACCGCTTGATCAATTGCCTGTCTACACTTTGCATAACCAGCTGCAATGCCATCTGGATCTTTGAAGAGAGCAGATGACAAAACTACAACATCAGGATTAGTCTCTATCAATGGCGCAATATTATCGTGTCTGATGCCACCATCAATTGATAGCTCACACCTAGGATTACATTCATCAATCAATTTTCTCGCTCGTTTCAGCAGATGCACGACTGATCTACGCCAACCCCAATTGTCAGCGCCATCTGTTTCATCGACACCATGAGTGACTACGTGTAGACGATCGATATCGTAAATCGACTCTTCGACGAAAGACAAAGGTGTATAGCAACCAATGGTGAGTCCAATTTTTAAGCCACGCTCACGACACCAGTTGATAATATATGCCAGCGGTGCACCAATGAAATGTTCAGCTGGAATTATTAACATATTGGCTCCTGCCTTGGCGATTTGATCAATGAACATTACATCCATTGAGCGTGTGTAAATGTGACATTCAATCGGCTTGTCAGTTACAGGGCGAATACCATCAATAATCTGATAACCACCCATCAGCTTCATATTTTGTAAATCATGCATGTCGGCGGCATCTGAATGTACGTAATCAACGCCCGCTTCCACAGCTTGTCTTACTACTTCAGCAATATTGCCATAGTTTACATGTGCTAAACCGGCAGCAATTTTAATGTGTTTCATAATTTCTCCTCCCAATATGACTTAAGCTAAATTCAGGCGCTCTCGCATGGTGGTAGCAATTTGCCCAACCTGCACGCCATAGATAATTTGAAAATTTTTATCTCCTCTCAGCACGCCCTTAGCCTCAAGATGCTCTAGCCAATATTCGGTATCTGCAACTTTTGTGCCGTCAAACACTGTCACTCGCAATCTGGTAGCACAGTTACCCACTGCTTCAATATTTTCGCTACCACCAAAGGCAGAAATAATGCGCTCTACTAAATCAGCGGTATCGCTGCTAGTAGCGCTAGACTTTTCGCTTTTAGCCTGTGCATTTTCAGCTTGCTGGTTGCGATAATCTTGCTTGCTAAACAGCTTGATCTCTGCTTGCTTTTGCTTTCTTCTACCAGGAGTGGGCAAATCAAAGCGCTTAATTACAAAGCTAAAGACAAAGTAGTACAGCGCAAAGGTTAAAGGCAACAACCACAGCGCATGGATGGCATGCACTTTATGCGGTTGCGCTAAGTTAGGGATCATGAACAGTAAAGCCGTTCCGTTAATAGATATCTGGAAAAACTCAGCTAGCACATACATCAAACCACAGAGCGGAGCATAAACTAACCAATACAAAGCAGGTGCTACAAATAAGAAAGTGTATTCAATCGGTTCAGAAATACCGACCAGAGCGAGTGTAAACACTGCAGGGATCAGAATTGAGGCAACACGCTTCTTGTTTTCGGGTAAGGCTAACTTATACATTGCGAGAGCTGCTCCAGGCAAGCCTGCTAATTGGAAGAGCAATCTACCATTAGTAAAATTGCGCACAATATAACCAGTAGCTGTAGCACTAGCCGCTTGTCCATTGATGATGTTTTTAACTCCTTCATACACTACCCCATCAATATTCATGGTACCTCCAACCGCTGAATATTCAATTGGGAAAGCGATTAAGTGATGAATACCAAAAGGCAATAACGCCTTATCGAGCGTCCCGAAAACAAAAGTACCAAAAAGTCCCGAAACACCAATAAAGTGTGTCAAGCTCTGTAACAGATAGGCTAGCAAAGGCCAGAGATAATAAAAGATATAGCCCAAAACCACCGCACTGAATGTAACGTTGATAATCACCCAACGCACACCACCAAAGAAAGCAAAAGTATTAGCAAAGCTCTTATCTACCAAGCGGTTGTGTATTAAAGCTGCTACCACACCAGAGATCAGGCCTGAAAAGATTCCCATGTTGTAGGTAAAAATGCCCGCCACAGATGTAAACATACTACTGAAATTAAGAGCCGCTTCCTTCGCCATACCACTAGCTATTAATGCATCCGCTGTTGTTGTTTCAGCGGTATAACCATGAGCTTTCGCTAAGGTTTGCAAACAGACATTAAAAGTGAAAAATAAGACTACACCAGCAAAAGCTGCCCATCCTTTTTCTTTTTTAGCTAAAGTAAAAGCCACACCTACTGCAAACCAAATCGGCAGATAGTTCATGAAAAGAAAACCCATATTGACAAACATGCCAAATAAAGGTTGAAGCCATGAATTCTCTGGTAATAAATAATTGTTGACTGCAGAGCCAATACCGACATAAAAACCGACTAACACAAAAAGAATGATGGGAACCATCATAGCGCCAGCAAAGCTCTGCACTTTTTCTTGAAAGCGCTTAAACATACAGCCTCCTCGTTTTTCTTTAACTATAGGAAGACGCTTCCTGTCTCTTTGTCGTTTTTTGCACTTTTAATAGTGAAGATTTAGTCTGTATCTATGCAAAAGATTGTCTACCGTGCTTTAGAATTTTTAGCCTTACATCGAGAAGAGTTCACTTTGCCAGAGGTGGCAGATCATTGTGAGCGGAGCTTACGAACTCTACACCACTACTTGCCAGAAATAAAAGCAATACTTGCCAATTTAGATATTGAATTAGTACTGGTGCAGGGACATCAAAGTTTTTTACGAGCAACACCTATACAAGTACAAGCTTTATTTGATTTTCTTGCCAAAGAGAAGCGTGCCAGCAAGGGCACTTCCTTATTTGCCCAAAGACAAGTTAGACTCTGCTACATCTTGCATCGCTTATTAGTCTTAAATCAGCCTATTACCAGCAAGGCATTAAGCCAAACCTTGTTGATCTCTAACTCTCAACTACAACAGGACTTAAAAGTGCTAGAACGCCAGCTAATAACCTATGATATTCAGCTACTGCGTGATAAATGGCATCGCCTTCGTCTCGAAACAGGAGAAAAACGTACACGAGTAGCTATTTTAGATCTATTGCTGCCGTGGGCAAACGAACACTATTTTGGAGACTATCTGCTTTTGCAATGGCAAAGCGATGTTCACTTGCAATACCTAGTCGAGCAATTTTTACACAAGTCATTGCTCAGCTGTGGCTTGGCAGCACCACTAAAGCAGCAACGCATCGTAGATCTGATCTTAATTTCACTCTACCGCTTAAAACAGGGAAAAATGGTTAAACTTGCACCTAGAACACAACATTTATTAGACGACGATTTACTGAAAGCTCTCAAGCAGAGTAGTTCTACCCTAGAGCATGAACTCAAGCTATACATTCCTAAACAAGAATTAATCTATTGGTCTGCTTTTATCAAGGGACACAATTTTTACCACTCCACTCCCGACACTTACAGCAGTGTACAGTTAAACTGCTTCAACCACATCTACAATCTTTTAGCAGAAATTAAACCAGAATTACTCCCAAGGCTCTCTACTGGCTTACTACCTTTTTTAGCAGAAATCAGCCATAGACATAATTTTGATCAGGTCTATCACTTCGATAGCAACAGCAACAGCCGATTGCTCTTACAAGAAAATGAGATAATAATCCAAAAATTGAATGATCAAATAAAACAAGATCTGGCAATCTCGCTACCCACTAGTTATCAGGAAAAATTAGCCGTAATTATAGCGACACTAGCCCTACCGAATAAAAACAAACTCAAATTGAAAATATATCGTCAGCTAGAAACAGTAATCTGTGATTATAATTTGGCTCTCATCTCACAACTTTATGCTGACTGGCAGGAAGTTAAAACAGAAGATCAAGCCGATGCTGTAATATGTTTTGGCAATCAGCAAACAAACGTAGAGAATAAACCTTGTTTTGTGATAAACAGTGTTCTTTCTCATAAACAAGCTAAACAGCTTGCTCTAAAGCTACTAGATTTACTCTAAAACTAGCTGCGCTACTCTGAACTATCTGAGTTGCTCCAAAGCTCGACGAATTTCACTATCTAGATAACTCTTTGGTGCAGATTTAGGTAGTTTAGTACGCTTTTTCTTTGCTTCTCTCTGCCAGGTAAAGCTAGTATCCTTTTGGCATAACTCAGCAAAATCAGTACGCAACTGCTCGACTTGCTCAAGGCTATAGAGTGGCTGAATTGGTCTGATATGCTTGAGTGATTTTAATTTAGCGTTAGCTAAGGGATGATGTTCTCCATCCACCAACCATACTCCATATAGATCATCTGCACGCTCAACTAAATCGATTACCAAGTAGTAACGACCTTTATCGTGGCCAGCGATTGCTTGCACAGCAATACCCACTAAACTCGTACAACCTTGCAACGCTTCTCTTTCAACTCGATTGCATTTTTGACGTATCGGCAACTTCATGTTCAGTTTGCTTATCCTCAATAGCTACTTACTCTTTGCTCTGATAAGCATATTCTGGATGTGCCAGCGCTTCAGCTTTGGTTAACGATAAAACTTTAGGACCTGCAGGTGTTACTACAAAACAATTTTCGTAGTGAGCAGCTGGGCTACCATCCAAAGTGACAATGGTCCACTCGTCGCTTTCTATACCAATACGGTAATCACCCAAGGTAACCATAGGTTCTAAACACAGGGTCATACCAGCTTCCAAGCGTAAACCTCTACCAGGATTACCATAATTGAGTAGTTCTGGGCCCTCATGTAGATTGCGACCCAGTCCATGACCACTCATTTCTCGCACAATGCCAAAACCATGCTTTTCACAATGAACTTGCACAGCATGAGAGATATCGCCAATGCGCTTACCCAAGACAGCTTGCTCTAATCCTAGCCAAAATGACTCTTCGGTAACTCTAACTAGTTCCCTAACTCGTGCATCTACTTCTCCCACACAAAAAGTACGACAAGCATCTGCCATGTACAGATCTAGCTCGCACCCCACATCGACCGACACAATATCTCCAGACTGAATAATACGATCTTTACGGGGAATGCCATGCACTACTTCATCGTTAACAGAAACACATGCTGAACCAGGAAACGGTGGTGTACCATAGTTGAGAAAATTAGGTTTTGCACCGTGTTCCGCAATAATCTTGAACACCAAATCGTCGATATCCTTAGTGGAAATTCCAGGGCGAATGAAATTTTCGCAGGCTTCAAAAATGCGTGCCACAACTTGGTTTGCACGATACATTAGTTCTACTTCGTGTTCGCTTTTAATGAAAATTTTATCCATAGTGCTTATTGTTATCTATTCCTCTGCTAATTCTGCCAAAGCACAAGCTAAAACTTCTTCTGGGCTTTGCATGGAGTCAATGCTGATTAGCTGATTATCTGTGCGATAGTAGTCAATCACCGGTTCTGTTTGGCGATAATAAACTTTCAAACGTTTCTTGATAGTTTCGGGCTTATCGTCATCTCTTTGCACCAAGCGAGTACCACAAATATCGCAAATACCAGCAACTTTAGGAGGCTTGATCAAGAGGTTATAACTCGCACCACATTCGGGACAAACCCAACGATTAGAGATGCGTTCAACGATAATATCCTCATCGACACTCAGCGCTATAGTATGCGTTACTTTGCGCCCTAAGCGATCCATCATCACATGTAGCTCTTTGGCTTGTTCCAAGTTGCGCGGATAGCCGTCTAAGATAAAGCCCTTCTCGGCTTGTTTCAGACGCTCAAAGAGCATCTGATCTGTAATCTCATTAGGCACCAATTTGCCTTGATCAATGTACTTCTTAGCTTCTATGCCTAAGGGTGTTTGTTCACTGATGTTCTTACGAAACAAATCGCCGGTTGAGATGTGCTCCAAATCTAATTTGGTCAGCAGATTTTTCGCCAGTGTGCCTTTACCTGAGCCAGGCGCACCTAACAACACGATATTCATAAACTTCCTCGATGTGTGGAGATATACAATTTAGTATAACGCAAAGCAGGCGCAAAAAGTCTAGCCATAAAAAAAGGCGTTGCTCTTAAGAGCAACGCCTAGAACAGCTATATTTTCGCTTAGCGCTTAGTTTGTTTTTTGCGAACCACTACAGCTAGACCTGCTAGGGCGATCAATACAGTAAGTAATCCAGTTGCACCTGCTACCTCACCCGTTCTCGGTACAATGCTATTCACAATGTTTTGAACTTGGCTCGGCATGACTACATTCTCTGTTCTGCTGGGCACGGGTTCTGCAATCTTGCTGTAGACCAACTTGATCACTTGCTCACCCTTGACTACTTTGCCCTTGAGCGGTGCAGAATCATCTGCCAACTTCTCGTACTTGTAACCATCGATGGTGATGGGTTCGTAGCTGTACTCTGTGCCTACTGCGACATCAGTGAATACTACTTGTCTCTCGACATCTGGGATTGCCTTACCATCTTCATCCACAAACTCAACTGTTACGCTACCACGCTCTAAGTCGGTGAATAAGGTGAATACAGTAGGCTCAGTAATCTTATGTGCTAGTACTTCTTCATCTGTGAGTTTGTCCTCACCACCTGCGATGCTCCAATGGCTGAAGTAATAGACATCAGGTTGCAACAAGTCGAACTCAGGCAGTGCCACTTTCATCTCATCAAAGAATTCACCATCTTTGAGGCTGGTTCCTTCCTTGACAAAGTACTCAGGAACATCACCCTTGAATGCCACTTTGTCTTGTTGCTCTAACGGTACCTCGAAGCTCACCTTGTGATAAGTATCGACTAGGATCTTCACTTCTACATTCGGATCGACAAACTCATAGTTCAGCGGATCGATTACGGTATATCCATCTGGACCAACCACTGCAAAGTCTGTTGCTTTGTACTTGTGCAGACCGTCTGTTCCATCAGTATTCAAGATAGGCAAGTCTGACGGATCAGCGATAGGCTCACCGTAGAGTACAGTGACTTCGCGCTCGTTGGGTACCTCAGCATTGCTGGGGTTAGTAAATGTATTGATATCTGTCTTGAACTTGATGCGGACAGTGCTGTCATAAGTCAGCTGACTGTCGCTCAAGGTACTTTCAACCGCTCCCATGGAGTTACGTTCAACACGTACTTTTAATAACTTGCCGTGGAATTGACGGATCAGGTTAGACGGAATATCAAACACGACTTTACCGTCAACCACTTTACCGATAATCGCATCGGGTGTTGGTGTTGAGGTGCTGTAAACAATCTCAGACACCAGCGTTGCTTCTGCTTCTGTTTCAGTCGTAGTGGCTGTATTAGCATTGCTATTTACAGCAGGCTTTTCGTTAGTTTCAGCAGAAGTTGATGCATTGTTAGTTTCTGGGCTGTTAGCCGGTTGCTCTGTGCTGTTAGCCGGTTGCTCTGTGCTGTTAGCGCTTTCATTGCTTGCTACAACACCAGAACCATTTTCGGCAGGTTGTGCCCCTACTTCACCAGCTACATTTTCTGCGCCAACTTCATTGGTTGTATCAGCCTCATTTTCCGTACCATTCTCTGTATTAGAAACTGAACTGTTAGACGTATCAGCGCTATTTTCGTCTGTTGCGGGTTGAGCGTTAGCGTTGCTTTCAGTAGCATCGCTCTCGGCATGGTTGCTCTCAGCTACATTTTCGCTGGGCTGATTTACTGCTTCATTGCCTGTTGTAGCGTTATCTTCAGAAGCTACTAGCTTATTCTCAGCAGATTTATCACTGGTCTCGGTATTGGTTGCGGGTTTAGCTTCAGTCGGCTTTTCTGCTTCAGGTTTATTCACTACGTTTGTAGCACCAGAAGTCTTCCAAACATGACCAACTTCACCACCAGTATTGCTCAGATCTTCAACTGCGATCGGGCTACCATCAACACTGCTCAGCTTATTTCCATTTTCATCTGTCAGATAGTAGATAACGCTACCTTGTTCAGCTGCACTGGTATTGAACCAGCTATCGGGCAATTCAGCGGTCACTTTGAAACCATCTTGCCCCAAATTCTTCGCATAGGGCAGATATGTTGCAACGAAGAGCATGTCGTGATCAATCACTTTATCACCACGCATCAGTTTACTAGTCTCGTTATCTAACCACAGCGTACCCTTAAATTCTTCATACTCACTGATCAAAGGTTTGACCAGATCGCTGGTTAACTTAGCAGCTTTCTTCTTGACGTAGTACTTAACTGTATTGCTATTCACTGCTTCACCAAATTCACCAGCATCAAATAGCACTGTTACGTAGCCAGCTGGGCGACTCTCAACGTCCTCGGCAGGAATAATATCGTCTTGATCTACGTGGTAGAAGAATGTTACTGGCTGATTGATGGGGTAAGCTTTGACACCGGCATCGTCCAATTCCTCTGTCCCCTGGTTGGCTTGCCACTTCAGGAAGTGGTAGTTACCAACAGGTGAGATAGAGGCAATTTTATTGGTGCCTAAGTTGCTACCGTGCTCAATGTAGTAGACAGGTACTTGATCATCGTATCTAGCGTAATCGTTAGATGACTCAGCAATGGCAAATGTGACCTTGTGGAAAGTTTTGTTATTAACTGTCACGTGGTTAGTTTTTGCCACAAACTGATGTGCTGTCGGATTAAAGTCTTCGCTGTCTTCTGTGCTGTAACCTGTTTGTTCATAACGGTTGTTGTCTTCAGCATCCTTGGTGATGATGGTGGGCAACTCATTCTTATCGACGCTTGCGCCATACATCACTTTAACCACTCTCTTCTTAGGAGATTTAGAATCGTTACCATTGGTCAAGGAAACTTTTGCTTCAAAGACTACTTCAACCATGCTGTCATAAGTGACGCCTGTGGTGCTAATAGTATTTTCATCGTCACCACGTGCCACCATGACATGCAAATCTTTACCATTCAACTTTTCAATCACGTTCGGCTGAGTGCCAGTAGGAATTTCAAAGGTGATGGTATTGTCTTCTCCAATCTTGCCTGTAATAGCCTTTTGCGGATCTAAGTCCCTGGTCAGAGTGCCATCTTTGCTGACGTAGTAGGTTACAGGTGTGCCGTTTTCATCACCCTGCACAACAAGGTATGATCCCAGACCATTTCTCTCGTCATCACCTAAGCTATTAGGCAATTTGGCGGTGATGTTGAAACCATCCTCTTCTTGTTCTACCTCTGTTGCAACTGGCAGATACTTAGCGGTGATGGTGTAAGGCTTGTTTTCATCCTGGATCAGCTCGCTCAATTTGCTTGCTTCCTTAATCACAACATCCTTAGCATCCACCCATGAAGTATGCACATAATTGCTTTCAGGTTCTAAATTCGCCTTAGCATCAAAACGCTTGATCAGATCACCAGCGGTCAGTACAGAATTACGGATACGTACTAAGAAGACAAAATCAGCGTCTTTTTTAATCTTGCCGTGTTCACCTGCATCGAAGACCACAGTGTAATAACCAGGTTTGGTTACTCTCGGATCTTTACCAGGAATGACCTCAGGACCATTTGCATAAGATGCGTTAAAGGTCAGATTTACATTTTGAATTACGGTTTCTTCTGGTACCGGACTCCACTTATCAAACACTTGTCCGTTAGGAGCATTGGGTTCGCTTACAGCTAATTGTGAAGCCTTGATGTTCTTGTTTTTAGCTACCCAGAATTTCTTCTGTTTGACGTTGTTAGCAAACGAACCGTCCTTAGCATCAAAGATGACTTCGACGTAACCGAAGGGAGGTGTGGTACCCTCTGGATCAGGGATAATGTTCTCACTCTCGACGTACAGATAAATATCTGTGTTGTCATTGATCGTTATTGCCGGCACCTCAGTAGCTGATTCGTACTTGGTTGTGCCATTGTCTGCTGACCAGTAGGCGAACTCAAAGACATCATGTGCCATGGTGGCACTAGGCATCGTGATGGGGTTACCATCAAAGGTTTCGTTCTCATCTAAGTCCGTGGTTTCTTTGACATAGTACTCTGTGGTACCAGTTAAACTTGCTTGTTCACTATGTTTAGGCAGGAAGCGCACGCGGTAGTAGGTATCGAAGTTAACCATGATCTGCTCCACTTTATCGGGAGAGGTTGCGGTGAACTCTTTGCCTAGCAGTGCATCTTTAGCCAATTTCTTTTCCGTCTTGTAATCGTAGCTTGCGATCTTGTACTTAGCATGTGTGGTTGCATCTGCCACATCGCTGATGGTGGGCAGATCACCCTGCTGCAAGCTTGAACCATAGACCACGTTCACAGTTTTGAGTTTAGCGTTAGCCCCTGTCTTATCATCACCATTGGTAAAGTCACGAACTTGGGATACGAACTGCACCTTGACAGTACCTACATACGTAAAGTCAGTAGCGCTGGAGGTGGTGTATTCGCCTTTCTCAATGCGTACTTTCATGGTTTTACCGTTGAGAACTGCCACATCATCAGGCTTGATATTAAAGACAACGCCGTCCTTAGTAATCTCGCCAGTAATGGGTGTACCATCGCTACCTTTGACGATGACAGGCTGGTTATTCTCATTTTGCTCGGTCAGGAAGACTTCGTAAGAAGCATAATCGCTTTCTTGTAAGTCTTCGGGCAATTTAGCCGTGATATTCCATGTTTTATTGCCGTCAGCATCAGTTGCTTGTGCAGGTGCGCTGGCAACAGGAATGTAATCGGCAACCAGAGTTGTTTTAGACTCAGTGATAGCTGCTGTGCTCTCAGCTAGCTTAATTGGTTGACCATCTTTTAACCAAGTGGTGAACTCATATCCTGCGGTTTGATTATCTGCATACTTGTTCGGGACTGGTGTTGGTGCATACCCTTTGATGTCGTTAAGTGACTTGCTGACGTCATCTCTCAAATGCACAACATTTTGTGTGTTAGGTGCAAAGGTACCGTACTTGCCAGAGTTAAACACAACTCTCTTGTCGTAACCCGGCAACTCTTCGTCTTGATCACCAGTTTGAATTTCAGGCATATCACCAAAGATAGCATTTACAGCATCATTACCTGTGAAATCTTTATCGATTACAGTTGTATCTGCAACACTGTATCGGTTAAATACATACCCTGGTTTGGCGGTCGGATTTTCTACGCCTAACTCATTCAACTTCTTAGTTGCTGTTTTTAGTACCCAAACTTTGCGCTCTTGTACTTGAGCTTGGTTGAGAGTCCAATAACCCTTAGTGGCATCGGCCTTAAACACTACTTCATAGAAGTCGTTAGGCTTGGAACCATTAGGATCTAAGACGACTTCTTTAGGTAAGAATCTCACATCGTATTGCACTGGACCAGTAACTGTTTCTTTGTCCATATCAGCAACTTTGACACCGTTCTTAGCAAAGCCATCAGCTGCATAAACCTTTGCATCGTTCTCTTGAATCGTGGGAACTGTCAAGCTACCACCATCAAATAGTGGAGCCTTATTAACATTGCTTCCCTTAAGGGCGTAGTAGACAAGGCTTGAATCGCTTTTGTTTTCGAAACTACCTTTGTTGCTATCAACAACAAACTTAACCTTGGAATAGGTGTCATAAGCTACTGCAATCGCTACCTGTCGCTCAGTCTGTTTATCGTTATTGACATCAACAGCCGTATTGCCATTCATGTAAGGGTTGGTGCTGCTCAATTTGTACTTGTTATCTGGTTCTGTGCCTTCGTCAGACTCCTTAATTGTGGGCAAACTACCGCTTAAGGTTGAGCCATAATCAATTGCAACCGACTTCTGTTCATTATTACCAGCATCACCGTCAGTAAATTGTGAAGCATTGGTGCTGTAGACTACGTGAACTTTGCCATCATAGGCAACATTCATTGGATTACTCACGGCTTGATCGCCCAATGAGTTCTCCGAAATGGCCTTGAGATTTTTACCATCTAAATTCTTGATGGTAGGATTGCCCGTGTTGGGTATCTCTGTAGGAATTGTGAACTTAACAGTTTTGCTTGCCAAATCAACTGTACCTGTTAAATATTCTTGATCGGCACTGGGTGAGGTAACTGGCATGCCATCTTTTCCTAATCTATTGCCACTGTCATCGGTGAGATAAAAAGTGACACCAGCCAAATCTTCTTCTGTTACGTCGCTTGGAAGTGTGGAAACAATATTCCAACCATTAGTAGTACCTGCGACATAGTCTTCTTGTCTAACTGACTGCAAGATGGGTAAGAAACTAGCCGTAAACACCGTATCAGCAGTAAAGTTAGCACCACTTTCACCAAAAGTCATTTGGTTATGATCTGTCGTATCTTGTGTAGGATCGTAAAACTTAGTTTGACCTCCGACTTTGTAGGTCCACTTGTCTGTTTTCTGATAATTCGTTTCTTGCCCAGCTTTGGCACTAACTTGAGGCTTAACTATATCCTTATTACCTAATTGAACAAGTGGATTAGCTTTTTTATTGATGAAGTATGCTGTTACTTGATCTTTACCGTCTACTAGTTTAAATTCTCCATGATCACTAGGTAGGAAGCTCACTTCTAGGTATTTATCAGGATCAGGATTTTCCATCTCTCCTACTTTAGGAATAACATCGCTTTGCAGAATGTATTCAACATCTAAAGTACGTCTGCTTTTCATGAGCAACGATGAATATCCTTTCATGGCTTCATCATTTAATCTGCGCTCATATATTTCTTTCGTTCCGTCAGCATTAATAACTTCAAGTTTCTTAGGTACGATAGAATCTTTGTCTGCTTTATCTACTTCTGCCGCTAAAATATTGACACTTGCGCCGATAACAGAGTTAAAACCATACACAGCTCTAGCTTTGCCGGTGTCGGTAGCAGACTTCTTTAAAATGTGTCTTACAGCAAACTGTGTACCGTCTGTGTTTTCATCATCGCTGTAAACAGCTTGCAAAGTAAATGTATCAATCAGACGATTACCATGCTTATCTGAGATGCGCAAGACAGCTCCTTCACTGCCATTAGCATTTATTTGATGCAGAGTTCTGATGTCCACCTCTTGACCAGGTAGCAATCTATACCCAGTGTCTGTAATTTGTTCACCATTTTCTACATCTAGTTTCCAGTGTAAAAAGGTATGACCTTGCTTTACGGGTTTACCTAAAGGCACACGAATAATAGGGTTACCTTCAACGTTCAAAAGATATCTGCCGTAATCTTTTGGGTTTTCAACCACGGTGTTTCTTTGTGGCATTTCCACCCCTGATGGTGCTGAACCCCCATCTAAATCGAAGCCTAATGGCGTCTGTAATAATCTAGACTGAATACCAACAACATTCATGCCACCATAACGCACATGTTTGTTGTCTCCATCCGTAAAGCTTGAACCCCAAGCAAAGATGGGGAATTCACCATAGAAACCATAATTAGGTGCCTGCGATTCATTCGGTTTCAATTGAGGCCATGCCTCAACACCGTGAATAGGCGACACCGTGTCATCACTAAAGAACGGTGCACCATAACCATTTTTAACATTGCCACGCAACTTAATTTTGGGATCAGCAGCTTCATAAATTCCTGGTCTACCACCTGATAGACCTTCCTTAACTAAGGCAGGTCCATCAATCCAAGCGCTACCACCAGCATCAAGCCATTTCAGTTGAGGGTTATGGCTACCATCAGCTTCATTTATTTTGGAAGCATGAACTTGCACATCTTCTATACCGTAATTGTTATACAGTCCAACCTTGGTCAAGTTGGTAGTTGCCCATTCCGTATCCACATTAATACTTGTTGGTACGTTTTCAATTTTTATATTGTAAGCGAGGCGCATGGAGTTGAAATAACCTTCCCTACCACCCCAATCGTTGTGATAACTGCCTGATTGGTTACCCGGAACAATCTCACCATTGTTGTATGTCCAACTCAACAAATTGCCTTGGTAATTCGAAGGTTTAGCATCCATAATCTGAATACTAACTTTAGCTCCAGCCAAGGGACCATGTTCAATGGTAATTTCATTCTTTTGATTTATTACCTTTTGCTGGATCTGACTGTTATACCACTTCAAGAAACCTTGATCATGATTGTCCTTACCATACGCATGCCAATAGGGATCCCAACCTTCACCTTGTGCAAAAGCACTGACAATACCCGGATAGGCTTTGTACTTATAACCTCTATTCCCATCATATCGGGGTCTACCTAGTAGGTTAGGGTCTTCTTGAGGATAAACAGATGGACCAAAGCGACCAAAAGGTTGTGGTGCACCAACTACAGTAGCGCTAGCTCCTTTGTCAGACGAAAACCATACAGCACCCAACAATGACATGATATTGCCAAAAGCATTTTCGTCTACACGGTCATGGTATGCCTTAATATTAACCGTATCACCAAAACGGTAGTTTTGTTGCGAAGAATCAATTGCTACTTTGGTATCTCTGTATTGGAAGTTCTTGCCATTACCACGATTCCAGTCATGAGAATTGCCACTGACATCTCTAATTGTCAACGTTCCTTTGTCTCTAGCAGATAAACGCACTGCAACTTTTTTGCCTTCGTTGACTGTTAATTTGTAACGCAATACCGTTCTATCAGGAGAAGAAATATCTTCTAATACCTCAACTTGTGCATTTTGTGTACCACTTGCATCGATAGCAACAAGAGGTTCATAGTCACGTCTAACTGAAACAGTAAAACTAGCTATGGCATGACCATTCTTAAATTCTGCATAATCTGGACCTTGATAGGCAAGACTGCCATGGTTCTCTACTACATATGAAATAGGCACAATGCTAGCTGTGGGATAATATTCAAAATAAATTCGGTTAGTTACACCTTCGGATTTACTGTAAGGATAAGAGTGTTCAACTTTCTCCTCTACAACATTTCCCTGTTCATTCAATTCTTTTATGTTGAAGAAAACTCGATCAGATGTTTGGGGTTGCGAGTTTGAATCTAATACTAATGAACCATCTGAGTTATATTCCTTAACATTACGCAACTCAGCCTTAGTAATCTCCAGCTTATTAGCATTAGCAGGTTTGAGATTATCAATTATATAAGCACGAATAAACTCATATCCTGGGATTACCGGTGCAGTTTTCGCATTGATAACTCCACCCTTGAACTCAACAGAGCTCATTGAGGATAAAGTTGTCTCACCATCAATAGTTCGAATTTTAAGGCCAACCCTAATTGGTTGAGTCAACTCTTCTGCCCACAATTGCTTGGGTAAATCAAACCAGAAACTAGCAACAAGTAAAACTGCTAGACAAATGGCTACAACTCTTCGTGTTTTCTTCATACAATTCTCCTTCAGGCACAACTTTCCAAAGTGAGAATCATTTTATTCTTTTAGCTACTGGTCACATAAGTAAATTTCGAAAAAAAAAAAAAATAAGCATTGTTTGTAACTTAAGGAACTTTTGTCTTGCAAAATTTATCCGTAGGCAAGCATATCAAAAAACATGTGATTTGGATTATCGCATAAGATGCTGGATAACTTAAGTAAAAAAAAGAGGGGGCATTCCCCCTCGTGCGAATATAAATTTGTGTTAATTAACGATCTAAGAAACCTTTGTAATGACGCATCATCATCTGCGACTCTAATTGATTTACTAGATCCATTGCTACACCCACCACAATCAAGATAGCGGTACCACCAAACCACAAGGCATTACTGGTGCTGGTAGTGACGCTCATCACCATGGGGAATAGCACGATAACTACTAAGAAAATTGATTCCACCCAGCTGATGCGACGAGCAGTCTTAGTAATGAACTCTGCTGTCGGTCTGCCCGGACGAATACCAGGGATAAAACCACCATTTTTTTGTAAATTATTCGAGATCTCAATCGGATTAAATGAAATCAATGAATAAAAGAATGTAAAGCCTACAATCAAAATGGCATAGAGTGGATAGTAGATCGGATTATGGTTAAAGTTCAAGAACCATTGAGAAATAGGTCCTTTACCACCAGTCAACGAAGCGATGAACGAAGGCACCAACATAACATTCAAGGCAAAAATTACTGGTAATACACCAGACTGATTCACCTTGATAGGCAAGTAAGTGCTTTGACCACCATACAGCTTTCGACCTACAACACGTTTGGCATACGACACATGAATGCGACGTTCTGATGATTGAATGAAAACAACCAAAGCTATAGCCAAAATGAATACTACAATTACCAACAATACGCCTAACAGAGCAATAATCATATTACGCTCATCAATCCAGTTCATGAATGTTAGGTACAAATTCTGGATCATGCTGGGGAATCTGCTCAAGATACCGACAAAGATAATCAAAGAAATACCGTTGCCAATACCACGCTCGTTGATTTGTTCACCCAACCACATGATGAAGGCAGAACCAGCAGTGAAGCTTGCAATAACAACAATTGCATTCAACCAGCTAGGCAATGAACTGGCACTAGCATCTTTGGTAGCTGACCAATAAGCAAAACTCATCACCAAAGAAATTGCGATAGTGAAATAACGAGTAATCTTTTGGATCTTCTTTCTACCACTCTCACCTTCTTGTGCTAAACGTTCCAGCGCAGGGATCGCCACGGTCAACAACTGCATGATAATTGAAGCGTTAACATAAGGCTGAATACCTAGAGCAAAAATGGGAATTGCTCTAACGTGTTCACCGGTTAAAGAAACACCCGAAACGATCTCGAGGAAGTTACCGAACTGACCAAAATTTCTGATCAGTTCAGTAAACTTTTCAACACTGATACCGGGTACAGGTACTGCTGCACCCAAGCGATATACCAAGATGGCAAAAATGGTGAATAAAATCTTCTTGCGCAGATCTTGAATTTTGAAAGCATTACGTAAGGTATCTAACATGCTACCCATGTTTTACCTCCTATGCCTCGACTTTAGCCTTGCGTTGTTTAGTAACCTCAACACTACCGCCGGCTTGCTCAATTTTCTGACGTGCACTCTCTGTGCAGGCAGCAACTTGTACAGTCAGCTTCTTGTTCAACTCACCACGTCCCAAGATTTTGATACCATCGTGAACCTTAGGAATCGTTAAGACGCCAGATTCATGAATGGTATGGGCATTGACCACATCACCATCGTTGAAACGGTTCAAATCTTCGATGTTGATCTCGTGATAATGTAAAGCAAAACGTTTGTTGTTAAACCCACGCTTAGGTAATCTTCTGTACAAAGGCATCTGACCACCCTCGAATTGAGGACGGACACCGCCACCTGAACGAGCATTTTGACCCTTGTGACCACGGCCAGCAGTCTTACCATTACCTGAACTATGACCGCGACCTTTACGCCAAGCTTTTTGACGTGCACCGGGAGTAGCTTTCAGCTCATTTAACTTCATCGTCTACCTCCTTATGCTTCCTTGACGGTCACCATGTGTGAGACTTTTGCGATTTGACCTCTAGTTGAGGGTAAATCATGATGCTCGACGGTTTGACCGATTTTCTTTAAACCAAGTGCCTGTAACACAGCCTTTTGACGCTTGTTAGCGGAAGCTACGCTACGAGCTAAAGTGATTTGTAATTTAGCCATCGATAACCTCCTACAGAATCTCTTCTACTGATTTACCGCGCTTTTGTGCGATCATCTCAGGTGAGTACAGATTCTTCAAACCTTCTAATGCGGCATTACACATATTGTTGGGGTTGTTGGTACCCAGTGACTTAGTTCTAATATCTCTGATACCTGCCAATTCACAAATAGCACGTACAGGACCACCAGCGATAACACCAGTTCCTTCTGGTGCTGGTTTGAGTAAAACCTTACCGGCACCGAAGTGACCTAGTACTTCGTGCGGAATGGTGGTGCCGCTCAGAGGTACTTCGATCATGTTCTTTCTAGCACGATCAACACCCTTGCGGATAGCATCAGGAATTTCTGCAGCTTTACCTAAGCCCTTACCAACATGTCCTTGACCATCGCCAGCAATGACCAGAGCGGTAAAACGGAAGTTACGACCACCTTTTACAGTTTTCGCAACACGACCGATATGAATGACACGCTCTTGAATTCCATCATTACGTTCATCACGTTGACGGCGCTCACGACGACGACCTTGACCTTTTTTCTCTTGTCTTTCTCTATCTTTTTCGTTTGCCATTGCGCCCTCCTAGAAATTCAGACCTGCTTCACGTGCGCCTTCTGCTACTGCAGCAACACGTCCATGGTAGATGTAACCACCACGATCGAAAACTACACGCTCAATTCCTGCTTCTAATGCACGCTTTGCGACTAACTCACCGACCTTCTTAGCGGCTTCTTTGTTGCCACCGCTAGCTGCTAGCTCTTTCTCTAAAGAAGAAGCAGATACTAAAGTCTTGCCAGCTTCATCGTCGATAACTTGTGCATAGATGTTCTTCAAACTGCGGAAGACACAGAGTCTAGGGCAAGTAGCGGTACCGCTCAGATGCTTTCTGACTCTTTTGTGCTTGCGCAAACGAATTTGATTCTTACTTAATTTGTTAGCCATAAATCATCATCCTTCCCGCTTATGCACCAGTCTTGCCTTCCTTCAGGCGCAGAACTTCGTAATCATACTTAATACCTTTACCTTTGTAGGCATCAGGTACACGACGTGCACGAATCTTGGCTGCAACTTCACCGACTAATTGCTTGTCAGCGCCTTTAACCAAAATTCTGTTTTCTTGAGGCACTTCAAAGGTGATACCTTCAGGTTGTTCGATCTCAACTGGGTGAGATAAACCCAAGCTTAAGACTAACTTCTTACCCTGCATAGTGGCACGATAACCGATACCGTTAATCTCCAAAGTCTTTTGGAAACCTTCGCTCACACCAGTTACCATGTTCTGCACCAGAGAACGAGTCAGACCATGTAAAGCCTTTGACTCTTTCTCATCGTTGACACGCTTGACCAGCAATTTGCCAGCTTCTTTGTCGTACTCAACTGAAATGCGCTCATGAATAGTTTGTTTTAACTCGGTGTTGCCTTTCTTAACGGTCAGCTCTTGACCATTGATAGCAACATCAACACCAGCAGGAACGACTACTGGTTTATTGCCAATTCTTGACATATTTCCTCCTCTTAAGATTGCAACCCCGTGGGGTCTTTTCAGAGTTGATTACCAAACGAACAGCATGACTTCGCCGCCAATGCCCAACTTACGAGCCTTTTTGCAAGTCATCACACCTTGTGATGTGGAAATAATAGCAATACCTAAGCCACCCAAGACTTCAGGCAACTCAGTGCTATTTGCATAAACTCTTAAACCAGGTTTTGAGATGCGACGCAGGCCAGAAATAACAGGGCGCTTACCTTGATATTTCAAAGTAATACGTAATGCGCCTTGTTTGCCATCCTCAATTTTTTCTACCTTTTCAATATAACCTTGCTCTTGCAGAATCTCAGCAATGTCTTGCTTTAGACGACTAGCAGGAACATCGCAAGTCGCATGACCAGCACGGCTGGCATTGCGGATGCGGGTTAACATATCAGCAATTGTATCTGTAATTTGCATTATGATCTCCTTTCCGCTTACCAGCTGGCTTTACGCACGCCAGGGATCTGACCTTTGTATGCTAACTCACGGAAGCAAAGACGGCAGATACCGTATTTACGCATGTATGAATGCGGACGACCGCACAGTTGGCAACGATTATGTTGACGAGTGGAAAACTTTGCAGGCTTAGCTGCTTTAATTTTCATCGAAGTTTTTGCCATGGTTCCTCCCTATTTACGAAACGGCATACCCAGACCGCTGAGTAAAGCTCTTGCTTCTTCATCGGTCTCTGCACTGGTGACGATAATGATATCTAAACCTCTGATCTTCTCAACCTTATCGTAGTCGATTTCAGGGAAGATCAACTGTTCTTTAGCACCCATAGCATAGTTGCCATGGCCGTCAAATGAATTGGGGTTAATACCACGGAAGTCGCGGGTACGAGGTAGCGCAATGCTGATAAGTTTATCTAAGAACTCATACATTCTCTTACCACGAATGGTTACCTTAGCACCGATCTCCATACCTTCACGAATTTTGAAGTTTGCGATGGATTTACGTGCTTTAGTTACCACAGCCTTTTGACCTGCAATGGTGGTTAAATCACGCACAGCACCTTCGATTGCTTTGGAGTTCTCCTTAGCATCGCCGACACCCATGTTGAGAACAATCTTCTCCAGTTTAGGAATCTCCATACTGGAAGAATAGTTAAATTGCTCTTTCAGTTGAGGTACTACTTCATCGAAATATTTTTTTGCTAAACGATTATCCATGAATCTTCCCCCTACTTAGCCGACTTAACAGTGTCGATAACTTCGCCACTGGCTTTGCTGTAACGTACTTTTTCGCCATTCTCTAACACACGGTAACCGACTTTGGTCGGACGTTTGGTCTTAGGACAGACCAACATAACATTAGAGCTAGAGATCGGAGCCTCTTGGTGAGTAATACCACCCTGTTGGGCTGCAGATCTAGGTTTTACGTGCTTGGTGACAATGTTGACACCCTCGACGATGACTTTTTGCTTCTTAGGTAAAACGGCTAAAACTTTACCAGTTTTACCACGATCTTTACCTGTTAAGACATAGACATTGTCATTTACTTTTACATGTACTTTAGCCATCTCAAATCCTCCTTATAACACTTCAGGGGCGAGAGACAGAATCTTCATGTAATTCTTCTCACGTAATTCTCTGGCGATCGGACCGAAGATACGAGTGCCTTGAGGGTTACCATCTTCTTTGATGATAACAGCGGCATTCTCATCGAAACGGATCAAGCTACCATCGGGACGACGAACACCATTCTTGGTACGCACGATAACAGCTTTGACCACATCACCAGCCTTGACTACACCACCAGGAGTGGCTTCCTTGACTGAGCAGACAATAACATCACCGATATTGGCATATTTGCGTTTGGTGCCACCCAGCACCTTAATGCACATAAGCTTTCTGGCGCCGGTATTGTCCGCGGATTTCAAATATGATTGTAATTGGATCATTTTTCCTCCTAGGATCCGGCTTATTTAGCCTTCTCGATAACTTTGACCAGTCTCCAACGCTTATCTTTACTCAAAGGACGAGTTTCCATGATACGGACGGTATCACCAATACCGCATTCATTTTGTTCATCATGAGCTTTCAGACGAATGGTGCGTTTTACATACTTCTTATACAGGGGATGACGCACATGCTCGGTAACAGCAACAACAATCGTCTTATCCATCTTGTCAGAAACGACAATTCCTGTTCTTTGCTTTCTTAAATTTCTTTCCATTATGCGTTCTCTCCTGCCAATTCTCTCTCGCGCAAAATAGTTTTGACACGAGCGATATCACGCTTAACTGCTTTGAGTTGTTGCGGATTCTCTAACTGGTTTGTTACGTGTTGGAATCTCAACTTGAAGAGTTGTTCCTTGAGTTCAGCGAGCTCTTTATGCAGATCAGCTTCGCTCATTTGGCGCAGATTACTTGCTTTCATTTTGCTCAGCCTCCTTCTTCTCAGCTGCTAACTCAGCCTGGTGTTGGGCGCTCTCTTCAGCGGCCATTTCCTTCTCTTCTTCAATCTGTTCGATTACTTCAGTTTGCACTTCAGAGAACTTGTCTAACTCATCTTCAGTCAACTCAACTTTACCGACCACAAATTTGGTCTTACAAGGTAGTTTGTGTGAAGCTAGGCGGAAAGCCTCTCTAGCAACAGTTTCGCCGACACCAGCCAGTTCGAACAACACACGACCCGGCTTGACGACTGCTACCCAGTAATCGGGTGAACCTTTACCGGAACCCATGCGGGTTTCAGCAGGCTTCTTAGAAACAGATTTATCAGGGAATACCTTGATCCAAACTTTACCACCACGGCGCAGATAACGGTTGATAGCAATACGAGCAGCCTCGATTTGATTGCCGGTCATCCAGCAGGGCTCTAAGGCTTGCAGACCGTATTGTCCATAAGCAACAGTGTTACCACGAGTAGCTTTGCCTTTCATGCGACCACGGTGCTGTCTTCTATATTTAACTCTCTTAGGCATTAACATTAGAGATTGCCTCCTTCCGCAGCCTCGTCGTTCTTAGGCATAGGAATAATCTCACCTTTGTAGATCCAAACCTTGCAACCAATACGACCAGCGGTTGTGTTGGCCTCTGCGAAGCCGTAGTCAATGTCAGCTCTCAGAGTATGCAGAGGAATGGTACCCTCGTGATATTGTTCGCTTCTGGCGATTTCAGCACCGCCTAAGCGACCAGAACACATAGTCTTAATTCCTTTGGCGCCACCCTTCATGGATCTGCTGATGGCTTGCTTCATTGCACGACGGAAAGAAACGCGTTCTTCCAATTGTTGAGCAATATTCTCAGCTACTAATTGTGCATCCAACTCAGGAGCTGTAACTTCTTTAACATTCAAAAGGAACTCATGACCAAATTTCTTAGCGAGTTTCTTCTTGAGATTATCAATCTCAGAACCTTGGCGACCAATAACGATACCAGGTTTTGCAGTTGAAATAGTGATAACAGTTCTCTTATCACCTTCACGCTCAATTTCGATACGAGAAACGCCAGCCTTGAAAGTCTCTTTCTTGACGAAGTCACGAATCTTCTTATCTTCGACTAAGTAACGAGCGAAATCTTTTTTATCTGCGTACCAACGGGTATCCCAATCTTTGATTACGCCAACACGTAAGCCATGAGGATTTACTTTTTGACCCATACTGCCTCCTACGCCTCTCTCTCTTTCAATACAACCTCGATGTTAGCGGTACGCTTCAAGATCGGCGAAGCACTACCTTTACCACGAGGAATGTAACGTTTCATATGAGGACCTTTACCGACGCTTACTTCTGCAACATACAGATTGTCACGGTTCAGGTTGTTGTTGTTCACGGCGTTAGCAGCTGCAGATCTGACCAATTTGAGCAAAATGGGACAGGCTGCCTTGGGCACATAACGCAGAATCGCTTCTGCTTCACGCAGGTCTTTACCAATAATAATGTCACGCACGATGCTGACCTTGGAAGGGCTGATACGAACGCGCGAGATCGAAGCTACACCACGATCTTTACCAATGCCCAGAACTTTACGCTCTTTTTTACTCAGCATCGGTTTTTTGGCTGACTTGCGGGTGGTCGCATAGAAATCGGCGACCAATTGTTCGCGGTTGTCAAGCAACTCTTGCTTGCTCATAACCTTCTTTTCCACAATCGTCCTCCTTCTTAACGACGACCAGCTGATTTCTCAGAACCAGCGTGACCACGGAATGTTCTGGTAGGTGCAAACTCACCTAACTTATGACCAACCATCTCTTCAGTGATGTACACAGGAACATGCTTACGACCATCGTGTACGGCAATGGTATGACCTACCATCTCAGGGAAGATGGTTGAAGAACGTGACCAAGTTCTGATAACTTTGCGCTCGTTCTTCTCGTTCATCTCATTGATACGACGCATCAGAGCGGCTTCGACAAAATAACCTTTCTTAATTGAACGACTCATTAGCTAGCCTCCCTATTTCTTACGTCTTCTGACAATGTATTGGTCAGACTTCTTATTCTTCTTACGGGTTTTCTTACCCAGAGTGGGTTTACCCCAAGGAGTAAGAGGACCGGGCATACCGATGGGCGATTTACCCTCACCACCACCGTGGGGGTGATCACAGGGATTCATAACCACACCACGCACTTTAGGTCTTCTACCTAAGTGACGGCTACGACCAGCCTTACCGATAGAAATGTTTTCGTGTTCAGCATTGCCTACAGCACCGATGGTTGCTTTGCAGTCTAAGGTGACTAAGCGATATTCGCCAGAAGGTAAACGCAGTTGTGCAAAACGACCTTCTTTAGCCATCAACTGAGCACTTGCACCAGCTGTTCTAACCATCTGAGCACCCTTGCCAGGCTTTAATTCGATGTTGTGAACTAAGGTACCAACAGGGATGTCTTTCAGCTGTTTGCAGTTACCTACTTTGATATCTGCATCTTGACCGCTGACAACTTGCATACCAACTGTCAAACCCTCAGGAGCTAAGATATAGGACTTAGCACCATCAACATAGTGCAACAGTGCGATACGAGCTGAACGATTGGGATCGTATTCTAAAGCGGCAACATTTGCTACGATGCCATCTTTGTTTCTTTTCCAATCGATAATGCGGTAATGCTTACGGTTACCACCACCGCGTCTACGTACGGTGATACGACCATAATTGTTACGACCCGAATATTTCTTCTTGCTACCGAGCAGAGCTTTCTCAGGCTTTTTGTTGGTCAGCTCTGAAAAATCAGCTACGGTCATCTGCCGTCTAGCAGGTGAAGTCGGGCGGAAGCTTTTTACTGCCATAAATTCACTCCTTCTCTACGGCTTATTGACCAAAACCGAACTCTTCGATAGTGGTCTTATACTTACGATCGCCTTTGACTTGAGCGCCACCCTTGCCGGTGTAGACACTTGCCTTAGGAGCTTGATCGATAGTTACAACTGCCTTTTTCCAGGATGCTGTTCTACCCGAGGTATAACCTTGGCGCTTCAGCTTGCCACGGACATTGACAGTGTTTACTTTAACTACTTTTACTTCGAACAGCTGCTCGATTGCCTGACGAATCTCAGTCTTAGTAGCGTGTTTGGCAACTGCAAAAGTGTACTTACCCTCAGCAGAAGCCATGGTGCTACGTTCAGTGATTACAGGGCGCAGGATAATATCGTGTGCACTCTTCATTAGATATACACCTCCTGAACTTTCTCAATCGCTTGCTGGGTGAACAGCACGTTATCGTGCTTGAGCAGATCGTAAACATTCAGAGTACCGACTAAAGTGACGGTGACACCAGGAATGTTGCGACTGGAGAGTTGAACATTCTTATCATTCTCAGGTAATACAACCAGAGTTGAACCAGCTAACTCTAAAGCACCAAATAAGTTGACCATTTGCTTGGTTTTAATTTCTGACAGAGTCAGATTATCTAAAACTTTCATGCATTGATCTTGGTAGGTAGCAGCTAAAGCAGATTTCAGAGCTAAGCGACGCATCTTCTTGGGCAATCTGTAGCTGTAGTCACGAGGTACTGGACCAAAGATGATACCACCACCGACGTGTTGAGCTGAACGGATTGAACCTTGACGAGCTCTACCAGTTCCCTTTTGACGATAGGGTTTTCTACCACCACCGCTAACTTCGCTTCTACCCTTTACTTTGCTGGTACCTTGACGACGGTTAGCCAATAGGTTAACAACAGCGCGGTGTAAAACATCTTGGTTAGGAGTAATACCGAAGATCTCATCATTAAGTTCGAGATTACCAGTAACCTTGCCTTCCATATTGTATAAATCAATCTTAGCCATTTAAGGTTCCTCCTCTCGCTTAATGTGATTTAACCGCAGTACGGATTTCAACTAAACCACCCTTAGGTCCAGGGATAGCGCCCTTGACAACTAGGATGTTGCGCTCGCCATCGACTTTGACAACACGCAGATTTTGTACAGTTACACGTTCATGACCCATGTGACCAGGCATTTTCTTACCTTTGATAACACGTGAAGGTGTAGCTGATGAACCCATTGAACCAGCAGCTCTATGATACTTAGAACCGTGAGTCACAGGTCCACGGCTGAAGTTATGACGCTTGATGGCGCCAGCGTAACCTTTACCTTTTGATGTGCCGATTACATCAACTACATCATCAACATTGAACATTTCATCAACTTTCAGTTTTTGACCGACTTCATACTCTTGATCGGGCTCAAACTCGCGCAGAACACGCATAGGTTCGCTTTCAGCCTTCGCAAACTGACCTTTGTGAGGTTTGTTTGCTTTCTTGTACTCTTCGTAACCAACCTTAACAGCCTTGTAGCCATCGACTTCTTCAGTCTTGTTTTGCACTACAACGATAGGACCGCAATCGATGACGGTTACGGGGGTGCAAATGCCAGCCTCATCAAACAACTGAGTCATACCGGCTTTTCTACCCAACATGAATTTCATTTGAGTTTTCCTCCTTGGTTATTGGTTCGTCTATGCGAACATTGACCACAACTGTCTTACACTTTGATCTCGATGTTGACACCAGCAGGCATCTCTAAGCCCATCAATGCACTCAGGGTTTGTTGACTGGGTGACAAGATGTCGATCAAGCGCTTATGGGTACGAGCCTCAAATTGCTCACGAGAATCTTTGTGTTTGTGAGGAGAACGTAAAATAGTTACGATCTCTTTCTCGGTGGGCAGGGGGATCGGTCCCGAAACACTTGCGCCAGTCTTGATAGCGGTCTCAACGATACGTGAGGCGCTCTCATCTAGTACATTGTGATCGAATGCCTTTAGGCGAATACGGATCATTCTGTTAACAGCCATTGTTACCTCCATTGCTGCTAGATCTGCAACTCATCCGGGCGTTTGCTTTTTGTCTATTTAAAAACCCAGCAACTCGTCAAAGCGCTGGGTACTATCTCCCGGCTTTGCTGCGCTCTATGCGTTCAGATCTTGTTGAACTAATTCCCTCCGAGTTACCCGCTTCCTTTGCAGCAAGTAGGCGGCAATCTCGAATTCGTGTTGTGAACATCACAAAACGGCCTTGTTTCAGACCTTTTGCGTCTTTGCGTAGCACGCATACGAACACAACTTGAAAAAGTATACTCTAAAAGCAAGAGCTATGCAAGCCTTTTTCTACCAAATTCAGGATATTTTCAGCAATGAATTTAGTTGTATTAATTACTCTGATTTTATTACTTGCAAGACACGATACCCTGCAGATTTATCTATTACAACACACTCGCCCGCAAGATTTTTCAAATATTGTTGCAGTGACTTAGCTCCCTGTTTGTTTTGTACCACTACCCACAATTCTCCATCCAGAGCCAATGCCTCGTAACTTTCTTTTAGTAAGCGATTAACCGTAGCCTTACCCGCCCTGAATGGTGGATTAGTTGCAATTAAGTGATAGGGAGCATACTCATGTGGTACGCCATCAACAGCTAGCACTTGATGGGGCAGATTTAGATTACGCAAATTATTTTTGGCTAGTTGAACAGCACGTTCGTTTATATCGCTAGCAAACAGTTCCCAGTTAGGCGTATCTTCATTTTGGCTTTGTTGCAGAATCTGAGATAGTACTAGACTCACAACTCCGTTGCCGCAACCGAGATCCAGCACCTTGCATACGTCTACTCCACGAGTTTGTAACAAGGGCAATAAATCATTTTTGTTTTTCAAGTAAGTGCCCAAAGCTTTGAGCATCAACTCGGTGCCATAATCTAGGCGATCACGACAGAAAGTGCCACTGTCAGTGAGTAAACTAAATTCATATCCAAGCAGAGCAAAGCGGATTTGCTTATACTCATGTGGCAAATCCGCTCTACTGTGAAAATAATGATCCATGCTTCTATCTATATCTTCAGGTAATCTTCTATTAGCGCACAACTTCAACGGCAATTTTTAGCTCTTGCTCGTTAATTTTAATCAGTTGTGCTTTAGCGCTTTCAGCATTTACTAGCTCGTCTGCTAATACTTCAGCTTTAATCTGTTCTGCGTGTTGCTTGATGATAGTTTCTAACTCACCAGCGGTTTGGTAGCTGATCTTAATGTGATCTGTTACCTCAAAACCACTATCTTTACGCAAATTCTGAATTTTCGATACCAACTCTCGCACCTGACCTTCTGCAATCAATTCAGGCGTTAAGTTAGTATCTAAAGCTACTACCATGCCTTTATCTTCAGCACTGGCTAGACCGTCAGCTTTAACACTTTCAACCAACAACTCTTCGGCAGTCAGTTTTTCTTCTGTACCATCAACTACAACAGTTAAGTAACCAGTCTCTTTTAATTCGCGCATCTTAGCTTGTCCATCTAGACCAGCCAAAGCCTGCTGCAATGCGGGTAGACGTTTGCCAAATTTACGACCTAGCAGTTTGAGTTGAGGTTTGAAACGATAGTCTTGCAGACTTGTACCATCGTTAGCTACCACGAATTCTTTGACATTTAGTTCATCTAAAACTAACTCAATATATTCAGGGCTTAGGGTTCTCTCTCCCACGTAAAACAATTTAGCTAAAGGTTGACGTGTTTTTCTACCTGAATTGGCGCGAGCCGCTCTGCCTAAAGTGACAATATCAAGCACTAATGACATCTGCTCTTCCAGCTCTTGATCAACCATGCTTTCATCTGCACTTGGGTAATCAGCTAAATGCACACTGATGGGAGCATCAGGCTCATTGATACGCACTAGGTTCTGATAGATATCCTCAGTTATAAACGGCGTAAACGGAGCTGCTAACAGTAACACATTCTTTAACACTGTATAGAGTGTTAAGTAGGCATTGATCTTATCTTGTTCCATGCCGTTAGCCCAGTAACGCTCACGTCCACGACGCACATACCAGTTGGATACCTCTTCGATAAAATCTTGCAGAGTTTTAGCGGCATTGGTGATGTCGTAGTTTTGCAGATAGGTATCCACTTGCTTAATCGTAGAATTCATTCGGCTTAAAACCCAACGATCTAAAACTGACAAAGATGCCTTATCTAGTTGATAATCACAGGCTCTAAATTCATCGATATCGGCATATAGTACGAAAAAAGCATACGTATTTTTCAGGGTGCTCAAGAATTTGCGTTTGCCCTCATTAACCGCTGCAATCGAGAAGCGAGCAGGTAGCCACGGTTGACTGTTAGTGTAGAAATACCAGCGTACAGCATCTGCACCCTCGCTATCTAAAACATCCCAAGGATTGACTACGTTGCCCTTGTGCTTAGACATTTTGATGCCGTCTTCGTCTAATACCAAGCCCAGAACCAAACAATTTTCAAAGCTGGTGTTGTCAAAGAGCAAGGTAGCGATAGCTAATTGGGTGTAGAACCAACCACGTGTTTGGTCCATACCCTCTGAGATAAACTGAGCCGGGAAATGACGTTCAAATTTATCTTTGTTCTCAAACGGATAATGCCATTGAGCAAAAGGCATTGAACCTGAATCAAACCAGCAGTCGATAACCTCTGGCACACGTTGCATATGTTTACCGCACTTAGGACATCTGACTTTCACTTCGTCGATGTACGGTTTATGTAATTCAATATTTTCAGGACAATCATCTGCCATCTCACGCAATTCTGCTATTGAACCGATGCAATGTTCATGGCCACATTCACATTGCCAGATCGGCAATGGTGTACCCCAGTAGCGTTCACGTGACAGACCCCAATCCACTACATTCTCAATAAAATTACCGAAACGACCAGTACCGATTGTGGCAGGTAACCAATTGATCTTTTTATTATTGGCTACCAAACGATCCTTAACCTTAGTCATCTCAATAAACCAGGAATGACGTGCGTAGTAAATTAGCGGAGTATCACAACGCCAACAGAACGGATAGCTATGCTCATAAGCTTTTTCTTTCAGCAATAAACCTTTGTGTTGTAACTCATGAATAATGATGGGATCTGCTTCTTTACAGAAGACACCAGGAGCACATTTTACTTCTTGCGGCAAGGTACCATCAGCTTGAACTAGTTGCACAAAGGGCAAATTGTAATTACGACCGATACGACCATCGTCTTCACCAAACGCAGGTGCAATATGAACAATACCTGTACCATCAGTCAAGGTTACATATTCATCACAGGTGATAAAGAAAGCTTGTTTTTTGCTCTTATTAACTGTTTCTAATGCATAATCAAAAAGTGGCTCATACGCTCTATGCTCTAAATCTTTACCCTTGCAAACCTCTAAGATAGCTACATCTTCACCAAACACTTCTTCTACTAAAGCTTTGGCTAGGTAGTAGCGATCTTCTCCCACTTGTACCAGTGCATAGTCTTCATTGGGATTAACACACAGAGCCACATTAGAAGGCAAAGTCCAGGGCGTAGTTGTCCAAGCAGCAAAATAGGTGTTCGCTTGACTCGGATCACGGAAACGCACGTAAATTGAAGTTTCCTTAACATCCTTATATCCCTGCGCTACTTCATGGCTGGACAAAGCAGTACCACAGCGTGGACAGTACGGCAGAATTTTATGACCTTGGTAGAGCAAACCTTTTTCCCAAATCTGTTTCAGTGCCCACCATTCAGATTCTATATATTCGTTATCGTAAGTGACGTAGGGATGCTCCGTGTCCACCCAAAAGCCGACACGCTCTGACATCTCTTCCCACTCTTTTTTGTACTTCCAGACGCTTTGTTTACATTCAGAGATAAAGGGTTCGATACCGTAATTCTCGATTTGATCTTTACCGTTAATGCCCAGTAATTTTTCTACTTCCAATTCAACCGGCAAACCGTGCGTATCCCAGCCTGCTTTACGCAAAACATCGTAACCTTTCATGCTACGGTAGCGCGGAATAATATCTTTGATTACACGAGTTAAAATATGACCGATATGAGGTTTGCCATTCGCTGTGGGCGGACCATCATAAAAAGTGTATGGTTCTTTACCTGCACGCTGAGCAACTGATTTTTCAAACACTTGTTGCTCACGCCAAAAATCTAAAACCGCTAGTTCTCGCTCTCTTAAATCTAGAGAATTATCTACTTTTTTATACATCGTCTATCCTCTCGTGTAGAAAAAAAGCGCATTACTGCGCTTGAAAATCAAAACTCTTTTCAGTATATGGTCGTAAATATATAGTGTCAATCTACACACTCGCCATCTGCCGTAATAGCTGTTTTACCACGCTCTTTAAGCAGAGCATGTATTTTATCGAGCTCGGCTTGACGCTTGATTTTGAGTGTAGTTGTAGAGATAAAGTCTCCTGTTTTCCAAATCAGATAGCGCACTTTTTTGTAGACTGGCATCTGCTCATTGATCGCTTCAATCTGCTGGCGAACTTCTGGTATAAATTCAGCTGGCGTTGTACCATCCGGCAAATGATCTACATCAATTTTTAGTAAGGCACAGATGTCGATATTGCCACGGTTATTTTCTTCTCCAAACACAATAGACTGACTCACACCAGTTATTTGATTGATTAAGTATTCAATCTCTTCAGGGAAGACTTTTTTGCCATTGGTCAATACAATCATGGATTTGCTTCTGCCTGTTATATGCAAGCAATCATTCTTATCAAAGTAACCAATATCTCCCGTGTAGAACCAGCCATCCTCTGTCATAACTTCTGCTGTAGCAACACTATTTTGATAGTAGCCATTCATCAGCGAAGGAGTTTTAACCACTATTTCACCCGGTTGCTCTGGCTCCAAAATAGCACCGCTCTCTATGTCTTCAATCTTGATCGAGATACCAGGTAAAGGATTACCTACAGAACCAGGTTTCTGACATTTATCGTTACAGCCACAAATCAATGGTGCTGTTTCAGTCAAGCCATAGCCCATGTAACAATTGATGCCGATGTCTAAAAAGAATTGATTGATCTGAGCATCTAGAGCAGACGCTCCTACAAAGTTATAGCGCAACTCACCTCCCAATTGTTCGTGAATTGCTTTGAATACTTTTCTTCTCAGATCAATACCCAACTTGCGCAGAAAACGTGTTAATTTAATGGCTTTAGCCAAGCTCTTTTCTTTGCCTTGAGCTTTCACCTTGTGCATGATTTGTTTGTAAATATTCTCCATAAGCAGAGGAACAGCCAGCAAGACACTGATTTGCCAATCTTTGAGATTGTAGGCGATGTAGCGCAAACCATCGTTAATACAAACACAAGCACCCGATGCCCAAATTGCGTACATTCCTAGAGAGCTTTCGAAGATATGATGCAAGGGCAACACAGATAAAGATTTATCGGTACATTTAATATCAACGGTCTGCAAGGTCATCGTCACATCTTCAACGATGGCTCGCTGGGAGAGCATGACGCCTTTTGCCATCGTGGTTGTACCAGAGGTAAAAGATAAAACTGACATCGCTTCACGATCAATCTCTTGTCTTAAATAGATATCGTTACCTTGTGCTAGCTCTGCTCTACCTAAAGCCATAAGTTCTTCAAGCGAGAAAAAACGTTCATCTACTTGTTTTAACTCTTCTGCTACTTCCAGCGAGTTCATGATTACAATCGCTTTAAGTGGAAGATTTTCTTGCACTAGGCTCAAGGCTAATTCTTTGAGCTTGTAATCGACAAACATCACTTCTACTAAGCCACGCTGACATAAGTTGATAACTTCTGGAATAGCTAGTTGCTTGTCCATCGGTACACTGATACCAGCGCCAAGAACCGCTGCATTATGGGCTAAAACCCAAGCGTACGAGTTTTCTCCAATAACTCCAATATGAGTGCGTTCATTGTGCACAGCTGTTTGTTTCAGCCACCCTTTAGCATAAAGACCCGTTCCTAATTGATTGATCTCACTTTGTAAGTCTTGGTATGTCTTAGTTACTGGGAGTTGCTTAGGCTTTAAGCGGTATTGATATGCTATGCGATCGCCATGTAATTCACAGGTTCTAGCTAGCATTTGGCGTATATCATTGTAGTGTTCTCGCTCATATAAAGCTTTAGCTTGGTAAATATTTGCCATAAGTTCTCCTAGCTCAATGTTCCCTTTCAGTTTAATAAGACAGAATTGTGAACTCAAGATTATTGGTTACCAGACACGAAGAAATCAGTTAAGAAAGCAATTTTCCTAGCAATTATTTCATCTATACGATTAGTATAATCACGTATGTCCTTGGGGTTGATCGAGCGCTCCACTCGCTCACCACTCACTAATTTGCTGGAAGCTCCACTCCCCACCCCGATCACCGTACGGCGATCCGACATCATGCCTACGTTGTATAGGCAGGCGTGCCCAGCTTTAGCGAACCCCGTATTCTCTAAGCCTGCACGAACGTTTTTCTGTCTATACATGTAGTAAGGTGCATAGCCATGCCTTTTGAGCAAAGCAATGGCAGAGGCCATAGCCTTTGCCATCTCTTGTTCGGGGAAGCGGATGCTTTGGAAATCTTCAGCACTACGCAACTTGAAATAAGCGCCACGCTTCAGTGAGAGTGTATGTACAGTTATGCTTTCAGGAGCGAGATCCAGTAATTGATTTAGGGAGTCAGCAAACATATTTTTACTCTCACCTGGTAACCCCAAAATTAAATCCATGTTGATATGTCTATAACCCAGTTCCCGTGCAAGCGTAAAACAATGTAGAGCCTCTTCTACACTATGATCTCTACCAATTCTTGCCAAAGTAAGATTGTGCATTGTCTGTGGATTAATGCAGATACGTGCCTCGGGCATCACAGCTTTAATCGCTTGTAATTTGCTTTTACTAATTGAATCGGGTCTCCCTGCTTCTACCGTCATTTCAGCATCAGCAAGCATGGGTAAAGTTTGGGCAATTTTGCTGATCAAAGGATTAAAAAGATCTTCACTGGGGCTAGTCGGTGTACCACCACCCATGTAAAACGCACTGAGATCTAATCGCTGGCTCCTAAGAAAATCACAGACAGCCTCAAGCTCTTTGATCACTGCGTCCAAATAAGGAGCTAGATTTTGCTCTTGTTTCTCCGCATCAACACAAATAAAACTGCAATAGGCACAGCGACTATTACAGAAAGGTATGCCTAAATATAGCAAAGGATTATTCTCTGGCAAGCGAGCTAAGCTCTCAGCTTCTGCTTCTGCTACTTCCAGCGCCAGCTCCGCTTTATCTTCTGCTACATACCAATGCTTGTGGAGGTAATCTTTAGCTTCTTGCCAATCACCTGCCGTTCGCTGTAGCTCTCTGGCCGCTACTAAACTGGGGCGAATGCCCGTCAGTGATCCCCAGGGGAAAGCAATACCTGTGTAAGCAGAAAAAATAGCGTATGCTTGTCGCTTTAATTCACGTCTCAGCAATTTACCTGAAACTTCTGCACTTTGTGGATAAAGCTTTTCACCATTTAGCTCCAAGTAACTTTGTACTTGATAAAAGGTGCTTTCAGCTAATAAATCAATTTCTTGCCACGGCATATCTACACTAGAAACTAAAAAACAATCTTCTGCTTCATAAGCTCTAGCATTCTGATCAAAAAACAAACGATATACTTCGTTGAGCAAAACTGTATCTGAGTAGTTGTATAACTTAACCGTTGGAATCTGCATTTCTACCACCTAAACAAATAGCCAATCAAGTATAACGCAAGCAATAGCAATGGCTGATGAATCAGATAAATAGGTAGCGCATGTTTGCCCATCCAGGCTAAGAGTGAACGCCGTAAAAATGGGTATTTCATTTGTAAAGTATGATCTAAGCTTGCAAGCTTCTCTCTGTAACACTTGGCGCTCCAGACACCAAGACAAAACCAGCCAGCCCAGGGAAACAACGGCAAGTAATCTCCCATATTAGGAGCATTCGCTACACCCATGCCCAGAGGCAAGAGCCAACCAGGCAACTGATCTGCGCCTAACCATGACAAGGAATATCTGTTGAGACAGAAACAAAATAAAGCGATCAATAACCATACCTTAGCTGTTAGATGTTGTCTAAAAAAGGCATAAAACAAACTACAGACAGCGAGCAAGTGTAAGACTTGAAATATCATTACATATCCAGCGCCTAGGTAATGTTCTATACCTAGCGATACTACTGTAATCAACACAGCGACCAAACTCAAACGCAAACATCGCTTGAACGGTCTTTTACTCAGGCTACAACTGAATCCTGCCAAACCGACAAAACTAGCAATAATAAATGGATGAATTGTTAGCTGAAACCAATCGGCTTCTATAAAGATGCCCCAAGGCTTCTGCCAGATGTGAATCAGATCAAAACAGGTATGGTGTACTAACATACCCAAAATAGCTAATCCACGCCACCAATCAATTATAAATATACGTTTTGTAAGACGTTTAGCCTGCACAACTTCCCACCTATTATTAAAATGCGAAAAGGCATGGAAGCCATGCCTTTTCATCATACATACAACAGCTTAGCTAAACTAGCTCTGCTAGTTAAAAGCTAACGAGGATTTTTGATTTGAGCTTGAGCTGCTGCCAACTTAGCGATAGGTACACGATAAGGTGAGCAAGACACATAGTCGAAGCCTAAGCCATGGCAGAACTCAACTGAAGACGGATCACCACCGTGCTCACCACAAATACCTAAGTGGATATTGGGGTTCACAGGACGTGATTTCTCAGCTGCAATCTTCATCAACTGACCGACACCGTTAGTATCTAACTTAGCGGTAGGATCGTTTTCGAAGATACCCTTTTGATAGTATGCTTCCAGAATTGCACCAGCATCGTCACGAGATAGACCATAGGTCATCTGAGTCAAGTCGTTGGTACCGAAGCTGTAGAAGTCAGCTTTGGTAGCGATTTGATCAGCAGTCAGTGCGGCTCTAGGAATCTCGATCATGGTACCGATGTGGTATTCCAGCTTGGTGTTGTGCTCTGCTAAGACAGCTTCAGCGGCATCAGTGATGACGCTACGCAGTAAAGCTAACTCTTTCACATCACAGACTAAGGGGACCATGATCTCAGGTACAACTGTAAACTCTTCATCAGATGCTTCAATGGCGGCACTGATGATAGCTCTGGTCTGCATTTCTGCAATTTCAGGATAGGTTACAGCCAGACGGCAACCACGGTGACCCAACATGGGGTTCAGCTCGTGCAGATCGTTGATCTTGGTCTTTAACTCATCAACTGTAATCTCTAATTCGCGTGCCAGTTCAGCGATTTCGTGTTCGCTGGTGGGCAGGAATTCGTGCAGAGGCGGATCCAGTAAACGGATGGTTACAGGTAAACCTTTCATGGCTTTGAAGATGTTCAAGAAGTCATCTTTTTGGAAAGGTAAAATCTTTGCCAAAGCTCTTCTTCTGGCTTCAACGTCTTTAGCAACAATCATTTGACGGAAAGCAAAGATACGCTCAGGTTCAAAGAACATGTGCTCTGTTCTGACCAGACCGATACCTTGTGCACCTAAGCTACGAGCAATCTCTGCATCGTGAGGTGTATCGGCATTGGTTCTGACTTCCAATTTACGGATTTCATCAGTCCATTCCATGATCTTTTTGAAGTTCTCGGACATTTGAGCTTCAACTGTGTCGATGGCACCAGCATAGATATAACCAGTTGAACCATCTAAAGAGATCATGTCGCCTTCGCGATATTCCTTACCTGCAACGGTCATGGTTTTCTTCTCAGCATTGATGGAGATCTCAGCACAACCTGATACGCAGCATTTACCCATACCACGAGCAACAACGGCTGCGTGTGAAGTCATACCACCACGAACGGTCAGAATACCTTGAGCAGCATTCATACCTTGAATATCTTCAGGTGAAGTTTCATTACGAACTAAGATTACTTCTGCACCATTATCTGCTTGAGCTTGTGCATCTTCAGCAGTGAAGACGATATGACCAGCAGCAGCACCAGGTGAAGCAGGTAAACCCTTAGCGATGGGGGTAGCAGCTGCTAAAGCCTTGGTATCAAATGTGGGGTGCAACAGAGTATCCAATTGTTTGGGGTCAATTTGCATCAGAGCTTTCTTTTTATCGATGATGCCTTCTTCCACCATTTCTACTGCAACTCTTAAAGCTGCGGTAGCGGTACGCTTACCGTTACGAGTTTGCAACATGAACAGTTGTCCACGTTCAATGGTGAATTCCATATCTTGCATATCACCGTAGTGTTTCTCTAACTTTAAGGCAATGTCATGGAATTGCTCATATGCTTCAGGCATTTGCTCTTTTAAGTGAGACATGGGGGACGGAGTACGGATACCAGCAACAACGTCCTCACCTTGAGCATTGATCAAGTATTCACCGTACAAGACATTCTCACCTGTGGAAGGGTTTCTGGTGAAAGCAACGCCAGTACCAGAATCATTACCCATGTTGCCGTAGACCATTTGTTGGACGTTAACGGCAGTACCCCAGCTGGCAGGAATATCATTCATACGACGATAATATATGGCACGATCGTTATTCCAAGAGCGGAAAACAGCGGTGACAGATGCCAGTAATTGTTCCATGGGGTCGGTGGGGAATGAAGAACCGTGTTTCTCGGCATAAACCTTCTTGAAACGCTCAACTACTTCCACCATGGCATCTGCATCTAAGTCAGAATCTAATTTAACGCCTTTGGCTTCTTTAACAGCTTCTAACTCAGCTTCAAAGAAATCACTGTGGATTTCCATAACCACATCACCAAACATCATGATGAAACGGCGGTAGCTATCTAATGCGAATCTGCGATTACCAGTTAACTCGGCTAAACCTTCGACAACTTCATCGTTCAAACCTAAATTCAGAACGGTGTCCATCATACCAGGCATGGAAGCTCTTGCACCTGAACGTACAGAAACCAGCAGAGGGTTCTTCGGATCGCCGAAAGTACGATTGGTGATTTTTTCCAGATCTTTGACGGCAGTTTTGATTTGCTCTTGAATTTCACTCGAAATCTTCTTGCCATCTTCATAGTACTTGTTACAGGCATCGGTGGTGACAGTGAAACCTTGAGGTACGGGCAAACCTAAATTGGTCATTTCTGCCAAGTTAGCACCCTTGCCACCTAACACGTTGCGCATGGTTGCGTTACCTTCTTTGAATAGGTAAACAAACTTGCTCATTATTTCCTCCTTTTCAGCTGGTTACTACCAGATGAACTTTTCTACAAAATAATTTTCTAGTTCCGCAATTGGCATGCGGACTTGCTCCATCGAATCACGTTCACGCACTGTGACTTGACCATCTTCCACTGACTCGAAGTCAAAAGTGACACAGTAGGGAGTACCGATCTCATCTTGACGACGATAACGCTTGCCAATAGATTGACGATCGTCAAATTCAACTGCAAAACGCTTGCTCAATTGCTCATAAACTGCCATGGCTTGCTCGCTCAACTTAGCGGACAGAGGCAATACAGCAATTTTGACAGGGGCAATGGCTGGATGGAAACGTAAAACTGTACGGACTTCACCGTTCTCTAGTTCTTCTTCGTCATAGGCTGCACATAAGAATGCTAGCAACATACGATCGACACCCAAAGACGGCTCAATGACGTACGGGATATATTCTTCATTGGTGTGAGGATCACGATACATCAGGTTCTTTTTCGAATGCTCAATGTGTTGTTTGAGATCATAATCAGTACGATCTGCAATACCCCACAGTTCACCCCAACCAAACGGGAAGTGGAATTCAAAATCAGTAGTTGCTTTAGAATAGAAAGCTAACTCCTCAGGCTCATGATCTCTAAGGCGCAATTGCTCTTCGGGAATGCCTAAGTTCAAAAGCCAATCTCTACAGAATTGGCGCCAGTAGGCAAACCACTCTAAATCGGTGCCTGGCTCACAGAAGAATTCCAACTCCATCTGTTCAAATTCACGAGTGCGGAAAATAAAGTTACCGGGCGTAATCTCATTACGGAAAGACTTACCGATTTGACAAATACCAAAAGGTAATTTCCTACGCGAAGAACGTTGCACATTGCGGAAATTAACAAAGATACCTTGTGCTGTTTCTGGTCTTAAATAGACTGTGGCAGCACTGTCTTCTGTTACACCTTGGAAAGTCTTGAACATTAAGTTGAACTTACGAATGGAAGTGAAATCATGCTTACCACATTGCGGACATGGTACTTCATGTTCCAAGATGAAAGCCTGTAGCTCAGCCTCTCCCATGGCTTCCACATTAATATCAAGGCCATTTTCCTTGGCAAATTCTTCTACCAATTGATCAGCTCTAAAACGAGCTTTGCAATTTTTGCAGTCGATCATCGGATCAGAAAAACTAGATACGTGACCTGATGCCACCCAAGTTTCAGGGTTCATCAGAATGGCACAATCTAAACCCACATTATGTGGATTCTGCGTAACAAACTTTTGCCACCATGCCTCTTTAACATTGCGTTTTAACTCAGCACCATAAGGTCCATAGTCCCAAGTATTAGCTAAGCCACCATAAATATCAGATCCAGGATAAACAAATCCTCTGTTCTTAGCTAAGGCAACTATGGTCTCCATCGATTTAGCTTCGGGCTTCATATGTCCTCGCTATTATGCTTCTTCGCTTTCGTCGCCTATTTCTTCGGCGCGTTTTTGTTGTGCTTGTGCGACAGACTGTGCGACAGCTTCTGCATATTCCTGCATGCTGGACTCGCTGATCTGTTGTTCACGTTTGGCTACCATTTGTACTAATTGTTCAGCCATAGATTGCGCTTTATTTTCACGCTCTTCTAAGTCCGTTACAGGCAAAATCGGCAGACGTCTGGGAGTATCTTTAAAGTCCTCTTGATTAACTTTCTGCTTCGCTCTTTCAGCTGCAATCTGATTGAGCTCTACTTCTGGAATCAGGGGTACAACCACATTGACTCGGCCGTTGACATAGTCCACATTCTGAGCTGCTAATTCAGAAGCAGCTAAAGTGACCATGCTTTGATTTTCGACCTCTGCCATGGGGCAAGCACCATCTACCAGCTGACGAGCTCGTTTGGCTGTGAGCATAGATAAGACATAACGGTTATCTACACGAGGTAATAATTCTTCAATCGGTGGTTTTACTAGCATGTTCGCTCCTTATTAACGCTTATGTTGATTATCTTATATTTCTTTAACTCTGACTAGTTAGCCAATTATTCGCTTAGATTTTGTGTAGCTCTTTGCTCCATCTGGGCAAAATCTACTTTCAATTCGCTGATCGCCTGTTTTTGCCGTCTCACTTTGCACGATTCTGCTAACAGAATAGATCTAAATCTAGCAAGACTATTTTCTAACACATCGTTGATCAACAAATAATCGAACTTCTCCACATTATCTAGCTCTTGCACCGCTTGTTGCAATCTCTGTTCAATAATGTGGGCTGGTTCTGTACCTCTACCCGTTAAACGATTACGCAACACTTCTAAATTCTCAGGAATAACAAACACTAAGACCGCAGCTTCTGGGAATAGTTCTTTTACCCTAAAGCCTCCAGCAATCGTGATATCCAACACAACATTTTTTCCAGACGCTAATTGTTCACGAATAGGCGGTGCAGGCGTTCCATAATAATTATCTAGATACTCATCGTATTCTAGAATTTCTCCTGCCTCTAATTGTCTTTCAAACTCTTCTCGAGAACAAAAGTAATAGTGTTCTCCGTGCTTCTCCCCTAATCTGGGTTCTCTAGTTGTTTGTGAGATGGATAAAAATAAATTGGGAATATTTTCCAATAAGCCTGAAATCAACGTACCCTTACCTGCTCCTGAAGGACCACAAACGCATAACAGCAAGCCGTTGCTCTGAAGTAAAGAATCTTTTTCTCTCACAAAATGCCTCTTAAATTCATATTAGGGAATTCAATTAATAAGCCTACTCAAAACGCCTGTAAATGTCTAGTTTTTTACTCTGCTAATGTTTTCTTAAGCTCCTGCATCAGAGTTTTCTCATCCAAAGAACTGAGCACAACATGATCACTGTCCATTACCAGCACACCTGCTGTTTTCTTACCAGCTGTAGCATCGATCAAGTTGCCACGCTCTCTCGCCTCCCTGATCATGCGCCTAATCGGTGCAGAATCCGGTGGCCCTACAATCGCTAACACTCGATTGGCAATAACACAGCTATCTGAACCGATACTAAGGATTTGAATCTTTTCCATATCCCCACCTATTCGATATTTTGAATCTGTTCTCTGAATTGTTCGACTAACCCTTTGAGCTGGATAACTTGCTCCGTGATGGCAACATAATTCGCTTTAGAGCCAATGGTATTGGTTTCTCTATTTAACTCCTGGGCTAAAAAATCTAATTGCTTACCCCACACAGCAAAGTCAGTAGCATGTGGTTTGTTCTCAGCTTTTGCCTCTTCTAACCACTGCTTGTATTTACGCAAATGATCATCGAGTCTGACAAGTTCTTCGTCGATGCAACATTTATCCGCAAAAATAGCTATTTCGTTCAAAAGACGCTGCTTGGGATAGTATTCTTCGTAATCTTCAGCTAGCAATTGTTCGATGCGTTTAGCTAGTCTTTCTTGAAACTGTGGTACAACCTGCGGTGCAAGTTGTTTAATATTTTCCACTATTTCCGCCATCTGTAGACCTTTGTCCTCTAGATCTCTGCGGATGCTCTCACCCTCGGCTTGACGCATGACAATTAAATTAAAGCAAGCCTTTTCTACAGTAGCTAGCAAAGCTTCTTTATCCAAATCAGAGAGCTCACTAATACTATTGTTAACCACTACGCCTGAACGCTCTGCTAAAGCAAGAACTAGAGGATCACTCACAGGAAGATTGACCAATTTTGCTAGTTGCTGATAAATAGCAAACTGCTCCTTAGCAGCATCTAGTTGCAACTTTCCCGTTGCGCTATCTTCTCCCACTAAATGTTCTTGCTCACTAGCTTTAGGCGCTGTGGTGATCACTACATTGAGCTTGCCACGCTTCAAATAAGTTTTGAGCAATTTCAAAATATCTGGTTCTAAACAGATAAAATCACGACTCATCGAACAGTTACATTCGAGGTAGCGAGAATTAACTGCTTTAATCTCTACTTTTATCTCGGTGGTGGTAGTTGCTCCATAAGCAACACCATAGCCAGTCATACTGCGCATAAATACCTCCTCGTTCATTTTAGCGGAGATCATCTCTCACTGGTTATAATGAATAAAAAAGATTGAGGAGTTACTATGTCGGCAAAGATTTGGGCGCATCGCGGTGCCAGCTATGATTTCCCCGAAAACAGTATGATCGCTTTTGAACAAGCAGTTATACAGCAAGCAGATGGTATTGAACTAGACGTCCAACAAACTAAAGATGGCGTTTTAGTAATCTATCATGACGAACATCTGGGACGACTCACAGGTAAAAACGCTCTGTTAAAAGATTTGACTTGGGCAGAATTGCAAACTTTGAATATTTGCCAAACTTCTAGTAATCATGCTGATCAAGTTTGTCGCATTCCTAAGTTCAGTGATTTTCTCTCTTGGTTTGCAACGCAAAATATCGAATTAAATATTGAAATCAAAAATGGTGCCTACCCCATACCCGGCGTAGAAAAGCGTTTGCTCCAGGAGATAGAGAACTTACACTTAGAAAATCGCATCATCTTCAGTTCTTTCAATCACTTAAGTATGAAAGAAATAAAAGAACTGAATCCTGAAGTTCGTTGTGGCCTGCTTTATCTGGCACAACTTTATCGACCTTGGGAATATGCTAACAGTCTAGGGGTCGATGCCTTACACCCGATGAAAGCCAGTCTGCTCTATCCTGATTTTGTCAATATTTGCCATGACTCAGGCTTAGCCGTGCATCCTTGGACTATAGACGATGAAGCAGAATTAAAGCTCGCTTTTAGTCTAAACCCTGATGCTGTAATCACAAACCGACCTGCTTTTGCCAGAAAATTGAGGTAAACATGAAATTGAATTACAAACGCACTCTTTTACTGGGCTTTGGCTTTCTAGCCAGCCAATTAGCGTGGAGTTTATATAACAGTTTTGTTCCCGTAATGCTAGAACATCGTTTCGCTTTAAGCACCACTTTGATCGGTATTATCATGACGATCGATAACATGTTCGGCGTTATCTTTCAGCCTCTTGTTGGCGCATATAGCGACAAGACTAACACTCGTTTCGGCAGACGCATGCCCTGGTTGATGGTAGGCATACCCTTATCCGCTATCTTCTTTGCGCTCATTCCGCGCATGTTTAACTTTGGCTTGATGATCACCATGTTGATTTGTTTCAACCTGTTGATGTCTTTATGGCGCTCACCCGTAATCGCCTTAATGCCCGATTTAACTCCCGCACCTTTGCGCAGTAAAGCTAACGGTGTAATCAATTTTATGGGTGGTATCGGTAGCATCATTGCTTTCGGCGCTGGCGGCTATCTCTCCGCCCACGTAGACGATACAAATGGTGCAAGCTTTTTGCTGGGATCAGGCTTGATGATGTTCGCTTTAATCATGTTGCTCTGCTTTATCCGTGAACCTAAATCTCCTCTCGCTCCGAGCACAGATGAAGTTGATGATGACAACATGCTCGGTGTCTTCAAGGCGATTTTGGGTCAAAAAAATCAGCATTTAGATAAGAGTGAAAAACGTAGCTTGTGGTTGATTCTACTCGCTATCTTCTTTTGGTTTTGCGCCTACAACTGTATCGAAACTTTCTTCACACTATACGCTGTCAATGTGTTAGGGGTTGATAAAGGTAGAGCAACAATGATGCTCACAGCATTCTCACTCTCCTTTGTCATCTTCGCTATACCGGCTGGCTTAACCGCTGGTAAACTGGGACGCAAGCGCACCATTTTAATCGGTTTAGTAATTATGATTGGTCTACTCACCCCGATGGCTTTAATCAATTCTTGGTTACCTTTACTCGGTGGCATAAGCCCAGTCGTACCTGCCATCATTTTGTTAGCAATTTCTGGTGCAGGTTGGGCAATGGTCAACATCAACTCTCTACCTATGGTGGTAGATATGGCGGATAACTCATCGATCGGACGCTTTACTGGATATTACTACTTCTTCTCTTTTACAGCATCTATTTTCAGTCCAATTCTCTTTGGTGCCATCCGTGATCTAACCCAAAATTATAGTTTGCTCTTCGTCTATGCCATCATCTGCTATGCCTTGGCAACCATCTGCATTTTAGGTGTCAAAAATGGCCATGGTGAAGTGAGTAAAACACATTCACAAAGTGCAGTAGAAAGTGCTTAGGTGACAGGTGAAAATATTCGCTTTAGCTGATTTACACTTAGGTAATCAAGTGGGAAAATCCATGCATAAATTCGGTCCTAAGTGGGAAAATCATGAACAACGCATCGCTGATAATTTAGCTAAAGTAGCAACCGATGAAGATATTCTGCTACTAGCAGGTGATTTATCTTGGGCATTACACTTGTCAGAAGCAGAAAAAGATATGCGCTATATCGCTTCTTTGCCAGGGAGAAAAATCTTGCTTCGGGGTAACCACGACTATTGGTGGACAACCATTAGCAAAGTACAACACGCCTTACAAAACTGGGGCTTAGCAGAACAAATTTTTCTTTTACAAAATAATGCCATACGCATTAGTGCTCAAGGTGAATTAAGTGGCATAGGCACTGGCTTTACTAGTAATAAGCAAACTGCTCAAGCTAAACGCAATTCTCTAAAAGAGAAACGGGTAAACGATGCTTGTGTAGCAGACACTAACCCCGCTTCAACTGCGACTAAGCCGGGAATTGTAATTGCAGGCACTCGTGGCTGGAAACGACCAGATGATAACTCTTGGAAACAATCAGAAGATTTGCGTATTCTCAACCGTGAAGAACAACGTCTAACCAGCTCGCTAGAGCTAGCAAGGGCACTCAAACAACCTGGTGATTTGCTTGTTGCGATGCTTCACTATCCACCATTTGGCAAAAATTTGTTACCAACAAGCTACACAAATTTACTCAGCGATTATGGAGTAAAGCGTTGTGTTTTTGGTCACATCCATTCGCCTGGACCCCAAGTCGTACACAATTTGGCGCTCAATGGTGTTAATTACGATATTGTGGCTTGTGACCAAGTAAATTGTGAGCCACTGTTACTCTATGATTCATGCGCCCCATGAAAATGTTGGTAAATAGCTTCTGCTGTCTTGTGATCTATCTGTGGACAAGCATTTAATTCAGCAAGGCTGGCTTCAGCGATATTCTTAATGGAGCGGAAATGTTGTAACAAAGCTTTGCGTCTAACTTTGCCGACACCGGCGATGTTCTCCAGTGAATAACGCAAAACACGCTTTTCACCTAACTTTTTTTGCAATCTTCCAGCAAAACGATGGGCTTCATCTTGGATAGCCGTAAGCAAGCGCAAAAGACCAATGTGTTTGGCGCGTACTAATGGATCTAATCCTGTATCTTCTGCCTGTTGTAAAGTGGCACGTAGTTCTAAAATGGTGCCATCTTCACTCACTAACCCGCGCGTACGGTGGCGCTCATCTTTAACAATACCAGCTAGTGGAATCTGTGGTGCTAGCTGATCTCTTATCGGCTTAACCGCATTGAGATGACCGATCCCGCCATCAATTAAAATCAATTGTGGTGTGTGGGCAAAATCGTCATCGCCTAGGCGCTTCAATCTCCTTTCAAGCACAGAACGCATAGCTTCATAGTCATCTATTTCGCCTATTTGTACTTTAAAATGACGATAAAGCGAACGCTTAGGTTTTCCGTCCGTGAATACTACCATGGAAGCTGCTCTATCACTCTTACCTAAATTGGCTATATCAAAAGCTTCAATGCGCTGTGGCACTTGCTCTAAACCGAGTTCATCAGTTAAGTTTTGCATGGCTTCTTCTGTGCTGTTTCCGCCCGTGCCCATCAGTGTGTGGCGCTTCAAACTCTCGCTGGCGTTGGTTTGTGCCATCTCTAAAATTCTTTTTTTGTCGCCACGCTTCGGTATATATAACTGTACTTTTTTCCCTGCAGAGTGCTGTAAAAACTCCACCAGCAAATCTTGGTTTTCTAGTGTTGTCGGTATTAGAATTTGGCGTGGCACATAATTTTGTTCTCCATACCATCGGCGCAAATAGTTGCTTAGAATCTCAGCTTCACTCTCATTTTGATCAGCCAAAAAATTGGCTGAAGAACCTACCATGCGCCCTTGTCTAATCTCTAATCTCTGAACACAAATTTCACTATCGTTACGAGCTATAGCAACTGCATCAAGTTCTGTATCATCAGTAGTAACGATAACTTGCTTTTCGACCAGTGATTGTACGGCATAAAGGCGATCCCGCCACAGAGCAGCTTGCTCAAAGTTTAATTCGTTCGATGCTTTTTGCATCCGTTGTTTAATCTCATTGATTACTTGGCTATAGTTACCATCAAGAAAACTGCACACTTGCTCTATCAATTGGTTATATTCTTCTTCGCTCACTTCTCCTGTACATGGACCTATGCATCTGCCAATGTGCAAATAAAGACATGGCTTTTTCTTACCGATATCTCGAGGGAATTGTCTTTTGCAGGTGCGCAAAGGATAAATACGGTGCAGGGCTTGCAAGGCACGATTTAAGTCACCTGCTAAGTAGGGACCATAGAATTTAGCGCCCAATTCTTTGTCGCTGTCTTGATGAAAAACCTTAAAAACACGTGGATACATCTCTTGCAAAGTGACTTTGATATACGGATATTCTTTGTCGTCACGCAACAAGATATTGTAGTGCGGTCGGTACTGCTTGATTAAATTGTTTTCTAGAATGAGCGCTTCTAGTTCATTATTACAGACCACATACTCGAAGTCGGCAATGTGTGAAATCATTGCTAACACTTTGCGATCACCTGTCGGGTTAGGTCTGAAGTATGATTGCAAACGCTTGGGCAAATTCTTCGCTTTGCCCACATAAATAACAGAGCCGCTGTCATCCTTCATCAGGTAGACACCCGGCTCTTTAGGTATTAAATCTAAACGTGCGTCAAAACGCTTTTGCATTACATTTCCGGATTGACTAAGTAATCACAGATAGATGCCAATGCTTCTTGCTCATCTGGACCTTCTGCGGTCACTACAATCTCCATACCATTCTCGATACCTAAGGACATTACGCCCAATAAGCTCTTGGCATTGGCTCTACGATCGCCACGTGAAAGATACATCGTTGATTGAAAGAGCGATGCTTTTTGAATCAACATGGCTGTTGATTTCATCTGCATTCCATCTACACAAGAAAAAATAACTGAGTCTGTTACCATAATCCCCTCCTGCTTGCTTACCGTTGATCTTGCTGACGTGCAGACCAAAGCAATCATGTGGTGGCACGTTACTAAAAAAGTCTAATAAAAAAATTGTACTAGTTTTTGAACCGTTGTAAAGTCACTAATTAGGCAATCTTAGTTCAAGTGGCAGAAGTATCTATAGTTCCAACGCATACGTTATCATTGCCAGCACCGCAGCTGAAGCTGTCTCCGTACGCAAAATACGAGAACCTAGACTGACACAAACAGCTCCCATACTCTTGACCTGTGCAATTTCTTTAGCGCTAAAACCACCCTCAGGGCCAATAAAAAAACTAATACTTTTTGCCTCTTTGGCTGTAGCAGGCATTGCCACTAATTCCTGTCTTAAGTTCTCTAAGTAGCTACGCAAAGTTAAAGTTTCTTCCGCTTCCCAGGGAATTAACACACCTGCTTGACCGCTTGTTGCAACTGCTTGTTTTAAGGCAAATTCAAAGTTCAACGGCATATGTACTTGTACTAAACTCGATCTGCCAGATTGTTTACAGGCAGCTTCTGCAACTCTTTGCCAGCGTTCTACTTTTTTAGTAGCTTTTTTCTCATCTATGCGCACTACACAATTAGTGAAAGCAACAGGGGTAATACTAGTAACACCTAGTTCCACTGCCTGCCTGATGATCAAGTCCATTTTGTCACCTTTAGGAATACCTTGATACAAATGGATTTTACTGGGTAATTCGCACTCACCTTGCCAGCTTCGCAAGGATACGACTGTAACTACATTATTTGTAATTGCTGTAATAGCAACAAGATGTTCTCTTGAGATCTGATCTACAACCACCAGTTGATCATCTACTTGGTAGCGCAAAGACTTCAGAAGATGTTTGGCATCTTCTGTTTTTAGCTCAAAACTCTGCCCTGCTTGTACAGGGAAATCGACAAAACATTTTCGCATAGTTAATTATAAATAAGAACCCAGAGCGTGGCCCTGGGTTCTCTGTGTTTCTGTGTGCATAGATTTAAGTAAAAATCTATATGTTTAATTCAGCACGGTTCCTATGCACACATTTTTATTTAGGATTACTTCTAGAATTGCACGAAGGATCAAACAAGTCAACCCTACATAACTAGATCTTTATCCTTTGAAATCTTCATAAATAAGAGCAGAGACAAAGCGGTGATGGCACTCAGAATTGTAGACATAGCCGCCGCCACACCATAATTACCTCGTGAAACTGAAACGTAAATCTGAATTGTCAGCGTAATAGTTGCGAAGTTGTACAGCAAAATCGCCGATGACAGCTCGGTAATAATGGAAATCCAACTGAGCAAAGCACCAGACACGATACCGTTAAACATCATCGGTAAAGTTACTTTGAAAAAGGCGGTCAATCTACTACAGCCAAGTGACATGGCCGCTTCTTCAATCGACATCGGTATCTGTTGCAAAATAGCAATCGAAGATCTAGTGGTGTAAGCATTACGTCTGATAACTAAAGCAATGATCATGATGCTATAAGTGCCAACCAGCACCAACGGCTGACGATTAAAGGCAACAACCAAAGAAATTGCGACAACCGCACCAGGAATAACGTAAGGAATCATCGTCATAATATCGATTAAGCGATTGATGAAGTTATTACGTCTGACCACAAGGTAGGCGATCAGCACAGAGATAACGATAATCATGACCAAGGCTAGCGCACCGATCAATACAGTGTTGAGCACAGCTCGACCTATCAGATCCCAAGCAGTGCTATAAGAATCTAAGGAGTAGCCAGAAACAAATATTTTGCCCGATGTTTTACGGAATGAATTGTAGATAACATACAGTTGTGGTGCATAGGCAACAAATACAACCAAGTAACAAAAGACATGGATCAAGATATTACCTACTCCCTTAGCCTTTTTCGGACTGACTGGATGCAAGGCATTAATAGTAAATTGGAACTTACCGTTGACCCACTTTTGGATGACGAAAATTACTGTAGTAATCAGAATTGCCAACACGCTGACGGCAGCTGCAAAGTTCTTATCACCACCCGTTTCGTTCATGAATTGGTTGTAGATCTCAACTGGGAATGTGCGATAACCTTCACCTATAAACAGCGGTGTACCAAAATCAGCAAAGGCACGCATGAAGATCATCAAAGCGGCCGCTAAAATGGTGGGTATGCACAGCGGAATAATTACTGTAATAAAACGTTTGAACCCGGCACACCCCAAACTTTCACTGGCTTCAAGCAATGAATTATCCAATGATTTCAGCGCACCATTGACATACAAGAATACGAGTGGGAAGAGTTGTAAACACAGAACTAAGACGATGCCCTTAAAGCCGTAAATCGTTCCCAAGCGAATACCAAAAGTATCTTTTAAGAAACTTGTAATCAGGCCATTTCTACCTAGCAACAAAATCCAGGAATAAGCACCAATGAACGGTGCAGACATACTGCATAATACGATAATGATATTGAGCAAGCCTTTACCCCTAATCTTAAACATGCAGAAGAAATAGGCTAAAGGAACACCAATTATCAAGGTAATTACAGTTACTACAAACGAGAGCATAAAAGAATTGCCCACCGTTTTGAGATAGTAACTTTCACTAAAAAATTTAATGAAGTGATCTAAAGTAAAACCACCTGCGCTGGACATAAAAGAATCACGCAAGAGAATTACTAAGGGATAAATTAAAAAGAGCAAATTAAGGCAGAGCAACACCAAAGTGATAACTGTCCAGGCATCACGTTTGGGGTTCACACGACCTGTACTTCTCGCTTTACTGCGCAACATCTTTATTCACCTTGCCCTAGAGAAACGCTATAACTTTGCTCACCGTCTTCGCTATAAATGTTGATTTTATCTAGCTTCAGACCAAGTTTTAGCTCAGTTCCCTCAGCAAAAATCTCATCTATAGCAGACTCTTGCACAATCTCCACAGGTGTACCGTCTGCTAAAGTCAAGAAGTAATGCGTATTCAAGCCTAGGAAAACTGCGGAGTTAACACGTGCTGTGATCGTCGCTTCATCATTCGTTGTGTTGTCTAAGATCACAAACTCTTCTGGTCTGATAGATACTTGCACTTTACCAATTTGTGCCTTATCTGCCAGTCTAGGCAAAGTAAAATTAGCACCTGCTACTTGCAAACTATAAGCACTTCCCTCTTTTTGTAGTTCAGCAGAGAGCAAATTAGTATGTCCAATAAAGTTAGCTACAAAAGTGTTCGCTGGACGCTGGTACAGTTCTTTGGGCGAACCGATTTGTTGAATCACACCATCTTTCATGACGGCAATGCGATCGGAAATAGCCATCGCCTCTTCTTGATCATGAGTAACATAGACAGTAGTAATACCAATTTCACGTTGAATTTCACGAATTGCCTGACGCATGTCCACACGCAACTTAGCATCTAAGTTAGATAGAGGTTCATCCATCAATAGCACATCAGGCTCAATCACCAAAGCTCTAGCCAAGGCAACACGCTGTTGTTGACCACCAGACAAGCGTTCTGGCAGGCGATCACGATATTGATCTATTTTCATCAGACCTAAGAAACGATCTGTTCTGCTCTGCATCTCGTCTTTAGGAACTTTACGATTTTTCAGACCAAAAGCAACATTTTTTTCGACTGTCAGATGGGGGAAAACTGCATAGTTTTGGAACACCATACCAATATTGCGCTTAGCTGGTTCTAGATCGTTGATTACCAAATCATTGAACTTAAAGGTGCCACCTTCTATAGAGTTAAACCCTGCAATCATACGCAACAAGGTAGTTTTACCACAACCAGATGGACCTAGCAAAGTAAAAAATTCACCATCTTTAATGTGCAAATTCAAATTAGGAATGATGGTCAAATCGCCGTAACGTTTGACCGCATTCTCGATGTAAATATTTACGCTCATACTCTTCTCTCAAAAACATAGGCAAGATAAATCTTGCCTATGTCTATGCTCACAAAATTGCTTATTTGTTGACTAAAGATAACCACTTTTCTTGGAATTCACTCTTGTGCTCGGATGTGTATTCCAAATCTTCAAACACCTGATTCAACTCACTGAAAGGTTTCATGAACTTACTCTCATTGGTGAATTTAGGATTAATGGTACGAATAGTGGTGCCAGCCAGTGCTTTTTGTGCACTATCTGATTGCAAGAAATCCATGAATTTCTTAGCATTTTCCATATTGGGGGCATTTTTAACGATGGCACTACCACCAGGTAGCCAGACACAACCCTCTTGCGGATAGACTAACTTAATATTAGGAGCACCGTTTTCTAGTAGCGTAATGCAAGGATCTTCATAGGAGACACCCACTGCATATTCGCCATCTGCTGTTCCTTTGTAGATCTGAGATGATGAAGAAATGATGGTGCCATTTAATTGTTGCACAAATTTATCGACAAATTCCCATGCCTTATCATCAAATGCCTTATCGCCCATAACTGTCAGCATATTAGTCAATTCAGCATAAGCACTAGATGATGCAGTAGCATCGCCCATAGCGATATGTCCTTTGAGTTCAGGACGTAACAGATCGGCATAACCCTTAAACTCATCAGGATTTAAGCCCAGCTCTTGGAACACTTCAGTGTTGAGTAACAACGCCGCACTTCCCGATAATTTATAGCTGGTGATGAAACCTGTAGTATTTCTATATTCTTCAGGTAATTTTTCATCATTAACTGAGACATATTTTTCCCACAGATCAGGGTTGGTCTTATAGAAGCCTAAATTGATAGCTCCCCAGTTAACGTCAGCTTGGGGATTTTCTTTTTCAGCCGCGATACGTGCTAAGACATCGCCTGTACCCATGGACTGCAAAACCACCTTAATACCAGTTTCTTGCTCAAACAAAGGAATTAAGGCATTAACTTCATCATCTTGGTTGGGGGAATAGATAACCAGCTTACCAGCATCAGCTTTTTGCTCTGCTTGTCCCGTACTCTCTGTTTTTTGTTGGCTTGAACCACAGCCGACCAAAAGCAACATCATAACGATAGCGGTCAGCAAGGCAAGTGTTTTCTTCATATATCCTCCTGCATATCCTGTTTTTATCTTTAAGATGAGATATGCATGTGCTTAAAGTCTAACAGAGACATGACTGCTTTTGCCCTAGTCAAATTAAAAGAAATATTTGCAACTTTTTACCAAGACAACTATCTTTGCTTTCAGCTTGTGCTGTAGATTAGGAAAAAGAATTGATATACTATCAAACTTAAATTAACTCTTACTGTAACAACACTTGCAGGTAAACAAATCACCCACTTGCCTATGTTCCTTTATTAGATACTTCTAGGAGCTCTACTCGCCCAACCTAGTACAGAATATGTACAAGAATGTCTACAGGATTATTTAGATCGGGGGTTTGCGACAGAAATTTTAACTGATGCTTTTTCTCGCTCCACAAGCGAGTAGTTTTGGACCTCTATCCCACAAAAATTGCAACTGTTTTCTCTATAATTAAGTTATCACTTGAGACTGGCATTTTCTGCTACAGAGGAGATAGTATGATCAACTTAGATACATTGAACTACAAGCGGTTGCGACAGCACACACTCACTTTGCTGCTGGCTTCCGTGGCGCTCGTTTCTTTATTTTTATTAACAGGATGTGCCAATAAATCTGACGCAGTTAAGATCAACTTTTCCTGGGACATAGACTTAGGCGAAGAAACTGTTAAATCTCCCTTAGCTGTCCAGATCACAGGCAAAAATATTCAGCAGGAAGAGATCAACCAACTATGCTTAATTTGGCCAGCACAGGATGCTAAAAGCAACACAGCTTCAGCTATCCTACTGCCTGGTGATTATGTCTTGAACTACGTTTCACTCATCGACAGCAAGGACACTCTATATCGCATTGAAGCCGATAAGGATCTACATATTCCCACTTTGCAAGAACGCACAACTAAACCTTTATCTGATGCGCTACTACAAATGAAAATAATCTCAGAAAAAGAGATCAGCCAAGAAACAATTACCTCTACCCAAGTAAAACTGAAAATGATTTTAAGCCAGAACATCCAGGTTTCTTGTAATCGTGATTTTGATCTAGAAAAACTGAGAGAAATTTTTGTGTCTTCAAACAACGAAACCAAGACACCTGCGTCTCCGGATAACACTGCCACTACTACCTCTACTAACCAAGCAGAGACAACGTCAGATGATTACAACCAGGTACTGCAAGCTTATTTAGACGTAATTAAAAATCCAACTGAGTATATTAAAAAAGAACGTATTTTAGACTCGTCCTCTGGCATATCTTCTGATCCCAATCAAGGTTTTAATTATCTGCTTGTTCCTCTTTCGTCTGACGGACCTCCTGCTCTTTTAATCGGTGCCGAGTATAGTGTTTCTACGGGATATGATCGCACCCAGGAATTATTATGGATAGCGAGCTGGGACCAAAGTAAACAACAGTGCAAAATCTTAAATTACGACGATCCAATCGTACTCAAATTTCAAACCGGCACTCATTTTAGTGTGATTTTTTCTAATTCCCAAGATAATGAACAAGCAATTTATTACACCACCAACTCTACCGACCAAAGTACAAATCCTGTACTCAAATACCACATTAAAGAGGGCAAACTAGTTGCAGAAAAGTTCTCTGATGATAATTCAACTATTGATAATAGAACTTGTGAAACTCTGAATCTCATACCCACCTGGGATACTCATTATTTGTTTCAAACATTAGTTCCTAAAAATGAATTGGCAACAGTTTGGGAAGAATATAAGAAGCAACGATTAGCAGAATCTACCCAAGACCTAATCTATACCGGTCAACTACGCTATTTCAAAAACGAAGAATCCTTGGCTGAATATCAAGGATTGAGTGAACAAATGATAAACATGTTTTCCTCTAGCCAATATAAAAGGCAACACCTAATTCTAGTTTTTGATAAACCTAGAACCGTAACCGCTTATTCTGTTGGTAGTCAAGAATACCGTACTGTAGATAATAATACTATGCTAGGGTTATTCAATGAATCTCCTGGCACAATGGATAATATTTTAAATTATTTAGACCAGAAACACGCAACTGTAATTTGTAACGAATATGGCTATTGGCAGTCGGATGTTTCCCTCCCAATGTCAGAACCACGTTTAGGCGACAAAAATAAAATCGAAGAACTTCTTATAGATTAAAAGAGCCCCTAGCGGGCTCTTTTTTAGTGAAAAAATTTAATTTTACTCTGGCATCTCCACCGTAGGCACGCCCTTAGCATTAGGTCCAAAATGCTTAAGTAATACTAAGTCTTCTGTGGGGCTGGGGTTGCTGATGCGTACTCCCGCGTTAGCTGCTTCTGCCGAAACAAAAAATTCGTCTGAACTCTGTTCGCCAAAACGCAGTAAAGTTGGCGTTTCACACACATGTGCTCCAAATGTGCCATGTCCTTGAATAAAGATACAGCCATAAGCCACATCATCTTGCATCACTACGCTCTGATTCGGTTTAATTACCGTCTCTTTAGCAGATACATATGGATTACCGTAAACAATCCAGCTCTCTTTGTAGCGTTCATCCTCCTGAATAAGTACAGGTGGACGGAAGTAGTGTTTCTTGTAGTGAGGATCTAAATTCTTCTCCCAATCCAGCAGATCAAACACTGCATCAATATCGCCTTTTTCCTCTGCTGGCAACTCTTCATCTAACATTTCTGGAGGATAAATCTCACCAGAAACCACATTTTCAAAGACGGAGTTTACATCGGAATTCCATTGTGGCTCGTAAGTCAAAACGGAAGCTGGTGCATGAATTACACCCGGAGCAGTGTACCAACCAGTTCCCAATTCCACACGATAGGCACGTGATAACTCGGTGATGCGAGTATCGTCGGTGGCGAACTTACGGATACGCTCTTTAACTTCTTCTGGTGTAGTATCGGGATCAAAGCCAAAATATGTATAATTTGCTTCGCCAAAATGGTTATTTAACTGTTTAGGGAAGAAATAGCATTCTGGCTTACCTAGCTTACCTACACGTGCTGCCTTTTCAAAGGTTAAATGCAGGTGATGAAATAATGGATTCAAGTTATCGAAGAACTTTGAATACATCGGCCAACCTTGATATTCTGCCCACAGATCTTCACCTACTAACTGTTCTTTTAACTCATCGACAGCTTCTTTGAGCGAAAATTTCTCGTCGCTGTTGTAATCTACAGCTACATAGCTCAAGCCCTCATCCGGTTTAGCTTTTGGTCCGTTTTGCGCTACGATAGTCGAAGCAAACCAGCGCTCGGTAATAGAACCACGCTCGATGCCATAAGCATAATAATCATCTGGATGTAATTTAAGACGGTGTCCTGCTTTGCCAAAACGTCGAGGCACAAATGTTGGCATTAAGCGTAAAATACCTTGACCTTTAACAAAAGTTTTTCGGATCAATTCAGCTTTAGACATTAGATAACACCTTTCTGTAAGAGAATGTTAGCGTAGCGTGCTGTTGTGCCTGTCTGCACTAACACATAGGATTTTTTCGACAGATCGTAAAAATCGTGACGATCTACTAATTCAACTTGTTCTTGTGTAACTCCTTTTTCAGCTAAAGTCGCAAAGAACTCGTCCCAGATTTCGGGTCTATTTTCGGTGGGAAGATGGCGCATCAACACAACGGGATGCTCAACAAACTCATCTATTGGCATCAGCTCCACAATGGCTTTGAGTAAATCTGTAACTTCAACTCCGGGCAATCTGATTACGCGCTCATTATTGCTAGCTGAGGGGTAATTTGCATCTACTAAAATAATGCGATCTGCATGACCCATTTCCATCAAGCATTTCATCAAGTCAGGGGTAATGATGGGTGAAATTCCGTACAACATAATTGCTCCTTTAGATAGTAGTGCCAACCATGCCGTTTAGCGACTGGTGGGCATATGGGAATTAGAGAGCACTCCAAAGAGCGCTCTCTAAAAGTTAATTATTTTTTGATCATGACGATGTCGATAGGAACTTTATCCTCAACAGTCTCGCCTTTCATGAACTTATCGGCACAAACCACAGCTTGTTTGCCCATTTCTACAGTTTGTTGTTCGACAGTGTATAACATTTCACCTTTATCAACTGCTTCTTTAGCATCGTCGGTTGCATCAAAGCCACCAACTACGATATCTTGACCAGGTTTCTTACCTGCGCCAGAAATTGCCTGAATTGCACCTAAAGCCATCTCGTCATTAGCAGCAATAATACCTTTGATACCAGGATGTGCTTGTAAAATATCTTCGGTAACTGTCAAACCCTCTGTTCTGTCATAGTTAGCAGTTTGGTCAGCAACCACGCTTACTTTGTCTTTTAAGACATTCATGAAACCTTGGTAGCGATCGATAGCGGATGATGCACCTAAAATACCTTGTAGCACTGCGATATCAGCGCCCTCACCAACTTTAGCTAAGAATTCTTTAGCTGCAGCTTCACCAGCTTTGACGTTATCGGTACCGATGTAGGTGTCGACAGTAACATCTTCTACATAGCGGTCAACAGCGATAACTTTGATGCCTTTGGCTTGAGCATCTTTAACTGCAGGAGCAATAGCAGCTGAATCTTCGGGGTTGATGATCAGAACTTTGATACCTTTGGAAATTAAATCTTCTACGTCTGAAGTCTGTTTAGCTGAGTCATTATCAGCACTGACTACAGTCAGATCTAAACCCATTTCCTTAGCAGTAGCTTTGGCGCTATCAGCCATGGAAACGAAGAAAGGATTGTTCAGCGTTGAGATCGAAAAACCGATGGCACCAGTAGCACCCTCTGTCTTAGCACCAACAGAAGCTTGAGTGCCTGTACCAGCTGCTTTGGTTGCATCAGTTTTTTGGTCATCAGTTTTAACGCAACCAACCAAGCAACCTACTACTAGCAAGCTAGCAACGATTAAAGATAATAATTTGCGTTTCATAATTCCTCCTTAAGAAACGAACAATATTGATATCGCAACTAACGGTTGCGATCTGATAACACGGAAATCAGGATAACTACACCCTTAACCACATCTTGGTAATAGGACGAAACACCCATAACGTTTAGACCATTGCTGAGTACCGCAATAATCAAAATACCGATTAAAGTACCCGAAATTTTGCCTCTACCACCACTCATACTGGTGCCACCCAAAGCTGTGGCTGCGATAGCATCTAGCTCAAAACCTTGACCCATGGTGGGCTGCGCTGAGCCACCTAAACGGGATAAGAGAATCAAACCAGCAATAGCAGACATCAAGCCTGAAAGGCTGTAGACAATCATTTTGGTGCGATCGATATTCACACCAGCTAAGCTGGCTGCTTTCGCATTGCTACCCACTGCATAAACATAACGTCCAAAACTTGTTTTATGGAGCAGGAAGAAGAACACAGCAAAAGCGACACCTAAAATCCACACAGGTACGGGGATGCCAAGAATGTAACCTTTACCGATAATAGTCAAAAAATACAGTTGATCTGGAGTACCAAGGCGTGAGATGGGTTTACCGCCACAATAAATCATGTCAATACCACGATAGATAGTCATGGTGACCAAGGTAGCGATAAATGGTTGTAAACGACCTTTGGTGATTAAGAAGCCACTGATGAAACCGAGCCCAACACCTATTAATAAAACCAGAAACACTGCTGGTACAGTGGGCACACCCGACTTGATAATACCAGCCCCCAGCATGGCGGTCAGACCCAAAACGGAACCTACTGATAGATCGATACCTGAAGTCAAAATAACTGCAGTCATACCGAATGCGATTAAGCCATTGATGGATGCTTGGCGAATCAGCGAAATGATGTTGTCTACGGTAGCGAATTCGGACTTAGCTACACTCATGAAGATCACCAAAAGAATTAAGGCGATCAAAGAACCATAATTACCTAATGCTATTTTTCGTTTTAAAAAGACTTTGTCGTTCATGCAACCTCTCCTCCAGCCGCTAGTGTCATAATTTTTTCTTGATCGGCTTCAGCTCGCTGTAAAAAGCCACTCACTTTGCCCTCACGTACCACCATAATGCGATCGCTCATGCCTAAAACCTCCGGCATATCTGACGATACAAAGATGACGCCAGCTCCTTGCTCAGCCAACACATTAATTAGCTGATAAATTTCTTTCTTGGCACCAACATCAACGCCTCTGGTAGGTTCATCTAAAATAAGAACTTTAGGATGGTTGGCAATCCACTTAGCAAATACTACTTTTTGTTGGTTACCGCCACTGAGTTCCACACATAACTGATGACGATTACTGCATCTAATGCGTAGATCTTGCACATAACTTTCACTCAAATTAATCTCTTTGTGGCGGTTGATAATAAAACCGTGATCTACAATTTGCTCAATGTTATTCAGTGAGATGTTGCGCTGAATAGAATCTTCGAGCAACAAACCTTCTACCTTGCGGTCTTCAGTTATGAAGCCTATTCCCTGGTTTTTCGCTTGTTTGGGATTCTTAATTTGTATCGCTTTACCATCAATTTTGACTGTGCCCGTAACTCCGTGCATATCGCCAAAGATAGCGTGCATAATCTCTGTTCTGCCCGCACCCATCAAGCCGTAAACACCTAAAACTTCACCCGCCCTAACATCAAAATTGATGTCTTGAAAATAGCTAGGATGAGTTAGTTGCTCTACTACAAATTTTATTTCTCCGATCTGGTGCTTGCGCTCAGGATATTGCTCGCCAATCTCTCTGCCGATCATCATCCGAACTAGCTCTTGCATATCAGTTTCAGCAATCGGTCTTGTACCAATGTATTCGCCATCACGCAAGACAGTAACTCGATCACAGAGCAAAAAGATCTCTTCCATACGGTGAGATATGTAGACGATAGAAACTCCTTGTTGCTTCAGCTGTCTAATAACGCTAAATAAAATTTCTGTTTCACTAGCTGAGAGAGCTGCTGTAGGCTCATCCATGATGATAACCTTAGCTTCAGCCATCAACGCCTTGGCAATTTCCACCATCTGTTGTTGACCTACAGATAGTTGGCTCATAACTTGACTTGGTTTAATTGAAGAACCTAAGCGTTTTAAGATGGCTTCGCATTCCTTGTTCATCTGTGCTTTATTCAGATAGCCGAGAGCGTTCTTAATCTCCTTACCCAAGAACATGTTTTCTTGCACTGTTAGATCTGGAATAGCATTGTTTTCTTGATAGATAAAGACAATACCAGCCTTTTCTGCTTCTCGCGGATGCTTAAATTCAACTTCTTGACCATCTACTTTAACCACACCAGCATCTCTCTTATAGACACCAGTCAAGATCTTCATCAAAGTTGACTTGCCCGCACCATTTTCTCCCATCAAAGCATGCACTTCGCCATCTCTTATTTCTAGACAGGCATTTTGCAAAACTTTGACCGTAGAAAAGGCTTTGTCTATTCCTTTCATTTCAATTTGCATAGTTACCTCTTAGTAGCGAACTTGCCAATAGTCGTGCAATGCTTGGCGCACCACTTGGTAAGCTCGATATTTTTGTTCATATAATTGCTTCTTGTCAGGGTTTGGTAAAAACTCTAAGCCTGGCTTACTCATCGCCTTAGATGCTGCTTGTAAATTAGGATAGAAACCTACACCAACACTGGCTGCTATCACTGCTCCCAATGCTCCTAATTCACTTCCAGCCATCGTTTTTACCGGTAACTGACAGATATCCGCAAACAATTGTGTCCACTTAGCTGATTTAGTCATCCCCCCTGCTAACAAACATCTAGTAAACCCATCTTTAGTTGTTTGAGCTAATTGTTCAATGTGTTGTTTGTGGGAAAAGCATACTCCTTCAAAAACAGCACGAACTAGTTCTGCCACTTTTGTATCTTGGCTCAAGCCAATGAAAGATGCCTTAGCTAAATCGCTATCGTTAGAGCCGTACAAGTAGGGGAAAAACAAAAGATTATTTTCTTCTCTCGCCTGTTCAAACAATTCATTGACTCGCTCATAAACTGCGCCAGAACTGACATTTTCAGAACTAGGAGCAATTATTTCTCGCACGAGCCACTCTAAATTACCTGCCGAAGTTGCACTACATGCCTCCAGCAGATATCTTTCTCCATCAGCAAAAACCGAGTTCATCAAGGGCTCTTTCTGATTGAGATATGGTTCATCTGTAATATATTCATTGATTGACCAAGTGCCCGTAATGGCTACTAGATCACTAGAACTTTGTGGCGCTACAGCCAGAGCACAAGCATCGATATCAAACATACCTGCTACAACTTGAGTCGTTGGATGCAAGCCAGTTAAGGCGCAAGCTTCTGGTGTGAGCGAACCACAATTAGTAGTGGAGGTAATCACTTCAGGAATAAATTTAGCAACTTCTGCTAAGCCAAATTGACTCAGTAAATCTGCATCTACAGACTTAGTTGCTACATTAAATAAACCCGAACCCGATAAATCAGTGATTTCGCTCTGCGCTTTACCCGTTAAGCGGAAACGCAAGTAATCCTTGCAACTAAACACATATTTGATTTTTCTGTAGACAGATGGTTCATTTCGTTTAAGCCAAGCAAGCAATGCCAATTGCTGACAAGGTAAGATGCGTTGCGCTAAACTTGCATAATTTCTTTGTACAACTCCTTGAGCATACCAATCCTTGACAATATCGGTAGCTCGTAAATCCATCGAAGCAATACCCGGATAGATAACACCCTGCTCACCCCACAGATACAAGCCTTTTCCATGACCAGAAAAAGATAGAGCTACAATTTCTTCTGGCTTAACCTCAGCTTTAGCTACCACCTGCTTCAGGCAATGACAATTAAGTCTAAATAACTCTTCTAAATCACGCTCTGCACGCGTTTCTGTGGGATAACTTACTGCTGAATCCTCGCTGTGGGAGACAATCTCTTGACCCTGCTCATCGAACAGAACTGCCTTGATTGCTGTACCACCATTATCTAAGCCAATAAAGTAGTGCACTTTCTCCCTCCTTACATTTTGAGTTTAAGCAAAATAGAAAACGTTCGCTATACTTCCAAAGCAAATTTGTAATCAGTAACCAATTATAAAACGTTTTACTTGTGCATTTTGCACGAGATACAGCTTGTTAAATCGCATCACTAATAGAAATTAGCTCTCCGTTCGCTATCGTTCGCTAAAGGAATCTTATAAGCAGTATTCTTTTTGAGAATTTACCACCCCGTGATGTCCCATTCTGTAGCACTGGTATTAGAGCTAGAACGTCTAACTAGTAATTTACACGGCAATTCTATCGAATCACGTTGAAAATCTCGTTGAGCAATAGCTAAAACTGCCTCTCTGCCCATCTGGTAGGCAGGAACACTCATCGTTGTCAGCGAAGGCTCAATCATCGTGGTGATACTTAGGTTGTCAAAACCCACGACTGCAATATCATCGGGAATGCTATAGCCAGCTGCTTTAATCGCTTTCATGGCTCCGATAGCAGTTTGATCATTAGCACCAAAAATCGCTGTCATCTTTAAATTATTGGAGATCAGCTCTTTAGTGCGTATATAACCAGTGATGGGAGAATAATCACCTACCACAATTAAATCATCATTGGGCTCAATGCCAAACTCACTCAAAGCCTGTCTATAACCCTCTATACGCTCTATCGTTTGCGGACTCGATAAATTACCAGTTATATGCGCAATCTGACGATGTCCAGCTTCTAAAAGGTGGCGAGTAATTGTATATGCGCTTTTGACGTTATCTACGTAAATGCTTTTGAAGTTGTACTGACTCAAATTTCGTTCGACATACACTACGGGTACACCCGTACGCTTAAAAATGCGTTCCATTTGGCCAAAATATTCTTCAGCTAAGTCGATAGGGCATACTGAATCGATAATTAAACCTACAATATTTTCCCGCAAGATAGATTCGACCATCGTCTTCTCTTCTTTGAAGTCGTAGCCACTGATTTTGATGATGATGTCAAACCCTCTGCTTCGGGCAACATCGGTAACTCCTGCCAATAAATGCGTGAAAAATAAGCTTGAAACGAAAGGAATGATAATAGCAATCGTCTTAGAACTGCGTCTTGCTCTAACATTCGTTGGCAATTTATAATCCAAATCATCCATCGCTTGGAAGATTCGTTGACGGAGCTCCTCGCTCACTTTTTTCTTATTGTTGAGCACCACAGAAACGGTGGATACTGAAACGCCTGCCTTATCGGCAACATCACGCATACTTGCCATAACTACCTCCGCTTGTAGCTATAGATTAGCATAAGCGAACAAATAGCAAACAACTAAAACAATACCTTGCGGTACTTTTACTCATCCGTTAATACAAATTAGCGAACGTTTGCCATAAAAGGCAATAAAAAAAGCCAGCCACAGCTGGCTTTACATTACCTTGTTGCGTCTCTAGCGTTGACGCTTAAGTACATTCCTTTTAGCCACTAAAATACAAGAAGCTAAAGCCACCAGTAAAACTACACTTAACATTGATCTATTTTCACCTGTTTTAGCCAATTGCTGTCTAGACTTGTTAGATGTTGTCGTCACTCTAACAACTGTAGTTGTGCCACCTACTGTATTTTTATGACTTTGTGTAATTACCTGTACAGGAGGATTATTTCTCGTAGTCGTAGCCACGGGAGCAGGCACCTCGGGTTTGGTAACAGCAGTTGTAGTAACCGTAGTTGTAGGCTTACTTACCGTTGTAGCTTTAGTTGTCGCCGCCGTAGTTGTTGTGGTTGTTGCCTTAGTTGCCGTTGCCGTAGCTGTTGTGGTTGTTGCCTTAGTGGTCGTTGCCGTAGCTGTTGTGGTTGTTGCCTTAGTTGTCGTAGTTGTAGTGGTGGTTGTAACAGTAGTAGGTTTGATCTCTTCTTTTTCGTTAGTGACACTGAAAGTTTGGTGCTCTAATTCTTCGTTTTGCGCTGTAACAACCTTAAATTCAATCTTATCTTTATTCTGTTTATAGCCTTGGGGCGCTTTGGTTTCTTGTAGGTAATAACTTCCAGGTAACAGATAGATATCTTGAGCATCATTGCTCAAATATCCTTGTTCTTCCACCTGCTTAACTGCCACATCTGACTTTATCAACTCCACCAACTTATCGTGGGGAAGTTTCTTGCCCAATTCAAGCAAACCGTTTTCTACAGTGGTCAACCCTGATTTAAGAAGCTTGTTTTCACCATTATCTACACGGTAGAGAGAAAATTCTGCACCAGACAATTTCAGATTAGTATCTTTCAAGTCAGTTTTAGTAAAGCTAACTGCCACAGGCAGGGGTCTATAAGTTAAGTAGTAATGCTTATCTACCAATACTTTACCTGTTTCTGAAATAGTCGCAGAGTTAAAGAAGTTACCTCTACTATTTTTGTACTTATCCATCACTGTGGTATTTGCATCATTGACAATTTCCTCTGGCATAGTATCGATGTCATCATCCACCTGCACATAACCAGGAACTTGTACTTGATCTAAATCTGCTCTACTAATACGTAATTTTTCTGTAAGCAAGGCAGAGATGTTAGGATCAGTATTGCGCTCATATGATAAACCCACGTAAGATCCAGCCGAAAAAGGTTCGGGCTCACCCTCGGGTCTTAACAGAGCGGTTTTGATATCGTATACCTTGTCATTAGGATTCATATCAAAAAAGCCACTTGATGTTTTTTCCGTTGCAAGCTCTGGTAAGTCAATATAACGATGCGCTTTATTACCATATCCTAATCTGCCCAGATTACGCTCTGGTAAATCAGTAACACTATTGGCAATTGTTTCTGCTTTACGATAAGCAAAATCATCTACAAAATGGAAATGTGTTGTAACTGCATGATTGCTCTGCACACGCCAACGAGCTGTCCCCGCTACGAGAGGATTACCAGAACTGGAACCTTTCATACCACCACCAGCAAAAAAGCTGAGCATAGGTTCTGTCACTTCATCAGTGCTAAACAAAAGATATTGGCGTTCTTTAATCGGGTTAGGCCAACCAATTATCGGCTCATCCGACTTGAATTTAACTAAGCCACCATTCCAATCAACTGTCATGTCAACATCTTTGCTTTTTTTATCTGTTTGCAAATCACCGTTTTCATCTACATAACTGGAAAGTCTGCCAGCCCACCACGAAAAATACAAGGTGTTATATGTACTAGTACGTCCTTTAAGCTCAGGAATTATAACAACTGCTACTTCTAATTTTGCCCAATCTTTTGCTGGTACAAAACTAATATAAGATGGTGATATCAACTGACTACCATCTTTAGCAGTAAAGCGATAACGCACAAGATAGTAATCGCTGATAGCTAGTTTTTCCTTAGCCTCAACTGTTTTGATATGCTCATCTACATCTTGGTCGCTGATGATTTCTGGGAAAGGGTTGTCCACATGAATATCTCCAGGATAGGTATGTGGATACATATAATTACCCTCCAATGGCTTTACTTTATCTTCAGCTAACACATCTCGGTTAAAGCTAAGCGCCAAAATCATACAAACAACAAGTAGAAGCATCCCTAGTTGCTTTGCTCGTTTCATGTTCATTCCATCTCCTGTAGCTCTAGTATGCTTCCAATCTACCACTAACTTAATAAATAAAAAAGGCGATCACTATGGATCGCCCTAATTTGTTTATTAAATAATAAACAACTAATTATTTTGAGTAGTACTCAACGACCAACTGCTCAGAAACTTCGATCGGTAATTCTTCACGCAGAGGCTTTCTGGTGAAAGTACCTTGGAAGTTATCCTTATCAACTTCTAAATAAGCTAAGCCGTAGCCTGATTGCTCAAAAGTATTAGCAAAGTGCTCAATTTTTCTGGACTTCTCTTTTAAGCTGATAACATCACCAACTTGTACTTCGTATGAAGGAATGTCAACGGTTTTGCCGTTAACTAAGATGTGACGGTGAGTTACCATCTGACGTGCAAAACGAATGGAGTTAGCAAAACCCATACGATAGACAATGTTATCTAAACGGCTCTCTAACAATACCAGCAAAACTTCACCGGGTTTGCCATCGCGCACACGGTTGGCTTTCTCAAAGTAATTACGCATTTGACGCTCGAAAATGCCGTAATATGCTTTGATCTTTTGCTTCTCGTTTAATTGCAGAGCGTATTCGCTCTTCTTGCCTCTTCTTTGATTGCCACCAGTCTTACCTAAGCGATTTAATGCTTTAGGATGGCCACAAACATTAACACCGATACGACGGCATTCTTTAAATCTTGGTCCGCGTTTGGTTGCCATGAAAAAACCTTTCTCTATGAAGATAGATTGTAGTCGTCTATAAATAGACGCCGAAATATACTACCAAAGATCTAGAAGAAAGACAAGATGCGGTTTTTGAATTCTTGTGTGATCTCAGATAATTCTTTGTTCGTACGTTGAATTACGTAAAAATCACGACGACTGGTTGGATACAGTTTATGGTCCATCGGCAATTCAAATGTTAAAATTTTGGCGTCTTTCAGATTGGCTTTAGCAGATAATTCAGAGACCAAAGATACACCTAAACCACTAGCCACTAAACGATTTACTGTTTCATGATCGCCAGCTCTAGCAACAACATTCAACTCATAATCTTGAATCCCTAATTGGTGAATAATGCGATTGGCATTGAGTTGCGTACCACTACCAGATTTGCGCATAACCATGGGTTCTGACAACAAATGATGCCAGTTGATTTCATGCTGTTTATACATTCTGAAACGTTCAATATCTGGTGCAATCAAGACGATTTTATCTTGATAAAAAGGCTCACACAGCAACTCGCTTTCTGACGTATTAATGCCTACAAAGCCAAGATCATATTGGTTATCCAATACACCTGCCACCACTTGCTGACTATCACCTTGATCTAAATAAAAACGTGTATCTGGGTGAGCTTTTTTGAAATCCTCAATCACTTGAGGTAACAGATAGCTGGCAGGAGTGGATGAAGCACCGATACGAATATTTTTGTTTTCTACACCACTCCAGTTACTTAAAATATTGCGATGTAGGCGCATAATTTTTACTGCAGTGTCGTAGAGTTGTTGCCCACGCTCAGTCAGATGCAAAGATTTTGTAGTACGCGCAAATAATTGACAATCATAATCAATCTCTAATTGCTTAATGTGGTTGCTGATGGTGGGCTGAGTGGTATACAAAGCCTCTGCAGCTTTCGTGAAACTACCGTTTTGCACTACTGCAACAAATGACTCCAGTTGTTTGAATTTCATAACTGACTTCCTCTTCTATACTCTAATATTGCGTTTTGAGCCCTAGTAATTCTTCTAGAGCTTTGGTGACTAAATCAATTTGGGATTTGGTATTTGCATGACCAAATGAAAAGCGCAAAGCACCATTTTTCTCTGTGCCGTAGAAACGATGTGCCAGCGGTGTACAATGCTTGCCTACACGTGTCATTACTTGCCAATCTTTAGCTAAGGTATGCGCAAGTTTGGCATTATCTTCATGTAAGCAATCTATCGCTACAATCGGCACATAATTAGACCAATCTGGCGTCGCTAAAATACTTATTGCGCCACAGTCAACTAAAGGTTGCAACTTGTGTAGGAAATATGTACGTAGATCTAATTCCTGCTTGAGTAGCCCTGCTGGTGTTTGTTCTGTAACCCAACCTAGAGCTGTCTTTAACCCTATAATTCCTGGTAAATTTTGTGTGCCCGCCTCAAAGCAATCAGGTAGTTCAGGAGGCATCTCTAACTCATCACTATGACTTCCCGTCCCCCCAGCTATTAACGGTTTAAGACCATCTTTAGGGATGTCTGCTAAATAGAAACCACCAATGCCCTGTGGACCTAATAGCGCTTTGTGTCCAGTAAAGGCTAGTGCCGAAATATGTTGCTCCTCAACATTGATGTCAATTAATCCCAAGGTTTGAGCGCTATCGACGATAAAGTAAATGTCGTGCTCTGCACAAAATTTACCTACAGTTTCTATATCAAACACTTCGCCACTCAAGTTACTTGCATGTGTCATCACTAACACACGAGCTTGATGCTCTTTTTGCAACTTCAGCAATTCTGCTTCTAAATTGGGTGCTAAGGGCGAAAAATAAACGGTGGCAAGATTTAGCTGCTTAGCTACTCTTGCCACCGCATTATGTTCAAGCGCGCTCAATAAAAGTGGTTCACCTGGTCGCAGTAAACCTTTGAGCAAGATATTTAAGGCTTCAGTAATATTCTTGGTAAAAATTACTCGGCTGGGATCATTACCACCAATTAGGTCAGAAATCAATTCACGACACTCTAAAACTTGATCGGCAACAGAATATGCAAGTTCATGAGTTCCTCGATTGATGTTAACAGATTCGCACTCAATAAAATTAGCGACAGCAGTGCTCACTCCTGGCGCTTTAGGAAAAGACGTTGCTCCATTATCACAATAAATCAACCCCGGATGGGGTGGGTGTGGTTCTGGTACTGGTTGTTCGATTGCCGACATTATTTCCTCTTTGAAGATTGATTTCAGTCTATTTTAACAATCTGAGAGAACTTTTTAACACTTCCAAACAGTTATAAATAAATACTATTAGTAAGTATCAATAATCCCAGATAGTCTAAGCATATTACAAGAATTGCAACGTCGCAAACGTTGGAAGAGGTGTTTTATGCAATTGAAAAAAGAAGGTTCGTTGCTCTTGCTAGCTGGGCTAATTATTGGTGTGATTGCCAGCTTGTTAGTCTACTTTGGCAATCCTGCTAACATGGGCTTTTGTATCGCTTGCTTTTTGCGTGATACAGCTGGTGGTTTAGGCTTGCATCAAGCAGCTGCCGTGCAATATGTACGTCCTGAAATTTTAGGTTTAGCTCTGGGCGCATTTCTAATGGCTGTAGTGCGCAAAGAATTCAACCCAAGAGGTGGTAGCTCTCCTCTGACACGCTTTATCATCGGCTTCTTTGTGATGATTGGCTGTCTTATGTTCCTTGGTTGTCCTTTCCGCACAATTTTGCGCTTGGCAGGTGGTGATTTGAATGCCATCTTTGGTCTAGTGGGTTATGTCCTAGGAATTTTAGTGGGTGTCTTTTTCTTAAATAAGGGCTTCAGCCTTAAGCGCAGTTATCGCCAAGGTGTAGCTGAAGGTGGTCTGTTCACTTTCTTCGTCTTAGCTCTGTTATTGGTCTTAGCTTTTGTTCCTAGTATTTTACATTTCACCCAAGCCGGTAAAGGTCCTGGTGGCAGTCATGCTCTCTTATTAGTCAGCTTAGGTGCTGGCTTAGTAGTCGGTGGCCTAGCACAATTAACTCGTATGTGCATGGTCGGCGGTGTAAGAGATTTAGTCTTGCTCAAAGAATGGCGTCTGCTAGGTGGCTTTATCGCAGTTTTAGTCGGTGCTCTGCTCACCAATTTAGCACTCACATCATTTACAGCAGGCACATTCTTCAAACTAGGTTTCTTAGAGCAACCAATAGCTCATACTGATGGTTTATGGAATGCTTTAGGTATGATGCTCGCAGGTCTAGGTTCAGTCATGCTCGGCGGTTGCCCCATGCGTCAATTAGTCATGTCTGGCGAAGGTAGCGGTGATAGCGCGGTAACAATTTTAGGTCTGTTGACTGGTGCAGCTTTCGCTCACAACTTCGGCTTAGCTTCCAGTGCCAAAGGACCCACTTTCCATGGTCAAATCGCTGTAGTTTTCGGTTTAGTGTTACTGCTTGTGATCGCTAGCCTCAACACTTTCAAAAAAGCTGATGCTTAAGGAGAGATTATGCAATTAGATGTACGCGGTTTATCTTGCCCAGAACCAGTGATCCAATTAAAGCAAGTATTAGCAAAAAATCCTGCCACAGTCACTGTTTTAACTGATTGTGCCACCAGTAAAGAGCGGCTAGAAACATATGCCAGCAGTGCAGGCTATCAAGTTGAGATCAGCTCCAGTGGCGAAGATACTATCTTAAAATTAAGTAAATAGTTCTAGTTTTAACCAAACCAAACGCCACCAGCATGTCTGGTGGCGTATGATTATTGTATGCATGAATACTTAGTTACTTTTCACACTCATTTTGCTTCTTTGCGCTTCAAGCGCTTTTGTCAAAAAGCAGGTTACTCAGTTCAGTTAATGCCTGTTCCTCGTAGCCTAAGTAGCAGTTGTGGTACTTGTGCCAGCTATCAGCGTGCGCCTCTAACTTTAGAAACCCTGCACTCACAAAATCAGCTCGTTTTACCTATCCAACATAATTCTGAGACGGCAATTGAATTGCTAGCCGATGCGCCTGAATTGCAACTAGCCGATATCGACCAAATTTTACGCGTACAAGACGATAATTATTTATTACTCGCTAATTCAGAAGCCTAAGCAGACGAAAATCCTGAGCTTAGTTTTCATCCAGACTTTCCACACAACAAATATTTTTTAGCGACAAATCGATACGTGATTGATCTTCTTCTGAGATCAAAACCACTAGATAGTCGCCACCTTTGAGTACATTTTCACCTTTAGGGATCAGTTCTGCTCCTCCCCTTTTGATAGCGACAATCAAAAGATGGCTTGGCCAAGCAATATCTTTGATGCATTTGTTATCAGCTAAACTGTTATGCACCACAGCATACTCTAACAATAATCGTTTACGATTTTTGATTAAAAGTTGTGCTTTGGCTATTTGACTGTCTGCAGTTTGGTTATCAGTATTTATTGCAGTACCAACTAGAGTATTAGTCTTGAGTTGTAGCTTAGTTGCCTCTGGCACATCTTGTCTTTCGCTTTCTCCATGGTCAGCTTTCTCAGTTAAGGTTGTATTAGCACCCACATGTCCTAGCTCTTGAGCATTTCTTTTCTTTTCTAAAATCAGCTCGAGCAGACTTTCGTAAATGGGTTCCAAATTGAAAAATTCGACAGTGAGATAGGAAACAACGCTGACTAAAGCTAGGGGCAATAAATGTTCAAACGTGCCCGTCATTTCACAGATCAACAGTATTCCCGTTACGGGAGCACGTACGATGCCAGCAAAGTGTCCTGCCATAGCAAAGGAAATAAGGAAAATGACATGTTCAGCTGCTAGCAAATTCATCTGTACTAAGACGGTGCCAAAAATATCTCCCACCAAAGAACCTAGCACTAACAGGGGGAAGAAAATACCACCAGGCAAACCAGAGCAAAACGCTAATATGAGAAGCACAAATTTCACGCCATAGTAAAAAATCTGTTGGCTTAAAGTCAGTTTTCCTAACACAGCTGCTCCGATGAGAGTTTGACCTGAACCAAAAAGTGGTAAATGCCAGCAAACTAGAATTACAGTAGCTACAAACGGAATAATGGTCTTAAGAAAGATTGGCAACTTCAATTTGTCGTAGGCACGTTTACCCCAAATAATTAAACGATTAAAGGCAATTGCTGATAAGCCTACTAGAACGCCTAAAAGGACAATATAAAAATAACGATGTAAAGGGAAATGACCGGTTAAGTTGAAATGCAATTCTGGTCTCAAGCCAAAAATATTTTTCGTGATAAAATCGGCTGTTATTGCGCCTGTCATGGCAGAAATCAAAGCGAGAGCAGAAAAATTGCGATGCACTTCTTCTAGTGCGAATACGATGCCTGCAACTGGTGCCGAAAAAGCGGCCGCTAAACCAGAAGCTGCGCCTGTTGACAACAAATATTTATGTTCAATCGTAGGCCTCCTCAAAAGTGAAGCCACCGCTTCACCGCAAGCTGCACCTATCTGTACTGATGGACCTTCTCTACCAAGAGTCAGACCTGAACCTAAAGTGAGAAAGCCACCCACAATTTTAGCTGGTAATACTCGCTGCCAAGATAACTTCAACATACCAGATATAATTCCTGCTACCTGCGGAATACCTGAACCAGAAATCATCGGTTCAAAACGTAATAACACACCACTAAAAATAGCGATAATCACTGCACCCAACACAGCTATGGTAATACCAACCCAACTTTTACTCGCCAGCTCTAGCCAGTGGCTACTCAGCTCCTGCAATTGCTCCAGCACTAAACGCACGGAGACGATCACCACACCTACTACTGCACCGACTAAAATACCTTCAAGTGCCAGACGTGACTTTAGTTGTTTTCTACTGCATAATTCATGCTCAATTTGACCTGGTATTTTTCTGCCCAATAACTTCTTCATGCTTAGCTCCACTCTTTTATTACAGAACGCAGGCAGGAATTTTGCAAGTAAAAAAAGCTACTCACGTAGAGTAGCTTGGCTGCCGAACAAGGATTCGAACCTTGACAAACGGAGTCAGAGTCCGGTGTGCTACCGTTACACCATTCGGCAAGATGTGTCAGTTAACTTGTAGATCATATCACTTCCCACTACTTGAACGCAATTGATAAAATAAAAGAAGTTTACGAGATAGGTGGTTAACGTATGGCATCTGTGCCCGACTTTTCATGTTTAGATACATTTAACTTTACAGATAAACCAACGCCACGTACTGCGGTACCCAGCCTAACTGTGCTCTTGCCGTGCTACAACGAACAAGCACAACTTTCTACAACCTTTAGCAAATTAACTGCGATTTTAGGCGATCAAGTGGAACAAGGTAGAATCAGCGCTTACGAAATATTGCTGGTCGATGATGGCTCAAGTGATCTCTCCTGGCAATTAATCAGTAAAGCGTCTGAGATTGATAGTCACATCAGAGGGCTACGTCTATCGCGTAACTTTGGTAAAGAAATTGCTTGGGTGGCTGGTCTACGTAACCTTAAGACTAATGTAGTCGTATTGATGGATTGCGATTTACAGCATCCCCCTGAGTGCATAGCTGAAATGATTGATGGCTGGTACGAGGGCTACGATATCGTAGAGGGTGTAAAAAGTGATAGGGGCAAAGAGTCATTCTTTTCCAAACTCAACGCCAATACCTTTTACGGCTTATTTAAGCATTACACTGGTTTTCAACTAAAAGATGCGTCAGATTTCAAATTACTCGATCAGAGCGTCTACGAAAAATGGTCACTGCTGGATGAAAAAGCACCCTTCTTCCGTGGTCAGTCAGCCTGGTTGGGCTTCAAGCGTAAAACCTTTACTTTTGAGGTGCAAGAGCGTGAATTTGGCACCAGTCGTTGGTCCGTTTGGAATCTATTACGTCTGAGTTTAGATGCAATCACTGGCTTTTCTGCTAAACCTCTGTTTGCCAGTGCTTTTATTGGCTTATTCTTTCTCCTGTTATTTTTTGTAATCGCTATTCAAACACTGATTAAATTCTTTAGCGGTACAGCTGTAACAGGGTTTACTACAGTAATCATGTTAGAGCTGTTAATCGGTGGTTTAATTACTTTGAGTTTAGGTCTTGTAGGTATCTACATAGCACGTATTTTTGACGAAGTTAAAAAGCGTCCGCTTTTCGTTATCAGTGAATCTGTAGGCGAACCTCTTTGTGATACCACCGCTAAAAATAACGAAACACAACAACACACAACACAACAAGGATAAGAGCTAAATTATGGATGGTTACGAAGCACGTTTATTTTTTACTGAAATACAAGAGATAGGTATGGTAGATTTGCATCTACATTCAACCTATTCCGATGGCACACAAGAACCTGTATCTTTAGTATTTCAAGCGCTCTTCAATCATCTGTCTTACATCTCGATTACCGATCACGATACCTTAGAGGCATACGACAATTTGGATTCTATAAATTTATACAATCTTCAGCTTATTACCCAAAAATCTGATGTAGTCTTAAATCTGCTCCCTGGTATCGAAATTTCTACTGTTTGGCAAGATAAAACCTTGCACCTGCTTGCCTATTTCCCAGAGCACACACAAGCAAAACTTCTCCCTTTTTTGGATGAGCAATTAGAGACTCGTGCCCAAAGAAATATTACACTTGGCACAAAGTTGCGAGAACTGGGCTATCCCCTACCAAAAGATTTTTTTACGAAAGCTAGTATGGGTAGATCACATGTAGCGCGTTGGTTGGTAGAGAATGGATATTTTACCGATATTGAGAGCGTTTTCAATAATTTATTAACACCAGGTAAACCTGGATATGTTGCCAGAAAGCCCCTATCGCTTGAGGTTGCCATCAACGAAGTGCGATCTGTGGGTGGAGTTCCTGTAGTTGCACATCCACATCTCTACGGCTGGGTAGATGATGCCAATAGCACTAAAAAATTAGAACGAAAACTAGCCGAACTAAAAGAAATCGGTCTTTTAGGGGTTGAAACAATTCACTCCAGCTCTAGCCAACGCCAAAGAGAGCAGTTGGCTAAAGTTGCTAAAAAATTAAAATTAGCATCCACGGCGGGCAGTGATTATCATGGTGAAAACAAGAAAAATCACGAGATGTTCTCAGCCCTGCCCGATTACTTCTATCGCCGATAAGCTTATTTACCAACTGCATATACAGTGGGGTAATCTTGGTAGTAACCAGTAACTATTGCCTCCCTGTCTACTTCAACACCGTCCACATAGTAGATACGCCAGGTCCTGGTTTGCTGTCCTGAGATGCCCTGCTTAATTAACTTGCGCTCGCCAGGCGCTAGATTGGGATCTACTTTTTCTTGAACTTCTGGTTCTACGTAGCCTAAGTGTTCAACTTCTAGATCGATGGTAGCTCCTTGCGGATTCGCAGGACCATAAATGGAATAAGTTACCTCGTTGCCATTCATTTCTGCACAAATTGCATAGGGATAATCTGTAGGATTGCTTAAAATCAGATCTGCCCAATCTTCGATCATGGCATCCATCCCAGGATCACAATAAGCGGATACTAAACCGTGGTTATGATATTCCACAAAATCTAAATTAGCTTTGGCAGCCGCCTGAAATAATGTGGAGCTGACTTGACACAAACCGCCACCTATACCTTGCTCTACTCTATCCTCAATCTCAACAGCAGCTGGCATGTAACCGTTTTCTTCTGTCATGGGATTGATTTGTTGCAGAAGTGAATAGGTATCGTGCGGTTGTATCACTGTACCATTGATGCGCTGAGTACCCAAACGTACATTGTTGTTACGTGCCTCAGCTGAGTAGGGCAAGTACGTTGTAGCAGTACTCACTAAGCCCAGACCCTGATTCATCTCTGCGCTGCTGGCAGTAACAGGCACCTGCTTAAACGGTAATTTTATCTGTGTTTTAAGATCACCTTTTTGCAGCTGGGTGCTGATCGCCTGATAAAGCTCATCTTGCTTTAATTCACGACCAGCCATACCCTCATCAAAAAGGAATGTTTTACTTGCTAAATCAAAGCCAGTAACCTGTGGCTTGCTAGAATCTCTATTACACTGCTTGGCAAGACGCTTGATCTCTTGTTTGAGTAGTTCCTGATTAAAAGTTAACTTGGGAGTTAATTCTATCTTTTGCGTTCTCTTGTATTGCAATGCCTCTTGATAGATAGCATCATTGGCAAAATCTAACTCGATATTTGCTGGCTCTATCGCTAAAGCTAGAGCATATTCACTTGCTTGCTCATCTATAGTTTTTTCTTTGTTTAGCCCTTTTTGATAGACACCATCTGCTTGATCTTGTTTGCTAGCGTTATTGACTAACTTATTTTCTTCTCCTTTGGCCGCTTTTTCGGCATTATGCTCCGCTTCATTGGCTAATTTCTGTAAATGAACTTTCGCTCTTTCTGTCAGTTCTGCTTGCTCTTTTTCTAAACCCGTAAGAGGCAGGGTTACAGGCATCATCTTTTGGTAGTTAGCATTAGATGCAATAAAGCGATCAAAATCTAATTTGCTCATACCTTTGAGACTTTGTCCTAACAGGTAGACATCACTTGTGATCCGCTCCACTTTCTCTGCCGTTGTTGCAGGTTGCGTACCTTCAGTCTTATCTGCTGTAGTGTGAGCGTATTTGTACCACAGCAATGCAACAAGTAGCAGAATGAGTACCAGTAAAGAGCTTGCAATTATTTTCAAAAGACGCATGATTTTCCTCTGCTAAAAAAATAGCTAGATTACCGAAGCAATCTAGCTAGAAAACTTTAATTTATTGACAACTAGTAGACAACACGGCGCACAGTATACAAGCGATTGAGATAGTATGCACTATCTAGTCTGCTGGTGATAACACCTACACTATCATCAGATGCGTGCACAAAGAGATTGTTTCCAATGTAAATTCCTGAATGGTACACTCTTCCGCTACTAGCGAAGCAGACAATGTCTCCCGGCACCAATTTGGAATAATCAGATCCTGGGGTAAAATCAATTGCCTTACCCTCTAAGGCTTGTGCATCAGCAGTACGAGAAATACTGATTCCTTGTTGTGCATAGAGATAGTACACCATGCCCGAACAGTCAAAACCACTAGGTGAAGTACCACCATAAACATAAGGAACATTTACCTCAGCAAAATGGATAGCTTGGTTGGCAATATTCTGACCTGTGGTAGTTCCTGAATTAGCATCTTCTGCTGGCTGTTTAGCTTCTTCGAGATTATCTTTCTCTTCTGCTTCTTTCTTCTCGTTTTCTTTGGCTTCCTCTTGCTCTTTTTCTACATCGATATATTCATCTGTTAAAAGATCGCTACGGATATAACCAGTAATGGTCTGCTCACCCTTAGTTGCAACTATTTTGTACCAAGTCTCGTTCTGTGAGTTGGTGGCAACACCTTTTAATTCAACAGCTGTACCATAGTAGAGCTCAGTTACGACATCACTATTAGTTGATGAACCAGAACGTACATTTACACCATAACTTGAATTAACATACATAGTGCCAGAAGTAGCTTCAAACTCTTCTTCAGCGGGCACTTCCACGGGCTTTTCAGGCGCTTTGGGCATCTCTACATCCTTTTCATCTGTGCTCAAATAAGCACTGTAGACATAGCCCTCCGCCTCTTCGTCTTTGATGGTTACTTTCGACCAGGTATCACCACTTGCCAAAACAGTCTTAATCTCGTGTACAACTGTTCCTGGTTTTAATTCTTTGATTACTGACGCCTCGAAAGAATAATTCTCTCTTAGTAACAGATCGGTGGTGACATACTTATCGACGCCAGTTTCAGTTTCTTCAACAGCTGGAGTATCTGGTTCAGTATTACTATCGCTGTTGTTATCACTGTTTTCATCTACCACTACTTTGTCAGAGTTAGACTCACTCACAGGCTTTTCTACCACTTCTTGAGTGGGAGCTTCCGTTTCAGCAGGCTTAGGCGCTTCTGTCTTAACAATCTGTGGTTCTGCTTCGGTTGCTTTAACTTTCTTGTCAGCTGTAGCTACGGGCTTGGTCGCTTGGCTACTAACTTTTTTACCACGATACTGCGGAACACCCTTATCCTTAACTGTGAGTTCTTTCTTGGCTAAGGGAGAAATATTCAAAACTGGTTTTTTAGTAGGATTAGTAATTTTCGCTACCTTGTTACCCTGGCGCTGAAAGATCGCTGAAGAACGAATTTGGGGTAAGAAGAGAGCCACCAAAACGAATACGCTCAACAACAGACCAGTGATTACTGGTAATCCTATACGAATTAATTTACTGCTAAAGCCACGTTCTAACACACCTACTTCCGTGTATTGCGTGGCATCCTGCCTGAGTTGGTCGTTATCATGTTTACGAAAAATCATCATTCCTCCAACTTGGCTTCACACGTCCTAATCGCATATTATACATTTGCTGTCACTTCGTAAAGTAGAACCATTGGCAGATTCAAAAACTCTACGCATCTCATGCAACAATAGAACCGTGCGAGCGGTTGAATTGTCTATATAGCTTAATCAGTTATATAATAAAGCGATCCCGTGTTTTATTACACGGTAGCAAACTGACTGAAATAATTCTGCAATATTAAAATTGCATTGTCAAACAGAAATATGCATCTGGTTTTCCACCAGTCATATACGAGGAAATAAATGCAAAATAATAACTCCGCAAATCAACAGGGCAACCTTGGCAAGCGTAGTTCTAAGGTAGCAGGTAATTCACCCCTAATGAATAATCAAAGGCCCACGGCTGGCAGAAATTCAGCTTCTGCTTCGCGTGAACGGAAGATGCTAGGTAGAGGTGCCCGTCGTTTCACGGCACAGGAAGTGAAAGCATATCGTCGTTCCTTGCGTTCTCGCATCAAAGGTAAACCTTCTAGCTCTCAATCTCCTTCGACGATTGTTGGCTTGCTGGGCGGTGTCGTTTCTCGCTCACTTAAGTTAATCTTAATTCTTCTAATTATCTTAGGTATGGGCTTTGCTGGTCTCGGCACCGGTATGCTATTTGGCTATATTTCAACAGCTGGTGATTTAGACATTAAGAACATCTCCACTACTACACAAAAAACACAGCTATTAGATAAAGACGGTAACGTAATAAATACATTAAGCAATACAGGTCAAGTTAACCGTGAATTTGTCCCTTACAGTGAATTGGCTAACACTTACATTGCCAAAGCCTTTATGGCAATCGAAGACGAGCGCTTCATGCAACATCACGGCATCGATCCTACTCGTATCGCTTCAGCTATTTTCAGTGCCTTAGCCAATGGTGGAACGCCCACACATGGCGGCTCAACTATCACCCAACAAACTGTTAAATTGATCTCTGGTGCTGACGACATTTCTGCTCAAAGAAAGATTCAAGAATGGTACAACGCCTATCGCTTAGAACAAAATCGCTCTAAAGAAGGTGTTTTGGATCTATATTTGAACTTAGTCCCAATGGCAAATAATATCGTGGGCGTACAAGCAGCTTCTAAAGCATATTTCAACAAAGATGCCAAAGAACTGAATATCGAAGAATGTGCTTTGCTCGCTAGTATACCCAACATGCCTTCCGTGCTAAATCCTCGTACTGAGTATGGTAGACGTAACGCTTTGCGTCGTATGCGCTTAACCTTGGGAAAAATGTATGAGCTTGGTTTTATCGATGATGCTCAATATCAAGATGCTCGTACACACGAAATAAATTTTGATTTTTCTAGCGAAAACAACGCACCTGTGGAGATACGCTCTTATTTTGCTGATTATGTAATTGAATCTGTTATCAACGACTTAGTCAAAGAACTAGGTTATTCGTACGAATTAGCCGAGATGACTGTTTACAGCCAGGGCTTGACCATCGAAACTACCATGGATCAAAAATTGCAAGCCCGTTTAGACGAAGTCTATAAAGACGAGAGCCTATTTACCAATGTTCCTTGGCTTTTAGAAGACTCACCTGAACATCCTCAGTCTTCAATTGTAGTAATTGAAAATAATCCCGATGATCCTGGACGTATTCGTGGCATGGTAGGCGGTTACGGAGAAAAGAAAAAGAATTCGGTCTTCAATCGAGCCACAGATGCGTATCGTCAACCAGGCTCTTCAATCAAGCCTATTCTCGTATATGGTCCTGCTTTAGATACTAATAAGATTACACAAAATACTATCTTTAACGATCGTCCTATGTATCTAAATCCTGAGGAGCCAGATACACCTTGGCCTTTGAACTTCTCACGTTCTTACATGGGACAAGTCAACTTGCACACAGCTCTAGTTGCATCACTCAATACTATTGCCGTAGATGTTTTTACTAACTGGGTTACTCCTTCGGTAGCTCTAGAGTATCTCAAGCGTATGGGTATCGATAGAACGAACGATCGCTTCCCTTCCATGGCTATCGGCGGTTTTACTAAAGGTGTAAACACTAAGTTGATGGCTGGCGCCTACGCCACTTTAGCTAATAAAGGTATCTACACTGAGCCAACTGTGTATAAACGTGTACTAAAAGCCGACGGTTCAGTGTTGCTAGATAAAACTCACCCACAACAAACTAGAGTTTTCCGTGAACAAGTGACTTCCGTTTTAACCCCAATCTTAACCTCGATTGCCAACAATAATGGTGCCACTCCTTATAACCAGGTAGCTGCTGGTAAAACTGGTACCACCGATGATGATATCGATAAATGGTTCTGTGGTTATACCCCTTATTACACAGCAGCTGTTTGGTATGGTTACGACAACAATTCTGGTCGTAGAACGGAAATTCCTTCTGCTGATTTGTGGAATGCTATAGGTCTATGGCGTGCATCAATGACAGCCATTCATCAAGATTTACCTTATAAAAACTTTGAAACAGCTAGTTATAGTAATTACAACAACTATTACACTCCTGAACCTGAATCAGAGCCTGAGCCTGAAACAGAAGAAAAGCCTGAAGAGGCTAACAAGCAACCCGCAGAACCAGCACAAAATCAAGCTGAAAATAATAACAACACCAGTAATGATGATGCTAATTCAAAGAATCAAGACCAGGGAGATGAGCAAAATCAAAATACAAATCAGCCAGAAAATCCTAATGGTGGTAATTAATAGTTTGGCTAACTAGTTATTTAATCGTCGATTCTGTACAATGAACAGAAAACTAAAAAGTAGCGTTAAACGCTACTTTTTCTTTAGGTGCAAGGAGGTCTTATGCACACAGAAGATTCCCATAAAGAAGCCCTGTTAGAAACCAATAGATATCTGCCTAATTACCGTAAACTGCTTTTCCACAATTTCACCATTATCGATGAAAACTTTGCTTGCATACCAAATCAAGATGTGTTGGTAGAAGACGGCAAAATTAAGGAAATTAGCACCACTAAAACCATCGCTGTAGATAAGAAAACTAGGAAAGAGAATAAACTTGCCTCTGGCATTTGGTTTTCACCTACAGATAATCTTGTAGTGATTGAGGGCAAAGGCAAACGTGTTCTTTCGCCTGGTTTTGTCAACGCTCATTGCCACGTTCCCATGGTCTTGCTCAGAGGCTATGGTGAGAACTTAAACTTACATGATTGGCTCTACACGAGAATCTTCCCTTACGAAGAAGTGATGACCACTGAAGATATGTACTGGGGTGCCCTGCTCGGTATCACCGAGATGCTTGCTTGCGGCGTAACTTCTTTTTCTGAGATGTACATGGATATTCCTGTTATTGCTGAAGCAGCTTACACAGCACAAATTAAGTGTAACATCTGCCAACCTGGTAACATTAAACAAACTGAAGCTACTTTAGAGCTAGTACCACAATTAAAAGCTAAGCTTAAAGCACAAAATCCTGAAATAAATTATGCTGATGCCTCAGAGTTAATCACTGTAGATAGTGGTTTCCATGCTGTTTATACTGGTACCCCAGAAATTGTAGAAGTTAGCACGGGTCTAGCCAAAAAGCATAACTTGCAAATGCAACTACATCTCTCCGAAACGGCAAAAGAAAACGAAGATTGCCAAACTGAACATGGTGTATCCCCTGCGGAGTTTATGGTGCAAAATGGCTTGTTCGCTACTAGAACAACAGCTGCTCACTGTGTCCATCTCTCAGCAACTGACATGACACTCTTAAAAGAACACAATGTTTTCCCTTGCCATTGCCCGAGTAGTAACTTCAAGCTAGGTAGTGGTTTTGCCGACGTGAAAGCTTGGCTTGAAGCAGGCTTAACCCCCTGCTTGGGTACTGACGGCGCAGCTAGCAATAACAATTTGAATATTTTAGAAGAATTACACTTAGCAGCCATGCTCGCCAAAGGTCTGCACCGTGATGCTACCTGTTTGACCACGACGGAGTTAATGCGAATTGCAACTGTTAATGGTGCTAAAGCGCAAGGACGTCTTAACACAGGGTTAATCAAAGAAGGGTTTGAGGCAGATTTGGTAGTTTTCGATCTGGATACTCCACACACACAACCCGTGTTTGATCCACTCGCTAACATTATCTACTCTGCTCAAGCAAGCAACGTACGCTTAACGATGGTACAAGGTCGTGTTCTCTACAATAAGGGCAAATACTTTACCCTTAATCCTAAGCAGATCATACGTAAATGCTTAGAACTTAAAGCCGAACGTCAAGCCCAAATAGCAGCGCAAGGCGGTTTGCCTGATAGCATCGAATACTCAACTAATCGCAATCAAGCTGAATAACAAAATTTAGGTATGAAAAAGCGGGGCAGTGCAAGCTACCCCGCTTTTTTGTCTTAATTTTTAATCTCTAAAGAGAGACTTTATTTTGTCAAAGAAACCTGGTCTTTTTTGATAGTGTTTCTCGTTTAAGCTCTGATCAAACTGTTCGAGTAAATTTTTCTGTTCATCGTTCAAGCCATGCGGCACTTCAAGCTCTACTGTAAAATGATGATCCCCACGTCTATTGGCATTGATATGTTTAATACCTTTTCCTTTGATGCGGAATTGATCACCTGGCTGTACGCCTTCTGGTAATTGGTAATCTATTTCACCATCGATGGTAGGTACTTTTATATTTTTACCTAAAGTCGCCTGAGCAAAAGTAATCGGTACAGTGCAGTAAGTGTCATAATTACGTCTACTAAACACAGGGTGCGGACGAATATGGGTTTCAATGATTAGATCGCCATACGGTCCACCGTTTTCGCCCGGTTCACCTTCGCCACGTAAGCGCAAACGCTCACCCTCATTAACGCCTGCAGGGATATCCACTTGCAATGTTTTACTGGCAACTACTCTGCCTTTACCTTGGCATTTTTTACAACGTTCTTCTATGACTTTACCCGTGCCATTACATTTCGAGCAAGGCTGACTAGTTCTAACCATGCCCAGAGCAGTTTGCATTTGGCGCATCACGGCACCTGTGCCATGACACACATCACAAGTTTTAGGCTCTTTGCCGTCAGCTGTACCATGACCGTGGCATTCATCACAGAGCTCTTCTTTTTGAATGTTGATCTCGTGGTCTTTAATACCAAAAGCTGCTTCCATGAAATCAATGTTTAAGCGGTAGCGTAAAGTTGCTCCTTGCAAGGGACCATTGTAGCGTTGGTGAGCACGTCCACCAAAGCCACCAAACCCATCAAAACCTCCGAAACCACCACCAAAGCCACCAAACAGCGAACCGAACAGCGTCTCGAGATCGATGCCGTCAAACCCAAAGCCTCCGTGGAATCCACCAGCTCCTGCTGCACCATCTACCCCAGCAAAGCCAAACTGATCGTAGCGTTGACGTTTATCCTTGTCGCTCAAAACTTCGTACGCTTCGTTCGCTTCCTTAAATTTAGCTTCAGCTTCTTTATCTCCAGGATTAACGTCGGGATGGTACTTTTTAGCCAGTTTCCAAAACGCTCTCTTAATCTGCGCTTCATCAGCTCCCTTGTCTACGCCTAGGACCTCATAATAATCACGCTTATTCGCCAAGATTGCCTCCTAATAGCTAAGCAAGGAACAATTGCGTTCCTTGCTTTTCGATGATTTCAATTAAATGCAACTACTCGTTGCCACCTACATCTTTGTAGTTAGCATCGTAAGTGCCACCCTCTTTGGGTTGTTCAGGTTGTGCTTGAGCTTCTGCCCCTTGTGCTTGAGCACTCTGCTGATAAATTTTCTCAGAAATCTTGAAGAAAGCTTGTTGTACGTTTTCTGTTTCTTTCTTCATCGCTTCAATATCGTTTTGTTCAATACTGGTCTTAAGCTTAGCAATTGCCTCTTCCACAGGCTTCTTATCCTCAGCGCTGAGCTTATCCCCTAATTCATTCAGAGTTTTTTCACACTGATAAATCATGGCATCAGCATTATTCTTGGTTTCGATTTCTTCTTTACGCTTTTTATCTTCTTCAGCATAACGTTCGGCATCTTTAATCGCTTTTTCAATATCTTCATCACTCAAGTTAGTTGAAGCCGTGATTGTGATCTTTTGTTCACGATTGGTTCCCTTGTCGATAGCGCTGACGTTTACAATACCGTTGGCATCAATATCGAAAGTTACTTCGATTTGCGGAATGCCACGAGGTGCTGGAGCAATACCGTCTAAAATAAAGCGTCCTAAGCTGATGTTATCGCCTGCCATTTGACGCTCACCTTGCAGAACATGTACTTCTACCTGGGTTTGTCCATCAGCAGCAGTTGAGAAGATTTGGCTCTTCTTGGTAGGAATGGTGGTGTTGCGCTCGATCATGCGAGTCATCAGACCGCCTTGGGTTTCGATACCTAAAGACAATGAGGTGTTATCTAGCAACACCATATCGTTAATATCACCAGCTAAAACGCCACCCTGAATGGCTGCACCAATTGCCACACATTCATCAGGGTTAATGCCCTTAAAGGGTTCCTTACCAAAGTATTCCTTGACCATGTTTTGCACAGCAGGGATACGGGTTGAACCACCAACCAACAGAATCTTGGCTATATCACTGGGTTTGACACCAGCATCTGACATTGCCGTCTGTAAAGGAGTTTTGGTCTTTTCGACTAAATCTCTGGTCAGATCATCGAACTTAGCACGTGACAGCTTAGTTTCTAAGTGCTTAGGACCGTTCTCATCTGAGCAGATGAAAGGCAAGTTAATATCTGCCATGGTGACACCAGACAACTCGATCTTAGCCTTTTCGGCTGCTTCTCTAAAGCGTTGCATTGCAACACGATCGCCTCGCAAATCAACACCTAAATTATTTTTGGCTTCTTCTAATAACCATTCCACAATGCGCAAATCGAAATCGTCACCACCTAAGCGGTTGTTACCTGAAGTTGCTAAAACGTCAAATACGCCATCACAGATCTCAAGAATGGATACGTCGAAAGTACCACCACCTAAGTCGAAGACAACAATTTTTTGCATCTCTTCTTTGTTCAAACCATAGGCTAATGAAGCTGCTGTAGGCTCGTTAATAATACGCATTACCTCTAAGCCTGCAATTTTACCAGCATCTTTAGTCGCCTGACGTTGTGAGTCACTGAAGTAAGCGGGAACAGTAATAACTGCTTTAGTAACTGTCTCACCTAAGAATTGTTCAGCTTCCTGTTTTAATTGTTGCAGGATCATAGCTGAGATCTCTTGTGGTGAATACTCTTTATCATCAATCTTTACTTTATGATCAGTTCCCATCTCACGTTTAATGGAGATAACAGTACGATCGGGATTAGTTACCGCTTGGTTCTTAGCTGATCTGCCGACCAAACGCTCGCCATCTTTGGTGAAAGCTACCACTGACGGAGTGGTGCGCTCACCTCTTTGGTTGGCGATAACTTGAGGTTCGCCACCCTCTAAAACTGCAACAACTGAGTTAGTTGTACCTAAGTCGATACCAATGATTTTAGACATTTTGTCCTCCTATATACTCTGCTTATTTACAAATTGATAAAGTTTAGTTAGCTACCATCACTTGGCTGGTGCGAATAACACGTTCGCCTTTGCGATAACCCTTTTCTAAAACTTCTTTGATGGTATTAGCTTCCAATTCCTGATCCTCTACGTGTAATACAGCGTTGTGCTCTTCTGGATTGAATGGTTCGCCTTTACCTGCCACTTCTTGTACGCCCAATTTTTCGAGTGTTTGATCAGCCTGTTGTTTGATTAACTCTAGACCTTCAATCACAGCTTTTGCTTCGTCACTCTCGATCTTATCGGCTGAACGTAAAGCGCGTTCTATATTGTCAACGATGGGAAGAATTTCTCTTATCGCATCGCAAACTGCATCTTCATATGCCTTGCTTTTTTCTTGTCGACTACGACGGCGGAAATTTTCAAACTCTGCTATCTGTCGTAAGTGCTGATCTTTTAATTCTGCAATTTGAGCTACTAATTCTTGATATTCTGCCTCGGGCAATTCGATCAGTTTTTCTGTTAACTCTGGTTCATTGCTAGAGTTTTCAACCGTCTGATCTACTGCGCTCTCTACTACAGTCTCTCTGCTTTCAGACTCTGCGTTTAGTTCTGTAGTCTCAATACTTTCTTGCTTTTCAAGCTCTGGAACTATATTGGCTTGCTTAGCTTTGTTATGTTTTTTCGACTTCATTTTGCTTCCTTTACTCATCAGCTAGACCTGAAGGTAATCCAGGTTTGCTCTCATCTTCATGTACGGCATAGCGCCTAATCGCTTCATTCAATTTTTGGTTAATAAAGTTAACCTGCGAGATTATTTTGTTATATGGCATACGCCTAGGACCGACTACCCCAATTTGACCTTTAATGTTATCGCCTAAGCGATAAGTCGTAGTTATAAAACTACAATCTTCAAAACCATCTAGCGTAATTTCCTGTCCAATGCGTACGGTGTAGGTTGGCTCTTCGTAGAGTTCATTCATATAACCAGCAATCAACGCATGGTGGTTCATCTGATCCAGAACACGGTGTGCCTTTTGCGCATCGGAAAACTCGGGTTGCGTCAGTAAACGATGCGTGCCTTGCAGGTAGACATCTACGTTCTCAGCTTGTTTGATCGAAACATATGCTTCAAACAAAATCTGATTGAGTAGTGGCTCAGGAATGCCACTGTTACCAGCAGCTAAGGACACTGTAATCATGGTGATATCATTCAATTTTTTGCCAGATAAACCCAACTCTATACTCTGTGCTAACTGTGCCAAGTTAGCAGGATCCACCTCCGGCGGAATGCGCACCATTCTATCTTTAACCACACCAGGAGATAGAACTACCACAATCAGAGCTTTACCAGGCTCAATCATCAAGATTTTAATCTGCTCTAAGCTCGTATTAGCGTAACGTGGTGTTAACGCCAGTGTTGGATAAGATGTTTGTTCTGCCAGTAAATCAACTGAGCTTTTAATTAACTGCGCAACTTCTTGCACCTTATCCGCAAAGCGTTCTTCGATTTGCTGTTGCGTTGCCTCTGGCAAGGGTGACAAAGTCAACAATTCATCTACATATGCTCTATATCCTTTGTCTGAGGGAATGCGACCAGCTGAGGTATGCGGTTTTTCTAGATATCCCAATTCCTCTAGCGCCATCATTTCATTTCTGACAGTGGCTGAACTGATACTCAAGTCATAACGTTTAATTAAATTCTTCGAACCCACGGGCTCAGCAGTAAGCACATAATCGCTGATCACCGCTTTAAGAATTTGTTTTTGACGTTCGCTTAAACTCATTTCCACTCCCTTAGCACTCACTTCGCCCGAGTGCTAAATTAACTTTAGCACTCTCCTAGCGAGAGTGTCAAATGAGTAATTTTAAACAAATGCGGCAAAAACTTGATTGGCAAGATCTAGCCCATCAGGCTTACTCAGTCGCAAATTATTGCCATCCTGTATGAGCAAATCTCTCTGTACTAATTCTTGAATTTCACTGTGATAGTAAAGTAAAGGCGATATACCAAATCTATTAGTAAATGCTTGACAATCTATACCGGCACAACGCCTGAGCCCCAACCACATATATTCTGAGGCACTATCTGCAGACTCTAAGCTATAGCTCTCTTGCAAAGACAGGGGATCTTCTATCCACGCTCTAATATTGTAATTATTTGTGCTACGCTCCTGGAAGATCAGACGTGAAGCTGCTGGACCTACTGCTAGATAGGGCAATTGTTGCCAATAAACACTATTGTGTCGTGACATATAGCCATGTTTAGCCAAATTACTGATTTCATATAAAACAAAGCCCGACTCTTCGGCTCTCTTGATAATGTAGTGATACATTTCCCGCTCCGCTTCTTCGGTGGGTAAATGTAATTCATTAGCTTCATAGCGCTTAGCAAAGACAGTTCCTGGTTCAAGAGAGAGCGCATAAAACGAGATGTGTTGAACCTCTAAACTGAGTAAATCTTCTAACGATTCTCTAACTTGAGCCAGTGTCTGACCTGGTAAGCCAATCATCAAATCACAACTAATATTGTTACATCCAGCATGTTTTAAGTACTGAATTGTTCTTAGAGCATCTGAATGACGGTGAATTCTGCCCAAGCTCGCCAGCATTTCATCTTGACATGCCTGATAACCCAATGATGCTCGATTAAAGCCTAGATCCCCTGCACTAAACAATTCACGTGCCTCTTTTTCGCTTAGAGTAGCCGGATTGATTTCTAGCGTAATTTCGGCATTTTCAGCTATACCAAAAAGCTCATCTATTCTTTGCAAGATTTTGCGTAGCATCTTCGCTGGTAATACCGACGGTGTGCCACCACCAAAATAGACCGTTTCTAACTTGGGAATTTCTGTTATACCCTGCTCCGAGCACTGCTTTTGATATAACAAGTATCTTTGCTCTAGTTCTTTTAGGAGCACCTCACAATAAGTAGCAAAGCTGTCTGCTTGTGGCATCTGCGAAACAAATCCACAGTAATGGCACTTGCAGTTGCAGTACGGAACATGAACATACAGAGATGTAGCTGGCAAGTAGGCATCTTTGTCGTAGGGTATCTGCAATAAACTCTTAGGAAAATCAAGCGGATAAGGAGTGGTTATAATCCTCTCTTCTCCCGTGAATGGGTCCTGAAACTGTAGCTGATAGCAGTGTAAAAGATGTCTTTGCTCAGCTTCTTCACTGCCATCAGCAACTCTGTTAACGATTGCTTGCCCTGTGGCACTCTGCTCTATAATTTTTTGGTATAAACACTCTGCTTGCTCTTGTTTTTTGGGCATTACTCGGCTACACGGATATTCACTATAATCTCTATCCCAATCAAGACGCATAAAGCGTGGCTTAGGTCTCTGTTCTGCCTTATTCAGGAACTGGTACCCGTAAAGATAATCACCCACTAAGGGATGTCCCAACCACAACATATGCACACGAATTTGATGTGTTCTACCAGTCAGCAGCTCCAATTCCACCAGTGATTGATTTAATTCTTTGTCATAGCTGATTCTGCGATAGCGTGTGCGAGCTACTTTCCCTAAAGGATGGACGATGCGTGTCATGTAGCTGAAGTCACTTCTACCGATTGGCGCATCAATTTCTTGCCAATCAGTATTAGCTACTCTTCCCCATACAACAGCCAAATATAATTTGCGAATTTTCGTTTGACTTAGAAGATGATGGGCATAACCGTGTCGCGCTATCAAAACCAACCCACTTGTGTTGCGATCTAGTCGGCTAACTGGATGCAAAGATTGATCAGCCAGCATACTCGTTAAAGCTTTTTCACTGTGTCCGATCGTAGGATGAACTACTAATTCTGCAGGTTTTTGAACAATGCAATAGTTGTCGTCTAAATAGCGAAAAGGAGCACCTGGTACGGCTGTTAATTCCGCCACTGGAATATTGGTACAAAAGGTTAAGCAATCGCCTGCTTGCACAATTTGCTTGAGCAAAATTGGCTTGCCGTTACACTGCAAACTCCCCTGCCTTTTAAGTTGCTTGATCAATCTAGTTGAAACTTTTGCTTGCTTGCGTAAAACAGAAGCCGCAGTTTGACCGGCGGCTTCTGGAGCAACAATTAGTTTAAATTCATTTGCCCGCATCATTTACGTACTTCGTAACCCACTGGTGCAAAACGTATGGACTGTTGCAATAAAAAGGCCACGTTATTGATGCGATTGATCAGGCGATCGTTAATCTCGGGATCATTTTTCTTATCTAACTGATCACTTGTTTGTGCATCACCAGTTGGAGCAGTGGCATCCGTACCGAAAGGATCTACCTGTTCAGCGCTGGTACTCGAAAAATAGTTTTGCAAAAAACTGGATGAATCTAGAGCAGATCCTTTAATGTTTCCTCCTACAGCGCTAAAGCCAGGGTCGGTACTCTCTCTTTTAAGGTCACTAACTTTATTGTTGTATTCGTAAGATTCTAAATAGACCACGGGGATTTTAGCCCGATCAAAGGGTGTATGATCGCTAACATTATTCGTCCATTCACGATAGATCGCTTTTTCGCCATCTTCAAAGAAAGGTACTTTTGAGGTGTTTTGGTTAGTATATAGCTCAAAATTATTGTTAGTTAACAAGCGATTTTGGTAATAGACTTCCAACATGTTGTAGAGAGGATCGCGCAAATTGTAGTCAATCTGCTCTCCTTTTTGTACTGATGACCAGCCTGAATGGGCATAGACTTTGTTGCCAGCGTAAATGCTATCCACATTGTACATACAAGCAATATGACCTTTATCGGCATCGCTTAACTGACTTAAATAGTGGCTAGCACCTGGTTGATTCTTAGCAGATCCTGCACCGAAAAAGACGAGCTTCGTGTCATAAACAGGAGGTGTCTTTTGCACGTTGGCTGCTAAAACCAAAAGACTGGCAACACCAGACGCATTATCGTGGATACCGTCGGCTATATCTTCGACACCATCAACTACTTCACCATGATTAGGTGTATCGTAGTGAGCGCCAATCACATTGAAATATTGTTCAACATCGGCAGGTAAAGTCGCCACTTCACGTTTTTTATTGGCATGTAAAACATCGGTAGCCGCTTTTTGCATGCCCACACCTTTAATGGTCGCATTTAAATTTCGCGAAGTGTAGGTTTCTTCATTTACGGTAAATTGAAATTCTTGTCTTTCGACTTCATAACCTAATTCTTGTAGCTTGCTGAAGAGATAATCAGCAGCCTTTTTTTCCTGCTCGCTACCAGCAAAACGGTCGGGGTAGTTGGTCGCTAATTCCAACGCCCATTTTTTGCCTTGTTCGCCAAAATGTGCAGGCTTATCACTCTGCTCTTTCTTACTTTCTCCTTTGAGCAAGCGCTTTAGCCCCTGCAAAAAACCTTTGCCTTCTGTCGCTTCAGTCTGTACTTTTTTACTACCACTGGGGTCAGTTTGTGTGCTTGCTTGGGTGGTAGATGCGCTAACAGTACTGTTAACGGCGCTACTTGTAGTTTCATTTTTACTGCTCTTACCACAACCGACAAAGAGCAACATAACCATGCTCAGCACCAAAGCTAGGCTCGCTCGTTTCGGGGAATATGTAGCTGTAATTTGCTTTCTACTTTGCATATTTATTCCTAACTCTCTTTGGCTAACGCCAAAAGCGTTTCACTTCTCTCTCCACAAATTGGATTAAATAGGGCATACCTAGTTCAAAGAGTATTACTATTAATACGCCTCGTAGCAAGAGAACAGGCATCTGCAAAAAAGATAACCATCTCCAGCCAAACGCTTTAAGCCAAATTAAACCAATTACAAATTGTAACAAAATACCAATACCCACCCTCACAGGTAAAGCATTCTTCCTGTTCCAATAATCGGGTAGTGTCAAACCTATGAGTGGATAAAGACCAAAAAACAGGATGTATTGTAATTTGATCATATAAAAGGGCAAAATTAACAAAATTATTGATGTTGCGCCATAACTTGCCCACGCATACCGCAAGCCAATTCGGCTATAGATCAAATACAGGCACACAACAGAAACGATATAAGCTATGAATCTTCCATAAAACAAGCCAGCCAAGCACAAAAACAACACTTGCATGGCAGTGAATACGCCGGCTCTAGCTAAATCTGTTTGTGGCATGCGGTAATTAAAATTCATGTTTCACCTACATGCAGGAACAAAGGTCGCCACCACACATCTCACAGATTGAATCTAAGATGAATAGACGACATAGTGTACCGCAACAGGAAGTGCCCGAAGCTCCGCAACAACTGCCGAGAATACCACAAGGTACACAACAGCAATCCACACCGGCATTCGCATAGGGATTGCGTCTGTCTTGTCCTACGGGCTGACCACACATATCATATTGCTCGGTTGCCCGATATGCGCCATTGCTCTGCTGGTAAGAACTGCTCTGGGTCTGCTGCTGGTTATTGCCATTGTAGCCATTTTGTTGATAAGCCCTAGCACTAGAAGTCCAATCACCATAAGCCCCTGCTTGGTAAGAGCTTTGTGTTTTCTGTGAGTTCTGTGCAGACTGAGAAGTAACTCTGGTATAAGTGTTGGAGTTAGTGATTTGATCGTATGCCCAATCAATCTCCGCTTCCATTTGTTTACGTTCCTCTGGCGTATATTGATTTTTAGCACTGTTTACAGACAACTTTGCCGCTAAGTAGGCTTCGTTTAGTTCTTCAATTGATGTTCCCAGTTTGACATGCAAAATTTGATATGGGTCTCGCATCTTTTCTCCTTATCGATACGTTATCGATGCCTTATCGATAAACTCCTACTGTCTCACTTTGTAATTATAAGCGTTCGAGCTTCTTTTCTCCTAGAATTTGTTGACGCACTTGTGGAAGTCCACCAAACAATATATTGGCAATAATATCACCATAGTTGCGCAACGGCAGCAAACGACAAAACTTTTGCAACTGGCTTTCACAAAAGCTCAATTCTCGTACAATTTGACGTTTGGCTTCACGCAGATCAATTTGCTTTTGACTTGCAAGCCACAGCAAGAGATTAAACTCCCCTTTTTGTTCATCCTTTTTGTAATCATCCAAGGCATCTAGTAAATATACCCAGCGCCCTAAATAAAAACCGAGATTCCACAAGGCTTCTGCCAAGTAAGCTGGCGCTTGTGCAAATAGTGGCAGTTGCAAGGTACCTTGTAACACTTCCCCTAACAGCGAACCAGAAAGGTGGCTCGGATCTTTGCGGTTATAATTTTCTGCTTGGGGCATAAAAACTAGATCAGCTGTTTGCGTTTCTAATTGATCTAATCGCTTTAACCCATCTGCTAACTGCTTAGCAATTTCTGGGTATTGCGCTTTAACTTTGTTATAAGCACGGGCGAAAACCAACTTTTCGCTTTTTCCTTTGAAGTGTGCACCGTCTGCGATATCGTCCTGTGCCTTATGAAAAGCAAACAACATAATCATATCTGCACAAAAATCGAGAATAGGATGAGCTTGCGCCATCGCTCTTTTTTGGATGGGATTTACAATGCAAGTTTCTTTTTCCAGTTCAATCTCTGTTTCGGTTAAACAAAGCAAAAGCAACGCAACAAAAGTGAAATCGTAATTGATTGCCAAGCGGGCTACCTGCCCATGTCTTCTGCCAATGCTTTTACATAAACCGCAGTAAATTGCACGGTAAAAATAGAATTCTTTGACTAACAGATCTGCTTTAAGTGGGCGTACATATCCAAACATAGGTCTATTGTATAATGTTAAACATTATTTATATAAGGAGATTCCCATGGCACCAACAACTGTCCGTACTCGTTTTGCTCCCAGCCCTACTGGCTTTATGCATATCGGTAATTTGCGTTCAGCTCTCTATGAATATTTAGTGGCTAAAAGTCAACAAGGTCAATTCGTTCTACGTTTAGAAGATACAGATCGTGAACGCTATGTAGCAGGCGCAGAACAAATTATCTACCAAACCCTAGCGACAGTTGGTCTCAAACACGACGAAGGTCCTGATATCGGCGGACCTTATGCTCCCTACATCCAAAGTGAGCGCTTAAACCAGTATTTAAAACCAGCTCAGGAATTGATTGCTAAAGGTAGTGCTTACTATGTGTTCAATGAGCTCGCACCACAAAATGCTGATCAAACTGAATTGAGCGATACAGCAGATAAGGTGGCCAAGGATAAAGGGGCACGTGAATTCAACGAACAACCATTTCAAATTGCGCGTTTTGCCACAGATGATGCACCAGGTTATTTAGAAACTGCTTCAGGTGACTTTGTGGCACTGAGTGAGGAAGAAATTGCCCAGTTGCTACAAGAGGGAAAAAAGTACATTATCCGCCAACGCATGCCGCGCACTGGCGAAACCAGTTTTAGCGATGAAGTATTTGGCACGATTACCGTGGAGAACAAAGAGCTAGAAGATCAGATTTTGCTCAAGAGCGACGGCTTCCCCACCTACAATTTCGCAAATGTCATCGATGATCATGCCATGGAAATCACTCACGTGGTCAGAGGTTCTGAATATCTCTCTTCCACCCCTAAGTATAACTTGCTGTATGAGGCTTTAGGTTATCCGCTTCCCACTTACATCCACCTGCCTTTGATTTTGGGTACAGATGGTAAAAAACTATCTAAGCGCCATGGTGCAACTTCTTTTGCTGACTTGGTAGCGGAAGGTTACTTGCCAGAGGCAATCACCAACTACATTGCCTTCTTAGGCTGGGCACCTGGCGACGACACTAGAGAAATCTTCTCGCTTGCTGAATTAGAGCAAGTATTTTCTGCCAAAGGTATTGGTAAAGCACCTGCTGTTTTCGATTACGAAAAATTGCGTTGGTACAACGAGCAATATATTCGTCAGATGGACAAGGCATCTTTCATTGCTTACATTGAGCCTACTATCAAGCAGTTATTTGCTGATCAGTTTGTCGATTTAGACATATTAGCTGAAGTTTTACCGTCACGTTTAAGTAAATTAAGTGATCTAAAAGAGATGCTTACTTTTGCAACTACTCGTCAAGCTTTGAGCACTGAGATTTTTACCCACAAAAAAAGCAAGCTAACACCTGCTCTGAGCCAAAGAGTGTTAAAAGAAGTAGTTACCTATTTAGAAAATGAGCCAGACTTAGAGCGAGAAGAATTACATAATTTCTTGATGAGTTTAGGCGAGAAGCTAGAATTGAAGACAGGTCAAATCATGGGACCTGTACGTATCGGTTTAGCTAGACAGCAAGTAACACCTGGCGGTGCCACAGAATTGGTTCTTCTGCTGGGTCAAAAAGAAGCTACCGCTCGTCTGAGAGAGGCTTTAGACTTCTTAAACGCACTACCAGAGGCTTAGCAACAAAATTTTTGAGGAAATAAAATGAAAGATCTACAACACACTACAAGCGAACAACCAGAAGTTACAAGCGAAGAGAGTAACTCTAATTTCATTCATACCTTTATCGAAGAAGATATTGCGCCAGAGGGACAATTCGCTGGTATGACTGTACATACAAGATTCCCACCAGAACCTAATGGCTACTTGCACATCGGGCATGCCAAGGCTGTTTGCATTGATTTTGGTACAGCACAAAAATATAACGGTCTCTGCAACTTGCGCATGGACGATACCAACCCCGATAAGGAAGACGTTTCCTTTGTCGAGGCAATCAAAGAAGATATCAAGTGGTTAGGCTTTGATTGGGATGATCGTTTTTACTATGCATCAGACTATTTTGAAGACATGTACAACTTTGCTGTCGAGTTAATCGATAAAGGCTTAGCTTATGTTGATGAACTATCAGCAGAACAAATGCGTGAATATCGTGGCACGTTGACTGAGCCTGGCAAAGAGAGTCCGTATCGTAACCGCCCTGCAAGCGAGAGCAAAGAACTGTTCGCCAAAATGCGAGCTGGTGAATTTGCCGACGGTAGCATGACCTTACGTGCCAAAATTGATATGTCTTCTGGCAACATGAATATGCGTGATCCTGTGATCTACCGAATCAGCCACGACCATCACCACAGAACGGGTGATAAATGGTGCATCTACCCTATGTATGACTTTGCGCACCCCATCGAAGATGCGATAGAAGGCATTACTCATTCGCTCTGTTCTTTGGAGTTTGAAGCACATCGTCCACTTTATAACTGGGTAATTGAAAATTGTAGTGTTCCTGCTAAACCGCGCCAAATTGAATTTGCACGTCTGAATATTGATTACACGGTGATGAGCAAACGCAAACTGCGCAACCTCGTAGAAACTGGTGTCGTATCCGGTTGGGACGATCCCCGTATGCCAACCTTATCTGGCTTGCGTAGACGTGGCTATACTCCTCAATCTATCCGCAACTTCTGCGATCGCATCGGCGTGTCTAAGGTCGATAGTACCGTGAGTTCAGACTTCTTGGAATTCTGTTTGCGCGAGGACTTAAACGATAACGCCTGGCGTGCCATGGCAGTAATCGATCCGTTAAAGCTAGTTATCACGAACTATCCTGCAGATAAAACGGAAGATTTAGTGGTAGAAAATTTCCCGGGTAAACCCGAGTTTGGTACTCATACCATCCCCTTTTCTAACGAATTGTGGATTGAGCGTTCAGATTTTGAGATTGATCCACCCAAGAAATATTTCCGCTTCTTCCCTGGCAACGAGGTTAGATTGCGTGGTGCTTACCTAGTCAAATGTACGGGCTACGATCTGGATGAAAATGGTGAAGTCGCTTGTATTTATGGCGAATACGATCCAGCAAGCCGTGGTGGTTCCGCGCCTGACGGTCGCAAAGTTAAGGGTACAATTCACTGGGTTGATACTAAAACCGCATTAGATGGTGAATTACGTCTCTACGACAAATTATTTACTGTAGAAAATCCAGATGCCTCTGAACTCGATTACACTCAGTTAATCAACGAAAACTCGCTGACTATCAAGCACGGCAAGCTGGAGCCTTGGCTGGGCGAACCAAATGAACAATGTGGTGGCAGATTCCAGTTCATGCGTCAAGGATACTTTGTTGCCGATAGCAAAGACCATAGCGCAGAGCATCCTGTTTACAACAGAGCTGTGGGCTTAAGAGATAGCTTCAATAAGAAAAAGTAACGACTAAAACAGATGCTAATTCACCACTGGCATCTGTTTTTTAGCAATAGAAAGGATTATCTATGAAATACACTGAATTTCCATATGAGCGCCCAGATTTACAAGCATTGTGTGCTCAGCTCAGTCAATTAGCCGAGCAAATTAAAAATGCTACTTCCGCCAAAGAACAGTTGGAGGCCTATTGGCAAGCCAACGATATCTTTGCGAAGACCAGCCATTTTTACGCTTTCGTCAACACCAAATTCACTGGCAATACTGCTGACGAGTTTTGGCGTGCCGAGAAAGATTATGGCAATGAGTCATACGGCGATTTCTTAGAGAGCACCATTGAGTTCGCTAAAGCTATGCTCGAATCCCCTTATCGTCAAGAATTGGAAGCAGAGTTGGGCAAGCAACAATTTGATCTCTACGAATGTGATTTAGTCAGTTTCAAACCCGAAATCAAGGACGAAGTAACTGCCGAGCAAAAACTGATCAATAAGTATCAGGAATTGGTGGCGAAGGCTCAGATTGAATTCGATGGTAAAACTTTGACTTTGGCACAATTAGAACCTTACACCAATAGCTTGGATCGCTCCGTGCGTAAAGCTGCTATTGATGCCAAATTTAATTATTTTGCTGAGCACGAAGAGGAATTTGATAAGATCTACGACGAATTAGTCGCATTACGCCACACGATGGCAACTAAATTAGGCTACGAAAACTATGTACCCCTAGCCTATAAAAAGTTAAAACGCACCGACTATAACGCCAAAGATGTCGCTGGTTATCGCGAGCAGGTACTAAAACATCTCGTTCCTTTGGCAACTGAGTTGCGCGAGCGTCAAGCTAAACGCTTAGGTGTTGATCATCTCGATTACTACGATGAAGTCTTATCTTTTAAGTCCGGCAACGCTAAGCCACAAGGTGATACCGCCTGGATTGTAGACAATGCTAGCAAGATGTTTAATGAGTTATCACCTGAAACGAAAGCATTCTTTAAGGCAATGCGCGATAAGGAGTGTTTAGATTTAGACGCTCGTGCTGGCAAGGCTTCTGGTGGCTACTGCACCGAATTGCCTCTTTTGAACATGCCTTTCATCTTTACCAACTTTAATGGTTTACAACACGACATCGAGGTCTTGATTCATGAATGTGGTCATGGCTTCCAACTGTATAGTAGTATGCCAAAACCACAACTGGATTATCACTTCCCCACATACGAAGCCTGTGAAATTCACTCCATGAGTATGGAATTCATCTGCTGGCCTTGGTTTGAACTATTCTTTGGTGATCAGACTACCAAAGCTAAATTTGCTCATCTGACTGGCTCTATTGAATTTATCCCCTACGGCGTTGCCGTCGACGAATTCCAGGAGTGGGTATATACAAACCATCAAGCCAGCGCTAAGGAGCGTAAAGAGGCCTGGAAGCGCATTGAGGCTAAGTATCTACCGCATCGTGACTATGCTGGCAATGATTATTTAGAGCGTGGCAACTTCTGGGTGCGCCAATTGCACATCTTTGTCCATCCTTTTTACTACATCGACTACACCTTGGCTCAAGTTTGTGCTCTGCAGTTCTTCAACAAGATGGATGCCGATCGCAAGCAGGGTTTTGCTGATTATCTAGAACTGTGCAAAGCTGGTGGCGAGTTCTCATTCTTCAAACTGTTGGAGATCGGTAAACTGACTAACCCTTTCACTGACGGCACCATTGAGCAAGCTTTAACGGGTCCCAAAAAGTGGCTAGCATCTGTGGATGACAGCAAACTCTAAGAGATAATTTAGGTTATAAAAGGAGGCAATTCATAATGCCTCCTTTTTATTTAAGATGTTTAATTGCTTACTTCTCACTATAAACCTGTACTAGATACTTAAAAAATTATCCTGAATTCTGCCAACAGGGATGCAAAGATAAGACCACGGTTTAAGCTGATTCAATATAAATGCATTTTATTTTTCCTGTATGTTTTGATTCTAGTGCTTTAAGAGCAAGCGGTTCATCTTTGCCCATCCAAGTGAGTTCCAGTTAGTTTGCTATAAAGAGAAAACCTGGCTTGTAGACACAGCTAACCCTGCGTTTGGCACTTTAATCCTCAGCACTTAAAGAATTTTATTGCAATTTCATCTCGCAAGGGAGTATAGAAGATAGGGCAAACGAAGATAGCTTCTTTTCGTTATGCCAAACAGATTTTCTCTAGTATTGCAAAATAAAAAGGCTCTAGAAAATACTTTAGAGCCTTTTCTTTAATTAATAAACATCAATTGAAAAGCCTGAGAGATAGGCTCTCGGGCTTGCTTTCGTAGCAGGTCTTATCTACTTTACACTTTCTCAAGCTAAACCGATAAAAACAATTTTACCAACTAATCATCTAACTTCAGTACGCTCATAAAGGCTTCTTGGGGTACTTCTACTGAACCGACTGAGCGCATGCGCTTTTTACCCTCTTTTTGCTTTTCTAGCAACTTCTTTTTACGAGAAATATCGCCACCATAACACTTGGCGATAACATCTTTGCGGAAAGCACGAATGGTTTCACGCGCAATAATCTTGCCACCGATGGCCGCTTGAATGGGAATTTCAAACTGCTGTCTCGGAATATTATCTTTCAGTTTTTCTGCCATATGTCTGCCACGATTATAGGCTTTATCACGGTGCACAATAAAAGAAAGTGCATCCACTACATCTCCCTTAATCAAAATATCGAGTTTCACTAAATCGGAAGCCTGATATTCTTTTAATTCATAATCTAACGAGGCATAACCACGACTGCGGGATTTGAGCGCATCAAAGAAATCGTAAATGACTTCATTTAGAGGCAAGATGTAATGCAAATTAACTCTTGTCGCTTCCAAATATTCCATGTTAATAAATGTGCCCCGTCGATCTTGGCATAATTCCATGATATTACCCACATAATCAGTAGGCGTCATGATTGAGGCTGCGATCATCGGTTCTTCGATTTTGGCAATTTGATCTACAGGAGGCATATTGGTGGGGTTATCGAGCACCACTTTGCTACCGTCTTTCATCTCGAGATGGTAAACAACTGATGGCGCAGTGGAGATGAGATCAAGTTGAAATTCTCGCTCCAAGCGCTCCTGAATAATTTCGTAGTGTAATAGCCCTAAGAAACCACAGCGAAAACCAAAACCTAAAGCGGCCGAAGTATCTGGCTCAAACGACAGCGCTGCATCATTTAATTGCACCTTTTCGAGCGCATCACGCAAATTGTTGTAATCTGCACCATCTACAGGATACAGGCCACAGAAAACCATACGTTGCACTTCTTTATAGCCAGGCAAGGGTTCTTTTGCTGGTTGTTGCTTCAGCGTTACAGTGTCGCCCACCTGGGTGTCACGCACATTCTTGATACTAGCCACTAAGTAGCCAACATCACCACAACGCAATTCTTGTGTGGGCACAACTCCAGTGGGGGAAAAGAAACCTAATTCTGTAACCGTAAAACTCTTTTGGGTATGCATCATGAGAATTTGATCGCCCACTTTAACGCAACCTGAATTGACATTCATATGCACAATGACACCCTTGTACGTATCGTATTCAGAGTCGAAAATCAGTGCCTTAAGAGGTTCATCAACATCACCTTGTGGCGGTGGTAACTTAGTTACAATCTGCTCCAAAACTTGATCGATATTGATATCAGCCTTAGCTGAAATGAGAGGTGCTTCAGAAGCATCTAAACCGATTACATCTTCAATTTCAGTTCTGATCTCTTCGGGACGTGCAGAAGGCAAATCAATCTTATTAATAACTGGAATTATCTCTAAGTCTGCGTCTAAAGCTAAGTAAACATTGGCAAGCGTCTGCGCTTCAATTCCTTGAGCTGCATCAACGACCAGCACAGCACCATCACAAGCTGCCAGGGTACGTGAAACTTCGTAATTGAAGTCGACATGACCCGGCGTATCAATCAGATTCAAAACATAGGTTTCGCCATCCTGTGCCGTGTAATTCATACGCACAGCCTTAGATTTAATCGTGATACCACGCTCCCTCTCCAAATCCATACTGTCTAAGACTTGCGCCATCATCTCACGTGATGTCAGTGCTCCTGTATGCTCAATCAAGCGATCTGCCAAGGTCGATTTACCATGGTCGATGTGTGCGATAATACAAAAATTGCGAATATTTGCTTGCTTTACAGCCATCTAGCAGTACTCCTATTTTTTGTTGTCGGGGTTGCCAAAATGCTTGAGTGGAAACACTCTAAACCAGAGCTCCCCTATAACATTATGTTTGTGAACGGGTCCAAAGTGTCTGCTATCCCGACTGACTGGTCGATTGTCACCCATCACCCAATACTCGTCTTCCCCCAGCACTTGATGGTGGTGTGGTGAGTAATCGTCAATATACGTTTTAATACCTTGATCGAGATAAGGTTCTTCTAATCTCTCACCGTTGATATACACTTCACCATTATTGATATCCACCGTTTCTCCGGGTAAACCAATCACACGCTTAATGATCAGATCGTCACCCTCCCCCTCGATGTCTTTAACGTCTAAAGTGACGATGGCGCCTCTTGCAAACGGCTTTAAATAGCGTGTAACTTTTTGCACGAAAATTTGATCCCCATCTTCCAGCGTGCTGTACATTGATTTGCCCACAACTGAATTGCGCTGTATGACAAAAAGATTGAGTAGCAGACCTAACACCACCACAAAGGCTAGCATTCTGATCCACGAAAGAATCTCTTTTCTGCGCTTCTGCTGTTTGGCGTGACGTCTTTGGGCTAAGTCCTGTCTGCTTTGCTCGCTATCACCGTCATTCGGCGTTAAACGCCTAGAGTTAGGGGTTTGTTTCCAATTAGGCATTGTCGATCACTTTCAAACCTAGTTCTGTCAGTTGTTTTTCGTCTACAAGACCAGGGGCCGCTGTCATCAGGTCAGATGAGTTTTGCACTTTGGGGAAGGCGATCACATCTCTGATGCTACTCGATTTGGTCAGCAACATTACTAAGCGGTCAAGACCGATCGCTAAGCCTCCGTGCGGTGGCACACCATAGCTGAACGCATCAAGCAAGAAGCCGAAACGCTCCTTGGCCTCTTCTTCTGTGAAACCAATAGCTTGAAAAATTTTGGCTTGTAACTCTTGGTCGTGAATACGTATGGAACCACCACCCAATTCAACACCATTCAAAATAACGTCGTAGGCACGAGCTTTCAGTTCTGTTGGCTTGCTGTCTAGCAGATCAATCTCTTCCATCTTGGGCGAAGTGAACGGGTGATGCTTTGCTACCAAACGATCCTCATCTTCATCGTATTCGAACATGGGGAAGTCGGTAACCCACAGCAGATCCCAGGTATCTTCTTCAATTAAATTACGACGCTCTGCTACCTCTAGGCGGAGATGTCCTAGAGCATCCCACACAATCTCACGGCGATCAGCAACAATTAACAGCAAGTCATTATCGCCGGCCTGCACTAACTCTTTCAGTTCAGATACCTGTTCTTCTGTCACAAATTTGCTGATGGAGCCACGCACTGTTTCGCCTAGAGCAAGCCATGCTAGGCCTTTAGCTTTGTAGGTTTTAACAACTTCCGTTAAGGCATCAATCTCACGACGCTTCATATCGTTGCCACCTGGTACAACGAGCAAACACACCGTACCATCTTCTAAGGCTAAGGCATCTTGGAATACCTTGAAATCAGTCTTTTTTGCCCACTCTGAAACATCTTGTAACTCTAAGCCAAAACGTGTATCTGGCTTATCTGAACCAAAGCGATCCATCGCTTCTTGCCAGGTTAAACGCTTGAGCGGTAACTGTACTGGATAATCGATAACTTCTTGGAAAAGGCGTTGCAAGTAGAGTTCTACCACTTGCATGACATCTTCTTCTGAGACAAAGCTCATCTCTAAGTCGATTTGTGTAAATTCAGGTTGACGATCTGCACGCAAGTCTTCATCGCGGAAGCAACGAGCAATTTGCATGTAACGATCAAACCCCGACAGCATCAGCAATTGCTTGAATAGTTGTGGTGATTGAGGCAACGCAAAACACTTACCGTTGAATACACGTGAGGGGACGAGATAATCTCTGGCACCCTCCGGAGTACTCTTAACTAACATCGGCGTTTCGATATCTAAGAATCCTTGTTCATCGAAAAAGTCTCGTGTGATTTTAGTGATTTGATGACGTTTTAGGATCTTTTCTTGCATATCTGGACGGCGCAAATCAAGATAGCGATACTCTAAGCGCAACGCCTCTCTTGCCTCAACATTTTCTTCGATGTAAAAAGGTGGTGTCTGGGCGCTGGATAGAATACGCAATTCACTGACTTGCAATTCCCAAAGACCTGTTTTCATTTTGACATTAGGCGCTTGACGCTCACGCAAGATACCCTTTGCAGCCAAAACATATTCACTTCTAACTTGTCTAGCTTTGGCTAGGACTTCAGGCTTAGTTTCTTCATCAAAAACCAATTGCAATTCACCACTTCTGTCGCGTAACGTGATGAAAATCAAATTCCCCATATCACGTTGACGATGACACCAACCCATCAAAGTCAATTCTTGACCCACCATGGTGGCATTTACTTCTGCTACACGACAACTACGCTTTAATCCTTGAATTGTCTCAGCCATTGATAATCCTCCTTGCAATTGATTCGCTATCTGTTAATTCAATATTATGTTCGTTTCCATCTTGCATGCACTTGAGCTTGGCATTTCCTGTTTTGACTTCATCTTCGCCTAAGACTAGCAAGAACTTAGCTCCTGTTTTATTGGCATACTTCATCTGCGCTTTGAAACTTCGACCCATCAAGTCGTTTTCGACACGAATATCTCTTTTTCTGAGATCGCTAGCCAGTTTTAGGGCATCTAATTTAGTTTCGTTAAATGCAACTAGGTATAAATCGGTGGTCGGCGCCTGTTTGAGTTCAACCCCTTGAGCCTCTAGTTCCATTAACAAGCGCTCGACTCCTAAAGCAAAGCCTACAGCAGGTGTATGATTGCCACCCATCTCGGCTACTAAGCCATCGTATCTACCACCGCCACAAATAGTTCCCTGTGTGCCGACATTTTCTGACACAAACTCAAATACCGTCTTAGTGTAGTAATCAAGCCCACGCACAATAAAAGGATCGTGCTCATAGGGTATACCCATGGCGTCTAACTCACTCTTCAACTCGGTGAAGTGTTGCTCACATTCTGCGCAAAGATAATCTGATTGCAACGGTGCGTTTGCCACGATTTTTTGACATCTCTCCTGCTTACAATCTAAAGAACGCATAGGATTCTTCTCGAAACGGCGCACACAGTCCTCACACATTTCACTTAGGTGTGGTCTCAGATAATCCCTCAACACTTGCAGATAAGCAGGGCGACAAGCAGGGCAACCAATGCTATTGATCTTGAGAGTTATTTTTTGCAGACCAAGTCTCTTGAAAAACTCAAAGAGCATCGCAATCATCTCTGCTTCAGTAGTGGGACTTTGTGCACCAAATACTTCACAACCGAATTGATTAAATTCACGGTATCTACCTTTACCCATCTTTTCATAACGGAAAGCGGTATGGCGATAACAGAATTTTTGTGGTGACGGTGTGCTAGAAAGACCATGTTCCAGATATGCACGCACCACTGAAGCTGTGATCTCAGGGCGTAAAGTCATGCTCCGTCCACCCTTATCTAAAAAGGTGTACATCTCTTTTTGCACCACGTCTGTGGTATCGCCCACGCCACGCTGAAATAGTTCAGTCTGTTCAAAAGTGGGAACTCTGATTTCTTGAAAGCCAAATAAACTAGCAGTTTGCAAAAACTGTTCCTCCAGTTGCTGCCAGGCTGCAATTTGATTTGGCAAAATATCTTTAGTTCCTTTAGGAGCTTGAATCATGAAATACACCTTTCTGTGTGTAAAAGTATGTAACAATTAATGATATATTTTAGACCAGCTTTTGGCTAGTTACGCGAGGTCGCTTATGAGATTTTACTGCAACAGTCTAGTGATCGACACATGTAGTGATGAGATTAGAGTTGCTTTTTTAAGAGATGGTGTCGTTGTTTGTCAGTTAGAACAAGCTAGCAAAATGCAACACTCGCAATTGTTGCACCCTTTAATCGAAAAAGTTTTGGCTAAAAGTCAAATCACTCTCGCTGATTTGAGCGATATTTGGGTTGCAGTTGGCCCCGGTTCGTATACTGGCATTCGTGTGGGTGTAGTGACCGCCACCACGATGGCAGACACTCTCCAAATACCCGTGCACGGATTTTCAACTCTAGCTATGCAAGCTGAAGGCTTGCGTGTTCTAACGCGCGATGTACAATCTGAGCAAACTTTAACTTTAGAAAACACCGATTTGATAATCTCCACCATCGATGCTCGCGGTAAACGACTATATTGTGCCTGCTATCTTTTCGCTACCGATAAGCTGACAGAAACTATTCCACCGACACAGACAGTTGATACTGACTTTGTAAATTTGATCGAAAACTTTTTAACTCACACAGAATACAGTATTAAACGCATCGTTATTTGCGGTAATGGTGCTCTCATCGCACAGGAAATTTTAGCTACGAATCTACCTGCTACTTTACTTAACAGCCAAAATGTGCAAGTGATAGATCTGAATCAAAATTCCGCTGTGTTACGTCAGGGCTTTGTTGCTCTGCCTGCTTCTTTGCAAGTTGATAGTTCCAGTACTCTGAAGTTAGATGCCACACCACTTTACTGCGCTAAAACACAAGCTGAACGCAATTTAGAACAAAAATAATGGCAAATAATGGCAAAAGTAAACATCCTAGATGAATTGATTATTCGCCCTATGCTCTCAACTGATATTGAAGCAGTAGCTAAATTAGACGAGCTCTGTTTCGCTTTACCCTGGGGCGCTAAAGCCTATTTAACAGAACTATCTCTACCAGAGCATCATTGGTTGATCGCCACAGATTCCTCGGGCAATCTCTTAGGCTTTGCAGGTCTAATGGTTATTCCTTTTCCGCCTTACGAAGCTGAAATACTTAATGTAGCAGTCGATCATGGCTTCAGAAATCAAGGCATAGCGCATCGCTTGCTATCTGAGCTAGTAGTAAAGGCTAGCAACCTGCCACAAACACCTGTCTCAAGCATCTTTTTAGAGGTTAGAGCTAGCAATACTCCTGCACAAAAAGCCTACGAAAAACTGGGTTTTGTCTTTGACGGCGTACGCAAAAACTATTATTTGGACAATAAAGAAGATGCCTGGCTAATGCATCTCAGCTTAACCTAGGCACCTTTTATGTTCTTCTTTACGTACTTAAATTGAGTTTAGTTCTGTTTATTGCTAAATTAGAGCAATACAGCTGTGCCACTGGCAGTAATCATCATAAGTCCTGTGCCAGCCACTTCAACATCTACCTTGGCACCGACTACAGCATTAGCTCCGACTTGATTAGCTCTACTAATCAGCTCATTTAAGGCTTCTTCTCTAGCTTTGATCAAAGAAGATTCATAACTCTTAGATCTACCACCAAAAATATCTCTAAAACCAGCGGCAATGTCTTTGAATACATCAGTACCTAAAATAACTTCACCAAAAACAATGCCTTTATATTCTTTAATTGTTGTTCCCTCAATTGTAGGGGTGGTTGTTACTATCATATATACCTCCAAAGGTTTGATATCATGCTTATTCTAACACTGTGTAGCTGAATAAAAATAAAGATTTCCTAATTTTAGGACAAGCAAAAGGCTGGCAGAGCCAGCCTTGTATTTGCAATATTTTGCCCAATAAAGCTTAACGTTTGGAGTACTGAGAAGCTTTACGTGCTTTCTTAAGACCAGGTTTCTTACGCTCTTTAACACGTGAATCACGAGTTAAGAAACCAGCACGCTTTAGGACACTCTTGTAGGCTTCAGCATCTTCTTCAACTAATGCTCTAGCAATACCGTGGCGAATAGCACCAGCTTGACCAGCCACACCACCACCATGAACTTTAACAATGATGTCGTACTTTTCAGCGGCACCTGTCTCGTTCAAAGGTTGTTTGACAATGTAACGTAAAGTATCTAATTGGACGTATTCTTCCATGCTCTTACCATTGATGGTAATGTTGCCACTACCCTTGTATAAGCGCACGCGAGCGATGGATTTTTTACGTCTACCTGTACCGTAGGAATATTCTTTTGCCATCTTCACACCTCTTATTTCAACTCAAGTTTGATAGGTTGTTGTGCCTCGTGCTTATGCTCGGGACCAGCGTACACTTTTAATTTTCTGTACATCTGACGACCTAAAGAATTATGGGGCAACATACCTTTAACTGCAGCTTCTAAAATGCGCTCAGGATGTTTTTGTTGCATTTGCTTGTAGGAAACTTCCTTCAAACCGCCGGGATAACCAGTGTGGTGACGATATACTTTTTGATTTTCCTTATTACCGGTTAGCTTAACTTTTTCTGCATTGATGACGATTACGAAATCACCGGTATCTAAAAAAGGAGTATATTCAGGCTTGTGTTTACCTCTAAGAATTGAAGCGATTTGAGTAGCGAGACGGCCTAAAACTTGACCTTCAGCATCTACTACGTACCATTTGCGCTCAATCTCGGAAGCTTTGGCTACATAAGTGCTCATACTTTCCTCCAAATAATGAATTAACCTCTGCAACTATAGACACTTTGCAAACTCTAGTCAATCATTTTTGTAAATTCCAAAATCTTCCTCTATTTTTTGCCATTTTTCGCTATTTTTCTCCATTATGCTATCCGGTAAAACTATTTTTAGTGTACGTTCTTCTTCATTGTTACCAGTAGCCACCAAGTACATCCAAATCGTGTGAGGTGGCAGCAAAGAAGCTATCCGCTCTGGCCACTCGATTAAACAACAGCCTTGACCATATAGATATTCATCAAAGCCAGCATCGAAAAACTCCAATTCATTGTTTAGTCGATAGGCATCGAAATGATATAAGGGTAATTCTGTCGTATATTCATTGAGCAAAGTGAACGTTGGACTAGATGCTTCTCGTTCGCCTAAGCATTCTGCCAGCAGGCGGGCAAAGGTTGTTTTACCAGCCCCCAAAGTGCCAGAAAGAGCTAATACCATTCTTGGTTCTAATGTTCTTGCTACTGCTTGCGCTAGTTTTGCGCTTGCTTGAAGATCTGGCAAATGCAACTGCAATGTATGACTCATAATAACTCCGTGTATATTCTTCTACCTAATTGATGCTCTAGACGAGTATACTGTCTTTAAGATCATTTATAGCGAGGTATTTATGTTTACTCAACCCATCTTAGCCTTAGGTATTGGCTCTGTTGCGCTAATTGCTTTGCTTGCCATTATCGTCATTCTTGTTTTATATGTAATTTCTTGTCAACGTGCTTTAGTACGTTTAGAAGAAATGCTCAAAAATACCCTAGGACAAATTGCTGTACAGGTTAATTCACGTTGGGATGCCTTAACACAACTAGCTAAGGTGGTAGCCAGCTACAGTCAATACGAACACGACACCCTAGTTGAAGTAATTCGTGAACGTCGTCAGAGCGTTTCAGCTAGCGATGTCAGCCAAGTGCAAGAGCAAATCAATGCCAGTAATTCTGTGCTAGATAGATTATTTGCTCTAGCCGAAAATTATCCGCAGCTCAGAGCAAGTGAAAACTACCAACAATTGCAGGATTCTATCAACGTATACGAAAACAATGTCCGCTTGCAACGCATGGTCTACAACGATGCCGCCACCAGATACAACAACATGGTGAGAATGTTCCCTTCCAATATCATTGCTAGAATGTTCGGCTATGGTGTTAAAGATTATTTCAAAGAAGAAGCTGGCAAAGATACCATGCCTGACTTAAATTTAGACTTCAAAAAGAAGGACTAATTCGACTCGCTTATGAAAAAACTACAGCTATTTAAACGATCTTTAATTGCTGGCTTCTGCTGTTGTTTAATGCTGGTGTTCATCGCTCCCAGCATTAATTTATTTGCTAGTGAAACAGTTGATACTAGTGCACCCGCAACTAGTTCAGTAGTTAGTTCTGCTAGCAGTCGACAAGAAGCCAACAACAATAACAGTTCTGTACAAGATCACCTACGTCTATTCGGTGACGATATTCCGCAAGATTATAGAGGTATCTGGAGCATCAATGTCTTAGGTCTCATTAACGATGACGGCTCATTGACTGTGCGTGAACTGTGGCAAGCGAATATGTCTGATTCTGGCAATAAAGAATTGTACATCCGCAAAAAGCTTAATCACATGAAGCTAAAAGAGGGCAGTTACCACGTTTCTGCACTCGATATGTCTGCTGGCGCCACCAGTGGTGTACAAGAATTTACTGCCTCTCCCAATTATTCATGGAATGTAGATGCCAGCTTTGATGAAAAAGCCTACCACTACGGCCTCGTGCAAGATGGTGATTACACAGAATTTTGCTTTGGCATATCTAAGTATGCACCCATGCTCTACATTGTCGATTACACCTTGGAAAATGCTTTCTTGACTTATAGCGATGGGGAAATCGGTGCGAATATTCGTTTTATCAACGATAAGTTAAGCTCAGTGCCACAACTCATCGCAGTTCATTTAGCGATGGCAGATCCTAATAAGGTACTAGATCAAAACAACAGTAAAGTTTGGGCTTTTGGTTTCAAAGGACAGAGCGGGTATATTGACGATACGTCACAACTTTTCACACCTGCTAAAAAACACATCATGGCGTATAACGAAGGCGAAGTTTCTTCAGATTCGCATATAACTTTGTTGCTACAGCTAGATAAATCGTTGCTCACAGCGCCTAATGATCCACTCAATCGTAGCTTCAAAGAAGTACAAGATACAGCGTTCGAGGGATCTGATTACGATAATGCAAACCGCTCAAGCGGTAGACGTTGGTTCCCTACTCGCCTAATCATCCCAATCATCGTTTTTATTTCTGCGTACTTCTCCAGCAAGCGCTTGAGCAATAAGTACAAAGTAAAAAATAGAAAGCAAGTGGCGATTAGCTCAACTCCTAGTAGTACAATTCCCTTAAACGCTGATCTTCTGTTGATTTACTTCTTCTCTACTCAAGTCACTTGCCACAACGGAAGACGTTCTCCCTTACGAGGTAGCAACTATATCAGTAGCCTATTCTTGAAATGGATTAAACAAGGACTTTTAACACCGTTCACTCCGCTGACAGACAAAGGCAAACGGGATCATCAAAATACTAAGCTTATTGTCAACCGCACGGCGTCTGAATCTGATTTCAACGATTTGATCGAAAGTAAAATTTGGTACGCTTACACATCTCACAAAGGTTCGCCAGTCGCCGAGATTAATAGTAAATCGATAAAAAATATTCCTGCCTCACAGATTAGGAATATCACTAAATCGATTGACGATAGTGCGCTTACACGTGCCATTAATCAAGGTCTGATCGTTAAAAACAAGGGTAGCTACAACTTCACTGCTTCTGGTTTAGCAGAAGCCTCTAAGTTAACAGCATTCGAAGAATTTATTCGTAATTATTCCTTGCTGAATGAACGTTCTGCTTACGAAGCGGCTGTGTGGGATAATTATCTCTTAGTGGCAACTGCTTGTGGCTTAGGCGATACTGCCTTAAGAGAGATGCAAAACTTAGTGCCTGATTACCAATTCAGTAGCGAAACTGGATCATTTGATTATTGGCAGACTATCTACCTTCTCAACACCGTCAACTTTGCCAGTGGCTACGGTGCCAGCAGTCCAGCAACCGCTGGTCTTGGTGGAGTGGCTTCTATTGGTGGTGGCGGTGGCTTCTCTGGCGGCGCCTCTGGTGGCGGTGGCCGTTAGAGTTTTATACACCCTACTAACTAAAAGGACCATGTAGCACATGGTCCTTTTTCATCTCTTTTCCCAATAGCTTTAGAATTGCATCAAGTTAATCCCTATATTTTCATCTAGCTTGCGCTCAACATCAGCTTCAATAATTTGAATAAAAAGTTCGCAAGTAACACTAATAATCGCTTTATTTAAGTGTCCTCCGATCACTTCGTAGTTTTGCTTGCCTAAAGCTATATGCAAATGCAAGTAGGGATCATAATTCTTACTAGTAATATTTCCTGTCAAACTAACAATCTCCAAAGGCTCGTTATAAGTCTTCGTGTTATATGTTTGACTAGCACTATCAAAAAAAGCAAGTTCAACCTGATCGGTAGCACCTATACCCATTACCGTAGCAAGGAAAATCTCTTCTTGTTTAGCGATGCGGTACAAGGATTCTTTAATCTCATCACCACGATCCAAGCGAACTACTATGGTATTATCAAATCTTTCGTACTGCATACTAAATCTTTCCTCTCTCATTGGTGTTCCTATTTTAGCTCAAAATGAGTTAGGCACCTAAAGGTGCCTTACTTGTTACTTAATCTATACACTCGCCCTGACTGGCTTATCTTCTACCACGTGTTCTAGGGTATTCTCGCTGAATATACTCCACTGCTCGGTAGTAGCGATTGCGCCAACGCTGTATTTTACTAATAGCTACTAACAGAAGGAACAAACACAAAAATGCCATTCCTAGAGCAATTAACAGTGTGATGGTTTTGGGATTGCGCCAATCATTCTCTACCAACTGTGTCTTTGCTTCACTGCTGTTTGCTTCAGCTTCAGCTTTAGCTACAGTAGGATTTAGGTCTGAATCATTATTGGCTGGCACTTGTTCATTTCTTGCTATCCCTGTGCCTTGTGGTGCGTTAATTTTTTTGGCACCCTCTTCTAACAAAGCTCGAATCCAGACTCCACGCTCATATTCATAGTTCGTATCGCCTGCCATATGAGCGTTAAAAACCATAGCTACCAAATGACGATTGTCATAGGTTGTAGCCATAGTAACAATGCACTCACCTGCCATCTCTGTCGTGCCTGTTTTACCGCCATCAAAACTCTTAATATAAGGAGAAGTGTAGTCTAATCCATTGCCCAAAATCACTGGCATATTAGTGTTTTGCAAGATCTTCCAACCAGTAAAGGGATGTGATTCAGACGGTGGCAAAACTAACCAAGAGCGCTTAGCCATATCTAGAAACTCAGAATGCTTGCGCAAAGCCTGTACAACTTTGAGTACATCTTTAGCGATTGTATGATGACTTTCATCACCAAAACCACAGACATCAGTATAAGTCGTGTTCTCGCAACCAATTTCTTGTGCCTTTTGTTGCATCAGCCCTAAAAAGGATTCTTCTGTCTCGGCATAGCCTTCAGCCAAGGCTCTAGTTAAATCATTTGCCGAGTAAATAATACTGGCATACAGCGCCACTGAAGTTGGTACCATCTCACCCAATTGATATCCCGATACATTTGCCTCTGGATTCAAATCTAAAGCATGCTCTGAAACTTGCACCATACGTTCAGGATCGTAGTTAGGATGTTCCAAAATGGTTAGCGCAGTCAACAATTTAGTTATGCTAGCCGGATATACTTCCTTGTCGGAGTTATGATCTAAAATAATTTCTCCAGAATCTAAATCGGCAACTAAGTAGGCTGTTGATTCTAGATTATCGAGCGTTGGCCACTTGTAATCTGTAAACCCCTTAGGTAACTCTGTCGCTCTTATCGGCAGAGGAAGATACAAACTAATACTTAAAATAAATAGCAAGAAACCAGCTAGTAGCTTGCTACTAACTGGTTTGAATATAAAATATTTTTTCATATGATTATTTTTTTCTTGCACGCTTTTTCCATGCTACCCACAGGGGGCTGGCTATACAAATAGATGAATAAGTACCGCTGATGATACCTGCCATCATTGGTAATGCAAATTCCTTAATGCTCTCAAGGTTGTACGCAACAGCAAAGCCATATGCAATTACCACTGAGATAAACATACAAAGCGAAGTGTTAATGCTACGTCCCAAGGATTGCTTGATTGAGTTATTAACCACATCTTCCAACGGTAATGAACCTCTGGAAAGCAACATGTTTTCACGAATACGGTCGTAGATAACAATAGTATCATTGATGGAGAAACCTAAAATCGTCAAGATAACTGCGATCAATGTTTCGTTAATTGCTCCACCGAACAAGATAAAGGCAATCGAGGCAATGGTAATATCGTGCAACAAAGCCACCAATGCCATAAAGCCAGCTGACGGACCAGACATTTTGCGGAATGAATACCAGACGAAGCCGATAATCAATACCGAAGCAATCAGCAAGGCGAGCAAACCATTCATCAGCATTTCACGACCAATGGAAGGACTGACCAAGTCTGAACTGCTGATCTCAAATTTTTGCTCGGGGAATTCTTGGTTCAATGCTTCTGTCAGTTTGCTGAAGTCATCGATACTCAAAGCATCATTACCTGCAACAGACACTACCATTTTTTGACTTGAATCAGCAAAGTTGACTGTTTTTTGGACACTGATTTCTTTACCTGGTAATTGCTTTTCGGCAATATCCTTGACATCGCTGTCTTTAACTTCTCCTGAGTAGCTATACTCAATAACACTACCACCAGCAAATTCAATGTCTAATCTGACACCACGCACTAAGCAAGCGATTACACCGATGATAATGATGGTCAGTGAAACTGCGAATAAATATTTGCGATTACGAATAAAATGGAATTTCACGTTCATTATTTAGCCTCCTCTGCTGCCACAGCCTGCTTCTTAGCACCGTAGAGCCAAGGATTTTGTAATGGCTTGTAGGCGGAAAGTGAGCTGATCATCAAACGGGTCAACCATACACCAGTAATACCATTCAAGATAACACCCAGTAACAGTGAATATCCGAAAGACAAAATAGTACCCGATCCGAACAGCATCAAGATAATGGCTGCAATAGCCACGGTTACGTTGGAGTCCATAACGGATGAGAAAGCCTTGGTAAAGCCGTTATACAAGAATGTAGGTAAAGCCTGTCCTTTGTTGGCTTCTTCTCTGATACGTGCTGAGATGATGATGTTAGCATCTACACCCATACCGATCGACAAGATGATAGCTGCAATACCTTGCAGAGTCAGAGTTTGTTGCGGTATGGAGATACCGAGCAAGATACCGATAACCTGCATCGTCAAAGATAAGCAAGCGACTAATCCCGGCAGTCTGTAATAGAGCAACATGAAGATACAGATCACGATAAAAGCGATTGCACCAGCTGTGCTCATCACAAACAAGCTATCACTACCCAATTTGGGGCTGATAGTGCGTGAGTTAATCGCTTCTAGCGCAAACGGCAGAGCACCAGCATTGATCTTTTGTGCCAAGCTCACCGCTTCTTCACGGCTGAAATGGCCTTCGATAACACCTGACCCCTGATCTAACACAGCACGAATCGTTGCCGTACTAATAACAGTTTGATCTAGTTTGATGGTCATAGTTTGTTGCAAGAACTTCGTGGTAGCTTCTTTCAATGCCTGTCGACCTTCTGGCTTGAAATTTAATTCAACCATCGGCTCCTGTGTTTGTTGATTAAACACTGCCCGAGCTTGATCAACCATGCTACCGTCGAGGAAGGTTACACCATCGGGACCACTGAAAGTTAAATTTGCAGTCTCGCCTAACTCTTTGATTGCTTCATCCGGGTTAAAATTCGTTTCGTTGGATTTCCAAGGGAAACGCACGATAATGCGACCATTGTTTTTGCCAGGCACTACTTCTCTGTCCAAGATCTGTAAGTCATCCAAGCGCTTGTTCAAAACAGCTGCCGCGGCATTCATCTGCTCCTCAGTCGGAGTTCCCTCATAATCTTTAGCTACATAAACAGCTTCAACACCACCACGGATATCAATGCCGTAACGCAATTCTTTGATACCTTTAATACGAATTTGGTTGCCATCTTTATCGTTAAACGGCAGATCAACACCAAATAAAGTTACTGCTATGGAGGCCAGTAAAACTACTAAAATGATAAAAATAGTGACCTTTTTACCCTTAACAGTTTTACGAGCAAACGATCGTTTTGCCATAGTCACAGTCCTTCCTCTAATTTCTTAACTAATTGATTATAGCGTTACTGTTGAGCTTGAACAATAAAAACTCTATATTTAACGAGGAACATTTTTCCAAGAACGCAAATATTTGATCCATTTAGCAACGAGGAGACCGATGAGCAAACAATCTGAAATCAATAGACGCCGTACTTTCGCTATCATCTCGCACCCAGATGCTGGTAAAACCACCATGACAGAAAAACTATTGCTGTATGGTGGTGCTATTCGCTTAGCAGGAACAGTCAAAGGTAGAAAAGCTGCCAAACATGCAACTTCTGACTGGATGGAATTAGAAAAGCAACGCGGTATATCGGTATCTTCCTCCGTATTGCAATTTGAATATAACAACTTCTGTGTCAACATTTTGGATACACCTGGTCACCAAGATTTCTCAGAGGATACATATCGTACGCTTTGCGCTGCTGATGCCGCCATCATGATGATTGACGGCGCACGTGGTGTTGAACCACAGACTATTAAGTTATTCAAAGTCTGTCGTATGCGAGGCGTACCAATCTTTACTTTTATCAACAAGATGGACCGTGCCTCCCGTGATCCTTTCGATCTAATGGATGAATTGGAAAAAGTTCTAGGAATCTTTGCAGTTCCTCTCAATTGGCCAATTGGTACACATGGCGATTTTCAAGGCATGTACAATCGAGAATTAAAACGCATCGAATTGTTCGATGAATCAACTGGAGATCACGGCGCTGGCATGGTACAGGTAAACGCCGTTGATTTAAGTGATGCTAACTTGACTAATACACTCGATGAATACTACGTCAACAAACTGCGTGAAGATATTGAGTTACTCGATATTGCTGGTGATCAATTAGACTTAGAGCGTGTCAGCGCAGGTGAGCAAACCCCATTATTTTTTGGTAGCGCACTAACCAATTTCGGTGTGGAGTTCTTCTTGAATAAATTCTTAGAGATGGCTCCTGCGCCTACTGCACGTAAAGTTGAACTTTTGGATCAACAAACAGGTGAGGTTAAGGGAGAAGCCATTGTTGATCCTTTGAGTGATCCTTTCAGCGCCTTCGTCTTCAAAATTCAAGCGAATATGAATCCTGATCATCATGATCGAATTGCTTTCATCCGCATCTGTTCAGGTGAGTTTGAAAAGAATATGGAGGTTCAACTCTCACGTACCGGTCGCAAATTACGCTTAGCACAGCCTCAGCAATTTATGGCACAAGATCGCAACATAGTCGAAACCGCTTACGCTGGAGATATTATCGGTCTGTTCGATGCAGGTAATTTCCGTATCGGCGACAGCCTGACAGCAGGTAGCAAATTGCAGTTTGCTGATATTCCCACTTTCCCACCCGAACATTTTGCACGTATTTCGGCTGAAAAATCACTGAAGCGCAAGCAATTCCAAAAAGGTATCGAGCAATTAGCAGAAGAGGGTGCAATTCAAATTTATCGCCAACCTGAGATAGGTACCGAAACTTATATCATTGGCGTTGTCGGCGTATTGCAATTCGACGTCTTAGAGTATCGTCTGAAAAATGAGTATGGTGTAGATATTAACCGCACGCAGCTACCATATCGTTTGGCGCGTTGGGTAGACTATGAAAACGAAGATAAAAGGCCGAGCGATTTAACAGATATTGTTAAGCCATCCACCTCTCTTTTGGTACGTGATCGAGACGATAATCCCGTTTTATTGTTTGAATCAGCCTGGGCTGAAGATTGGGTTAAAGAGCGCAATGACGGCATTATCCTACGTGACGTTAAATAACTATGTTTTACTTAGTTCGCGGTATCAAACTAGCTGTAGATGATGAGCAAAAAGTAGCTGAAGACAAACTAGCCAAAAAACTTGGCTTAGCTACTTCAGATTTTACTGCCAGTTTGTATCGTGAATCTATAGATGCTCGCAAAGGCATTTGGCGCGTACAACAATGGTTAGTAAAAACTACTAAGCCACTGAAGCGCAAATATTTGCAAGGTGATGTTTCCACTTACCAAAAGCCTGAATTAAAAGTTTTCCTAGGAAGCCAAAAGCTACGGTATAAACCAGTAATTATTGGTGCTGGTCCTTGTGGTCTATTTGCCGCCTTATTGCTCGCCAAACATGGCTATCAACCGATTGTGATTGAACGAGGGGCAGACGTAACTGAACGCAAACGTATCGTTGATCATTTTTGGCAAACAGGTCAGTTGAACACGGAGTGTAATGTGCAGTTTGGTGAGGGTGGTGCTGGTACTTTTTCGGATGGTAAATTGACTAGCAGATCAAAGGATCCGAGAAGTCATACAGTTTTAGAAACTTTAGTGCAATATGGTGCGCCCAAAGAGATCCTCTACCTACAGTATCCGCACGTCGGCACAGATAAATTGCAAACTTTACTTTTACGCTTGCGAGAAGATTTGATCGCTCAAGGTACCACCTTTAAGTTCAACTGCAAATTGGAAAATTTACGCTACGATGCCAACGAAAAACTATATCACTTAGAACTAAGTGATGGCGATCTAAAAGCTGAAGCAGTTGTACTCGCTTTAGGGCATTCCGCACGTGATACCTTCCGAATGCTGTACCAAACGGGATTAGCGTTAGAGTCCAAAGCTTTTGCTATGGGTTTTAGAATCGAACATAAACAAACGTTAATTGAGTATTGTCAGTATGGTGATAAAGCGGGGCATACACTACTCCCTAGAGCTTCCTACCATCTCAAAGCTCAGATACCTAAACTAAATAGCAAATTAGGTGTGTATAGCTTTTGTATGTGCCCTGGCGGTTTTGTAGTCAACGCTTCATCACAAACCGAAAGATTAACTGTCAACGGCATGAGTTATTACGCCAGAGCTGGTCAGAACGCAAACTCAGCTATTTTGTGTTCAGTCAATGACAGCATCTACGGCAAGGGTGTTTTTAACGGTATGGAATTTCAGGAAGAATTGGAACATCAAGCCTACTTGCTCGGTGCTCAAAGCAAAACTTATACTGCTCCAGTTCAGCTAGTTAGTGATTTCTTAAAAGAAAAACCATCTAGCCAGTTAGGCGCAATAACTCCCACTGTTAAACCAGGATATGTATTAACCGATCTGTCTGAGTTGTACCCAGAGCCTATTAGTAGTGCCATAGGTGATGCCTTAAGTATTTGGGAAAAGAAAATGCCTGGCTTTGCCTCTCGAGGTGCAATTCTCACGGGTATAGAGGCAAGATCAAGCTCCCCCGTGCGCATGTGTCGTTTAAGTTCTGGCGAAAGTATTAGTTTACCTGGCATTTATCCTGCAGGTGAGGGTGCCGGTTATGCTGGCGGTATTGTGTCAGCAGCTATCGATGGACTCAAAGTCGCAGAAACTATTATTTCTCGTTATCAGCCTTGGCTATAGCTTCTCTCTTCGCCTGTCTTTCTTTTTTCATGTTGTAGTACGAGCGTGTTAAAAAGTCTGCCGTAAAAATTGATAGCGCAATCATGCCTGCTGTCATCAGCGTTAGGCGCATATTGTAGGCGAAGAGATGCCCATTATCACGCAACAGATAGTAGACAGCACGAAAGAGAGAGATACCAGGAACTAAACAAAACATGGATGGTAACAAAGTTACCGTAACTGGCATCTTAAGTTTACGTGCCATTACTTGCGAACACATGGCAATGAACAAGGCTGCCGTATAGATGGCTAACCCCTCCTGCCCGTGTTCATGAAAAAACAAATAAATTATCCATGACACGAAACCGATTAACCCACAGATATGTCTCTGCTTTTTGGGCGCATCAAAAATCATGGCCGCTGTAAAGACACCTAGATACGCACCTACTAATTGGATAGTGTAGGGTATCAACTTATCCATCATAAATAGGCTCCAAATAAAATGATGGCAAGACCAACCCCTAGAGCCAAGGCTAGCGCAATTAGAATAGCTTCCAAACCACGAGCAGCAGCTGAAATATAGTCGCCCGCAATAACGTCACGGATAGCATTTGTAAAGCTGGTTCCAGGTAAAAGAGGCATCAGCGCTCCTGCAACTAAGGCATCTAGAGCTGCCCCCGTGATGAAATAGCGCTGCGTTATAACCGCTACACTGGCTGTCATAAAAGCAGATAAAAAGTTAGCTACAAAACCTTCTATGCGGATGTAGCGCACTAGAATATTTACCAAAATGATACCGACGGCTATCGGCAAGGAGCCTATAGCGTCGATCAAACGACCACTGAGCAAGGCAACAAAGGAGCTGATCATTACCAAAATGGCAAGATTTTTTTGCCACGGCGCATAGGCTGGCTTAGACAACTGATTCATCTTGGCAGCTGCTTGCTTAAAAGTGAGTTTATGCTCTGCTAGATCACGGGACAATTGGTTGACTTCTGCAATACGCAATAGGTTTAAGCTACGTTCGCTCACCCTACAGACACGGGTAAAAGGTTGCCCATTATCGGGAGAAATCAAGGTAGCAATTAGACTGGTGCCCATCGCATTGGCATCGTATTCATCGGATCCAGATAAACTCAAGATACGCATTGTCGTATTTTCAACGCGAAAAGTTTCGGCACCAGAACTGAGTAAAATAACTCCTGCTTGCATAGCCACAGACATCACAGCTTGCGGTGTGATCTCGTCATCAGTTGGCAATTCTTGCACATTTAATTGTTCAACTGTCGCCTGTTTTCTCAGTAGCATCTTTACTAATTACCTTTGCTTGTGAGTAGTTCCTTGATGGTAGCAACTAACTCATCAACATATATTTCGGATACGCTCGGCGCTACACTACCCGAATAAGCCGCTCTCGGAATTGGTACAGAGGTTTCTAGCGCTAAGCGATTAAGAATTTCGTTGTAAGTCTTATATTTGAGTTCTTTGGCGGAAAAAAGTGTACGCGCAAGCATCTTTGCTGATAACAACGCATTTTCCGTAACCACGTAGAGTATGGGTGATTTTTGATGATTGAAATAACGATTAGTGACAGCCAATAAAACGCCTGTTACTGGATCAAACAAGTAATCACTCATATCGTAGTATTCACGCAAGACATCGGATACTTCTTTGGTATCAATGAAATTGCTGAAGATGTAGGGATAAATTCCTTTGCGTTTTTTGCTTCCTACCTGCAGGCGTACCTGCCCTTTTAGTTTCATCTTTTCAATGACTTGAGCGATCACTTCGCTGTTGCCATCGCTGATCATGTAGATTAAACGCCACAAATTAGGTGAATATACATGATCCAGACTGGGAGTATTAGTACGAACAAAGCGTCGATTGATATTGTAGACTCCAGTAGTTAAAAATTCTGAGGCTAGCCTATTGCGATCTGTGGCAACGATCGTATTCTCAATTGCAAGTCCCATTTTAGTCGCTAACATGCTAGCTACTGTCCAGTCAAAATCTGGAGCTGGCACAGCGAGTCGCATCTCTTTTACGGATGGGAAGTGCGGATTTTTCCGCAAATCGATGTACGCAGAGATCAGAATAATCACTTCCGCTAAAACAGCGCTAAAAGTGTGCTGATCAACACAAGATAAATTAATTTGTTGTTCTGCTAATTCTTGGCGTAAACCTAAGTTAGACAGCAATGTGTACACTGCTTGTTCTGTTTGCTGAGGCTTGCCTTTGAGCAAAAACAAGGGCAAATCACGGTGGGCGACTTGAGATAGACAAGAAGCTAAATCGGTGTCGCTCAAATCATCTGCAGTCGTGTAAAGGCGCTCACCAGTGTTATCTCTAACTCCCTCTAACAATTCTTCGCTACGCTTTTGATTTTCACTGTTATATTTACCGCCGAATTTTGCTTGCTCACGTGAAATTTCTTCCATAAAGTCTGCATCTAACAGACCTGTTGCAACTCCTCTTTTTTCTTTGGTAGGCTGCATTAAGGTCAGAGGATCTGCGACTGTGTATTCTGCACACGAAAGTGGGCGTTGCCACAACGATTTGAGCTCCTTGAAAGCAAACTGATCGCCAGAATTTTGATCAGCTAAAAAGATAGGATGCCAGAGCTCGTCCACATTCGCTTGTACTGCCATGGCTTTCATATTGGCAATGTTGGGGCCACACAGTACATAACCGCCCTGCTCACCTGCTAAATGTCGCAAGCAACTCATCTGAAAACCAACTATGAAATCGTGGTAAGTACCAGTAGGTCCACGATCTAAGAAAGTGAAAAACTCACGGTTTTGATAGTCGTTAAGCCCGTGTGTAACCGTATTTTGACGCTCATAGAAATAATGATTATCAAAGGCATCGGCACATATTTTAGCAATGATGTGCTCACTCAACTCAGGTGCAAACAGCTTTACTACCTGAGTTGCTCTTTCCGTAAAGCTTAAATTTTGCCAGCGCTCCACAAAATCATCTGGCAATCTAGGAATATGTGTCGGCCAAAAACTGCCTCCGGTGGGTGGTACACCTAACATTACCGTTTCGGCAAAGGTATACTGCACCGTCGGATCTTGAATATTGATGTAGTGCATGCACACTCCTTAATTCTTATTACTAAATAACAAATTGCTCTCTATCTCTAATGCTTTGTTGTTGCTGCTGATACTTGTGTCGATGGTGAACTTGTTGCTACTGCTTCGCTGACCTTAGTGGTATGTGTAGCGTCTTCTTTTCCTGTTATGGCATTCCCACTAAATTTTTGTCCGTAGGCTTGATAGATATTCTGTACTGCAGGATCAGCACTATTTTGCAGTTGCTCTTCCAGCCAGGATACGCGCTGCAGATATTCTTGATAATCTCGATCCCGTTGCATAATACTGGGTCTAACAATGGCGTAGAACAGCAAGAAGAGTACAGCCACCACCAAGACACCAATCACGGTAAATTTTCGGTTCAATTCTTTTTCGCGTACTCTTTCTTCACCTGCTAAGCGTAATTGATCCCCTAGACGTCTGCTTCTTCTCTCTGCTTCTTCTCGCTCTTGCTTAGTCGCTAAACGCAAGCTAGTTTTTCGTGGCTTATAGGTAGATGCTTTTTCGAGTAATTGACCCAAAGCAATATTGCGATTAACTCTTTGTAGTTGCTTAGTCTTAATTTGCTTGCGCATCAACTGACGACGCTTTTGGTTTAAGACTTGCTCAACTGCCAACGCTTGCTGTTCAACTTGCAAGCGACGCTCTTCGCTCAAGTTCATCAGCTTTAATTTCTGCAATTGTTGCGAAGCTAAAAGCCAGTCTTGACGGCTAGCCAGTAGTACTGCATACAGATGATTGGCTTCAATAAATTGGGGGAATTGACTGCTGAGTTGCTTTAATTCTGATTCTGGCAAAATACCTTTCAACCTAAATTGGCGCAAAAATTTGTTGTATTGCAAAATAGCCCGTTCCACTTTTTTGGCAGGTGCGAACAAGTAGGCATCAGTCGCTTCTAATGGTTGAAATAACTCTAGTTGTTTTTGCCAGTTCACTTTTAACCTCTCAATTTGGAAATAAAAGGTCGCACCGCACCAACTAAGTATAGTGATCCTGCAACCACTACCGCTCTTTGCGCCTTTTCAGCTTGTATATCAAGCGCTAATTGCACAGCTGCTACTGCATCTGTCTGTTTATTATAATGGCATTTTTGTCCTTTTTTAGACACCATCTTTTGCTCACATAATTGCAAGAGTTTCGTTGCCTCCATGCTACGAGCAATAGGTGGTTCTGTGACTACTAGTTCGGCTATTTTATAGGATCCATGCAAGAGCACATCTAGCATCTGCTCTACTTGTTTATCTTGAAGAATACCTAACACTAAGATAATTTCCTGCTCAGCATAGCGCTCGTTTAAGTAATTACGTAAAACCTGACACCCTTGTAGGTTATGAGCACCATCTAACAAGATATCTGGTTCTTTGGCTATCAGCTCTAATCTGCCAGCCCACGTTGTCGCTTCAACACCATCTTTGAGTTGATCAATATCGATTAGCTTTAAACTCTGCAAAGCTGTAATCGCTAAAGAGGCGTTGAGCAGTTGATGTTTTCCCTCAAGCTTTAGTGTAAATTGTTCGCCCAAAAGCCGAAAACTCTGTCCATCAGGTAAAAGCGTGCGCTCCGTAATATCTGTATAACCCACTTCTGTGAGCGGTGCCTTTAATTCGCTAGCACGTTTGCTGATGACTTTTCGCGCTTCTGCAGCCTCTTGCTCATTGTGCTCACAATCGGCTATACGTGTTAAAAATACAGGAACTTCTCGCTTGATAATACCTGCCTTTTCGAAAGCAATCTCCGCCAGACTATTGCCCAGTCGCTCCATGTGATCGTAACCCAAAGCTGTGATGAGACAAGCAAGCGGTTTAGTCACCACATTGGTTGAATCTAACCTACCACCAAGACCTGTTTCTAACACTAGATAATCACAGTTAGCGTCGGCAAAATATACGAATGCTACAGCCGTCAGCAATTCAAATTCTGTGGCTGCGTCTCCCGTTTTTTCATACAAGCGTTTAGCTTCTTGTACAACTTTAGACAAGATACTTCTAAATTTCTCATCACTGATTTCGGCACTGCTAGGATTGGCTTTGAATTCTTTCAATCCTTGTTTACCTGTGATAATGCGTATGCGCTCATGAAATCGCTCTAAATAAGGGGAAGTAAACCACCCAACTTTATAATCAGCGCTAGCTAGCACATGCGTACAAATACTACTGGTAGAACCTTTACCGTTAGTACCTGCAATATGAATCGTCGGAATCTGTTGTTCTGGATTACCTAATGCAGCTAACAGCGCACTGATACGTTCTAAACCTGGTTTAATACCTAGGCTCTGCGCCTGGTTTAGGTAGTCCATTGCTTCTTGAAAATCGCCTAATAGATGCTTACTCATAATCACTCTTAAATACAAATAATTTGCCGACTAAGTAGTTACCAGCAACCACTAAAAACTGTACTAGAATTTTGCTCCAATATAGCTTGATACCCAAAAATGTACTCACTGGATCAAAAGCTAAAATTTCGATCAAAAGATACATGCCTCCCTGTTCGAAAATCAAGGAAATCAGCCCTCTGCTGATGAAGAATGAACATATTTCGGGTAAAACAGCCTGCTTGGAGCGAAAAACATAGCGTCTGTTAACCGCATAAGCAAAAATAATCGAGATAATAATTGCAATCGCATTCAGCCAAAACCAGTAACGGTGACCAAATTGAGCGATCAACAAGTTATAACAGACAAAATTAACCAGTGTGGTCAGTACCCCACAGATTAAGTACACAATAATTTCTCGCCAGTTTAACCAGCTCTTAGTTTGCTGAATTTGTTCGCACATATCTTGCCATTATAATACTAGCGATACAGCGGTATATAAAAATCATGCGGATAAGCGATCAAGCCTTCGCTCAAATAATGTTCATATGTATGAGTTGCTTCGTTTTCCGGTCCTAAAATATTTGCCATGTACTGATGATGCATCTTGCCCAAACCAGCATTGAGATCAAACTTTTGGTAGAAAAGAGTATTTTGACCACTGGCGATATATTCTTCACTAATAAACTTTGCACCACCAACAATGGACTTTTCAGGATCAGTCCACGGTAATTGATAGAGTTTATTCTTCACTTGATCACTATAACCTTTAGCAGCAAAGCGCAAACCATTCAGCACAGGATCTTCACCAGCTGTCGCACCGATGTTATAGAAATTGTAGTAACCAGGTTGCTCTGCTACCGTGCCTGAAACTGATGGACTACTCTCAATTCCAACTTCTTGCAAAATACGGGATACAAGATATAACGGACTGACGTTTGCCTCCTTGGCTGCGCGCCAAATAATATCTGTATAACTGGCAGTTAGTGAGCGCTTCGCACCAGTCGCATCTGTGTAAACAACTGGCTCATCTCCAGCCATGAATGTTTTAGCTAAAACAGCTCTTAGCTGTTCTTTGCTGATATTTGAACCCTGAAAATCTAGGGCTTCATATTGCCAGATATGTTTTAAGTTAAGAAAATTAGTTGCTGTTAATTGTCTGCGCAAAGCTGTCTTTGACGGTGCTACCCAACCTGGCTCATATTGCACATAGTAGCCATCTGCAGTTAGGTCTGCCGTTGCTTCAGATATATCTTCTTCATCTGAATTAAGTGGAATTAAATTTTTGCCTGTGCCGGGTTGATATTGTTCCGCTACAACTTCTTCTAAGGTAAAAGGATGTTTGATTCCCTTGAATTGCCAATACGGGAAAAGGCGATGCAATAGTAACAAGTGTTTTCTTTGTTCAGTGTTAAATCCCTGCGCTTCCCAAATACGCATTTGCAAACGTTCAGCCATGGTAACTGGTAACAATTCAGTGTAATCAGGCACTTTACCTAAGTAGCTTAGGTGCACATAGCCCTCAGTTGCTTCGTTTGCTACTTGTATTTTGACCTTCGCCCAACTAGTCTGTCCAAAAACTTCTTGTCCCTCCACTATATCTTCTACTTGAACTTTTTGACCTTCTGGCAATTGCAACAAAACATCGCTTTCAACTGATGCCTCACTGCGCATGTTAATCATTCCTGCACCATTGATCTCGCTCAAAAATGGGAAATCAATTTTATTCTTAGAATTAAATAAGGGATACAGACAGAAAATTAGTAAGCCTAAGCAAATGACCATTAAAAAACAAATTACTTTTTTCATAGTCTAGGCTTTGCTCAGTTGATCCAATGTTTTACCAAATGAAGGTAACGCAACTTGCATAAAATAATTTAATTCGGGTAAATCGTAGCTATCTAATTTTGTTTTAATCGTTTGCTCTGCATCTAAGAAGTCTTGATTACCAGCATTAGCTTCTGCTAAGCATTTAATATAGGCAGAAAGCACATCGGCTGCTTTCACTAGCTCATGAATTGCACGCTCTTCTGCTGTTGTCGCTTGAGCAAAAAACGGTGAGTAGTGATCTTGTAATTCGCTGGGCAAAAAGGAGAGTAATCTTGTAGCAGCCTGTTGTTCAACGAGTGCGTACTCGTAGCGTAACTGTTGATTATCGTACTTGATAGGAGTTGGCAAATCACCCGTAATAATCTCTGTTACATCGTGAAAAAGAGCATAAACTGCCACTTTTTCTGGGCTTGGACACACTCTGCCATCACCGAATTGTTGTTTCCTAATAACGGCTAGCGCATGAGCTAAAAAAGCTACATCTACAGTATGTTCTTTGAGATTTTCTGACTCAGCGTTGCGCATAAGTCCCCAACGATTGATGTATTTCAGACGGTAAAGTAAGGCAAAAAAACCTGTTTCGGCTGGTTGCATTAATCCTCCTTAAACTATGAACAGCGTACGATAGAGATCGTGAGCATACAAATCAGTCATGCCAGCAATGTAGTCTGTTACTTTACGCTCAACGGTGGCATAGGGGTCTGGATGGTGTTGCAAATAAAGTTTGAATTCCTGCAATGCATTGGTTTCTTCCAAACGATATTTCTGCGTATTTTCTACATAATCCATCAATACCTCAAAGAGAGAGCGAATGATATGGCATGCCATCTCTTCATATGTTTTGATGCGCTTGGCTTGATAGATCTGTTGCACATTGTACTTAAGCAATTCTTCTAGCGCCTCACCTTTAGCTTGAGACATACAAATCGCATTTTTACCGTAACTATTTTGCACAACATCGTTTACTAGTGTATTGATAATCTCGCCATTGTCCTGTCCTAATTCATCGCGCAAATGGCGCGGAATTTCTGTGAAACTAAGTAAACCTGCACGCTTGGCATCTTCAATATCTCTACCCACATAAGCAATCTTGTCGGCGATACGAACTACACAACCTTCCAACGTAGCTGGTGGTAGGTGCTCTTCTGCATGCGGTATCAACTCAGCTTCTGTTTTCTGTAAATTGGGCTTCAGACAAATTTCTTCATAGCGCTCACCACAGTGCGAAACAATACCGTCTCTGACTTCAAAAGTCAGGTTCAGACCACTTTCTCCATGTCTGGTTGCTAACAGATCCAGTACACGCAAACTATGTAGCTCATGTTGAAAAGTAAAATCAGCATTAATGCTTTTTAGACAGCGTGACAATTCATGTTCACCTGAATGACCAAAGGGTGCATGCCCTATATCATGACCATAGGCAATAGCTTCAATTAAATCAGAGTTAAGTCCAAGAGCTTTGCCGATGGTGGAAGCAATGTAATTAACGTGCAAAACGTGTTCCATACGAGTACAGGTATGGTCATTGCGCGGGTTGAAAAAAACCTGCGTTTTTTGACGCATCCGCCTAAAATCTCGGCAGAATAAAATGCGGCCAAAATCTCGCTCGTAATCTGTTCTCACATCACACTTTTTTTCAGGACGCAATCTGCCTTTACTCTCTGCCACTTTCTGGGCATATTGACTCAAGGCTTGATATTCTTGCTTTTCCTTTAATTCACGTGTTGAAAATACCATTTTTAATTCTCCAACAAAGTGATGGGGGCAGAATTGGCTACCATCTTGCGTTGTTCACCATTAAAGTCGATCACTAAAATAGCATTGCCACCTGCCATCGATTGTACTTCTATAATTGTGCCTTCACCAAAACGATTGTGCTTCACTTTGGCGCCTGGTTGAGCTTGGGCTAAGGATAATTTGCCAGCTTGTACTTTGTTTTGACTGCTTTTACTTCTTTCAAGTTGCGCTTCAAAATTGCGCTTTTTCGGTTGATTGTTTTGCCGTCTTTCTTTCTGTGCTTGAACTTTAGCATAGGTGGTACGTCCATAGGGATTATCAAACATGCCACTACCCATAGAGAAGCCTGCTCCACCATAGATTTCATCAGCTTTTCTTCTGTCAAAATTACTGCTGTAATTAATGCCACCAAAAGCATCTGCTTCGCTTTCGTATATGGCATGCTTATCATCAATATCCATGAAGAAACGTGAGGGTGGATTGTGTGCTGTACGCTCATAAAGTGATCGACAATTAGCTGATGTAATATACAAAACTTTACGGGCACGTGTCATCGCAACATAGGCTAGACGGCGTTCTTCTTCCATCTGAGTTACGTCGTAACTGGCACGACTTGAGGGGAAGATATTATCTTCTGCACCTACGATGAAGACAACATCAAATTCCAGACCCTTAGCGCTGTGTACGGTCATCAATTTGACCATGTCACCATCACTTTCTTCGTCTTGAGTGGTCGTTAAAACAGCTGACTCAAGGAACTCTGATAGCATGTTTTCGATCGCTAAGTCATGGTTGAATTTTTCGCCAGCCAGTCCATAATCGCCCTCTATCTGTTGCACGATCTGTGCAGATATTTGACTGATCATCGCTTCTTTTTGTTCCATAAACTCACGTGCCGATACAACTAACTCGCTCAAGTTAAGCAAACGAGATTCTGCGTCGGTATCACCATGTCTTAACTTATCGTTAAGCTCATTTTCTAGTCCGCTACGCTGTAGAACCATGGTGACAAGATTCGATAAAGTGAGCTCATCGTCAATAGCTGTTTGGCGCATGTCAGTGATGAGGTTGCAAAAATGTTTTAAGGTCATCACATTGCGTTTTAACTGACTGTACTGTTCACAATTTTGAGCAACAGCAAAAAGTGATAAACTAGTCTGTTCTGATATCTCTTGTAACTTCGTAATAGTGGTATTGCCAATACCTCGTCTAGGCACATTGATAATACGTAAAAATGCTTGATTATCATTTGTGTTAGAAATCAGACGCAGATACGCTAGAGCGTCTTTAACTTCAGCTCGTTCATAGAAACTAAGTCCACCATAAATGCGATAAGGTATATGTCTCTCTCGCAATTTGCTTTCAAAATAACGTGATAAAGCATTGAGACGATACAAAATTGCGAAGTCGCTATAACTGCTGAGCGGTCTTTTACGCTTTTGGCGCAAAATTTCACTTATTACATAATCTGCTTCACGGTACGGATCCATAGCACGATGTACCACAATCTTTTCGCCTCGATCGTTATCCGTCCAGAGCTGTTTTTGGCTCCGCTTTTCATTTACGTGTATCACGGCATTGGCAGCTTCTAAGATGTGTTGTGTTGAACGATAATTTTGTTCTAGCTTGATAATATTCGTCTTGGAATAAACTTTGGGGAAGTCCAGAATGTTATCCACCACAGCACCACGAAATGAATAAATAGATTGATCATCATCTCCTACCACACAAATATTTTGTGTCGGACCAGCCATCAACTTCAAAAATTGATCCTGCACAGCATTGGTATCTTGGTATTCATCTACTAATAAATACTTGAAGCGTTGGCGATATGCCTCTAACACGTCCGCATTCTGTTCTAAGAGTTCTACTGCACGTAGCAAAATATCATCAAAATCTAAAGAGTTATTTTCTCGTAGCTTTTCTTCGTAGCGCTTGTAGACTTTAGCCAGTCCCAAATCTTTACCACGAAAATCCTTTGCACCATTTGACTCAATATCTTGCCATGATTGACGCTGACTTTTAGCTTTACTGATAGACGATTGTATTTGTTGTAATTCGTTCTTTGCTTCTTTCGCCTCAGAACCCATAACTTCCTTCATGGCTTGCTTGATCAAAGTCTTTTGTTCGCCCACATCGACAATGGTGAAACCTGGACGATAGCCTAAGCGCACACAATGCGCTCTGAGCATACGCAAAAGCATGGAGTGGAAGGTACCAATCCACATATATTGAGCTTGATTGCCAATCAGCTTTTGAACACGTTCTTTCATCTCCCCCGCAGCTTTATTGGTAAATGTTATTGCCAATATTTCGGCAGGTGAAACTCTATGCTCGTCGATCAAGTAGGCGATACGGTGAGTAATAACTTTCGTTTTACCGGAACCTGCACCAGCCAGTATGAGTAGTGGTCCTTGATGGTGGAGCACTGCTTCTTTTTGTTGTTTATTCAATCCTTGTAGCAGGACGTGTTCTTGTTGTAGCGACATAACACCTCTTTAACGAAAAGAGCGCCAAGCTAAGGCGCTCTCTCTCAAATCAATTGGTAGTCAATTAATATTCTGGCTCAAGTAAGCCGTAATCACCTGCTCTACGTTTGTAGACCAGGCTAACTTTATCGGTTGCTGTGTTTAAGAAGAGCAAGAAATCGTGTCCCAATAGCTCCATCTGTAATACAGCCTCTTCTTCATCCATCGGCTGTAACTCAAATGTTTTGCGACGTGTAATCTCAACATCTGCTTCGGCGATATTGGGTTGCTCATCGGCAACAGTTGCCATGTAACTATCCAAATACTCGAATTTTTTGCGTTGTTTTTTGATTTTAGCTTTGTGCTTGCGAAGTTGGCCTTCTAAGATATCGACTACTTGTTGCATTGCATGGGTAGCTTCAGCAGCAACTGCTTCAGCACGATAAACATGTTGGTCAAACTTCAGCGTGAGCTCAACGCGCAACTCCTCTTTTTGTGGTTGCATTTTTACATGTGCAACTACATCATCTGCGAAGTAACGATGAAACTTGGAGAGTTTTTCTTCTGCGATTGATCTGAGATGATCAGTGATTTGCAGATTGCGTCCAGATACATTGATTTTCATAATAGTTCCTCGCTTTCCTAGCGGTAGCGTTAACTACTCTTGTTTCAATTCTAGCAGATAGACACATCATCGAAGATAAAAAAGTGACATTATTAGTCAAATGTCACAGTCAATACTGCTCGCTAAAGACGCAATTCTTTGAATTTATTGCGTGAAGCTTGTGCCAATTTATCCACCATCTGACAAAACCGAGGTGATAGATCACTCGCATAATACAGATCTGAGGAGATTTTGGGTTCAGTTGCTAACATTGCTTTAGCTTCTAAAATACGTTTTACTTCGTAGCTAACATAGTGCGCTGGATCAAGCAAAGTTAAATTCGGATACAATTCGCTGATAATATCGTCGAGCAACGGAAAATGAGTACAGCCCAATAACAGATGCGTAACCTGATTGCCTTTTAGGAAATCATCTAAAGTCAGCCGTACAATTTGACGCATCTCACTACGCGAAACACTTCCATCCTCAATCATGGGTACAAACAGAGGGCAAGCCAGGCTAACCGTAGCTATATCGGGCAAAATCTGTGCGATTTTTTGGCTGTAGATGCCCGATTCAATTGTCACCTGCGTGCCTATGATACCGAGCCTATCACCCTTACTAATTAGGCTAGGCAGAGCTTTGACCATGGGTTCGATCACGCCTACAATGGGCAATTCAGGATATTTTTCACTGATCTCTGGCAAGATAGTGGCAGCTAAGGTATTACAAGCGATCACTACCAGCTTAGCGCCGTTTTGTGCTAAAAAGTCAATGATTTCAGCTCCAAAACGCTTGACTGTAGTTCTGTCTCTTGATCCATAGGGTGTACGTGCAGTATCGCCAAAATAGAGTACGCTCTCATTGGGTAATAGTTGTTGCAATGATGGCAGGGAGGTTAACCCTCCCAAGCCAGAATCACAAACGCCTATTCTGCGGTTATCAGAATTATGCTTGTTTGCCATCTAAGTATTTACCAAACCAATCTGTAATTTCTGTCAAGCGACGAATGCGGGCTTTCGGTTTGCCACTGCGAGAGAGTTCATGGTTTTCTTTATGGAAACAACAGAACTTGGTATCGATACCACGGTGCACCAATGCCGTAAAGAACTGCAAGCCTTGCTCCAGCGGACAGCGGTAATCTTCGTCTGAGTGAATGAATAATAGCGGCGTTTTAACGTTGTTGACATAACGTAACGGTGAGTGATGCCACAATTTTAGGAAACCTGCTTCACTATTAGTATCGCAATAATTTTGATCGGTGCCAAAATAGGTACCGATGTCGCTAACACCATAGAAAGAAATCCAGTTGGAAATAGAACGTTGTGTAGCGGCACAAACAAAACGATCTGTATGTCCCACAATCCAATTGGTCATAAAGCCACCATAAGAACCACCCGTGACTGCCAGCTTTGCTTGATCTATACAGGGATATTGAGCCAAAACTACATCAACAAACTGCATAATATCTTGATAGTCTTCATAACCATATTTGCCACGAATATCGGCAAAACGATCACCTCTACCATCTCCCCCACGTGGATTACAGAACATTACCAAATATCCTTTAGCTGCCCACACCTGCATTTCATGGAAAAACACTTCGCCATAAACAGTGCGTGGACCACCGTGTATATCTAGTACAGCAGGATATTTTTTATCTGGATCAAAATCAGGCGGTAATAGTACCCAACCATCAATTAAGCCATCATCTTCTTTGAGCCACTTTGTATGTTCTTCAACATTCTCTTGTGCACTTGCTTCGCCTTGTGGGTTAAATTCTTCAGTCAGAGGTTTATAGGGGAAGGTAATCTTTTGTGGTTTAGCCACATAGTAATCAGCTAAATAAGAAGCATTAAAATCAGAAACTCGTTTATACTCAGCATCTTTAACATGATAAATCTCAGGTAATGCTGTTGCTGTAGCACTAATAGTAAACAACTCACCATCCAGCCAAATAGCACTCAGCACGCTATCTTGATTGTTTGGATGCACTTCTTTTAAGCTAAATTCTTTATCGATTTCATACAGCTTGCACTGGTAGCGATCTGTAGTAAACATATATTGCTTACCAGTTTTTTGGTCTGTGATTACTTCGTAATTATTCTTACTACCATAGGCAACATCAGTACCAACACTGTCGCCTGGGTTAATCTCAGAATCACTTAGAGGCTGCACCTTGCCATCTTTGATGGTCGCTAAATAATTGGCAGAGTTTAAGCCATAGGTTTCTTCATCTTTAATTAAATAATATACTTCGCCATCACGCTCAAACCAAGGGACAATAAATTGCTTATCTGCCTCTCGTACGATCTGTTTTGTCACTACTGCTAGCTCTTTGTTAGTAGCATCTTTAGCCACATGTTCTTGGAGTCTACTCTCTAAATCCGCTACTTCGTATTTACAAACTTCATACCATTTGCCATTAGCATCTTCGCCACGGCGCAGATGGTTAAATCTAGATAGCGTTGCATAAATTGTGTTTTTATCACGAGTTAAATAGGCGCTTTGAACATCTTCGGGCATCTCATTCAACGGCAGAAGTAAATCTAAATCACTCGCATAATAAAATAAGTGCTCTCTGCTACTGTTGATAGTGCCTGCACCATTGAAATAAAACGGTACTTCATCATATACAGTGACATACTCGCTCTCTTTTTTTCGTTCTTCCCAATACTCAGAACGTTCAACTTCGGGTAATAAGTAAAGATTAGGTTTTTCTTTACTCACTTGTGCGCCTACTAGATAACGATTTTCTGCAATATATTGCACTTGATTTGCACTCACACCGAAAGGCAGACGGAAAGCACGAAGCGGGAAGCCACCTTCACTTAGATCTAGACGATAAAAAGTTGTGCCTCCCTTTTTGGCATACTCTTTATCGCTTTCATCTTTTTCGCCTGCAAATAAAATCGTATTCTCTGTCTCAAAAGTAACTTGCTCGGCTTGTCCCAATTCTGTTAGGGGTCGCACACTACTATCAGCACGCAGTTCCCAGAGTTGTTGCTGATATTTGTTACTCTCTTTATCTGCTTGAGCTATAGCAAAAATAGCTTTGGTTTGTTCATCATTGCTCATGAGACTATGAGTAAACTTAAAATTGTAGAGATCATCAATTTGGATGTGTTTCATGTGCTCCTCCACTTGTCGCATTTTCAGCATTTGGCTAATATTAGTCGAACCTCTCTCGACAGAGAAAAAGTTCAGAAAGGATACCAATGCTCAAACATTATCTAACAATATTTTTTATTGCCATGTTACCCCTAATTGAGATTAGAGGCGCTATGCCCTATGCCAAAGTCTACGGTCTTCCTCTCTTAATCTCAATGCTCATCGCCTGTGTTGGCAATATGCTCCCCCTGCCTTTTATCTACTTATTTGCACGTAAATTCCTACAGTGGGGACAAGATAAACCTATTATCGGCAAAAGTTTTACTTTCTTCTTGAACCGAGGCGAAAAAGCTGGCCAAAAACTCTTACATTCTGCAGGAAGAGGAACTTATTTTGCTCTATTTCTTTTTGTCGCTATACCGCTACCCGGCACTGGAGCTTGGACTGGAACTTTAGCCGCTTCTGTATTAGATTTAGACTTCCGCAAATCTCTGATAGCTAGTATGTTAGGCGTAATTTGCGCTGGCATCATCATGTACTTAGTCAGTTCTGGTCTCTTGGCTGGGCTCAGCTTGTTGGGCTAACTGACGCTTCATCGCTCTGTATTCTTGGCGCAAATTTGCGCCTTTTCTTTTGCGCTTACGTGCGCACTTACAACCATTTCTTTTACTTTGCGTATCGTCGTTAGCTTGTGCCATTACCTGCTCGGTTGTCTGATCAGCTTGCTTGTCTTGCTCGTCTTCATCAACCAGCTGGTCATTACTTTCTACGCTTTCATTTGGCGCTACCTGTTTAGCTAAAGTTTCTTCAGCTTCTGTATCTGTTACTTGTTCTTCAGAAACTTCTTTAGTGTTAGGCTTTGTCCACTCAATCTCCGCTACTGGCAATAAGTAGAATTGACTTTCATCATTTGTATTGACACGAACTTTTACTTGTTCACGTAAAATGCTGACACCAATTACGTCACCTTCACCGTAGATAGTCTTAACTCGACTTCCCACACTGGGCAATCGCTTATTGGCATCTATATAGGCCTCATGCTCATATGTTAAACAACATAGTAAACGGCCACATACGCCAGAAACTTTAGCTGGGTTCATCGATAAATGTTGCTCTTTAACCATCTTCATCGAGACTGGAACAAAATTCTTCAGATGGGTACGACAGCAAAGTTCTCTGCCACAACGGCCTAAGCCACCGATTAAACGGGCTTCATCACGCACACCGATTTGACGTAGTTCAATACGTTTCTTAAAAGTAGTAGCTAGATCTTTGACTAGCTGACGAAAATCCACACGATTGTCAGCTGTGAAATAGAACATCAGTTTTTGCCGATCGAACATACATTCCACATCAATCAGCTTCATCTGCAGTTCTAGATCTTTAATCATCTCCAAACAACGAGTAAAGACCTCTGCCTCATACAGTTGAATATCTGCAAATTCTTCTTTATCCTGCTCGGTTGCAATGCGGATAACAGGCTTTAACTCATGCTCTAATTTGTTTTCATCGACTGCATGTATATCTGTGGTACAAAAACCGTACTCCATACCGTGCACAGTTTCTACAATAACTTCTTCTCCTTGGTGTAAAGCTAACCCTGCGGGAGAAAAGTGCATCGCTTTACCACGACCATGTAGACGTATATTTATCAAATCAACCATAATTTATACCTAGCGTAAAAGACGCCTTAAATTCAAAAGTAAGTAGCCTATTGTCAGCTCATAGTTAACATTTAGTTGTTGTGAGTGTAGTACTTCCCCCAGTAGCTTTAGCGCCTTGTTGATGCGCTCTAAAATCGTTTCTCTCTCAAATTTAGGTAGCATGCGTTTGAGATCTTCTTTAGTATCAGCATACTTAGGACTTTGGTTACAAGCGATTAGTGCTAAATCTCGCAAAGCAACTTCCCAGATTGCTAGGATGGTAGCAAAGTCGCTCCGATTCGTTTCAAAAAATGTAAAGCCATCTAGCAACAACTGATGTCTAGGCACAGTGGTCAGACCATAGAACCAAGTAAGACTATTCCAGCGCAACTGCTTAAACTCTTCATCTTCGGCTAATTGCAAAGCTCTACCAGGATTTCCTGCACAATAATTCTGTGCATCTCTGCCTGCTTCACTGTTTGCATCAATGGCAAATTGTTCCAATACTTGAGCAATCTGTTGCTGTGTTAACGGTTCTAGCTGTAGCTGTAAAGCACGTGATTTAACGGTCGCTAGCACCTTTTCGCTAGTGTTTGCTAGCAGAATAAAAGCTACAGTTGCCGGAGGCTCTTCTAGTGATTTTAATAATGCATTTTGACCAGCCTCATTCAACTGATCAACTTCAATCACAAACACTTGGCGCTTACTGATATGTGGCTTAATCAAAAGATTTGCTAAAACTTCTTGGCGCAAGCGCTCTACCTTAATTACAGAACCCTCCTCTAAAAAGAGTTCATGATAATCTGGGTGACTCGCCAAACTGAGATACCTACAAGCATCGCAATTACAACAAGCTACGCCACGCTGTGGTTGCTGGCAGAGCAAACTTGCCGCAATACGTTTAGCCACATAATGTTTGCCCATGCCTTGCTCACCCACAAGCAAGACACAATGAACGCTCTGATCAGCCAGTGCATTCATTAATTGTTGCTTGAGATTAGATCTGCCAACAATACTATGTAAACTTAGATCTTCTGACACCTAGATCTTCTCAAACTGATCGACGTTGACACTAAAAACTGTAGCGCCACCAACTTGTACTTCTACAGGATAGGGAATGAAAGAACCACCAATACCGCTGGGAGTCATGTTAGCGTTGACTGACACTTTACGGCTGGAGGAATATTTGCGAATTATATCAAGCAATTCTTCCATTTTTTCTTGCTCTACTACCATCATCAGCGTGGTGTTACCCGAGCGCAAGAAACCGCCAGTTGAATTCAGTTTGGTTACTTGAAAACCTGCTTGGTTCATAGCCGACATCAAATGCGGGCTATCTTCATCATTTATAATGGCAAAAACTAATTTTTTCATATGTAATTCGTTCCTTTAACTTACGAATGTTGTCTTGGGCTAATTATAGTATAGTTGTCCAATTCTTGGCATCTATCTACTGAC
>JAEWER010000012.1 GCA_023389255.1 Bacillota bacterium
ACTATGTAGGGTTTGATCAATTTGTTTGAGAGTAGTGTAATTTTATAAGGTAGTTACACTAGTATCATAAATATTATTTAATGCATAGGGTTTGAGAGTAGTGTAATTTTATAAGGTAGTTACACAAGAATCCCCCACGGTGAACACGTCTATATGTTTGAGAGTAGTGTAATTTTATAAGGTAGTTACACGTATTTATGTTGCTAATGCAAACGGTAGTTGTTTGAGAGTAGTGTAATTTTATAAGGTAGTTACACCAAGAGAGAGAACCATATTCACGTTGTATTGTTTGAGAGTAGTGTAATTTTATAAGGTAGTTACACACCTGCTTTTGTCTGTTTATAAGTAATACTGTTTGAGAGTAGTGTAATTTTATAAGGTAGTTACACTGGGTGAACCACTCTAACTCTCTCTTTTAAAACTGAGGACAACACACTTTTATACTACTCCTCTACTCCCATCACCAAGGCTACAACTATTTTGCCAATAGCCTCCCTCATAAAATGATTACTAGCAGTTTAATTCCGCTACCCAAACATTCTCTACTATTTCCCGCATCTAAACTAACTAATTAATTATCTCCCCCACCACTTAGGTAGGATCAAGGGATTTGGTGACACGGAAAAATAAAATAAAAAAGCGACCAAGTTACCTTGATCGCTCAAATTCTTGGTGGGAACAACTGGGCTCGAACCAGTGACCCCTTGCTTGTAAGGCAAGTGCTCTCCCAGCTGAGCTATGCTCCCAAGAATGGTGCCCAGTGCCGGAATCGAACCAGCGACACGAAGATTTTCAGTCTTCTGCTCTACCAACTGAGCTAACTGGGCTAAAAATTTACCGGCCATAGGCCGGTAAATTGGCGACGCGGAAGGGACTCGAACCCTCGACCTCTAGCGTGACAGGCTAGCATTCTAACCAGCTGAACTACCGCGCCATGCTGGGTTGTTAATCTCTTGATTAACAGTGCTTTGCTATCTTAACAGTGTAAAAGCTAGCTGTCAACACCTTTAATAAAAATTTTTTCGCTAATTGCATGAAGTCAGTTCGATATAATCAGAGTAAGTAATTTGCCTTTAATTGACAGCTAATCTATCTGAGATTAACTGGCAGTCTATATATCTCTGCACAGTTTATCTGTGCCTCAATATTTAAGAAAGGATTGCAATGCAGAAAAAAGCCATAGGCTCTATGCGTAAGCACCTGAGCAAAAATGTTGTGCACTCCTCGCGCAAAGCAAAAACGATGCGTGAGCGTAGCCGACTAAAATCACGTTCAAAAAACTATCAGAATTCTAAAAAAACAAATAAAAACAATATCTCCAAGGTAGACCAGAATGCACATGTAAACTTCATACCTTTAGGCGGTCTAAGAGAAATTGGCAAGAATTGTTATGCCTATGAATACAAAAATACCATTCTTGTCGTCGATGTAGGTATCGCTTTCCCTGATGAAGCTCTACCTGGTGTCGATGTGATTATTCCTGATTTTGAATATCTCAAACAAAATCGAGAAAAAGTAAAAGGATTACTACTCACTCACGGGCACGAAGATCATATCGGAGCTATTACTTGGTTTGCCAGTGAATTTAGTGGTGTACCAATCTTTGGTAGACCTCTCACCTTAAAATTGGTAGATTTCAAACTCAATGATAAATACAATCGTCAAAATCAAGTTATGCCTAATGCTGATTTGCGCATCGTCAACTGTGGCGAAAAACTGCAGATCGGAGACTTCCGTGTTGAGTTTATACATGTCAATCACAGTATTGCTGACTCCTGTGCTTTGTTGCTGGAAACCGAAGTGGGAAAAATTGTCCATACCGGTGACTTTAAGGTAGATTATTCCCCTGTGCATGGTGAGCCCATCAATCTTGGCAGGTTTGCTGAACTCGGCAACGAAGGTGTATTGGCGTTGGTATCTGAAAGCACCAATGTTGACATCTCTGGTGTAACTCCATCTGAACAGATCGTAGGACGTACTTTTTCAGAACTCTTCAATCAGATCTCAGGCCGAATTATTGTCGCCACCTTTGCTTCCAATATCTACCGCATTCAACAACTTATAACAGCTGCTGAACAGCACAATCGCAAAGTGGCTCTCCTAGGCAGAAGTATGACTAATGCCTTCAATGCTGCCAGTGAATTAGGTTATCTGACAGTTCGCGCAGATACAATGGTAGAACCGAATAAAATAGGTTCTATCCCTCCCGAAGAGTTGCTTTTGATCACTACTGGGACTCAGGGTGAAGAACTTTCAGCGCTAACTCGCATCGCTTTCGCTGAACATCGTTTAGTCAAGATCACGCAAGACGATACAGTCATTCTCTCTTCAAGTATGATTCCTGGTAACGAAAAATCTATTTATCGAGTTATCAACGAACTATACAAACTTGGTGCCAATGTTATTTATAACCGTCTGGCGGATATTCACGTCTCGGGGCACGCTTATCGTGATGAATTAAAGTTAATGCTCAACTTAGTCAAGCCCAAATTCTTTATCCCCATGCATGGAGAATTCAGACACCTATTTGAGCATGCCAAGCTAGCACAAGAACAAAATATTGCTAGTGCCAACATTTTCTTGCTCAGCAATGGCCAAACACTAAAACTGACTCAATCTAATGCACTTCTTGGTCAACAAGTACCAGCATCTGGAGTGGTAATCGATGGATCAGGCATCGGTGATTTAAATAACAATGTATTACACGATCGCCTGCGCCTAGCAGATGACGGGGTAATAGCTTTATTTCTCTGCGTGGATAGCTCTAAAAATTGTCTGTATGGTGAACCCCAAATTCAAGCACGAGGCTTTCTCTACGAAAGTGAAACTGAAGCAATCTACCAACACTGTTACCGCATGGTCAATCGCTTCGTACGTAATTGTCAAAACAACGGTGACGCTCTATATGACGCTTTGCAAAAAGGTATTTTACGTGAGCAATTACGTGATTTACTCTACCAACAAACTCGCCGTCATCCTGTAATCCTATTGCAGACGATTCAAATTAACGAGAGGTAACTATGAATCAATTTTTTACACCTAAAGATTTAACCCTAGATGATTTCAAAACTGAATGGCTAGATTTAGATAATTTAAAAGAAGTATCAAATATGCAGATGGATTACCATTTGCGAATGAAAGCTCTGACCATGGCAACTATCACTGACCTAAAAAAAGGTGATTCTGTTCAGAACGATGATTTAGTCGCCTTAAAAATGGAGAGCTCTCATCCAGAATTCAACCAGGAATTAATCCCTTGTCGCTTGGGTTCAGGTGAGTTAAGCACCACTGCTGAGCAAAAAATTATAGACGAATGTAAAGTTGGAGAGAGTATTACCGCTGATTTTACACCCAGCACAGGCAATAAAGAGTCTGATGTAGAAGCATCTTCTGTCCCCGTCAAGATGACTCTCTTACACGCTCGTCGTTTGACACCACACCCCTACAATGACGAACTGGCAGCCAAGTTAGGTGAGATAGAAAAAATAGAACCCAAAAATTATCAAACTTGGGCTATATACGAAAAATACCTGTACCGTGAACTGTTAGTAGAACATCTCGAAAATCAATTTATACACAACGGATTACCCGAATTAGTGCAAAAATTATTTGAGCAGTCAGGTCTGAAATTAAAAGAATCGGATATCCAAGGCTCACGTCTTGAATTAAATAAATTGCTAGAACACTACATAGCCTCTAATACGAGTATTAAACCCAGCGATGAAGGCAAAGACCTTGAATTATACGGCAGGATTTTAGGTTATAAGTTTACAGATGAAAGAGAATTGAACAAGTTTTTGGATACGCTTGCCACAAATCGAGTTCGCGAATTTATTTATCAAGAAAAATTAGGCGAACACGAGCAAATAGAGATCACGCCTGAACTACGGGATAAACATAACCAGTTGCTAAGTCATGAAAAACCCACATTGTTACAAAAACTACCAGCAGATGAAAAAGAAGATTTAATTCGTACCAGCATCTATCGTGAACATTTCTTAAAAGAGATGATCAGCAAATTCGAAGAGTTTTTGGACAAGCTAATCAAAGATGGACAACTTGATCTAGATCAACTTGTCGCTGAAAGAAAAATCTTGGCTGACTAGTTAACCATACTTAGTAGAAGGAGCAATCCTTATGATTGCTCCTTTTTAATGTCCACGTTTTACATCAATAATGCCACTAATGGCTTTTAATCTACCTAGAAGACGCTTCAATTGATTTTGATCCTTTACTTCTACGACCATCAAGAAATTGGCACTAATATCTCGTGCACTCTGCATTTGACCAGAAAGAATTGGCACTTTTTCTTCGGCTATTGCATTCGAAACATCTGCCAAAAGATGCGGTCTATCACGTCCAATGATATTGAGCTCGACCTGGAATTTTCCCTCTGGATCACCACCATTATCCCATTCAACATCGATTAAGCGTGCTGTACGCTCTGCGTACTTCGGTGAATCCTGTTCACGCAACAAATAGCGAATGTTAGGACAATCTGTACGGTGAATAGCCACCCCTTTGCCTCGTGTTACATAGCCAATAATTGCATCTCCAGGTACTGGGCTACAGCAACGAGACATCTTGATTAAAGCGTTGGGCAAGCCTTTAACCACAACACCCTCACCTGTTGGCTTCTTTTTATGTGCACTCGCTTCATGGAACATTTCTGGATGTTCGCTGGCGATCAGTGCTTCTTTCGTAATTAGTGTTTTAGGCGCCGAAACTACCTGTCCTTGTTCAGTGACTCTATAGCCCAAACGCAACTGCTCATCTCGATCTAGCGACTTGATGTAGGCATCTTTCAGACGGGGAACAACTCTACCAACAGAAACTCCACCATAGCCGATACCAGCACAAAGATCTTCCAACTTATTAAAGGTATATCGCTTGAGGATTTTTTCGTACAACTCCCGTTTCAATAACTGTTGCGGTGTGAATCCTGTTTTCTTGATTTCACGCTCTAAAATTTCTCTGCCACGGCTAACATTCTCTCCTCTGAGCTGCTTCTTAAACCAGGCAGAAATTTTGCTCTTAGTTGAGTTACTAGCAACTATATCTAACCAATCGCGTGATGGACCTTTAACCTTATCTGAGGTCAGGATTTCTACGATATCGCCATTCTGTAGTTTGTAGGACATCGGCACCATCTTGCCATTAACTTTGGCACCATACATGGAATTACCAACACCTGAATGAATCTGATAGGCAAAGTCAACCGGAACAGAGCCAGCTGGCAATGATCTAACCTCTCCTTTGGGTGTGAAAACAAAGACTTCATCCAAAACAAGACCACTTTTGAGTGTGTCCATGAATTCATGAGCATCACTTAAATCTTTTTGCCATTCCAAAAGTGATCTGAGCCATGTCAATTTACTATCTAAATCATCTTTTTGTTGCGTATCCGCTGGACCTGTTTTACCCTCTTTGTATTTCCAATGGGCGGCAATACCGTATTCAGCCGTGCGATGCATCTGATACGTTCTGATCTGCACTTCAAAAGGCATACCTTTGGGACCGATAACTGTAGAGTGTAAAGACTGATACATATTGGGCTTAGGCATTGCTATGTAGTCTTTAAAACGCCCTGGCATAGGCTTGTATAACTCATGCACAACACCCAAAACTGCATAGCAATCACCTACGGTAGGAACAATAATTCTGGTCGCAAACAAATCGTAGATTTCATCTAAAGATTTGTGTTGTTTCTTCATTTTGCGATAGATTGAGTAAAAGTGTTTAGGTCTACCCTCAATTTCCGCCGGAATGTGCATGGATGCTACCTTACTATTCAGTTCAGCCACAATATCTTCTAAATAGCTCTCACGTTCAGATCTTTTTTGCGAGATGGCACCGACTAAGTGATAGTAAGCATCCGGATCGATAAAGCGCAGACAGAGATCCTCTAATTCCCACTTAATTTTGTAAATACCTAAACGGTGCGCTAGCGGAGCATAAATATCTAAAGTTTCCTTAGACTTTTCAATTTGTTTAGCCACCGTCTTGTGCTTCATCGTACGCATGTTGTGCAAACGGTCTGCTAATTTAATCAACACAACCCGAATATCTTTCGCCATCGCTAAAAACATTTTTCTGAAGTTTTCAGCTTGTTCTTCTTCCTTTGATGAATAATTGATCTGACTAAGTTTAGTAACACCATTAACTAGTAGTGCTACATTCGAGCCATATTTTGCTTCCACATCTTCTAGTGAAACTTCTGTGTCTTCGACAACATCGTGTAGCAAAGCTGCAGTTAATGTATCTCGATCAACTTGAATGTCGATCAAGATCTCGGCTACAGCCACTGGATGAGTTATATACGGTTCACCAGTATTGCGCTTTTGTTTGCTGTGCGCTTTCTTGGCAAATTCATATACTTCGTATAGTTTCCCTTCATCTGCCACACCTGAATATGCTTCATAGGAGTGGATCAAGGTTTGCATCTTACGATCTAGTTCACTGAAATCATAATTAGTGAAATCTATTTTTTCTGCCATGTTCAACTCCTTTTACTTCATATATAAGCGCTGATAAGTAGGCGCTTTAGCTAATTTATATTGCAGGTCAATCAAAAGTTGATGCTTAGCTTCTGTACTGAGTTTTGTCTCAGCTAAATTAAACTTTTTCGCTTCTGCCTTCATTCGCCAACGGTAATGACTTTCACGCAATTTGACTAAGTCACCCAATCCGACCTCAGTTGCTAGATCCAGCAAGCGTAAAATCATAAACGGGGTACAAAATACTCCTAAGTTGCGTACAATTGCTCGGGCGAGATAGCTTGGATGAAATTGTCTTGCCACTAGTTCTTGGTTTTGACAAATATAATGCCAAATTCCTTCTATTTGCTGACCTCTTAATTGTAGTTGTTTAGCAGATAAGTTCTCTGATTGTGCTATTTGTTCTAAACTTAAGCCAGATAACCACTTCTGTTCTAATTCTTCTATCTCATCCCAAAGCGGTTGATTATAGCTGGGTACATGCCATTGCTCTACTTGAAAACTACAATATTCGCGCCCACGAAATATCTGAAATTTAAGATATCCTAATAAATCAACTACGTCGCCAACTCTAAATAGTTGACTATACTCAGCACTATTAAAGGCTATCGCACGCATTGTACGCTCACCATCAACTAATAGTTCCAGCGAGATATGTTTGCCATCATCACCTACATTACGCCAGCTTTTGATCACAGCATTCCTTAAATAAAACAAAGGTTGCTCATTCTCTCTACCTGCCGGCTCAATATTAGTCAACAACTTCGCCAATTCCAAAGAAGCGATAGGAGCCATCAACTCACAAGTATAGTTTTGTGAAAGTATGGGATTAACAGGATGCGAGTTAACATAGTCTAGTAGCTTTTGACGCACATTTTCAGCCTCTGTACATTTGAGTTCAACACCTACGGCTTGTAAATGTCCGCCATATGTCAATAAATGCTCTTTGGCATTCTCAAGACAGGCTAAGATGTCAAAGTCTTCTACGCTTCGTCCTGACCCACGATAATTCTCACCGTAGCGAGTTAAAACGATGGCTGGCACATTGAACATATTAGTTAATTTGGCAGCCACAATACCCAAAATACCTGGGTGCCAATCTTCACCGATCACCAAGAGAAAATTTTCTTTTTCTGCCACGCTGAGCTGTGCTACCTGCTTTAGGGCTTCCTCCAACGCATAATTTTCTAGACGCTTGCGCTCGTTATTCAACGCTTCTAATTCGCTTACTGCCTGCTTACATTCAGCTATATCATCACTGATTAACGCTGTGATAGCTGGAGTAATGTTAGATAACCTACCAGCTGCATTAAGTCTTGGTGCTAAAAAGAAGCCGTAGCTCATAGCCTCTAATAATTCGTTACTACTTTGAGCCTGTAATAGTTGTAGACCTAAAGGCGCAAAATCAGAAAAGAATTCTAAACCTTGAGCTACTATGGTTCTATTTTCGCCTGTTAAGGGCATTGAATCGGCAACCGTACCTAAAGAAGCTAGCACAATGTATGGTTCTATTTCTTGCTCGCCTAAAGCCTGTACCACTTTCAGAGCAATACCTGCACCACACAAAGATACATAGGGATAAGTATCTTCTTTGACATGAGGATTGAGCAACGCATCTGCACAAGGTAACTCATCTCCTGGTTGATGATGGTCAGTTAAAATAATTTTCAGTCCTTGTTTTTTTAGTTCGTATATTTGTGCAACACTTCTGATTCCACAATCTACAGTGATCAATAAATCTGGTTGCTCTTGTTGAATTTTCGCTACCATCTTATCGGTTAAGCCATAGCCATCTTGCAAACGATCTGGAATTAGAAAACTTACATCACAGCCTCTGCTATGCAAATAGCGATAAAGAATAGCAGTTGCTGTCATACCATCACAATCATAATCACCTAAAATTATCACTTTCTCATTTGCTCTGAGCGCTTGCTTGATCAACGAACAGGCTTTGCCCATATCCCGCAAGGAAAAGGGATCATGATATGGAACATCGGTAGGAGAGATATAATCTTGAAATTGGACATTAGTTTTAATGTTGCGCTCTTTGAGTAATTCCTTAAAAACAAGCAGTGCTTTTTGCTGTTCGCTACTATCGCTCAAAATGATTTGGCGCACACGATCACTGAGCATAGACTGCCCCACTTCATTTGTAGATTGTTCTAACCATTTTGTATGCGTCAAAATACTCATTTTTCTCTCCTACCCGGATAAAAAAAGAGGTGTCGCTAAAGCTACACCTCTCAAATTAACTAAAGTAATTGCTGAATTAGCGCTTACGTTTACGAGCAGCTTCAGCTTTCTTTTTGCGTTTAACACTGGGTTTCTCGTAGTGTTCACGCTTACGCACTTCAGCGAGAACGCCAGAACGAGCACAGAAACGCTTAAAACGACGTAATGCGCTGTCTAGGGTTTCATTCTCTTTGACTCGAATTTCCATCTTTTCTCCCCCCCCTCGCAGCTAATATACGTTTTCACAACAATGTGCATTATAATTCACACTTACAGTTTTAGTCAAACTATTACACTAATTTTTCGTTCAATTTTTCACCAGCTAAGAAGTGAAAATGCAAGTGTTTAACCGTCTGTCCACCATCGTCTCCAGTGTTAGTGATTAAGCGATAACCCTTATCTGCAACACCAAACTCTGCTGCTAGCTGTTTGACTGCTTGAGGCAAAGCTTGCAGTATATTACCTGCCTCAGGATGTGAAGCTAATTCAGCTAAATTTTCCACATGCACTTTGGGCATTAATAACAAGTGAATAGGAGCAGCTGGTTGTATATCTTTGATCGCAATTAGGTACTCATCTTCATAAACTTTGCTCGCCGGTATCTCACCTGCAATGATTTTACAGAAAATACAATCCACCATACCAACCTCAGCTCAGCATCTCTTTAACTTTAGCTAATGCGGCATCAATTTGCGTCTGATCCTTACCACCTGCCTGCGCCATATCAGGGCGACCACCGCCACCGCCACCGGTCAGCTTGGCAGCTTCCTTGATCAGATTGCCACAATGGACTCCTTGAGCCACTACATCTTTCGTCGCCATCGCAAGCCACAGTACTTTGCTTTCATGGGCAGAAGCCATGACCACGACGCCCGATCCAAGTTTATCTTTTAATTGATCACCCAAATCACGTAAGGTCTTAGCATCTATTCCTTCTACCTTAGCTGCGATAAATTGATAGCCTTTATCACTTTGCTGTACGTTTGCCATTAAATCAGCAAGGGAGCCTTGGGCTTCTGCTCTTTTCGCTTCTGCGAGTGCTTTTTCTAATTGTTTGTTACGCTCCAATAAGCCATTGATTTTTGCGATGCTTTCGTGCGTAGCCGTTCTCAAAGTCTCAGCAATTTCTAAGAGTTGACGATGCTCAGTTGCACCATAGCTATAAGCGCTGATACCTGTGACCGCTTCAATACGGCGTACACCAGATGCGACGCCAGTTTCTGCCACAATTCTTAACTGTCCAATCTCAGCTGAATTATGGACATGCGTACCACCACAGAGCTCAATACTATCTCCGACTTTAACTACACGAACAATATTGCCGTATTTTTCACCGAACAGCGCCATTGCTCCTAATGCCTTTGCTTCTGCTATCGGCATTTCTTCTGTACTCACACTATTTGCTTGCATAATATGTTGATTGGCAAGTAGCTCAATTGCCTGTAATTCTTTGGCAGACACTGGAGCGTGATGCGTGAAGTCAAAACGTAGACGATCAGGTGCTACTAACGAACCCGCTTGTAAAACATGATCACCTAAAATACGACGTAACGCTAGATGTAAGATGTGTGTGCCCGTATGGTTTTTGGCAATTACTCTTCTGCGCTCTGCATCAACTGCTAACTCTGCAAGCTCACCAGCTTTCACAGATCCTTGGGTAACGATTCCTTGATGTAGGTAAATATTGTCACCTGTATGTGTAGTCTGTTTAATTTCAACCACGCCAGATGCCGTAGTTACTAGACCCGTGTCACCAACTTGTCCACCACGTTCCGCATAGAACGGTGTTTGCGTAAAGAGCAGGACAACTTGATCACCAGCATTTGCTGTTTCTACTAATTCTTGCTTCGTTTCACTCAAGCGCAAAATATGAGCGATTTTTTCTTTACTAGTTAAGCAATCGTAGCCTATAAAGTCTGTTGCCTTGCGCTCAATCTGTTCAGGCAGTTGCAACTTATCCCAGGCTGAGCCAGTATTGGCTAAGAAATCTTCTCTTCCTTTACGCTTTTGGCTTGCCATGTATTCATCAAAGCCTGCCTGATCGACAGCTAGCCCTTCTTCACCTGCAATTTCCTTAGTTAAATCTAAAGGGAAACCGTAAGTATCGTGCAATTTAAAGGCTTGCTCACCTGTTAGTTGTTTATTGCCTGCTTGCTTAGCTTCGACAATGTATTGCTCTAATACTTTGGTACCCTGCTCAATGGTTGACGCAAAACTCTCTTCTTCACGGTGCAAAGTCTGGATAATTCTGTCCTTATCTGTAACCAAATTTGGATATGCTTCACCCGATTGCTTAATCACTTCTTCAGCTAACTCATAAAGGAAGGGCTCTGCAATACCTAAAATACGGCCAAAACGAGCAGCTCGTCTGATCAAGCGTCGCAGAACGTAGCCACGGCCAGAATTACCAGGTGTGATCTGATCAGAGATCATCATGGTTGAGCTACGAATATGGTCTGTTATGACGCGAACTGCCACATCAGTCTTGGCATCTTTACCATATTCAACTTTAGCTCGCTCACATACTTTATCGAGAATAGAACGCACTGTATCCACTTCAAATAAGTTGGCTACATCTTGCATCACACAAGCAAAACGCTCTAAACCACCACCGGTATCAATATTTTTTTGTTTGAGCGGTGTATAGTTACCTTCTTCATCTCTGTTAAATTGTGAGAAAACTAGGTTCCAAATCTCTACATAGCGATCGCAGTCACAACCAACGGTACATCCTTCTTTACCACAACCGTATTTTTCTCCACGATCAACAAAAATTTCTGAACAGGGACCACATGGACCAGTACCATGTTCCCAGAAGTTGTCCTCCTTACCAAAGCGGAAGATTCTTTCTTTTGGCATACCGATATGGTTGTGCCAAATATCAAAAGCTTCATCATCATCTAAGTAAATAGATGCATATAACTTATCTGCGGGGATTTCAAGCACATCGTGTACGAATTCCCAACCCCATTCAATCGCTTCTTTTTTGAAGTAATCACCAAAAGAGAAGTTACCTAACATTTCAAAGTATGTGCCGTGACGAGCTGTTTGACCCACACGTTCAATATCGGGGGTACGGATACATTTCTGACATGTAGCAACTCGCTTACAAGGTGGCGTTTCTGCACCAGTGAAGTACGGCTTCATCGGTGTCATACCCGCATTGATTAATAGGACAGATGGATCATTTTGTGGCACTAGCGAAAAACTAGGTAAACGCAAGTGTCCTTTGCTTTCAAAAAACTTGAGATAGGCTTCACGAATCTCATTCAGTGACATCCAACGCATGTCTGCTCTCCTCTTTTCTTACGGCTCTATATACGAATAATGTGGATTAATTACTCATTAACTAAACAACAATATCATACCGCAAGCGACAACTGTTTTAACGAAGAAAAAGTGCGGTGGTTACCGCACTTTCTTTTATTGCTTAATTTTCTTCTTCCACAAGCCCAAAATCAAACCTGCTATCACCGTACCTACCGCAATTGCGATCAAGTAGCCTAAAGGATTCTCGATCACACCTATTACCCATAAGCCACCGTGTGGGGCACGCAAAGAACAGCCAAGCACCATCGAGATAGCACCGGCAACACCAGAACCCAGAATACAACTAACCAAAACACGTAACGGATCAGCGGCTGCAAAAGGAATGGCCGCTTCTGTGATAAAGGAAAGACCCATAATAATGTTCGTTAAAGTAGCTTTTCTATTTTCCGCAGTAAACTTGGATCTAAACAGCAACATCGCTAGCGCAATCGCTAAGGGTGGTACCATACCACCAGCCATAACAGCTGCCATAACTTCTGACGATCCTTCAGCAAGCGAAGCCGTACCAAAGACATAAGCTGCTTTATTGATAGGTCCACCCATATCTGCAGCCATCATGCCTGCTAATACAAAGCCCAATAAAATTTTGCTGGTTGCACCCATGGACTGCAAGCCATTAGTAATCAGTGTGTTGAGATAAGAGAAAGGTGGGTTAATCAATAAAACACCGATTAAGCCTATTCCTAAAACACCTAACAACGGATAGAGCAAAACAGGTTTTATCCCTTCTAAACTCTTAGGCAACTTCTTGAAAAGATGCTTTAAGCCGAGCATCAGATAACCTGCAATAAAACCTAAAACTAGTGCACCTAGGAAACCAGATCCGCCCTCTTTAGCTAGTGCGCCACCAACAAAACCAACGACAAAACCAGGTCGATCAGCTATGGAATAGGCGATAAAAGCAGCTAAGATCGGCAACATCGCTCCTAATGCCAGACCACCTATCTGATTGAATAAAGCAGCAATGGGTGTATTGCTACCAAATTTAGAGGGATCAATAGAATAGTCATCAAGTAAAAACGATAGAGCAATTAAAATACCACCGCCAATAACGAACGGTAGCATATTAGAAACACCGTTCATCAAACAGCGATAGGGAGATATACGTCCCTCTCCTTGGCTACTCTCTGTCTGATCTGCTTGTCCTTGATAAATAGCTGCCTTGCCTTGCATCACTTGATCAATTAACTCTGACGCTTTGTGAATACCGTCTGCCACGTGTACTTCTAGTACTGGCTTGCCATTAAAGCGTGCAGTAGCTACTTTGGTATCACAAGCAAGAATGATGCCCTGAGCATCTGCGATTTCCTGCGCGCTCAAGGCATTCTCAATACCAGTTTGTCCGTTAGTTTCAACTTTAATTTTCAAACCTTTGGCTTTGGCTGCTTGCTGTAAAGCCTCTGCCGCCATATAGGTATGTGC
>JAEWER010000016.1 GCA_023389255.1 Bacillota bacterium
GCTATGTACAGCACTAACTCCTGGCAATTGCAAATCCTTGGCTACTTGCTCTAAGAATTTGATGCGCTTATTCAAAGAATCTAGGAGCGTAATCTCAATTTCAGGCAAACTCAACTTTAGTGGAATACCAGGGAAACCAGCTCCACTGCCGATGTCTAGTACACGTTTGGCACAACCATTTAGAACTTTCTGTACAGGGTCAACCAAGCTCAAACTATCCAAAAGATGCAGTAATACCATCTCTTTTGGGTCGGTGATAGCTGTTAAATTCATCACCTGATTTTGTTTATGCACCAACGCTAAATAAGCACCAGCAAGTTGTTGCTGGTGCTCGTTCAAAATACCTAACGGCGCTACATATTGTTTAATATAGGGCTCAAATGCTTCTGCATTTAACGGTTGACTTATAGTTTTCATTACGCCTCATCTTTGGATTTAACGATGATTTTATCTTCTTTTAAGTCTACCATTGCCGTTTTGCCCTCGCTGATCTCTTGATCTAACATAGCTTCACTAATGGCGTCTTCCACTTCGCTTTGAATAACTCGGCGTAATGGTCTAGCACCATACTGCGGATCATATCCTTTCTCCGCTAGGTATTGCTTTGTGGCGTCCGTAATCTCTAACTGAATGCCATTATCTGCCACTAGACGCTTGAGCTTTTGTAGCATGATATCCACAATCTGCAACATCGCATCTTTGTCGAGCATCTCAAAGAAGATCAGATTGTCTATACGGTTCAAGAACTCTGGCGCAAAATGGTGTTTAACTTCTTCTAATACCAATTCTTTTGCTTCTTGATAGGTACGACCGCCATATGCCTCTTTTTCGCTTTGCTCCTTGGCTGATACTTCCAGGCTAAAGCCCAGATTTCCTTTGCTTTGGCTGGATATCAAGCTGGCACCAATGTTTGAAGTCATGATCAAAATAGTGTTTTTGAAATCCACCACTCGTCCCTGGCTATCAGTTAACCGTCCATCTTCTAAGACTTGTAACAGCATGTTGAACACATCAGGGTGAGCCTTTTCGATCTCATCAAACAGCACCACAGAATATGGTTTAGTACGCACTGCTTCTGTTAACTGTCCACCTTCACCATAGCCAACATAGCCAGGAGGTGAGCCAATCAACTTAGCTACACTGTGTCTTTCCATGTATTCTGACATGTCAATTCTGATCATCGAATTTTCATCGCCAAACATCACTTCTGCCAAAGCGCGTGCTAGTTCGGTTTTACCCACACCAGTAGTACCTAAAAATACGAAGGAACCAATGGGGCGCTTCGGATCTTTAAGACCCAATCTACCTCTGCGAATCGCTTTCGCCACTGCCGTTACAGCCTCTTTTTGTCCGACAATGCGCTTGCCCAATTCTTGCTCTAAGTTTTTCAACTTACTGCTATCATCTTCAGATATCTTTTGTACGGGAATACCCGTCCATTGAGCGACCACATCAGCAATGTCTTCAACTTGCAGACTATGTCTTTGTTCCTTAGTTTCAGCTTTGCTTTGTTCGATCTCTTTTTCCAGTTCTTGCTCTTGTTCCCTCAGCTTAGCTGCCTGTTCAAATTCTTCTTGTTTGACTGCTGCCTGCTTTGCTTTAACTACTTGTTCCAAGCGCTCACGCAGTTGCAACGTGGCTGAACTTTCGCTCATCTGTGCTAGACGCACTTTAGAGGCTGCTTCATCTATCAGATCGATTGCTTTGTCTGGTAAGAAACGATCGCTGATGTATCTAGCAGAAAGCTTAACTGCAGCTTCTACCGCATCATCGCTAATTTTGATATGGTGGTGCTCCTCGTATTTCGGACGCAGTCCCAAGAGAATGGCTACTGATTCCGACTCACTCGGTTCATCCACTCTAACTGGTTGAAATCTTCTCTCTAACGCTTGATCGCTTTCAATATATTTACGATATTCGGCAATCGTAGTCGCACCAATTACCTGTAATTTATTGCGTGCAAGCGACGGCTTTAAGATGTTAGCGGCATCCATGGCATCATCTCCGCCACCTTTACCAGCACCCACTAACAGATGTAATTCATCGATTACTAAAATCACATCTTGATCAGCTGAAGCTTCTTCGATGACATTTTTCAGACGCTCTTCAAAGTCGCCACGATATTTGGCACCAGCCACTAACCCTGCCATGTCCAAAGCTAGTACACGCTTGCCTTTTAATAATTCAGGCACTTCATCTGCTACAATCTTTTGCGCCAAGCCCTCTGCAATAGCCGTTTTACCCACTCCTGGCTCACCAACTAGGACAGGATTGTTTTTCGTTCTACGGCAAAGAATTTGCATGGTACGTTGAATTTCTTCACCTCTGCCCACAATGGGATCGATGCTACCACTGGATGCTAGAGCGGTTAAATCTGTACAGAATTGCTCCAACGTCGGCTGATTTTTATCTGCACTATCCTTTTGTTGTCCCTTACCTTGAGCAACACCGGGTCGGCGATACTTGAAACGGGAATTGCCACTAGCTTGTCCAACTTGTGGCTCCAAACGATTGGTTAGCTTTTGATAGAGACCTAAGGCACTGAACCCCATACGCTCTAAAAGACGTGTAGCTACTGAATCATTGTGAAGTAACAAGCCTAACATCAAGTGTTCTGGCTCAATTTTGTCATCACCACGAGCTTGCGCTTCAGCTGCCGCCTGACTGACTACAGATTGTGTACGTTGTGTCATGACTTCCACGTATTGTTGACCCGTTAGAGTAGCAACTTCCCCTTTGTCTTGATAGGGTTTATTGCTGATATCAGCAATTAATTCCACATAGGTCTCAATGCTCTTGCCATCGCTTAGCAAAAGCTCTGCCACAATTTCACTTTCACTGATTAAACCTAGTAAAAGCTGTTCCGTGCCGATATAACTTAAATCGAATCCTTGAGCATATTGCCAGGCACGTTGTACGCTTCCAGCTGCCCTGTCTGAAAATCTAATCATCATAGTTTCACCTTCTTTCTTAGCTGTTATGCAAATATTCTCTTAATGTAGTTGCTCTCAATTTGGCTATTGCTATAGGGTTTACAGGTTGCTTTTGCCTTTCTAACTCTGCTTGCAAACTATAGCTACTAAGATAGTTAAAAATATCGCTTTCTACCTGCCACGTATCAGTATCATAAATACCCACACTCTGGCCTAGATAGAGCATAGAAACAATTTGCCACGCTTCTTCGTGACTGATCATCTCCGCAAATCTGACTAAACCTTCAGCACGCTTCACGGCATCTCTCACTTCATCTGGTTTTTGCTGATATAACCTTTGCCGTGCTTCTGCTTCTTGCTTTACCACTTGTTCCAGTAGCTTTTCACACTCCCTGATAACTTCAGCATCTGATTTACCTAAAGTGCTTTCGTTCGAGAGCTGATAAACAGCTACTTCGGCTGTACTACCCTCACCAAAAGCACCGCGCAAGGTGAACCCCTGTTTAACCAAAACATGGCGCAGACTTTCAATCAAACCTAACTTGCTCAAAGCGGTTAATTGCACCATGGTCGAAAAACGAAGCCCCGTGCCCAAGTTAGTGGGACAAGCGGTTAAATAACCAAAACGCTCGCTTTTTTGTAGCGATAATTTGCTTTCACAAAAGCTGGTAAGCGCTTGCGCTAACTGGAAGCAACGGAATAGGCTAAAACCTTTACCTGTGCACTGAATGCGCAAATGATCTTCTTCATTAACCACGACACTTAAATTTAGCTCTGGTTTTTTCAAGGAGAACAAAACTGCAGCTCTAGGACTATTGACTAGTTGCCTGCCGATCTTATGCTCTTGATAAAGTGCTTGACGCTGTTTAGACGCTAGATTAGCCAGAACTTCAACCGTAAATGGTTGATTTCCCTCTATTGCTAATTCAGGAAATTTACTGTTTAAAAAGTCTTTGAGCTCTGTCGTATTGATTCGCTCTGCAAATTGTTTGGTTATCTCTTTTGCTTGTTCCAACGTTAAACGGTGAGGATAAGCATAGCCATTTAAGTTGCGAGCATAGCGAACTCTTGTACTGATAACTACATTATTATCTGCTAGCATCTATTCCTCCTTTAACTCCGCTATTTGACGCTTGATTTCAGCCGCTCTGAGATAATCTTCAGAGATGATAGCTTGCTTCAGTTCGGCCTTTAATTTTGCTGTTTCAGTTAGTGGCTCACTTGGGTTTTCTTGGACATGTGGTGAGATATTTGTAGCATCAGTTTGCGGAAAAACTATCTGCATAGGCTCACTCTGCTGGCTTGATGCTCCGTGCAAGCGTTGCAACATATCGGTGATTTCACTCGCAAATGTTTGGTAACACTCTGAACAACCAAAATAGTTGCTCTTTTCTAATTCGTGGAGCGATGTACCACACTTAGGACATCTTTTGCCGATTTCTCGAGCCTGTTTAATCTGAAATGGCATGCTGAATTGTTCAGCCATTAAAGCTTGCGCTAAACTCTCAAATTCACTAAAGGGATCATATTGTCCAAAATACATAAGTCGCTCCTTTCTGTTAGCATTCTGCAGACGGGTTGTCGGCAATTGCTAGTAACATTGCGCGCATAATTTGGGCTCTAACTCTGTTGATCTGCTCTGGCGATAGCTCCTGTAGACTGCGTACCAGCATGGCACTCTGCATCAATTGAGCCTCTCGATAATTGATCAACTTTCGTTGATACAGATTTTGTAGCAACTGCCTTGCATCGTGCTCTCCTAGTTCACTCGGCAAAGTTTGGAGCAGTTGTAACAATCCTTGATCAGGTGCAATTTCAATACGTCTAATCAGCATTGAACCGCCACCGCCTCTTCTGCTTTGAATAATGTAGCCTAAGTTGCTATTAAATCTTGTTTGTAGCACGTAGTTGATCTGCGACGGTACACAGTTCATACGTTCGGCTAATTCGTTGCGTGAGAATTCCCATAAACCGTTATGTTCTTCTAACATCTCTAGCAATAATTGTTCTATTTGATCACTTATTCTTGCCATATTTTCTTTCTCGTATGTTTTGTCTTTGCCTTTCTTTGATCTTAATTATAGACTTTCTTTGACCTTTTGCAAGTACTTTTTTGGTATACTAGCAATACCCTAACTCGGGGGTGTAATGGTTTCGACGTGGTCGTAGAAGATAAGAAAGCGGGTAGAGGGCTCCGTTGGCCTCTTTAAAAAACGGAAAAAGTATAAATGCCAATAAACCGGCACTCGCAGCAGCTTAATTATCTGTTGCCGTGACACTAGCCGATCTGCAAGCTAGACGTCGCGTCGATTTGCAGACCTTGACTATTAGAGGTTAAATAGTCAACGTTCAACTCTAAGCTTTGCCAGTTGGATGTATTGATGAAGCTACCAGTAAATGAGTTCGTTTTCTTTTCTTGTTTACTCGGGAAAACTAAAAGAGAACTGCACCCGGAGATGTCTTATTGGAAGTGATTGCGGACAGGAGTTCGACTCTCCTCACCTCCACCACTTAAACACAACAGCAACTTTTATAGCTTGAGTTGTTGCCATAAACGAAAGAGTGGCAAGGTAACTACCTTGTCACTCTTTTATGTTTTAGCTAGTTTCTGCTCTTATCTTTCTAAAACAAGCAACTACTTTGGCTCTATATCATTCTTTTGGACCTGATTATTCTTTGGCGTTAGGCGACGTCTATACCAAATGTAGCCATTAGAAACAACAATCGCTACACAGATGATGCCCCATAGGAAATCATTATTTATTCTGACCAAGCGCAACACTGCTACCAGCACCATCATTACACCCTCTATTACTGCTTCCACAGCTTGTAATTGCTTGAACATCAAGTTATTCAAGAAAAATCCCAGGGCAACTAACGAAAAAGCTAAATAAGGCAAATCATAAATGACCAGCGAATAGATGCTTGTTATGCCAAAGAACACTAGGCCAAACAGCCAGATACCATTTTTCTTCAAATAATCTAACATTCACTGCCTCCTAACACACTTATGAAGTTTTCACCAAAGTAACTTAAGGTAGATTCAATTCCTTTTTCGCTTGATCGATCAATTCCTGTAAACGATGCTGATCGATCATACCAATCACTCCACCATATACTTTGCTGTCTGGTGTAATGATAATTGTCGTAGGGAAAGAATGAATCCCATACTGATAGTACTGCTCGCCTGTTAAATCCATCAATACGGGGTAAGTGATTTGATGTTCACTTAAGAATTTTTCTACTTCCTTTTGCTCAACTTCGCTGGCTTGTGGGTTTAGATCATTGGTTGGGTTAGAGATACCCACAATGGCTACATTCTCGTTATCAGCCAACAACTTTTGATGTAAAGCTTCAAATTCAGGCATTTCTCGTACACATGGTCCACACCACGTCTGCCAAAAGTTCAGAATCAACAGTTTACCTTTATAGTCAGCTAAACTGTGCACCTGACCATTTTGATCGCTGAGTTCAAAATCGAGCGCAGGCCTATACTCTCTAGTCTTGGGTTCACTCTTCGCTTCACCTTTGGTGGGTTCAGCTGCTTGTTTATTAATCTGACTAGGCGCTAGTGTTGTGTTGTTAGTTGCATCAGTCGTAGAAGTTGTCTGACTTATCTGGGGTGATGCCACATTTCCTAACTGAGCAACCTTGCTAGAGAATTTGCTAATATAACCAGTCACCATCAACACACCGATAATAATCATGAGTACGGCACCAATTCTGATCGTGTATTGCATGTAGTGACGTTTGCTCTTTAAGAAAGCTAAAGCTTTTTCGGCTAAAATGCCGACAATCCAAAATGGCACAATAAAGCCCAGCGTATAGCAAGCAATTAAAAGAAATCCTGCAAGTTGATTGGTAGTTGATGTCAAAATCAAAACCGAACTCAAGGTAGGGCCGACACAAGGTGTCCAGGCAAAACTAAAGAAAAATCCTAGTAAAAATGCTACGAAGGGATTCATCTGCCACTTAAGCAGGTTGTGTTCGATGCGTTTCTCACTATGAAATAGCGAGCTGGCAAATAGCTGCAACAAGCCAAAAGCGATAATGATCACACCACCCACTATAATCAGCACTTGGCGATAGTTCGCTAAAAAACTACCTAACAAAGAAAAGCTAAAACCGAGCAAGAAAAAAGTGCTACCTATGCCCAGCGTAAAACAAAAAATATTGAAGAAGCTACGTAGCTTTTTCGTGTTATCAACTTTAGCATCACCTGCTAAGTAGGCTAAATACAGTGGTACTAAGGGCAACACACAAGGCGAAAAGAAACTGATAACACCTTGGAAAAACACCAAGAAATATGTCGCCACTTGATTGATTGCTAAATCCATGAGAGAACTTTCCCGTGCTTAAAAGATTTGCTCTTAATGAGCAGTGCACTATTTTACAAAAGCCTCAAGAATAGCTTGACCTAAAGGTAGATCAGGATAAATTCCGTACTTTTGTAAAAATTCTTGTGCAGTATAAGCAGAATTCTCTATGCTGTCGATTAACTGGTTAACTAAGTTACGACTGGCAGGAAGTGCCACTTCTGTAATCAAAGGTACTCTTGACCAATCAATATGTTGCGGTAATTTAAGCTGTTGTTCGAGCAACAAGTTTTCAGCCTTAGTAATCTGTTGTTGAAAACTACGGCTAAGCTCCTGTTGATGGAGAATTTCAGCACATAACTCTTGCAGAGCTTTTTGTACCGCAGATTTAGGATACAGTGCTTGTACCGTAACCCAGCCATTAATATATAACATTCGACAAGCGCGCATCTTAATCAGCATAAGCAAGCGTTCACGATCATATGCGCTGTTGCAAGCAGCATAAGCAGGAAACAATAGCACTAAATCCTTGTTTTCTAAATTGCGACCAAATTCAATCAGGGCTTCCTTGGTCGGGCATGTATAGAGTTGCCCCATCAACCAATTGATGTCAGTGCGTTGCAATTTTTCTTGTTGTTCATGCGGTAAAGGCAAAATCTTCCTGCTTTGTACCACTGCTTCACGCATGTTATGCACGCGTTGCACTGATTTATGCTGTGGTTTACGCAAAACACTCTCACCCTCACCTAAAGGTAATTTAGCATTTGCTACCAAAATTTCTTCTAACGGTGTGAGATTGAGTTTGTTCGGTTTAGCTACTTCATCTTTCTTACCTTTGCGACTAAATGGCTTGAGCCCCGAGGCGAACTCACTGATTTTACGAATCAATGGTCGTGCTGAGTCACGTGCAACATCTATGGCACTAGTTGCTGTCTTATCAGCCTCAATCTCCACACGCTGTGGCACTAATTTTTCTTTCTCGGTGTCGCTCATGGCTAACTACTCCTAGAGATTGCGATCAGTGTCTAAACGTAGAGCGATCGGTAAGGTATCTACCGCATCACGAATGGCGGAAGCTGTGAAAATTAGGCGCTCCACTACCTCTGCTAAACCTTGATCGAATGTTTGCAGGCGATCACGCAGATAATTTTCGGTATTTTCGGTGAATTGCTTTTGTCCGTCTGTTAAGGTCTGCTCGGCGCTGGCTAAAACTTGAGCCATTGCATCTAACTTGGCAATCAAAGTTTCAATCTCTTGACGCTGTTTATCTTGTTCTTGTAAAACGGAGATCACATTATCGCTATTCTTGCTAGTCGAAGACGCAAGTAGTTCACAGGTTCTAGTTAAACCTGCTTCCAACTCTGCTATCCGTAATTTTAAGCTATCATTTTCGCCCTCATACAGCTTGGTAATGTTCTTGGTCAATTCTGCCATGACAGAAAGGTAGGAACCAATATTATGCATATCTTGAGCTATATCTTCTTTGGCTAATTTCAAGCTGTTGAGTGTTTCAGCTATGGTACAGTTCAAATTAATATTTTGTTCTCTTGAACTCTCTAAAATTGCCACTGAATCTTGCACAAAGTTGCGGGTCTCTCTCACCGTAGTACTGAATTCAATAAATTCATTAACCAGAGGGCGCAGGTTATCTGCCATAGCCTCAGTGATCTGTTGACAGAATAGGTTCGCCAACTCTCTCATGTTGCTACTTTGACGTTCTTCTAAAGTTGTCGCTAAGTTGATTAAGGTTTCAGATGATGCTTCGATCGGTGGTACAACTTGTTTTTGCATAACTTCTTCCACCGAACGTGACAAGCTATCTACTAGTTTGCCTTCTACTAAGTTTCTGGTTGTTTCATCGAATTGGTTTAAGGTATCACGCATGGCATAGTCATGGCTGAGCATGCTATCTACCAATAAGGCGGCACCCGAGTGATCTGTGTAGGTGGGCACGCTTTTGCTGATACTATCACGCAATTCGCAAACTAGTTGTTCATTGGTCTTACTCAAATTGCTGGCAACAAAGTAAATGGCAATGGCACTGACCATAGCTACCAGCACGGGCACCAAAACGAGGAAGATAGATAAGTGGGCGACCGTTTCAGGGAAAGCGATGGGCAAAAGACCCAACAATAAAGTACTCAAAATACCCAAAAGCAACATGATGATAGGCATGGGGCTGAAACTGCTTTGACGCTTCTCCTTACCTTTAAGCAAAGCTGCTACAGTCAAGCGACTTGCCGGATCGGGTAACCACCTTGAGTTGTACTTTATCTGTGCATCTTGCAACAATAACTCCGCTACTGCTTTCAACTCTGGCCACTTAATGCTAGGTACGAAATCGGCAAAACTTTTGATGTTATCGTGTTCATACTCGCCCAATTCCGCTAATTGAGTTTCAAATTCTTCAACCTTGGTGCGCAACTGGCTAGTAATTCTGAAAGATACGATTACTTGGTAGACCGCCACAACTAAAACGAGAACGGGAATAAAAAATAAACAGCCAATGGCTAACCAATCTAAGGAATTCACTGCGACTAAGAACAAACTATTCAACATAATGACCTCACAAAGTCTTCTGAGTACTTTATTATGAATTATACAAAATAAATTCCCGGAGGTTTTTATGTGCCAATACAAACTATCCCGTCAGCAATTGATCGATAGATTCAAGCGTTATATTGCTATAGATACCAAATCAGATCCCACCAGTTCGACTGTCCCCAGCACAGCAATTCAATTCGACTTAGCCAAAGTTTTGTATCAAGAATTGCAAGAAATGGGTATGAGTGATGTCTACTTAGACGAAAAGAACTGCTACGTCTATGCGAAGTTACCTGCTAACACCACCACTTCTGCCCCTAAAATTGGCTTTTTAGCACACATTGATACAGCCCCTGATATGAATGGCAAGTGCATCAATCCACAGCTCGTCAAGTATGAAGGTGGCGATATTAAACTGAATGACCAATTCAGTATTTCACTGGAAACTTTCCCGTTTATTGCTGATTTTGTAGGCGAAGAATTAATCACCACCGACGGTACCACTCTGCTAGGCGCAGACGATAAAGCAGGCATGGCTGAAATCATGGAGGCTCTTGTCTATTTACAAGCTCATCCTGAAATCAAACATGGCCAAATTTCAGTCGCTTTCGTGCCGGATGAAGAGATTGGTCACGGCGCTTCCCTGCTGGATTTAGAACGTTTCGACGCTGACTTTGCCTACACTTTAGATGGTGATAGAGAAGGTGGCATCGAATATGAAACTTTTAATGCCGCACATGCTGAAATTAAGATACAAGGCCGCAATGTTCACCCCGGTTCAGCTAAAAATAAGATGATCAATGCCAGTTTAGTGGCTATGGAGCTGAATCAATTATTACCCGTACAAATGCGACCTGAGCTAACTGAAAATTACGAGGGCTTCTATCTCTTAACACAGATGAGCGGTACAGTTGAAGAGGCTGAATTGCAATACATTATCCGTGATCACAACAAAGCGGAATTCGAGCGTAAGAAACAATATCTAGCTGAGTGCGTGCAGATGATCAACAACAAGTATCAGTCTGAGCTCTGTACCATCTCCTTGGCTGATTCCTACTACAACATGGGCGAAATCATCGAACAGAATCCTCAGATCGTAAAATTAGCTAATCGCGCTATGACAAAAATCGGTGTAACTCCTTTCAGTAAGCCAGTGCGTGGTGGTACTGATGGCGCCCAACTGTCATTCCGTGGTTTACCTTGCCCCAACTTATTCACTGGTGGATTTAACTATCATGGACGCTATGAATTCGCAGTTGTTTCGCAGATGCTTAACGCATGCAAAACTGTAATCAGCATCGCCGAAACGGCTACTAGCGCTGAGTAATCACTGAGCACATTTGACTATTAATAAAAACTCACGCTAAAGCGTGAGTTTTTTGCTATCTAATTCTACAATAACGAGTGGCTTTACCCTTGCCCTCACGCTTTAATTCTTCACTAGCAACTAATTTTCTGAGAGCTCCCTCTATTGAACTTAAACTGAGAGCGGGACAGAGCTCAATAATTGACTGTTTGTTAAAGTAGCCAATTTTAGTCTGTGTAGTTTTACGGACAATTTCTAGAGCAGGTAACTTTTCTTCAATAAGAGCAAAGCGTTCTGCCAAATCTTTGTAAGCTGACAGAATAACACCTAACAAGTACTTAATGAAAAAAACTACATTGGCTTGTCCCTGGTGCCACCCAACTTGAGCCTCACGCACAGATGCGTAATATAAGTCTTTATGCTTTGCTATTTGGGCTTCCAGCGAGATATATTTACCCACTAAAAAACCACAGCGGTACAACAGTAATGTAGTGAGCAGACGGCTCATTCTACCATTCCCATCATTAAATGGATGTATACACAGAAAGTCATGAATAAAAATTGGTATTGCCAATAGTGGTTCTAATTCATTACTGCCAATAACTCGATTGAATTCTGCACAAATTTGTTCTAAGGCTACACTGGCTTCCCAGGGAGCTAGTGGTGTAAAAATTGTTTCACTACGCCCGTCAGGATAACTAGCAGTAATATAATTTTGTATATTTTTTATTCGTCCAGCTTGTGGATTTGGCCTGTAGCTATACATGATTTTATGCAATTGCAAAATATAATTTGGTACTAAGGGAATAGCCAAAAAATTTTCATGAATTGTATTCAGTGCATCCCTATAGCCTGCAATTTCTTGTTCATCTCGATTTTTAGGCGTTGTTTTATCCGCAACTAGTTGTTTAAGACGTGTATTAGTTGTAATAATCCCTTCAATGGCATTAGATGCTTCTGTACTCTGTATCTTGGCTATAGCAACTAATTTTTCTAATTCTTGAGGACGTTGTTTTAAATACAGCTCTTGCTTACCCACTGCTTGGTAGATAGCAGCTATATAACCTAAAATCTCGGTATCCCAGTTTTGTTCATTGAATTTGCTATAGTCAAACGTGCGCATATACCCTTAATTTTATTCAATAACTAGTTTTTCCCTTATTTTGTAGCAAATTTTAAGGTAATAATCAGGTAGTCTTTCTAATTTTGAGTACGTACACACATAAACAACAAAGAGCTGTACCTAGGTACAGCTCTTTGTTTACTAGCTATAACTTCTAACCAAAAATCAAATTAGGTAAAAAAGTAGCCAAGCTAGGAAAGAAAATCAACAGAACGATAACTAACATTACAACCCCTAAATATGCTGGCAAGTAGGGTAAAACTTCTTTCATTTTGGCTCTGGCAATACCCATGGTAATAAACAGAACACCTCCCACAGGTGGGGTTACCCCTGCATATACCAAGGTTATAACCATAATGAGCGCAAATTGAATGGGATCTATGCCATATTGTAAAGCAACTGGCAACAGAATTGGCGCAACAATAATTGTGGCGGATAAGGTTTCAATAAACATGCCCACAAACAGTAAAAAGATAACCAATAAGAACATGATCACAATTGGACTGTCGGTAATACTGACGAGCAAGGCAATAACTTTAGCAGGAATTCTGTCGTAAGCTACCAACCAACTGAACACAGAAGCGCCAGCCACAATCAGCATCGCCATCGAGGTTACTCCTGCTGCTTTTAAAATGATTTGTGGCATATCTTTGATGGTAAATTCTCGGAAAACGAACAAGCCGACCACAAATGCATACAAGACGGCAATCGCTCCTGCTTCAGTGGCTGTAAAAAAGCCACCAACTATTCCACCAATGATAATTACAGGCATGAGCAACGGTAAAATCGCTTCCCTACTCGCTTTTAGCAACTCTTTTCCGCTAGCACGTCGATCGCCTTTAATTTTGTATTTGCGAGCGTAAAAATAAGTCACCAGCATGACGCCCAAACCGATCAACAAGCCTGGTATCAGACCTGCCATAAAGAGACTACCGATCGATTGATTGGTCAAAGAGCAATAAATAATCATGGTTAAACTGGGCGGAATAATTGGACCCAGCGAACCAGCTGTAGCTTGAATTACCGATGCTAGACCTCGGGGATATCCCCGCTCTTTCATCGGTGGAATGAGAATTGAACCAACGGCCGCTGTATCGGCAGCAGCTGAACCTGAAACACCAGCAAAAATAATGCTGGTCACTATATCCACCATACCTAGACCGCCAGTTATATGGCCTACCAAGGCGTGAGCAAAGTTTACTAAACGTCTGGAGATACCACCCCGATCCATCAACTCTCCTGCCAGCATAAAGAACGGTATGGCCATTAAGCTAAAAGAGTCAACGCCCGAAAATAAACGTTGACCAACGATAGCAATAGTTGTGCCACCGCCACTGAGAATGGCAAGAATGGAACCTAAGCCCATCGCAAAAGCGATGGGTACACCCAAAACGAGCAAAATTAAGAAGATGAGAAAAGCAAGCAACATCATGATTGTGCTACCTCCTCATGTTTGAGTTCATTTAAGCGATTTAAACAGAATTCAATTTGTGCTACACACATCAAAATTGCACCCACTGGTATAGCCAAATTGACTAGCCCCATATTTAAGCCAGTCATGGTTGCGATTTGAATGCGGTTAATATAAGCGTTTTGAGCACCAATGTAAGCGACAATCAGCAGGAAGATTACGCTGATCAGACTAATGAAAATAAGCAACACCCTATACGCTTTGCCCTGTAAATACTCGGGCAATAAATCTAGTGCTATATTCATGCCTTTGAGTACTGTATAAGCACCCCCTAAGTAAACCACCCAAACGAAAGTATAGCGAGCTAACTCCTCGATCCAGGGTTGAGATAAATGGAGTAAGCGACAAGCTATCTGACCAACTACTAGCACACATAAAAGAGAGAACAGCGCTACCACAATGCCATCAGTCAGCTTCCGTGCTATCTGTATACACTTGCGCATTTGTATTACTCACCTTTGCTTTGTTTTAGTTTTTGATAGAGATCTTGCAAATTATTTTTTTGCACATAATCTTCTACCGCAGGTTTAACTGCTTGCTTGAATGGATCTTTATCAACTTCAATAAATTCAACACCAGCTTGTTTCATCGTCTGCTCAGAATCACTTGCTATCTTGTCGTACAGCGGATAGAAGAAATCCAGCGCTTCTTTACCTGCTTCGATAAATTTTTGTTGATCTTCTGCACTGATTTCTTGCCAAACTTTTTCGCTGATATTCATAGTTGTGTTAGTTAAAATGTGTCCTGTTTTCAGACAAGTTTTAGCAACTTCAAAATACTTGCTCAAAGTGACAAATTCAGCATTGCCTTCCAGACCATCTACAATACCTGTTTGCATAGCCGAATAAACTTCACCCGACGGGATGGCAACAGGTGTGGCACCAAAAGCTTGGAAAGTCATTGTAATAACAGGGTTTTCGGGAGTTCTAATCTTAATCCCCTTAAAATCGGCAGGACTTAACGCTTTTTTATTGTTCAGCAAGGTATCACGAAACAGTACGCCCTCAATTGTTAACGGTCTAATACCAGATTCTTTGGCAACCTGTTCTTTAATCTCTGTACCTATAACTCCATCCATGATTTTACGAGCCTGCTCTCTGCTATCGAACATATAGGGTAAATCGAGCAGGCCGATGCTGGAAACGTAGTTAGCTAACAGACCAGTATCGGAAATTGACATATCCAAAGTGCCTGTTTTGAGCGATTCCAGACACTCTTTTTGGCCACCTAGTTGTCCGTTGGTGTAGATTTCGATTTTGTAGCGTCCGTCAGTTTTCTTCTCTACTAATTCGGCAAATTTTTGCGCCATTTGGTTATTACCATCCGTATCACTTAAGTGATGACCCATTTTGAGCACACGTGTTGTACTACTTGTTCCATCGTTTGCTTCATTTGCCTGTTTTTTGCTACAGCCCGTCAACAATCCCACCAGCAGACAGCTACTGAGTAAGATTGCCAGAGCTACACGTTTTTTCGCCATACATTACCTCTTTCTGATAAAAACACTACTTTTGCTTGTAATTTTTTTGTGCAAAATGCAATACTTTTGGGTTGATTTTATAAAAAAAAAAAAATAAGCAAGTTGGCTTATTTTTACTTGAAAGAAATAAAAACCTCCCATTTTTCTTTCGCTTAAACGGGAGGTTGGTTTAGTTAGTTTATAGTTAATCAGTTAACAAATAATCCTAGATTGCTTAATCAAACAAATCAAAAAAGTTATCTAAATCCGCTACATCTTCAAGATTGAACAAGGACATATCAACATACCATTTGCCTTTGATCCGCACAACTTTGATCGGTCCTTCGTATATATTGCCACCCCAGTTAGAATTAATCTTGACTTTGACAAATCCACCTTGCTTGTCTTGATACCCTAGCATCGGAGCATTAAATTGAATTGGTTGTTGAGCATATCTAGGTTGATAAGCCATCTGTGGTTGCTACTGTGGCTTTTGCGGGTATGGGTAAGATGTCTGAGCATAACCTTGGTTTGGTTGCATCTGTTCTGGTTGCAACACAGTATTTTCTGCTCTACTTTTATCGGCTGACAATTGGCTGTTCTCCTGCATTTTGTTTTCTATAAACACCTCATCATTTGTTAATTTTATTCTAGTAAATTAAATTCTTTAGATGTATTCGTTGACTCTACTTCTTTCTCTGCCTCACTCGTGAATATATAAATGCACCATACAAAAATAAGATCGGTAGCAACAAACCAACTATAGTAAAAGAAACACCAATTTTATGGTGAAGGCCAACCAACAAAATTGACAGTAAAGGTAAAATAATTTTCTGCCAAGGATGTATCTGCGTAACGGCGTACAAGGAGAGAACTGTCGCTAAGACAAACACAAGTAACGGGAAGACGTTTAATTTCAACCCTGAACTAAGCACCACCACGTAGTAACAACCCACTAAGGCAATAGCCGTAAAAGTTGCTGCGTAGACTAAAAATGAGTGCTGTATATTAATAGCAAAACGCTCACCCTCCTGCTGACACTTCTTCGTAGCTAAGGCTTGATTAAAAATATATTTGCCTAGTAGCACAAATAGAGAACAAGCTAGGGGGAGCAAAAGAATTTCGTATTTACTGCCATACCTAGTCGCTTCACCTGTTGCATTGTAGTGGGCAATTATTTTGCCCGGTGCTATCCCCAGAGTTAGTAAAGCAAAAACTAGTTGTAGAGCAAGGGAAACTATACATATGCGCAAAATATTAGTTTTGATTCGTTGCATTTTGTCACCCCCGTTAGCTAAATTTGTGTCCCAACTCAGATTGCTATCTCTGAGTTAGTAATCTAATTTATCTGTATAATAAACCAAAGAAAAGGCGGGAGTACCCGCCTTTTCTCTTATGTCTGTTTTTTGCTCTTTACTTTGCTTCTTGTGTTAGCTGTTCATATACCCAATCCACATCGCTTGTCGTTTTCAAACGCTCCAAACGCTCGGGATCTTCTAAGATGGTACACAATTTGGCTAGCAGATCTAAATGCTCATTGCCTACGCCAGCGATACCGATTACAAGTTGAGCTTTCTCCTCGCCAAAAGGTACACCCTCAGGAAATTGCAAGACAGAAATCCCTGTCTTTTTTACCGCTTCCTTAGCTTCATTGGTGCCGTGTGGGATAGCAACGCCCATACCAATGTAGGTGGACAGCAATTTTTCTCGTTCTTGCATGGCATCCAGGTAGGCCTCTTCCACACAACCTGCTTCTAACAGAATTTTACCTGCCATACGAATGGCTGTTTCTTTATCTGTAGTTGCCTGTTGTAAACAGATAGCGTTCTTGTGCAGAATTTCTGTCATCTTGATCGTGGGATGAGTAGTATTTTGCTCTAAACTCTCACTTATCTGATCGCTAGTATCTGAATTAACCAACTCCTTGAGCAAGTTATCTAGTGCTGGATCTGATAAGAAATTGTTGATACAAATCACGGTTGCATTAGGACATGTAGACATCGCACGCTCACGCAAAATGTGTTGAACAACTACGATATCAGCATGGCCAGGAATATTATCAACCGAAGAGTTAGTGACACTGATCTCTGGTGCAACCTCTTTCAGACGATTGCGGAAACGAGTTGCACCCATGGCGGAAGAACCCATACCAGCATCACAAGCAAATACAATAGCTTGTACTTTACCACTAACTTTGGTATTGATCTCTGTATGAGCTGGTTGATCCTGTGCAACGTCATTTTTACTTACCACTTCCTTATCGCCACCAGCCAATCTGACAATGGGAGAAGCGATTAAGAAGGACACTACTGTACCCAAAATGACACCAACTAAAACTATCCATTGTTCACCGTTCGGGCTCATCGCCATAAAAGCAATAATTGAACCAGGTGAGGCCGGACCAGTTAAACCAGCATGCATGATGCTATACCAGAAAATAGAAACCATATTACCGACGATGGGCGCCACAATCAGTAGCGGATTCATCAGGATATAAGGGAAATAAATTTCATGAATACCACCGAGCAAATGGATAATCATCGCACCTGGAGTTGATTGCTTAGTGATCTTATTTTTACTAAAGAAGAAGCACGCTAAGAGCACGCCGAAACCAGGTCCTGGATTGGCTTCCAACATGTACATAATGGATTTACCAGCTTCAGCTACCTGTTCACCTGCTAGCGGTGTAAAGATACCATGGTTGATCGCATTATTGAGGAATAAGACTTTGGCAGGTTCAATAAAGATGGATACCAAAGGCAACAGTGTATGGGTAATCAGGAAATCAACGCCCACTGATAAAACGCTGAGAATGGTTGCCATCACTGGACCAACTACCAGGAAGCCTGCTATTGATAGCAACAAACCTACGATGGCAATCGAGAAATTTCTGACGAGCATTTCAAAACCAGCTGGTGTTTTCGGTTCGATGAATTGCTCCCACTTCTTGATGCACCAACCTCCCAGCGGTCCCATGACCATAGCCGCCATCAACATGGTAATGTTCAAATTGGTCAAAATGGCACCCATAATAGCGATAGCACCAACTACTTGACCACTTTTACCGCCTACCATGTAACCGCCTGTCGAAGCAATTAAAATTGGGATCAAATAGGTCAACATGGGGCCAACCACTTGACTTAACTCTTTGTTCGGCAACCAGCCTGTATCGATAAACAGAGCTGCAAAAAAGCCGAATGCAATAAGCGCACCGATATTCGGCATCACCATTGCCGAAAGGAACTTACCGAAACGCTGAATTGTATTTTTCATTTCCACCCTCCTATAGGCATCGGACGATGGGTGGATGGATTAAATTACCGTAACTCCTTCTCTTTGGCAGAGAGCTCGGATTTCTTCTGGAAAATGATCATCGACAATCAGGATATCGATATCTGCAAGTTGGCAAATCTGAAAACTACACTTCACTCCGATTTTGGATGAATCCATCAGCACAATCACTTGATCTGCCTGCTTGATTACTTGTTGCTTCAGAATTGTTTCTTCTTTCATGCCACAAGAAAAGCCAGCTTCAGGATGGAATCCTGTCACACCCAAGTACACTTGACTGAAATTTACTTGCTCCAGCTCTTTGATCGCCGAGTAGCCATAAACACTGTGACTGTAGCGATTAAATTTACCGCCAGGCAACATCACTTCAGGATTTTTCAAATCTGCCAGTGCCGTTGCACAACTCAAACCTGTGGTGTAAATCAGGTAGGAGGCATCGGGTATCTGTTTAGCCATGGCTGTGGTACTGCTACCAGAATCCAGATAAATGGTTGTATCCTTTTCCAGCAATGCCACTGCTTTTTGGGCCATTATTTCTTTTTCGGTGATGTGTCTTACCAGTTTTCTTTGCAGAAAATCATCTGTACCTATCAATGCTTGTACCGATCTAGCTCCTCCGTGGACACGCAGAATTTTCTTTTCTTCATCTAGCATTTTTAAGTCGGTACGCAATGTCATTTCCGAGACGTGGGGAAACTTCGCTTTCAGTTCTGCAAAACGTACTTCCCCTTTTTCGTTAATCCATTGTAGAAGTTGTTTTCTACGTTGCTCCATCGTCTCCATATGACCTCCTGCTCAACGGATGAGCAGGCTCATCCGTGTTACTTTACAAACTGTTCCAACAAGAAACGTTCGGCTTCTAAGTTCCACAAGTTGTTATGTTTTTCTACAATTTCTGCCAAAGTAACGAAGCGATCATCGTTGACCTTAGCTGCATGTTCTCTAAATTTGGTGATATCCACTAGAGGCATAGATAAATGCGTGTAGATTAATTTTTTGCCTCCTGGAATCTTCGGCAGATTGAGTGTGGTTTCCACCACGCAATCCAAACCACCGACGTGCGTTACCATGGTTGCTGGATTGATTCTTCCCTCTGCAGTTAGACGAAGCGATTCTAACATATCATCTGTGTTGCCACCTGTAGTACCCATAACATGCGTGGAGTTGTAATGGATATCGTAGAAATTAATCGGTGCTGAAAACTCTGTATCTGTAGGTCCAGCAAAGAAATTCAGACAACCATCACGTCCTAAAATAGCACTCGATTGTTTTAAGACTTCTTCTACTGGCGCATAACAAAATACATCGTCATAACCTGTGTTGTCGGTAATCTCCAGCAAGGTTTTTACTGGATCTTCTACCTTGGCTGTGTTCACAAAGTGCAAGCTGATACCTTTTGCTTTTGCCTCTGCTACAGGAAATAAGCTCTCTGCTCTTTGTAAACGTTCTTCATTGATGTCTGTTACTACCACCAAAGCGGGACGCACATCACGGTTTAAGGCATAGCTCAAAGCGCCTAATCCCATAGGACCTGCACCAGCCATAATCGCCAATTTACCGTCCTTTTTAATGCCCATTTCGTGTGTATACACACCCATTTTAGTATGGTAGGTTGCGTTGAAAGCACCAATACTACATGACATGGGTTCTGCTAAGGATGCTTCGTAATAGGCTTCACCCTCGTAAGGTAGTAGGCAACCAACTTCCATGACTTCTTTGGGGATGATGCAATAGGTGGCATCACCACCGCAGAATTCATAAGAATAACCAGGACTCCACATTGTTCCCTTGTAGTTTAAGGCTGGTTGTAAAGTGAATTTCATGCCAGGTTTGAATGTATCCTGATGATTTTTACCCACCTGTACAATGTCACCTGCTAATTCGTGGCCTACAATTGCTGGATGTTCTGCCACATCGTCATGTACACGCTTATGTTTGGTACCTAGCGTGGCACACTTGTACGTCGACATACAGATGCTGTCCGAAACGATTTTTACCAAAATTTCGTCGTCTGTAATTTCTGGCAAGGTGAATGTATCTAAACGCAAATCACCTGCGCCGTGTAAACGCACTGCTTTTGCTTCCATTTTAACACTTCCTTTCTGCTCAATTTTTGAAACAAAGAACGATAGAACCTATCATTCTTTAATGCATTTTTACTACAACAGTTTTATTTGTTGTTTTAACAGATTTAACCTGTTTATATCTTTTGTCTCAAAAGAAGTCAAGCGTTTAATGCACAAATTCAGGTGTGTTTAGTTGTGAATATTGCCTTTAATCATCAATTCGTTTTTGAAACAACAATGTGTTTAGCACCTAGCGTTCCATCTATAAAATACAAAGCGTAAGGTCGGATAACTCTGCTATCACTGAGTGTAGCTTGTCTGCTACTGTAGTCTAAGCCTAATATTTTTGCTGTTTTGAACTTTGTAGTAATCCTCTTATATTTGTCAACAAAATAAAAAGCACCACTCCAAAGAGTGGTGCTTTGCTTCTGTTAGTTCAATTCAATTATCGAGTAATTAACCGACCAGCTTGCTACCTAATTGCTTGCAAGACTCGACTTCATCATCTTCATCGGGTGCTTCAAAGACAGCGAGACCATCGGCTTTGAGATTTAAACCTGCGTCTTTGGCATCGTCTTGCCACTTCTGCATCCACTCACCATCGTTCCAAGAATATGAACCGAAAATGACTACGGGCTTATCTCCCAACTTTTCTTTTAATTCATCGTAGAAGGGAGCAAATTCACCATCTTCTAACTCCTCATCACCCATGGCGGGGCAACCTAAGGCCAGAGCATCGAATGCTAAAGCACTGTCAACATCGGTATCGCTAACTTGCAAGACTTCTGCCTCGCTACCAGCCTCTTTGATACCTTCTGCGATTAACTCTGCCATTTGCTCGGTGTTACCCGTACCAGTCCAGTAAATTACTGCTGCTTTTGCCATAATTATTTCCTCCAGAATTCTGTTTAAGCAGTGTACTCCTCAAGGGGGCAATCCCATAAGGCACTGCCAGTGCGCATATGACGTAGCAAACAATCTCGACAAGCATTAAACTCCGCGAATCTCGCTTTAGCTTGCTCCTGATCGGCATATACTTTCCAATAGCCACTGATCAGACAATCGCTTCCACCACAGGTGATAAACCCTCTGACATCTGCAACTGGATAACCTAAAAATAAACCAATTTCGTGGGGAAACCCTGCACTTAAACTTTGCAGACGTGCACGCAACTCCAGTAGCAATTGCAAAAACCAATCTTCTGTTTCGCTGTACACATAACCAAATTCAGCTAATGCGCTTTTTACTTCCGCTTTTTGCAACCACTCACAGAGCAATGTACGCCGATACACGTACACATATTGTACGTGGCTCCGTGCTAAAATCAGTATTTCCAGATCTTGCCACAGATCAGGTTTAGTCTTTAGATAAGCATCGAGGTCGCGTTTTAATCTCAAGTCGTCTTTGGGAAAACAGACTAGGCAAGCCGGCTTTTTGCCCATAATCGTACTAGCACAGTGATTAACTAGTTTACGTTCTAAATAGGCAAAAGGCATCTTGCACTCCTCAAGTTTGCTTAGGCTAACTGTCACTAACTCATATTACCTAATGCTAACTAAAGTGTCAAAACGCCTATCAATTCAGTGTTTCAGCTAGCTCTTAGATTTTTACTGCTCTGTTGCTTCGTAGCTAATGCGCTTCTTTGCACCTAATTCTAATAATTTAGCTACTAACATAGCACGCAGTTCTGGGATACCAGCACCAGTCTTAGCAGATATCTCTGCCACTTCTGGTTGATCACTACGTCTGAGCAGAGCATACAATTCTGGCTCAATCTCTTCGCTGTTGATTTGATCCATTTTATTGAGCACATCAATACGGGGAATGTGGTTAGCTTTCAGCTCCGTCAAAAGCTCTAGACAGACACGCACACAATCTCCTGCTTGGGGATCGGCCGCATCTACCACGTGCAAAATTAAATCGGCGTGAGCCGCTTCTTCTAAAGTGGATTTGAAAGCTTCGACTAGGTGGTGAGGCAACTTGCGTACAAACCCTACTGTATCAGTGAGCACTACATCATTTTTGATCTCTGCCAAATTAAAACGTCTACTAGCAGGATCTAAGGTAGCAAACACTTGGTCCTGTGCCAGTAGCTCACTCTTGCACAAAGTATTGACCAGCGTACTCTTGCCAGCATTGGTATAGCCTACCACTGCAATATTGAATACCCCTGCCTGTCTTGTGCGCTTGGCACGATCTCGATTGCGTCTAGCCTCAACCTGTTTCAATTCTTTTTTCAGATGATCGATTCTTTTTCTGATATGACGACGATCTCGATCCATGATTGTTTCACCAGGTCCTCTGGTGCCAATACCACCGCCTGTACGGGAGTGAAAACCAACCTGTGCTCTTAAGCGAGGTAACAGATAGGCTTGTTGCGCAAGTTCTACCTGCAATTTACCTTCTGCCGTTTTCGCTCTTCTGGCAAAAATATCTAGTATTAACAAACTGCGATCAACAACTTTCATCTGGCAATAGTCTTCAATATTGCGCAATTGAGCGGGGCTTAATTCATCATCACAAACTAAGATATTGGCGCCCACTGTTTCAGCTGCCAGTTTGAGTTCTTCTAACTTACCTTTGCCAATATAGGTCGCTGCATCAATTTGTTGACGGCGTTGTGAAAGCATGCCTACGACTTCACCGCCAGCAGCTCTGACTAGTTCACATAATTCCGCAAGTGAACGCTCAACTTCTGCTTCGCTTTGTACACGTGCTAGACCAACACTGAAACAGAAAGCTAAGTCTTTAGTTCGCTTTTCAATTTCTAAAAACGCTTTGGGCTTATTTCCTGCCATATCACTCCGTCTTAGTATCAATTTTATTCAGATATGCCACACACTTAGCTAAGGCCTTGCCTCTGTGGCTACGTTCATTCTTAACTGCGGGTAGCATTTGTGCTGCTGTCTGTTTTAACTCTAAATCATAAAATACCGGATCGTAACCAAAACCATTTTCTCCCTCGACATGATCTAGTAATTTACCTTGCCACTCACCAGTAAAGGTATGTTCGCGACCAGAAGGATCAATCAAGACAATTGCACAATGAAAAGCACAATCCCATTTGTCTTTGGGTACATCGATTAGCAAATCCCATAGCATCTTTATTTTGTCTTTATACTGAGTTGACACACCACCAAAACGCGCTGAATAAATACCAGGATAACCATCCAAGGCATCTACTGATAAACCAGAATCATCAGCTAGAACATACCCTCCTAAGGCATTGTGTACGGCTCTTGCTTTCAGTTGTGCATTGGCAACATAGCTATCGCCAGTTTCTTCCACTACCCCTGTAAATCCTGCATCTGTTTGAGATATAAGCTCAAACTCTAAGCCTTGCAATAGGCTTCGCATCTCTTTAATTTTATTTTGATTGCCTGTAGCAATAATTAGTTTTTGCATTTTCATCTACCTTAAATCATTTGAATTTGTTCTTCACCAAAGCGCTCCACAAAGTAGTGCCAGTAATCTTGATGGATACGCAATTGATACTCATCCGTACATTTGCCTGTAGCTTGATCGCAGAGCACTAAAGGAACCTTGCCATTAAAGTACGAACACATCGCCTTTAAGGATGCTATCCGTATGTCTTGACAGGGAGCTGTAAAATCCCACTTGAGCTGGAATTTGTAACTGTAATCTGTTGTCGATTTAAGCGCACCACTCTTAGTTTTGCCTTTAGGTTCAGACAATGTAAGTGTAGCTGCAGGTGCAGACGTAGCTAGCTGTGACTGAGTTGCTACTTCTTCCACTTTAGCTACAGCCGAGCTTTCGCCAATAGGCTTGGTTGTTTCCTGCAATTTCTTTGTCTTGTTTCTGCCATAATTATTGGGCATAAAATCAGCTGGCAATTCTTTGAGTTCCGTCGTTAGCTCGATCATACTGTGTACTTTAATCTTGGCATCTTCATCTTCGACAATATCAGCAATACCAGAAATCAAAACGGGTTTACCGTCATCCAGTAAATCACGACAATGGCGCAATACTTGAGGGAAAATGATCAATTCTATTTCGCCATGCACATCTTGCAATCTAGCAAAAGCCATCTGTTCGTTGCGCTTTGTGATTAAAAAACGATAGTTGAGCAGTAGACCGCCCAGTATCACTGCACGCTTATCCTGGTTCTCTCGTTCTGCTTTTGCTACGTCTTGCAAGCTCTCATCATTGCTCTCTGGCTTAGCAAGGCTGGCAGTTGTTGCCGTCGTAAATTTTTGCAGGGGTTCTGCAAAACTATCTAGCGGATGTCCCGAAAAATAAAGACCCAAAAACTCTTTTTCTTGCGCTAAAATGGCAGATTTTTTGTATTCAGTCATCTCAGGATACTTAGGTTCAGGCAAAGTTTCTTCTTGCTCCAGCAAGGAGAAAAGACTGACTTGTTGCGCCATCACTTTACTTTCTGCTTCTTTAACTTGCTTCAAATAGTGCTCAGCTATGGCATACATCTGTCTTCTAGTGACACCTAAACTATCGAGAGAACCCGAGAAAATCAAGGCTTCATACACCTTTTTATTGCTAAAACGATGCGTGCGTTGCACCAGATTACCAAAGCTGGTGAAAGGACCTTTAGCTTTACGCTCCGCTATAATCTGTTCAACTAGACCTGTACCCAAATTTTTAACAGCACCCAAAGCAAAACGAATCGCACCATTTTCCACCTTGAAGCGTACGTCGCTATGGTTGATGTCGATCGGTAACACTTCTATGCCTGTCTGTCTGCAATAGCGGATGTATTGATCTGCTTTAGCCAAATTGCCCAAGAATGAATTGAGCATAGCTGCCATAAACTCTACACGATAGTGATATTTAAGATACGCTGTCTGATAAGCTAACACAGCATAACCGGCTGCATGCGATTTGTTAAAAGCATATCCAGCAAAAGCCATAACTTCGGCAAAAATTTTACTAGCTACTGCCTCTGGCACACCATTATTAATCGCACCTTTAATTTGTTGCCCGGATGGATCTTGCCCGCCATAGATAAACAAATCTCGATAGAGCTCTAGCTCTTCAGGTTTCTTCTTGGACATGGCACGTCTGACAATATCCGATTGACCCATCGAGAAGCCTGCCAGATCACGCACAATTTGCATAACTTGCTCTTGGTAGATAAAACAACCATTCGTCGTATTCAGAATCGGCTCCAAGAGTGGGTGATCATAACTGATCAACTCTGGATTATGTTTGCAACGAATATAGCGTGGAATCTGTTCCATCGGTCCAGGACGATAAAGCGAAATACCAGCGATGATATCTTCCATAGAACTTGGCTTCATCTCACGAATAAAGCTGGTAATACCATCTGACTCTAACTGAAAGACACCAGCAGTATCTCCTTGTGCCAACATCTCATACACGTTCTTATCGTCATAAGGGATGGCATCTAAATCAATCTCAATACCACGTTCAGCCAAACTATCCAAAGTATCTTGAATTACAGTCAGTGTGCGTAAGCCCAAAAAATCGAACTTGAGCAAGCCTACGCTCTCGATGATATCTTTATTGAATTGCACAACCACCGCTTCTTCGTTGCGCGCCAATGGTGCAATTTCTCGCACCGGTTTGCTGGAAATAACTACACCTGCAGCATGTGTCGAAGCGTTGCGCGGCATACCCTCAAACTGTCGACTTAAATCGATTAATTCTTTGGCTCTTGCATCCCCTTGATACATAGCTTTGAGATTAGGCACAAGCTGTAATGCTTTATCGATTGTCATATCCAGCACATTGGGAATTAACTTGGCGATCTTGTCAGCATCAGCATATGACCAGTCCAGCGCATGTCCAACTAAGCGGATAACCGACCTAGCTGCTAAAGTACCAAAAGTGATGATCTGACAGACGTAATCGGCACCATATTTTTCCGTGACATAACGGATTAACTCTGGTCTTCTGACATAGCAAAAGTCTAAGTCAAAATCAGGCATACTAACACGTTCAGGATTGAGGAAACGTTCAAACAGCAAGCTATATTTTAGGGGATCAATATTCGTAATCTTCAAAGCATAGGCTACTACTGAACCGCCACCAGAACCACGACCAGGACCAACAGGAATGTGTTGCGTATGCGCATAGCGCACAAAATCCTGCACGATCAGGAAGTAGTCGGTATAACCCATGCGCTCAATGATAGCGAGCTCTTCTTCCATGCGCCGATAGTAATCTGCTTCTGGGTAAGAACTACTCTTATATTCCAATCTTTCTTTGAGACCTGCTTCTGTAATCCGTCTGAGATAAGTTTTAGAATCGCTTCCATCGGGTGGCACAAATTGCGGTAGATACAAGCCCTTGAAATCTAAATCTACATTACAACGTTCAGCAATACGCACCGTATTGGCGAGAGCTTCTGGACAGTCAGGAAAACTTTTCGCCATTTCCTCCGGCGATTTTACATAAAACTGATCGGTATCCATATGCATGCGCTCATCACGGCTGGTAGCCATCGTTTTACCTGTTTGCATACATAGTAAAACTTCATGAGCATGAGCATCTTCTGGCAACATATAGTGGCAATCGTTGGTCGCTACTACTGGAATACCTGTTTCTTTACTCATCCGCTTGAGTTCAGCATTAAACGCTAGCTGTTCTGGTATACCGTTAGCCTGCAATTCTAAGAAGTAATGTTCCTTGCCGAACAATTCTGCGTAGCGCAAAGCAACTTCCTTAGCTGCCTCATAACCTTTAGTTCTCCAAGTCCTAGCTACTTCACCACCTAAACAAGCCGAAGTACAGATTAGCCCCTCATGATACTGCTGCAGCAAAGCAAAATCGATGCGTGGTTTACTGTAAAAGCCATCTACAAAAGCGATGGAGCTCAAGATACATAAATTGCGATAGCCGATATCATTTTCTGCCAAGAGCAAAAGATGGTAAGGTGAACGATCTTCAGGCGTAGACTTATCATACAAACTTCTCGGAGCGACATAGGCTTCCATGCCAATAATCGGCTTAATGCCTTCCTTTTTCATCGCTCGATAAAAATCGATTACACCGTACATGACACCGTGATCGGTGATAGCACAGGCTTGCATACCCAGCTCTTTAATTCGTGAAGCCAACCGTGAGATACGGTTGGCTCCATCTAAAAGGCTATATTCAGTGTGTAAATGTAGATGTACAAACTGCATTCGACTCCTTAGTCCTAATTATTGCTAATTGAGCTGTGCTTGAATGGCTTGACTGACCATGTTCTCAGCATGTGCCAATTTAGCTTCTGCCTCTGCTTTACTCCGAGCATAGAAACCCATATAAATTTTTAGCTTAGGCTCGGTTCCCGATGGACGGACACAGAACCAATCTAAGCCCTCTAAGTAGTAGAGTAAAACATTGCTTTCTGGCAGAGTTAACTCTTTGGTAGCTCCTGTCGCTAGATCTAGCTCTAAACGCTCTTGGTAGTCAGCAATCTTTGTGATCGGTAAATCGCCGATTGCGTCTTGTTTGTGCTGGCGTAGGTAGGCTAAGGCCTCGGCAATTTTTTCTTGACCAGCTTTACCCTCTAAAACCACAGAGATTGTTTTTTCGGCTGCGTAACCATACTTAGCAAACAGTTGCTCTAAGCGATCGTACAGAGTTTCACCTTTGCGGGCTGCGCTGGCTGCCATCTCTGCGATGAGCATGGTCGCAACCACAGCATCTTTATCTCTGACTTTGGTACCAGCCAGGTAACCAAAACTCTCTTCAAAACCAAATTGGAAATGTTCATCGCCCTCTTCGTCACGCAATTTGATCTGCTCACCGATATATTTAAAACCGGTTAGTGTTTGTGTTAAATCACAACCAAAATGCTCAGCTATCACTTGGGTTAGTTTGCTAGAAACAATGGTAGTTACGCAGAAAGATTTAGCAGGCAATTTGCCTGTTTGCCTCTTGGCACTCAAGATATAGTCCATCAACAATAGTCCAATTTGATTGCCTGTTAAAACGACCATCTCTCCTCGTTTGTTCCGCACAGCTACGCCTGTACGATCAGCATCAGGGTCGGTAGCTATAACAAGATCAGCCCCTCTTTTTTCTGCTAGTTCGATTGCCATGTTGAGCGCAGCACGTTCTTCGGGGTTGGGATAGGGTGCTGTGGGGAAATTGCCATCGGGCTTTTCTTGTTCTGGCACCACTTCTACATTAGTAAAGCCAACAGCAGCTAAAATGCGACGTACTGGCTTATTGCCTGAACCGTGTAAAGGCGTGTAGATAATTTTTAGATCGTGTTGCTCCTGGATGGCTGCGTGATCTATAACCAACTCTTGCAACATTGCGTTGAATTCTTGATCAAATTCTTCGCCTAACTCATGCCACTGAGGTCGTTTTTTGGCTTCTGCTTCTGGCATCACTTGTTGATATAAGCTCAAATAATCTGCCAGCTTATCCATTTCCGTAGCTACCGCCTTAGCTGCTTCGGGTGGTAACTGTCCGCCATCTTCACCATATGCCTTAAAGCCGTTATATTCTTTGGGATTATGGCTGGCTGTAATCATGACACCTCCAGCACAATTTTTACTGCGCACAGCATAGGACAGCATGGGCACTGGTCTCAATTCATCTGCTAAGAACACGTTGATGCCGTGACCAACGAAAATACGTGCTGTAAGATGCGCAAATTCTGCTGACATATTGCGTGAATCGTAGGAGATGGCTAGACCACGTTTACAGTATTCTTCGCCTTGACTTAAAAAGAAACGAGCAAAACCTTCAGCTGCCCGAGTTACCGTGTAGTAATTCATGCGATTACTACCAGCACCTAAAATACCACGCAAACCAGCTGTACCAAATTGTAATTCTTGGTAAAAGCTGTCTTCAATAGCAGTTAGATCATTCGACATATCCTCTAATTGCTGACGATACTCGGGTAATAAATCTTGGTGCTGACACCATAATTGATAACGTTCTTGAGCTGTCATAATGCCTCCCTGTGACACTGTTACTTCTAATTATAATGCGTGCAACTATTTAGCTTCACTTTTAATCTCTATTAAGTAATCCCGCAACATGGCTGCCTCTTCGAAGTTTAATTCTTGGGCCGCCTTGCGCATCTGCTGGTCAACTTCTGCAACATGCAGTTGCCACTCTTCAGCACTTAAAGATTTTAATTTTTCCTGGCTGAGCAAGACCGTGCCAGCATCAGTGGTAATCGAACTGGGATGTCGCATAGCTTGTTGCTTACTTTTAGCTGGGGCTTTTTTCGCTTTATTTTTACTCTCTTTGCTCTCTGCTTCGTAACCCGTATCTTGCCAAATCGTAACCGCTTTTTTGATACTCTGAGGCGTGATATGGTGCTCTCTGTTAAACGCTTCTTGCATTTGACGTCGACGCTTAGTTTCTGCCATCGCTTGTTGCATGGAATCTGTGACTTGATCTGCATATAAAATAACTCGGCCATTCACGTTACGGGCCGCTCTGCCGATCATCTGAATTAGATCAGTTCTCGATCGGAGCATACCTACTGCATCAGCCTCTAAAATGGCGATCAGAGATACTTCTGGCAAATCTAAGCCCTCACGCAAAAGATTAATGCCCACCAGGACATCAAATTCTCCGGCACGCAAATCGCGCAAAATTTCTAGGCGTTCGACCGTCTTAATATCTGAATGCAAGTAACGCACACGCAAACCACTATCTTCAAAGAATTCGGTTAAATCTTCTGCCATCTTCTTGGTTAAGGTTAAAACCAAAGTGCGTTCTCCCCGTTCATTGTTATGCACAATCTCATTGAACAGATCGTCCATATGATCCTTGCTCGGTCTAACTTCTACTTCTGGATCTAATAGACCTGTGGGGCGGATGATTTGCTCTACTGTCTGACGGGAGTGTGCACCCTCATACTTCGCTGGGGTTGCGCTAACGAAGATCGTCTGACCCATACGTTCTTCAAACTCAGCAAAATTTAGCGGTCGATTGTCGAAAGCAGATGGTAAGCGAAAACCAAAATCAACCAGCGATTTTTTGCGAGAATGATCGCCGTTATACATGGCACCAATTTGGGGCACAGTCACGTGCGATTCATCGATCATCAGCAAATAATCATCGGGAAAGAAGTCGAGCAAAGTATAGGGTGGCGTGCCAGGCAATCTGCCATCGAAAAAGCGAGAATAATTTTCGATACCCTTGCAAAAGCCCGTTTCCAACAACATTTCCATGTCGTAGCGAGTGCGTTGTTCTAAACGATAGGCTTCAAGCAGTTTGCCTTGATCGGTCAGCTCTTTTACTCTCGCCTCTAATTCTTGATTGATCGCTACCACTGAGCGTTTAATATTTTCTTTTGTAGTAGCATAGTGCGAGGCAGGATAGATCATCACATAAGTTCTGCCACGTAAAACTTTTCGTGTCAGCGCATCAACTTCGGTAATGCGGTCAATCTCATCTCCAAAAAACTCAACACGTATCAATATATTTTCATAGCCAGGTGGATAAATTTCTAAAACATCACCCCGAGCACGGAAAGTTCCACGCTTGACTTCAAAATCGTTACGTACATACTGCGTGGCGATCAGCTCTGCCATAACTTCTTCCCTGCTTTTGGGCATTCCTTCACGCAAGTTAACCCGCAAATCTTTGTATTCACTGGGTGAACCTAAGCCATAAATACAGGAAACTGATGCAACTACAATTACATCTCTACGCTCTAAGAGTGAAGATGTAGCAGAGTGACGCATTCTCTCTATTTCATCATTGATTGCTGAATCTTTTTCAATATAAATATCACGTCCCGGGATATACGCTTCTGGTTGGTAGTAATCGTAGTAAGAGACGAAGTATTCAACTGCATTTTCAGGAAAAAAGGTGGCAAATTCCGTTGCTAGCTGGCCTGCAAGTGTTTTGTTGTGGGCGATGATCAAAGTCGGTTTTTGCGTTTTTGCAATAACATTCGCCATCGTAAAAGTTTTTCCCGAACCCGTAACACCAACTAGGGTCTGACAGGGCATACCCTGTTCAATCCCAGCAACTAATTTGTCGATTGCTTGGGGCTGGTCACCTTTAGGTGCAAAAGCTGAATGTAATTTGAATTTACCGTCCATCTACCACTCCAGCAGTTAGGCTGGTTCCACTATAATCTGATCACCTGCACGAACTTGTCCCCCCACAAGCACTTCGGCGAAGATTCCCTCGGTGGGCATGACACACGTTCCAGCCGTGCGCATGATGGCGCAACCATCGTTATGACATTCTTTACCGATTTGGGTAACACGCAAAACTGCCTTGCCAATCTTTAACTTGGTACCCACGGGCAAGGCTAAAAGATTTAAGCCTCGTGTATTAATGTTTTCCGCAAAAATACCCTGTTTGAGCGGGAATTTTACTGCATCACGCATCTGATCGACGCTTTCTTCCGCTAACAGGCTAATTTGACGGTGCCATTTGCCAGCATGAGCATCACCTTCTATACCATGTTCCGGAATCAAAATACCATATTCTATCGGTCGTTTAATCGTGCCACGCTTCACGCTGATATTCACGGAAGAAACCATGCCCTCTGTAGTAGATAATTCGGGGAAATAGCTGGCGCCAATATCGGTAGCTGTTTTATGCATACTTTGCTCTTTTGAAATCGTATCTGCCATACCTTGCTGTCCGCTGGTCGTGTTAGACATAGAGCTACCACAGGTACAAGGCAGAGTGGTGGCACATTCACTCACTTCTTGACGCAGTACTTTAATCGCATGCGGTAAAGCGTCCACCACGAAACTCAAATTCTCCACTGCCGCTTTGGGGCTTCCTGGCAAATTAACAATCAGGGTCTGAGCACCGATGGCTGCTACGCCACGACTGAGCATAGCTAAGGGTGTAATGGCAAGTGATCCTTGGCGCATCACCTCAGCTATACCTGGCACTTGTTTCTTTGCCACTGCTAAAGTTGCCTCCGGCGTATTATCTCTGGGCGAACAACCCGTGCCCCCATTGGTTAAGATCAAATCAAATTCGCCACTGTTGATCCCTTCAGTTAAAGCTTCAACTAAAGGGGCAAACTCATCGCTTTGTACGCTTTGTTTGGTCACTTGGTAGGTTGTAGCATAATCACGCAAATAATCTACCAGTGCTGGACCTGTTAGATCTTCTCGCTCGCCTTTAGCGGCTTTATCACTCAAAGTTAAGATCCACGTTCTAATCAAAAGAAGAAACTCCTCATCTATTTTGATCCTCTGCTCTTAATAAAATTAAGGCATCGGCATCGAATTCAATATATGTGTTTTGTGTCTGCAATTTAGCAAAATCAGCAAAGTTTACCGCTACTCGTAGGTTTTGGTTCAAGGCTTCTTGTTCGCCATGCGTTCCTTCATTATTAGCACTTTTTAATTTGCCAATTACTATATATTCAAACAATTGCCTTATCACTTTTTCCATAACAAATGGAAAACGATTTATACCAGGTTGATTGGTTAATTTCAAGTGGTGTACTCGCATCCCTACCCAATCACAATCTTTGTCCGTATCTAGGTCGTGCTCTTTCAATTTTAACTCACACTGCCAATCCAGAGCCTTTATCGTATTTTCATCTAGCCAACTAATACGACTAAAATTTTTACAACCTGAAAGTTTAGCGGTTGCTAAGTAGCGTGGCCTGGCAAATAATTCTTGCCGGCTATGCTTCTCTAATAGCTCTCCTCTTTCTAAAACACAAACTTGCTCGCAATAACGATTGACTTCGTCCCGATCATGTGTCACATAGATCGTACTGCCAGTATAAGTAGCAAATAATTGATCCATAGTAGGCTCCACCTGCACTTTCATATAACTATCTAGCGCAGAGAAGGGCTCATCTAAGAGAATTATTTGTGGATTGCTCGCCAGCATACGCACCAATGCTACTCTTTGTTTTTGTCCACCAGATAATGTATGTGGATAGCGTTCACTAAGCTCCGTTAAATAGAATTGAGCAAGCAACTGGAAACATTGCTCTTTACGCTTATCCTTCGGTACACCTTGTGCACGTAAAACTAACTCCACTTGTTCACGTACTGTTAGATTATTAAATAACACATAGTCCTGAAATAAATATCCAACTCTTCTTTGGTCTGGTGGCAGATTGATTTTTTTAGCTGAATCAAATAACACTCTGCCGTCTAATTCAATATAACCTGAGTCTGGTGTAATCAGACCTGCAATGCAACGAAGTGTAATACTTTTACCACAGCCAGAAGCACCTAAAAGTCCTAATACTCCATGTTTGTGCTCAAAATTGATATCTAAGGTAAAATCACCTAATTTTTTCTTTATGATAACTTTTAGTGCCATAGCTACCGCCTTTGTTTTTCTCGATTGAAGTAGCTGAGCAAAATTATAACTGCTATCGCCACACCTACTAACAACAATGACCAAAAACGCGCTTTGCTCTCCTCGTTATTGTTGATCGCAGAATAGATAGCAAGTGACATAGTTTGTGTTCTGCCAGGTATGTTACCCGCAATTAGCATGGTGGCACCAAATTCACCTATCGCTCTAGCAAAAGCAAGCAACATTCCAGCACCTATGCTTGGCATTATGTGAGGGATAACAATTTTTCTAAACATCAAACTATTCTTGATACCTAACGTCTGAGCACATGCTATTAAATCATTAGGCATCTGTGCCAAGGCACCTCTCAGTGTCTGATAAAGCAAGGGTATGGCTACCACTGTAGCAGCTAATACTCCTCCTTTAACTGTAAATAGTAGTGGGAAACCTATTTGGGTGAAAAATAAACCGATCGCACTTTTATTACCAAATACAACTAATAAAAAATAACCCACAACTGTAGGTGGCAAAACTAATGGTAATAACAGTACACTATCGATTAACACACGCCAAAAGCGCCCTGCTCTATGCACGCACCAAGCTACGGGCACTCCAATTAACACGGTTAAAACCGTTGCACAACAGGCAATTTGTAAAGATAACCACAAGGGTGAAAAATCCATTACTTACCTCTTGAAGCGGACAACTTGCCCACTACTTTTGACATCATGATTTACTTTCAGGACGACTGAATCCGAATTCAGCAAAAATTTGCTGTGCCTCTTCTGATTGCAGGTAATCGAGAAAAGTTTTAGCCTGCTCTGGGTTAGCACTATTTTTTATGATGGTAGCGGGATAAATTACTGGATCATGAGAATCTTTGGGAGCAGTTGCCAGTACTTTTACTTGATCGCTGACAGCAGCATCCGTGGCATAAACAACACCACAATCTACTGCTTTTTGTTCAACCCAAGCTAGTACAGCACGCACATCTGTACCAAAATTAGCTTTGGCTTTTACTTCGTCCCACACGCCTAAATTGGTAAAAATAGTTTCACTGTATTGACCTACAGGTACAGACGACTCGCCTAGTGCTACCATCTTTACTTTGTCGGAGGCAACTTCTTTAAAATCGCTAATTGCTAAATCAGAATCCTTCGGAGCAATCAAGACAACTTCATTTGCCAACAAATCTACTTCACTTTGGGTATCGGTTAATCCTGCTTCCGATAAAGCTTTAACTTGTTTTTTGCCAGCTGAAATGAATAAATCAACTGGGGCACCTTGTTCAATTTGTTGTTGTAATTTGCCAGATGAACCATAGTTGAAATTCAACTTAAGCTCTGGATGTACTTGAGCAAATTTCTCGGCTAATTTTTGGGTGACATCCGTTAAACTAGCAGCTGCTGAAACTTGTACTGTGACTTCTTCACTTGTAGTTTGCTTTTGTTGCTCACTACTTGATACTGCTGTCTGCTTTGCTTTTGTAGTTGTTGATGTCTGCCCATCGGTTTGTTTACAAGCAACCAAAGCTAGACAACAGATAGCAAACAACATCAAAGCTACAATCTTCTTAGTCACAACTTACTCCTTAGAATTAAATATATGCCACATCTGACAAATACTTAGACCACCCAGACCTAATTTTTGCCATGTCTTGGCATCAAAGCTCATCTTAGCAAAAATCCAGGGTAATAAAATATCTAAGCTGGTGAATGGACTATGCATAGAAGCACCCGGCACGCCAACTAAAACAGAATCTCCCAGATAACCAACTGTCAACATATTGCCTGGTTGAATAGGTACACCTTGGAACAAGAACCTATCACTCATTTTTCTGATTACAGTAGGTGTTACATCATCAGGGTCAACCGACATACCACCTGTCATCAGTACAATGTTTGCACCTGCTTCTAGGTACCCTTTCACAGCCCGTTCAATTACTTCAACGTCGTCGGGACAAACTGTTACACCACAAATCTCTGCGGGATATTTTTGTAATTTATGTCGTAAAATGGGCTCGAACGCATCTTGAATTCTGCCATGGAAAATTTCATTACCTGTAATCACGATGCCAACTTTTAAACATTGGTAAGGCAACAATCTAAATAAAGGATAGCTTTGGCTAGCTAATCGTACTGCCTTATCTACAACTTCATCCTTTGCCACCAAGGGAACAATACGACCACCCACCACTGTTTGCTCTGTTGATACAGCAAATTTATCTGGTAGAGTCACCAATGTGTATTCGGCGATATTGTTGATTTCGTGCAAAGCTTGCTCGTTAACGCAAAACACACCTGCTACTTTAGCTTTAACTTCAATCTTGCCTTCTGCTGGTGGTTGCAAATATAAATTCTCATCAATTGCCACTTCAAGCACACGGGCAATAGCATCTTCCTCATGTATCAGTGTTTTGTCATCACTGTTAACGAACACGTGATCTTTACCCATCGCAAGCAAAACGGGAATATCCTCTGCTTCTATCTTGTGACCACGACGAAAACGCACACCTTTTTGACCGCTAGCTAAAATGGCAGTTAAATCGTGGAATAAGATTTCGCCAGTGGCTTCAGTTGTCTTCAATTTACGCATAGTTAAATCTTAAAATCTCCACTCTTGCCACCACTTTTGGCAAGTAATCTAACTGGTCCTATCACCATATCTTTTTGTAATGCTTTGCACATATCGTAAATAGTCAAAAGCGCTATGGATACAGCGGTCAGCGCTTCCATTTCCACTCCTGTTTTGCCACTGCATTTAACTTCAGCAACAACTCTGATTTGGTGCACTTCTTCTAGCATTTCGCACTGTAAATTAACACCGTTTAAGTTGATGTTATGGCATAGAGGAATGAGATTAGAGGTTTGTTTCGCACCCATAATACCAGCTAACTGAGCTACTGCTAACACATCACCTTTGGCTAAATTACCTGCTTTGATTTGTGCAAAAGTGTGTTCAGACACCTGGATATAGCCCTCAGCCACCGCCTTACGCTTCGTGATATCCTTGGCACCTACATCAACCATCTGGGCTCTGCCCTCTTGATCAAAATGTGTAAATTGCATAGCTCCTCCTAGCTCTGGTTATTTTTATTCTTACCCACCAATTTGACTCATGTAGCGCGACGTTTTTGTACCCGTACTATTTAATTGATGCGCTTGCCATTTATTAGCTAAGGCACTGCGGAGAATCTCTTCCATCTGCTCTGCTGTGCAACCTTTAAGCGAACACTCTTCTGCGCTATGCAAACAAACTTTAACTTTGCCATCTGCCGTAATACGTAGACGATTGCAATCAGCACAAAAACTACAACTCAACGGCCTAATCAAGCCGACCGTACCTTTGCCATCTGGTAGTTGGTAGAGTTGGGCTACCCCAGAACTTCCCTGAGCTTTCAATTCAGGGCAACGTTCTAGCACGGTTTCACATGAGATAAATTTAGCCTCCCGCCAGTTAAGCGCTTCACCCATGGGCATCAGTTCAATAAAGCGCACATGTAACTGCCTTGAGCGTGTGAGTTCAACAAAGTCGGTTATTTCCTCGTCGTTAATGCCACCGAGTAACACTGTATTCAGTTTAATATTCTCAAAGCCAACCGCTTCAGCTTGGGCGATACCTGCTAAAACTTGCGCTAAATTGCCACCACGTGTGATGTATCTAAAGCGCTCAGCATCTAGGCTATCTATACTGATATTTAAGCGATCTACCCCTGCCTGTTTAAGCTTTTCTGCTAGCCGTGGCAACAAAAAACCATTGGTGGTTAAACAGATTTCTTTTAAGCCCAAACTGCGCAACTCATTCAATTGCTTGATCAGATTTAAGACACCGCTACGAACTAACGGTTCGCCACCAGTTAAGCGTATTTTTCGGACACCCAAACGCACCGCTAATTGACACAAAGTGAGAATTTCAGCATCAGACAGCCATTTTTCAGCCTGCCCTACACTCGCACAACCAACTTCTGGCAAACAATAGCGACAGCGCAAATTACATTGCTCAGTTAAAGAAACACGCAAGTAGGTAATTTGACGCTGAAATTGATCGATCAGGGGTGCTGGCTTATTCATAAGCAATATTATAAGTATTTCTAATCGAACTACTTGTGACACTGCGCACACTTGCTAGGTTAGACAAAGCACAATGTTTCACTACTCAAAGTATTAGCACACATAATCCTTTTTCCCCCTTTGTTATACTTATAAACAACTAAAAGGTGTTGAGGTAAGTCATGCAAATTAAAGCTGTCTTGATGGATGAAAAAGCGATTCAACGCGCATTAACTCGCATAGCTCACGAAATCATTGAGAAAAACCCGAAAGAGCACCACCTGTACTTAGTGGGTATCAGAACTCGTGGTATCTATATCGCTGAATACTTAAAGCAAAAAATTGAGAACTTTTCCAGTGTAAAATGCCATCTCTACGAATTGGACATCACATTCTATCGTGACGATTTGACCCACATAGCTGGTGATGAACCTGTGCTCAACACCAAACAACCTGCACCAAATCTAACAGGTAAAACTGTAATTTTGGTCGACGATGTGCTCTACACTGGCAGAACAGTAAGATGCGCTATTGAAGCCTTGTTTGATGCAGGCAGACCTTCCTGCATCCAGCTCGCTATCTTGATTGATCGCGGGCACAGAGAACTACCCATCCGACCCGACTATGTCGGCAAAAATGTACCTAGTTCACACCGTGAGCAAGTCATGGTTTTTGTTAAGAAACATGATCGCTATGAATGTGCGGCCATCCGTGAATTACCCGAAACTGAAAATAAAACTACTATCCCACGTAAACAATTAAACTAGCTATGTCAGATTCCCAAGATAATAGAAAACAACGAGAGCAAGATACTTCTTTAATCCATATCTCTCACTCTACCTGGCAAAACTTCGTTACCAATTGCCGGTCTTGTGTTGCCTGTCCTTTAGCTAGCAATCGCACCAACGTGGTGGTATGGCGTGGCTCCATCCCCGCTCCACTCATGCTGATAGGTGAGGCACCTGGTGCAGACGAAGATGCACAAGGACTACCTTTTGTGGGTAGATCAGGTAACCTAGTCCAAAGCATTCTAGATGCTTTGGAAATTTCACCTAAGACTTATCACATCTGCAATATCTGTAAATGCAGACCACCAGAGAACCGTAAACCTACTCGAGATGAAGCTCAGACTTGTAAACAATTACACTTAGCTGAACAGTTCAAGTTAGTGCGTCCCAAAGTCATTGTATTGCTAGGCGCAACTGCCTACGAATACTTTACTAATCGCAAGGATCCCATCACCCAAGTGCGTGGCAGATGGATCGAAACTGGTAATTACTATGTGCTCCCAACCGTACATCCTGCCTATATTTTGCGCAACAATACTAAGCGAGCTATTTTGTGGGATGATTTCGCTTTGGTCAGGAAAAAGCTTGAAGAATTGAATTTAATTCAACCTGCTACCTGGAGCGAGCATGAAAACTAAAACAGATCGTCCCGAGCGTTTAGATAAATTGCTAGCGCATGCTGGCTTTGGTTCACGCAAAGAAGTCAAAAATTTACTAGCTCAAGGACAAGTAACTTACCTAGGCGAGGTAGTCAAAGATCCCAAATTAATGTTCAGCTCTAATCAATTGGGCGATATCTTGTGTTCAAATAAACCTTTGCGCTCCTACGCTAACAGTGTTTTCATGCTTCACAAACCTGCTGGCTATCTCAGTGCACTGAGTGATGCCCACGCACCCACCATCGCTGATTTATTGCCCGCACATCTGCAAAAATGTCAACTCTCACCCGTGGGACGCTTGGACAAGGATACAACTGGTCTTCTATTGCTCACTAATGATGGCCAGCTAAGCCATCGCTTGACTTCACCCAAGTGGCATGTAGCTAAAATCTATGTTGTAACCACAGCTGGCTTGCCTTGGAGCGATACAGAAACTGAACTTTTTGCCGCCGGTTTAACCTTGAGTAATGGCTCCACTTGTTTGCCTGCAGAATTAAATATTGTGAGTGATCATTGTGTTGAATTAACACTGTACGAGGGAAAATTCCATCAAGTTAAACTTATGTGCTCGCAGGTCGAGCGACCTGTGCTAACTTTACACCGCAAACAAGTTGCCACTTTAGTTTTGGACGAAAGTCTAAAGCCAGGTGAATTGCGAGAATTAACCGACCTTGAGGCGAGCACCTTACGTAGACAAGTAGAACTGTAGCAGAAAGTTAGGAGATTAGATGAAGATTGTTGCAATCAATGCCGAATACAATCCTCTGCATAATGGGCATGCCCATCATCTGAAAATGAGCCGTGAGTTAAACGGACATTGTGGCATCGTTGTGGTGATGTCTGGCTATTTCTGTCAGCGTGGCTTACCAGCCATCATCTCACCTTACACTCGGGCACAGCAGGCTATTTTAGCCGGAGCAGACTTGGTATTACGCTTGCCTACTTCTGTCACCTCAGCTTCAGCTGAAGATTACGCTTTCGGCGTGGTTTACGCTTTGAGTCAACTACAAGCACACAAACAATCATTTGGCTATGAGCCAACGTGCACAGTTGATCAACTAAAAGCCGTAGCTCAATACCTAGTAGAAGAATCTGAACAAGATAGTAACTATCAAGCAATTTTCCAAACTTGTTTAAAGCAAGGCATGGGTATAGCTAAAGCACGGGAGCTGGCGCTAAAAAAAATCAACCCTGAATGGCAAAATATCTGCCAAAAATCAAACCAAATCCTAGCCATCGAGTATTTGAAGGCAGGTGTCAAACTCAAAGACCATCAACCTGTTCCTGCTCCTTTTTTACTGCGGCGTGAGGGCGATGATTATCTGGCAAACGAAGTGAATTCTAGCTTCGCTTCTGCTACTGCTATTCGGCAAAAAATTGCCAGCGCTTCTGATCTTGTGAGTTTAGCAAAAGAGCTTAAGCCACTGATGCCACTCAACTCCTTAGCTTTGCTCTTGCGTGACTTACAAGCTAAGAAATATAAGCTACTAGATGATTACAGCTCTTTAATTGCAACTTTACTCTGGCGAGAAACAGAACATCACGCCAATAAGTACCGTTATTTGTCCGCTGATTTATGCGCACGCTTACAAGAATCTGTGGCGGAAGATAATTTTCCTCTTTTGAGTGAATTAGTAACTAACTGTAGCAGCAGACAGTTTCCACATAGTCGAATACAACGAGCACTAATCTCACTTTTACTGAACATACCTGAAGATATTAGCCCTAAAGCGCAATATCTACAGGTTTTAGCCTTTAACAAGACGGGACGATACTTGTTGAAAAGAATGAAGCAAGACAGCACTTTACCTATCGTCAGTAACTTCAGCGATCTATATAAGCAGGAATTATCAATTGATGCCCAATTACAACGTGATCTTGATCGCCGAGCTTGTCAGATCTGGCATTTAGGCCAAAGGAACACTCTCGAATTATTGCGAGAACCGCTTTACATACACTAAACTGATTACTCAAGGAGGAGATTATGGCAAACAAATCCGTATACGATGTGCTAGTTGAGCGTGGCTTTTTAGCACAGACCACGCATGAAGATACTATTAGAGAAAAACTGAGCAAACCAGGCGTTACATTCTACACTGGTTTTGATCCCACCGCGGACAGCCTACATGTGGGCCACATGATCACCTTAATGATGATGGCGCACATGCAACGAGCCGGCCATCGCCCCATCGCTTTGGTAGGTGGTGGTACCGCTATGATTGGCGATCCTTCTGGTCGTACCGATATGCGTAGCATGATGAGTAAAGATACCATCGAGCACAATGCGCAACGCTTTAAGGCACAGATGCAACGCTTCATTGATTTCACCGATGATAAAGCAATTTTAGTCAATAATGCTGACTGGCTGACTAAGTTCAATTACATCGATTTCATCCGTGATTATGGCGCACATTTTTCAGTTAACCGCATGTTAACCGCTGAATGCTATCGTTCACGTTTAGAGCGCGGACTAACCTTCCTCGAATTCAACTACATGTTGCTTCAAGGCTACGATTTCTTAGAACTCTTCCGCCGTTATAATTGCGATTTGCAGTTAGGTGGTGATGATCAATGGTCAAATATCTTAGCAGGTATCGATCTCATCCGACGAGTGGAACAAAAAGAAGCTTATGGCGCAACTGTCAATCTTCTCTTAAATTCTGAGGGCGTGAAGATGGGCAAAACCGCTAAAGGTGCGGTGTGGCTCGATGAGAATAAAATGTCTGTCTTTGATTTCTATCAATATTGGCGCAACGTAGGCGATAGCGAAGTTATCAAGTGCCTAAAATTATTGACTTTTGTGGATATGGCAGAGATCAATGAATATGCCAAATTAGAAGGCGCTGAATTAAATCAAGTCAAGCAACGCCTTGCCTACGAAATCACAGCTATCGTACACGGTGAAGAAAAAGCAGCCAAAGCTCAGCAGCAAGCCCTGGATTTATTCTCCGGCGCTGGTCGCTCTGAAGATATGCCCACGATTGAAGTTGCTGTCTCCAGCTTACCCACTTCCCTGCTCGATGTGCTCAGCTCCGCCAAAGTATTTGCTTCTAAAAGCGAAGCCCGTCGCATGTTTCAGCAAAATGGTGTCTACCTAAACGACAATTCTGATTTGGGTATTGATTACCAACTAACTGAAGCTGACTTTAGCAACAACGAAGCTATTGTCAGACGAGGCAAGAAGAAATTTTTCCGTCTACAGCTCATCTAACTAAAAAAGAGGGACAATCGTCCCTCTTTTTTATAGCAAATAAGTTTTCTAATTCTATTCTAACCAAGTAACTACGCTAACTTAGTTACATACCGCATTAGCTAATTCTCGCATTTTTTGAATTTCTTGGGCTGGATTATCACTACCAAAGCAGGCACTACCTGCCACAAAAGTATCTGCTCCAGCTTCGGCTACCTTAGCAATAGTATTGGCAGAAATACCGCCATCTACTTGTAGATGGATGGCTCTACCACTACTGTCAATCAAGGCACGAGTGCGCTTAATTTTATCGAGCATGGTATCGATAAAACGCTGTCCGCCAAATCCAGGATTGACCGTCATAATCAGAATTAAATCTACGTAAGGCAAGTACTCTTCTAAAGTTGAGATGGGTGTTGCTGGACAAAGAGCGATGCCTGCAGAACAGCCGGCATCTTTAATCTGCTGAATTAATCTGTGGCCGTGTGGTGCAACTTCTTGGTGAAAGACCAGAGAGTCAACACCAATTTTTGCAAGCGGTTCTATCCAACGCTCAGGCTCACTGGTCATTAAGTGAACATCGAGAGGTAGTTTTGTAGCATGCTTTAGCGCTTCCATTACTGGCATGCCAAAAGAGATATTGGGCACAAAATTGCCATCCATAATATCGCAATGTAGCCAATCTGCTTCTTGTTCCACCTTAGACAAACTGGTTTTAAGATCAGCAAAATCTGCTGCCAAAACCGATGGACAAATCAGTGCCTTCTTGTCTGTTCTTGTACTTAACATAAATACCTCACTTATAGGAGTAGCGCTTAATATCAGCTACTAACTGTTTATATAGTTCACAATAACGTTCGTAGCGTGCTGGATGCATCAACTGCTTTTCTGCCACAACGCAACCTAACTCACCCGTATGGCTACACGTACGGAAACGACATGCTTCACTACTATCGGCAATTTCAGGATAACCCAAAGCAAACTCTGCTGGTTGCATTTGTAAATCAAAAAGGCTAATAGTCTGAAATCCGGGAGTATCTGCAATATATCCTGCCTTAGCGGTAGGGAAAAATTCCACATGTCTGGTTGTTTGTTTGCCTCGTTTTCCTTTATGGGATATTTTACCGACAGTCATGAGCTCAATACCAAAAATGCGGTTGATTAAGGTTGACTTCCCCACGCCTGATTGCCCGGCAAAAGCAACATTTTTTCCAGCTAGATAGGTTGCTAAATGTTCTAGCGTCTCTCCATCTGCTAAGCCAGTACGAAAAATTGGGAAACCTGTGGGCTCGTAGTTCCTATAAAACTCAGCTACAGTCTCCGAATCTGGTTCTAAATCATTTTTGGTGAGAAGCAACACGGGCTCTATATCGTGAAAATAGGCATAAGCGCACAGTCTATCTAGCAAGTAATAATCAATCGCTGGTAAAGTGCTTGATGCTGTGATTAATAGTACATCTAAATTGCTGATGCGTGGACGTGGCAGAGAATTTTTGCGCTCACAAATCGAGTTAATTACATAAGGGATATCGGGATCGCCAGAATCTTCGTATACAACTATGTCTCCTGGCAAAGGTGCTTGCTGCTTTTGGCGCAGAATACCTCTGACCATCGCCAAACCAGTAAATTCTGTCTGATGATTGTGGAGCAGGTACTGTCCACCCACTCCACGCAAAATTTTTGCTTTAGTTGCCATTTAACTCTGCTTTAGTTCCTAAGGTAAAACTTAATTGCATGGAGCTAGGATCAAAATCTTTACCTGGTGCTACCGATTGTTCCATGACATACAGTTGATCAGGTGCTTCTGAAGTTGTTGGAGTCTGATCACTGGCATATGTTACTTGCAAGCTAGCTTCAGCTGGCCAGCCTTGCCAACTGCTAACAGTAGCATAGACATCGGTCCACTTTTGGCCACGGAAATCAGGCATAGTCAGCTTACCACCAGTAGTCTGTTTTGTAGGATTTTGTGCATTGTGGAAATCTTGTGCTGTGCCATAATCTACAACAATGGTTGAGCCACCAACAACCACTGAACCTGCTGCTGGAGTCTGTTTGATCACATAAGCTTGATGGGGATCAATGCCAGAGCCACCAACATCTGCACCTGCTTGTAGCGACAAGCCCTCTGCTTCCGCTTGTTCTTTCGCTGACTGCCAATCTTTACCAATTAAATTAGGCACATAGACTTGCCCTTGCTCATTAGCATTGGCACCCAAAGAAACGTACAAAGTCACTTCGTCGTTATCGACTAACTTACTACCCGCTTCAGGTGCTGTCTTGGTAACTTTATTGGCGGGCACACTGTCTGAACGCTCATATTGTACTAAGACACTGAAACCTGCCTCTTGAATCTTTGCGATGGCTATATCTTTATCTTCGCCCACTACATTAGGCACTTCACTGGCTTTTGGTCCTAAAGATGCTTTCAGGGTTAAAACATCTTTACCGATCACAAATTTACTACCTGGCTCAGGTTTTTGTTCGAAGATATTGTTGACTACCACATCATTAGTTTCCCATTCAATCTTGTAATCTTTGTTGGGAATGAGGCGGTAGGTCTTTTCGAGCTGATCCATGACATCTTTGGCATTTTTACCCGTAAAATCTGGCAACTCAACAGTGCGCTCAGCACTCAAAGTGCTGGATGTATCTGTTAAAGGTTTAATTAAGGGGCTAAAACTACTGCGTATCCACAGTAAAAACATCACCAAGCATACTAAAACAACGCCGACTATGGCCAGCATCAGCAGAGTGTCTCTGGTTCTAGAGTGTTTGCTATTTTTGATGCGCTTATCAATTTCACGCAACTGGCTATAATCGGTGGGCTTGCCTACCGTAATAGCCGAGGTTGCATTTTGCCAAGCATTATCCCCTGGAATAACTACACCAAAACGACCATGCGGATTCTTCAAAAAAGCTTCTAATTCATTGATAAACTCACGCGCCGATGTGTAACGCAACTCTGGATTTTTTTGTACAGCCTTAAAGACAATACTATCCAAAGCAGTTGGCAGATCACGCACAAAATAGCTGGGTCTAGGTGGCATATCCTGTAATTGCTTAATCGCCACAGTTACAGAATTTTCACCCTCGAACGGTACTCTGCCTGTCACCATCTCATAGAGCAAAATTCCTAAAGAATACAGATCAGATCGCTCTGTAACTGCTGTACCTTTGGCTTGCTCAGGTGAAAAGTAATGTACTGAACCAAAAGCAAAACTACCAGTTAACGTAATGGCGCTGTTATTGGTGCGAGCGATGCCAAAGTCTGTTACTTTAGCTACCATATCTTTTGTGATTAGCACGTTTTGGGGCTTGATATCACGGTGGATAACACCACGTTGATGCGCATGTTCTAGAGCGGAAGCAATTTGAATCATCAGCAGAACTGCTAACTTCCAATTTAAGCCTTTACGCTCAGCAATCAGCTCTTTGAGCGTCATGCCATCTACGTACTCTTGAACTATATAACGTGTGTCGCCATCTTGTCCGTAATCGATAACTCGAACAATATTGGGATGATCTAAACTGGCAGCTGCCCTTGCCTCAGTTGCAAAACGACGGATGTACTCAGTATCTGTGTTATCCAAATCGTCACGCATTACTTTAAGTGCTACTAACTGACCTGTTTGAATATCTTCTGCTAGAAAAACATAAGCCATGCCACCTGATCCTAAAACGCGCACAACTCTGTAGCGCTCTCCAATCATTGAATTAGGACCAATCGGCTGTCGATTAGCTTGCATCATTCCTCCACTAAGCTCTTGCTCTTATAAATTAACTTCTTCGTTGTCGTTAAAAATACAGATAACTGTAATATTATCTTTACCCCCAGCCTCTAAAGCTGCTTGCATTAAATCATCACAAGCTTTTTGTGGGGTAGGCGCTTCTTGCAATAAACGGCAAATAACTTCATCGTCCACTTCACCATGTAAACCATCACTACACAGCAAGAAACGATCGCCATACATCGTAGGAATGGCGCTGAAATCTGGTTTTAAGTATGTTAGGTAACCACCAATAGCTTGAACTAGAGCCTTACCATCTGGGTGGGCTTTAACTTCTTCGGGAGTCAACCCCCCTTCTGCCATCAATTGGTGTACCAAAGTATGATCAATAGTCAGAGCTTTAAGCTCTCCTGCTCTGAGCAGATACGTCCTTGAATCACCGATATGTGTGGAATACATAACATCCGCAAAAAAGACAGCTAGGTTAACGGTGGAACACATGCCTGTTAAACGCTGATCTTGTAGAGATTCTAAGTATACGCGGACGTTGATTTTTTGGATGATATCCATCAACTCAGCTTGCATTTGCTCTTCTGTCATATCCTCTGGTAGCTGTCGTAAACGCTCCAAACAATACTCGACCGTTAGAGCGCTAGCTACCTCACCATGCTCATAGCCACCTAGGCCATCAGCTAACACAAAGCTAACAGGTAACCCTGCCTTGGGATCGGTGAAGCCATAACTATCTTCATTGAGTTGTCGCTTTAGACCCACGTGGGTCAGTGCTGCATATTCCATAATCTCACTTATAAAAGCTCAAAATTACTGTAATTTTACCATTGACAAGCATTTACGTCTTCATTTGACACTGTTTTAACCGTTTTAATTGCCAGATTAATAAGATGAACCCTAAAATTCCTACCACTAAATCGACTAAAGGATACGCAAGGAAAATAAAATATCCCTCTTGTCCAAAGACGAGCACAGCTAAGTAACAAACTGGTAAAAGCAAGAGTATCTGGCGCATCACAGAAAGTACACTAGATGCTAAAGCTCTAGCTGAAGCTTGCAAGTACATCACACTGCCGTAGTAGAAAGTGATTAAAGGTAGCAAACATATCATCTGCCTGAAGTATGGTGTCGTACGTGCTATAAGTTGTGCATCTGGTACGATAAACGCAAGGATAGTCGGCGTGAAAAAATAGGTCAAAATGGTTGCAAGCAAGCTAACAGCAAAATTGAGTATGGTGGTTAATTTTAGAGTTTGACTCACTCTGCGCCACGCTTTGGCACCAATGTTAAAGGCAATAATGGGTTGCATACCGTATGCAAAACCAAGGATCAATACGAACGTAAACAAATAAACTTTGACTGCCAATGCCAAACTGTTGATACCACTAACACCCACACTGATACTGAGCAACCAATTCAAACCTGCTAAGACAATCGCATCTTCACATTCCACTACAAAAGATGGTAAGCCGATTAAAATCAGTCTGCCCATACTGCACCACCTAAAGTTAAAACTTAGATGCAGATGAATACGTTTTAGGCTTCTGCTAAAGAAATATATGGCAAGCAAACAGCTAGCAATTTGTGAAATTAAAGTGGCTATAGCTGCTCCTTTTACGCCCAGACCCCAGTTGACCACCAAAATATAATCTAAAATTAGGTTAATCAGCGCTCCACTGATAGTTAAGTACAGTGATAATCGAGCTTCACCTAAGGCGAGTAAAATACGTGCCAAAGTTGTTCCCAGCGTTAAAAATATTGCGCCCCAAATGATGATTTGCAAGTACTCAGAAGCCAAGGGTAAAAGAGTTTCTTTAGCACCCAACAATTTAAGTAAAGGTTGCTCAAAGAAGTATACCAGTGACGTCAGAGGTAACATGAAAATAAAATTTAAGGCGATACCCTCGCTGATAATGCGTGAAGCATCTTCTGTCTGTTTGGCACCTAAACACAAACTCATCTGATTGGTAATCGCAAAGGCAAACAGTAGGCTTAGTGCGATAATCAATCTCTGAACAGGAAAAATAATCCCTAAAGCTCCTACTGCATCTGCACCTATCGTGTTGCCTACAAAATAGGTATCCACCATGTTGTAGAGTTCCGAAATAAAGTAGCTTGCGATAGCAGGTAGAGAAAAAGCTAAAATTAGGCGCAAGAGATTGCCACTTTGTAATTGCTTAAAGCTTTCTGTTTGCCCGTGTTGTTCCATGTTTCAATAAATCTTTTCTTCCTTTGTTCCAAGTATTTTGCATTTATACATTTAATTTAGCAGTACATTCAAGTTTACGGTTAATCTGTTATTTTTGACTTGCAGATAAATTAAGACAAGAAGCTTGTACCTGTAGTTCATCAAATACTTGGCGAAGCACTGCGTGTCGTTTAGAAAAATACAGTGACAAATATCCTAAAACAACTAATGCACAATAACTGGCAATGAAACCTAAAAATAAAGCTCCATAACTACGAGTCAAAATAAAGAAAGCGGGTGTAACAATAATGGCTAATATGCTAGCGAAAACGATAAAATAGCGCATCACTTGCCACAGATGCAATTGTTTTTGTTCAATTAATTGGATTTTCTCTTTTTCTTGCATTACTACTTCACTGCTCAACTTGCTTAAATCAATTTGCCTTAGCAGCTGATAATAAACGTCCTTACGTTTAGTTAAACATATGATTGCTATCATCAACATCAGTAACTGGATTCCCACCAACGCAAACTGTAGGAAGAAAAGTGAATTAGCTGGCAGGCCAGGCATCATATAACAACTAATTATCAATAAAAATGGCACTGGCAACAAACAAAACAGACAACTAGCAATCATTAGCCGCAAACGTGCCTTAAGCAATGCCTTGCTTGTTGCAATTAACTGGGTTGAAAAATCTTGTGCTTGCATACCTTTAATATAATAACTGTGTTTGTTCGCTTGATGTATTGTCCCTTTGCCGTTAAAATTGTGTGGTATTGCCGAAGTAGCTCAGGGGCAGAGCAATCCACTCGTAATGGATAGGTCGTGGGTTCAATTCCCATCTTCGGCTCCACTAAGACACTCAATTGATACACTGTATCGATTTTGCAAGCTCCCCTCACAGGGAGCTTTTTAGTTGGGCGAATGAGCTGGTAGACCAGGGGTTTTAGGG